>NZ_JBXXZI010000001.1:0-826159 GCF_057369555.1 Comamonas sp. FUJ_7
GAAGACCTGAATTATAGGGCGTAAAAAAGCCCTCTCAGGAAGTTCATCACAATTTCATCAAATTCTCTGCTTCTGAAGTCTCTTCAGGCCACAGAGTTCACGTGGAATTGCTGCAAAGCTATGCTCATGAATGATTGAACAGTGGGCCGCCAAGTGGTTGCTGCACGCTACATTGATGTATGACTGTACGTACTATTTTGAAGATGGGCGATCCCCGGTTGCTGAGGGTAGCCAAACAGGTGACTGAGTTTGATACGGATGTGCTGCATCTGCTGCTCAAGGATTTGTTGGACACCATGCATGTGGCCAACGGCGCTGGACTGGCTGCTCCGCAGATTGGCGAAGATTTGCAGGTGGTAGTGTTTGGCTCGGGTGAGCCCAATCCTCGATATCCGGATGCACCGATAGTGCCCCGCACTGTGCTGATCAACCCTGTTATCACTCCTATCGGTGAAGAAGAGCAGCTGGATTGGGAGGGGTGTCTGTCTGTTCCTGGGCTACGAGCCATGGTGCCGCGCTGGAGCAAGGTGCGCTATACCGGCTTTGATATCTACGGTGATCCAATAGATCGAACAGTCGAGGGCTTTCATGCGCGAGTGGTGCAGCATGAGTGCGATCACCTCTGGGGTAAGTTGTATCCAATGAGGGTACGTGATTTCAGTCGTTTTGGATTTACCGATGTGCTGTTTCCCGGGATTGCGCAGACTGAGGAAGACTAAACGTCAAGGGGGCACACTCCAGGCCTCTTTCTTTAATGAATAAAAGATACGAGCGAAAGGCGTGCGTCTGCACGCCTTTCGCATTTGTGCCGAGCAAGACTACTTTGATGCGTGTATGCCTCGCTCAGTACTTGATCCTCGTTTGTGAGTGTGTTTGAGTACTTTTGAAAGGTTCTGGTCAGCACTTTGTATACAAAACTGTAGACAATTTTAGTGTCCCGGCAACTTACAGTCTGATTTCATGCCCTGTCGGGTATGGCCTTGATCGCGTAATGGAGCAGGCCACTTGGCTGATGAAAAGCAGTTCAAGGATGTTGTGCAGGCTGTAGCACAAGACAGTGCAATAGCAGTGTTCGGGAACAACCCAACCTAAGAGCGACAGTGAGTCGACCGGACAGAGCAAAAGGCCTCTAGAGCCTTGGCGAGTAGGTAATTTAGGAGACAAAGATGAACGATCAGACTGGAGCATCCAGGGATGCGGCCGTCACGCGCCCCGAAGATGAAAATCTTGGCGTTACAGCCAACCTTATGTATGGCTTGCAGCATGTATTGACCATGTATGGCGGCATCGTCGCGGTGCCTCTGATCGTCGCTGAGGCGGCAGGAATGTCGGCCGCCGATGCGGGACTGTTGGTGACAGCCTGTCTGTTCATGGGAGGTGTTGCCACGCTGTTGCAGACACTGGGCATTCCCTTCTTTGGCTGTCGTTTGCCTTTGGTGCAGGGTGTCTCTTTTGCAGGTGTTGCCACCATGGTCAGCATTTTGCATACCGGAGGCGGTATGTCAGGGGTGCTGGGAGCGGTGATGTACTCATCCATCCTGGGGCTGATCATTGCGCCAGTTTTCTCGCGCATCACCAAGTTTTTCCCCCCATTAGTCAATGGCTGTGTGATTACGGTGATTGGCATGTCGCTGATGCCCGTGGCTGCGCATTGGGCCATGGGCGGTAACGCCAAGGCTGCGGACTATGGCAGCGTGGGAAATATCGGTCTGGCGGGCTTGTCGCTGTTTATGGTGTTGCTGTTCAGCAAGCTGGGCAACGCCATGCTGTCGCGCCTGTCGATTCTGGTGGCCATTGTGGTGGGTACCGTGACCGCTGTGTTCATTGGCAAGGCCGACTTTTCGCAAGTATTCAGCGGGCCCATTTTTGCTGTGCCAACGCCGCTGCATTTTGGCTGGCCTACCTTTGACATCGCCGCCACGATCTCCATGTTCATCGTGATTCTGGTGATCCTGGTGGAAACCTCGGCTGACGTTCTGGCCGTGGGTGAAATCGTGGACAGTCCGGTGGATGGTCGTCGTCTGGGCGATGGCTTGCGTGCCGACATGCTCTCCAGCATCGTGGCTCCCATCTTCGGTGGCTTCACGCAGAGTGCTTTTGCGCAGAATGTGGGCCTGGTGGCCGTGACGGGTATCAAGAGCCGCTATGTCGTGGCTTTTTCGGGCCTGATCCTGATCATATTTGGCGTGCTGCCTGTGATGGGCCGTATTGTTGCCTGCGTGCCTCCCTCCGTGCTGGGCGGGGCGGGTCTGGTGTTGTTTGGTACTGTGGCTGCCAGCGGCATTCGTACGCTGGCCAAGGTGGAATACAACAACAATATGAACCTGATCATCGTGGCGACTTCGGTGAGCGCGGGCCTGCTGCCTGTGGTTGCTCCCAAGTTCTACGATCAGTTCCCCGAATGGTTTGCCACCATCTTCCACTCTGGTATCAGCGCTACAGCCTTGGTCGCTGTGACTTTGAACCTGCTCTACAACCACTTCAAGCAAGGCAATTCCGACCAGCCTTCCGTCTTTGAGGCGGGCTACGGCCGAGCCTTGAGCCAGCATGTGCTGGAGTCCCTGGCTGACGGTGACCGCGTTGAAGGTGGCAAGGTCTATGACAAGGAGGGCAAGGAAGTGCCCATTATTCCGGTCAAGGCTGCACACGGACATTGAGCTGAGCAAGGTGCGCGCGGCGGGGTACAAAGCCCTGTCGTGATTGATGCCGCTATGCCTGATGAAAGGCGTAGCGGCTTTTTTATATTTGCGTGCCTTGTCTTGACGAGGAAGAGACGGACAAAAGGAACCCGCTCTCGGAAGCTATTGTCAGTGCGACACACCCAGAATGGCGTGCAGGCGAGCACTGGTGGTCGTGTACTCCAGCAGTGGCTTGCTGCCTTGCAGGTATTCGGCTGCGGCGAATGCTGCCATGGTGGCTTCGTGGAAGGCGCAGAGAATCAGCCGCTTCTTACCTGCATAGCTGACGATGTCACCAATCGCATAAATGCCAGCGGAGCTGGTGGCGAGAGTGGCTGGATCGACGAGCAGTTGCTTGCGCTCCAGTGCCAGGCCCCAATCGGTCAGCGGCCCCAGTTTTGGGGAAATGCCCTGATAGACCAGCAATTGCTCAACGGGCTGCATATGCTCGCTGCCTTCGCTGTCCATCCATTGCACGCTTTGCAGCCGACCTTGATGGTGCTGGGCCTCGGTGATCTGGCCAATCAAGACTTTGATAGCGCCGGATTCACGCAATTGTTGCAGTTGTTCCAGCTGAGCAGGCTCGGCATTGAAGCTGTCGCGGCGGTACATGAGAACAGTTTGGGCTGCGGTGGATGCGCAGGCAATGGCTGCGGCCACGGCCTCTTCATCACCGCCATAGATCAGTGTCTGCTGGCCTGCCGCCATATCCGGCTGCTGTGGGTGGTAGTGCAACTGGGCGCTGCTGAGCGCATCCACGCCTGGCGCCTTGAGGGCTTTGGGCACAAAGGCCCCGACACCGGCGGCGATGAAGATGGTACGGGTGTGAAAGACTTGGCCTGCGGTGGTGCTGACTTGCCAGCGGCCATCGCTCATGGCAGCCACGGTTTCCACTTGCTGACCCAGGTGGCGGGACACCTTCATGGGGGCGAGCTGCTTGTCCAGCAGCTGAACCAGCTCCTGGCCCGTGCAGACAGGAATGCCGGGGATGTCGTAGATGGGTTTGTGTGCGTAGAGCTGGCTGCACTGGCCGCCGATATGGGGCAGGGCATCAATCAACTGGGCGTGAATGCCCTGAAGGCCTAGCTGGAAGGCCTGAAACAAACCCGCCGGACCGGCACCAATGATGATGGCGTCGGTCTCCACGGCGGGTTGTTGAGAGAGGGAGGCGTTGGGCGTTGCGTTGGACAGGCTCATGCAGCCAAGCGTAGCGCAGTCCGCGCCCGTGCTGGCTTAGCGCTCTAGCAAATCCACTTTGTTTGGCTTGCCATTCCACTCGTCGGCGTCGGGCAGCGATGCCTTGCGCTTGGTGATGCTCTTCCAGCTCTTGAGCTGGGACAGATCGACGTTGAGCTTGATGAAAGCCAGTTGATCGGCGGGCACATCCTCTTCGGCAAAGATGGCGTTGGCGGGGCATTCGGGGATGCAGACGGCGCAGTCAATGCACTCGTCGGGATCGATCACCAGGAAGTTCGGGCCCTCACGGAAGCAGTCCACGGGGCAAACATCCACGCAATCGGTGTATTTGCACTTGATGCAATTTTCGGTAACGACGTGAGTCATTGGGATTCTTCTTGTACGGTGGGATTGGTAAACCCGGTGATTTTAGGTTTTTTCCCGAGCAGCGCCAGCGCGCTGCCGGATAAGGCCGCACGGCGATCTGGTTTGGCGGCCTAGATCGCGGCTACGGCCTTGGCTTTACGGGGGCTAGTTCACCAGGGCTGCGCCGGCGGTGGCATGGCTTGCTGTGTCCACCAGAATGAGCGAGCCCAACTGGCGTGCACGCCCAAAGGGGGCAGCAGGAATGGCTTCCTGCAGTTGCAGGTTGACCAGGCCAATAGCATTGGCTTCCAGTTGCTCTACCTCTTCCTTGGCCAGGGTGTGGATGTTCAGGCGGTGCGCCACGCGGCGTACCTTGGCCTTGACCCAGCGGTGGCCGTGCAGCGCCCAGTACACGCGGCCGGGCACCAGGGGCTCGTTGTCCATCCAGGCCACGGTGGCTGTGATCTCGCGGGTGCTGGGCCAGGGGCTCATAGCGGCGGGGGCGTCAAAGTCGTCCTCTGCCGTGATGCCCGCCACAGGGGCAGCCACCATCCAGTCGCCGCGCGAGACATCGACCTCGCGGTCCAGGGTGATGCCGGCGGACAGACCCGCCTCTACCTGTTTGGGCGTGCGGGCATGGTCGATGACCTGTGCCACGCTCGCCAGCTGGCCGCTGGGCAGAATCTGCACTTGCGCGCCTACTTTGGCTACGCCAGCGGCCACACGGCCCCAGAACACGCGGCGCCCCTGGCTGGTGTCTGCAGATGAAGAGAATTTCTCGACCCATTGCACGGGGAAGGCCAGCTCCAGATGGCTGTCTGCAGGCGTGTTGGGTAACCGTTCCAGCAGCTGCAGCAGGCTGGGGCCTTGGTAGCCGGCCCAGCCGTCAGTGCTGCTGACCACGTTGTAGCCCTTGAGCGCGGACACGGGCACAGTGGCTGTGACCTTGATGCCGGCAGTGGCTGTGAACTTCTGCAGCGCAGCGCTGATATGGGCGAAGGCTAGGGCCGGGTCTTGCACGGCATCGAGCTTGTTGACCGCAAAAATCAGCGAATTCACGCGCAGCAGATGCACCAGCAGACTGTGGCGGCGCGTCTGGGGCAGCAGCTCCAGGTCGACGTTCTGCCAATCGAGCTTGGTGGCGTCGACCAGCACCACGGCGGCATCGGCACTGGATGCCGCCGTCACCATATTGCGGGTGTACTGCTCGTGCCCAGGGGCATCGCCAATGATGAATTTGCGTGCCTCGGTGTTGAAGTAGCGGTACGCCACGTCGATGGTGATGCCTTGCTCGCGCTCGGCAGCCAGGCCGTCGGTCAGCTGGGCCAGGTCGACGGTGTCCCCGTTTTGGCCTGACTTGGTCACGCCCGCCAGCTGATCCTGCAGCACGGCACGGGTGTCCACCAGCAAACGACCGATCAGCGTGCTCTTGCCATCATCGACCGAGCCGCAGGTGATAAAGCGCAGCGCGCTGCTGTATTGAGCATCAAATTGGCCTGTAGCGCTTGCTGGAATTGTGCTAGCAGCTACGGAATTAATAGTTTTAGTCATCGCATTTGTCTCAGTGATTCAGGCACGCACACCGCGCCAATCAAACACATCCCAACCTAACCCAGAGACGCCAAGCAAGAGCCGCCTCGCGGCGATGGCGTCGTCCCCTTCCCGCAAGCGCAGCGAAGCGAGAGAGGGGGAAGCGGCGTAGCCGCTCAGGGGGAGCCTTCAGAAATACCCGTCTTTTTTGCGTTTTTCCATGGACGCTTCACTGGTCTTGTCATCCATGCGCGTCGCGCCGCGTTCGCTGACATCGGCGGCCAGGGTTTCGAGCACGATGTCGGCAGCGGTGGCGGCGGTACTTTCCACGGGGCAAGTGCAGGTGATGTCGCCCAGGGTGCGAAAGCGCACATCGCGCTCGACGACTTGCTCGCCATCTCTGGGCGGCGTCAGCTCGGTAACAGGCACTAGCAGGCCCTTGCGCTCAACGATGTTGCGCTTGTGGCTGTAGTAGAGGCTGGGCAGGGCAATTTGCTCACGCTCTATGTACTGCCACACATCCAGCTCGGTCCAGTTACTGATGGGGAAGACGCGGAAATGCTCGCCCGGGGCGATGCGGGTGTTGAACAGCGTCCACAGCTCGGGCCGCTGGGCCTTGGGCTGCCATTGGCCAAAGCTGTCGCGATGGCTGAAGATGCGCTCCTTGGCACGGGCTTTTTCCTCATCGCGGCGGGCACCGCCAATCAGCGCGTCAAAGCGGAATTCTTCAATCGCTTCCAGCAGCGTGACCGACTGGTGCGCATTGCGGGGCTCTTCGGCGTGGGCTAGGCGCACCGTGCCGCGGGCCATGGAGTCCTCGACGCTGCGCACAATCAGCTCGGCGCCCAGCTCCTGGGCGCGCAGGTCGCGGAAATCGGTCACCTCGGGGAAGTTGTGACCGGTGTCAATCATCAGCAGCGGATAGGGAATGCGGCCCACGCCAAAAGCCTTCTCGGCGCAGCGCAGCATGACCAGCGAATCCTTGCCGCCAGAAAACAGCAGGGCGGGGCGCTCAAACGCGGCAGCCACTTCACGCAGGATGAAGATGGTTTCTTCTTCCAGCGCGTCCAGATGGCGGTTGCTGAGCTGGCTCAGCACGGAGGTATCCACACGGGCGTTCATTGCTTTTCCAATCAAATCGGGCTGTAGCGCTTATTGGTATTGCGCAAGCAGCTATCTTTTTTATAAATTCGCAACCTATAAAACTGACCAACCCCATCTCAGGGGCACCGCGCAAGGGCCGCCCCGCCGCGCTGGTGCCGTCCCCCTCCCGTAGTGCGAAGCACGTAGAGAGAGGGGGAAGATGCGAAGCGGCTCAGGGGGTGTCCCACTTTCAGTGGGACAAGTGAAGTCCGCACTCGCGGTTGTCTTCACCCTTGGTCGGGTCCACGTAGTCAAAGTTGTTGGGCAGGCCGTGCTTTTCGCAGTACTCGTACAAGTCCTTGGACGACCAGTGCAGCAGCGGCGCGACTTTGATCAGCCCATCCGGGTTGATGCTCACAGGCTCCATCGCCGCACGCACGGCGGTGTCGGTGGCGCGCAGGGCGGTGAACCAGACCTTGGGCGCGGTCTCGCGCAGGGCGCGGGCAAAAGGCTCCAGCTTCACCTCTTCGGTGAATGCCGCGTGGCGAGGGTCATCCAGAGCAGGTGTGGCACCTTCCACGGCTTCGCGGTGGGCGCGGCTGCGCAGAGGCAGGTAAATCTTCAGGTTCAGGCCCAACTGCTTGGTGACGGCATCGGCAAACTGGTAGGTGGCTGGCGTGTTGTAGCCGTTATCCATCCAGACCACGGGCACGTTGGGGTTCGCGCGGGTGACCATGTGCAGTATCACGGCCTCAAAGGGACGAAAGTTGGTGGTGACGATGGTGGGCTGACCCAGGCTCACGGCCCAGTTCACCAGCGCCTGAGCGTCGCGACCCAGTTCGGCGTTGACGGCAGACAGGTTCAGCTCGCTCATGCTGCCTCCTGCGCAAAGTGGGGATGGTGCTCCACGGCATCGGCCTGGTAGTAGCCACTAAAGCGCTCGAATTGACGCTGCGCATCGGTGGCGTCCACGCCTTCGCGCAGCACGGCAGAGGTAAAGCCGGTGCGCTGCATCTGCACCAGTTGGTCGATCAGTACATCGCCGGTCGCGCGGATATCGCCCTTGTAGCCACGGCGGCGGCGTAGCAGATAGGCCTGAGTGAAGGCCCGGCCATCGGTGAAGTTGGGAAAGTGCAGATCGACTTGCGTGATGCCGTCGAGATTGGCTTCGAGGGCGTTTACATCATTGGCCAAGACCAGCACGGTGGCTGTGCTCTCGGCCGGTGCCTGGTATTCGTGGTTTGCCAGAATTTTCATGACTCGGTCCTTGTTCCTGTCTTGTTCTTGTATTTCAGGCCAGCGCTTCTTCTTCAGCTTCTTCGGCTTCGACGGGGTGACGTGCCGCCTTACCAGCTTCCTTGAACGGGTCCAGGCCGATGCGGCGCACGGCATCGATGAAGTGCTCGCCAGGCTGACGCAGGTCGCGGTAGGTGGTCAGCACAGCTTCGATCACATCAGGCACTTCAGCGGCGCTGAAAGATGGGCCAATGACCTTGCCGGCTACGGCGTTGCCCGACAGCGTGGAGCCGTCTGAGCCGCCCAGCGTGACCTGGTACCACTCCTTGCCGTCCTTATCCACGCCCAGAATGCCGATATGGCCGCTGTGGTGATGGCCGCAGGAGTTGATGCAGCCGCTGATGTGCAGATCGATCTCCCCGATATCGTCCAGTTCGTCCAGATCCTGGTAGCGGGCGGTGATGGCGTCGGCAATCGGCAGGCTGCGGGCATTGGCCAGCGCGCAGAAGTCGCCGCCAGGGCAGGCAATCATGTCGGTGAGCAGCGCCACATTGGTGCTGGCCAGGCCCAACTCCTTCGCCTTTTGCCACAGGGCATACAGCTCGCTGGCATGCACCCAGGGCAGCATCACGTTCTGGTCATGGGTCACGCGGGCTTCGCCGGCGGAGAACACATCGACCAGATCGGCCAGGGCATCGAGCTGCTCGCCCGTTGCATCACCAGGGGCCTGGCCCACGCGCTTGAATGACAGAGTCACGGCCCGCAGGGCGGGGTTGGCATGGGCGTGTACATTGCGCTGGACCCAGCGGGCAAAGGCGGGCGATGCTGCCACGCGCTCTTGCAGCTCGGCATTGGCTTGCTCGGCAGAAATCTGGGGATGCGCGCTCAGCTCGGGCTGCTGGAACATGGCGGCCACGCGGTCAAACTCGGCCTGAGGCACGGTGTGGGGGCCGCCGTCCACTTCGACGATCTGGCGGAATTCTTCTTCCACAGCATCGATATAGGCCTGGCCTTCGGCCTTGACCAAGATCTTGATGCGGGCCTTGTACTTGTTGTCGCGGCGGCCCAGCTCGTTGTAGACGCGGACGATGGCCTCGATGTAATTCATGATCTGGTTCCAGGGAAGGAACTCACGGATCACGGTGCCGATCACGGGCGTGCGGCCCATGCCGCCGCCCACAAAGACCTTGAAGCCGATCTCGCCGGCCTCGTTCTTGAGCAGGTGCAGGCCTACGTCATGCCAGCCCGTGGCAGCGCGGTCTTCGCTGGCGCCGGTGATGGCGATCTTGAACTTGCGAGGCAGAAAGGCGAACTCGGGGTGCAGCGTCGTCCACTGGCGCAGGATTTCCGCGTAGGGGCGAGGGTCAACGATTTCATCGGGGGCAATACCGGCCAGCGCATCGGTGGTGGTGTTGCGAATGCAGTTGCCGCTGGTCTGAATGCCGTGCAGGTTCACGGTGGCCAGCAAGTCCATTACATCGGCAGCCTTGGCCAGCGGAATCCAGTTGAACTGCACGTTGGTGCGGGTGGTGAAGTGGGCGCAGTTCTTGGGCAGGTAAGTGGTGCCCATCTTGCCCTGGCCGTCCAGCGCAGCCTGGAAGACATCAGCCTCGGGCTCGTCGTACTCGCGCGCTATTTGGGCCAGCACGCGGATCTGGGCCGAGTTGATTTCACCGTAGGGCACGGCCACACGCAGCATGGGCGCATAACGCTGCACATACCAGCCGTTTTGCAGGCGCAGCGGACGGAAGTCGTCTTCCGTGAGCTTGCCGGCTTGCCAGCGCTCAAGCTGGTCACGGAACTGGTCGGCGCGTTGCTTGACGAACGCTTTGTCGAAATCGGTGTATTGGTACATGTCTACAGGTCTTTCGTGGAGCAGATGCCTTGCGGCGCAGGCATGGCACTTGGATCGCTGAGGCGGACTGTAGAGAGGCTTTATATAAAAACAAACGATTATTTAGTGGTTCATATATATCTAAATGAATATGTGAGGCAAAAAATGCTTCAAAACAGGCGCTTTTGCGAATCTCCTTTAGAGACGCTTGCATTTGGCGGGCGAGTGGTCGCTGCGCATTCCCTAGAATTAGGGCTTGTTCAATATTGAGGCGCCTGGATTGAAAGCGGGTGCCCGACTATGGAAATAGCCATACTTTTCGCCCTGATCTGTCTGAACGGCGTGTTCGCCATGTCGGAAATTGCGCTGGTCACCGCCCGCAAAAGCCGCATGCAAAAACTGGTGGATGAGGGCGACAGCGGCGCGATTGCTGCTATCAAATTGGGAGAGGATCCAACGCGTTTCCTCTCCACCATTCAAATCGGTATTACTTCGATCGGCGTGCTCAACGGTATCGTTGGTGAAGCCGCTCTGGCCGGCCCGCTGGCTCAGTGGCTCATCAGTGCAGGCCTGGACGTCAAGACCGCAGGCTATGTCGCTACCGGTCTAGTGGTGGTGTTGATCACGTACTTCTCCATCGTGGTGGGCGAACTGGTTCCCAAGCGGCTGGGACAGTCCAACCCCGAGGCGCTGGCGCGCCTGATCTCGCGGCCTATCAACTTTCTGGCGCTGGCTACCAAGCCTTTTGTCTGGTTGCTGTCGGCATCGACACGTGGCTTGCTCAAGCTGCTGGGCGTCAAGGAAAGCAATGGCAGTGTGGTGACCGAAGAGGAAATTCAGGCCATTTTGGTGGAAGGCCAGAC
The DNA here is from genome assembly GCF_057369555.1 of Comamonas sp. FUJ_7. NCBI lineage: Bacteria > Pseudomonadati > Pseudomonadota > Betaproteobacteria > Burkholderiales > Comamonadaceae > Comamonas > Comamonas sp. FUJ_7. Next base: position 10,767 of record NZ_JBXXZI010000001.1, read on the forward strand.
TGCAGGCGTGATTGAGGCGCAAGAGCACACCATGGTGCGCAATGTGTTTCGCCTGGATGAGCGCCAGATCGGCTCGCTGATGGTGCCGCGCAGCGATGTGGTGTTCCTCGATATCAATGACAGTCTGGAAGCCAATCTGGCCCGTGTCGAGCAGGCCAACCATGCGCGCTATCCCGTGGTGAAGGGGGATATGGGCGATATCGTGGGCGTGCTCAATGCCCGCCAGTGGCTGGCCCAGACGGTGCGCAACAAGGGCGAGCAAAAGCTCAAGGATCAGCCCCTGCAGGCGGCGCTTTATGTGCCCGAGACGATTACGGGCATGGAGCTGCTGGACAACTTCCGCACCTCAGATCTGCAGATGGCGTTTGTTATCGACGAATACGGCGAAGTGCAAGGCATTGTCACGCTGCAGGATTTGATCGAGGCCATTACCGGCGAGTTTTTGCCCGATGACCCCGAAGAGAGCTGGGCGGTGCAGCGCGAAGACGGCAGCTGGCTGCTGGATGGCCATATTCCCGTGCCCGAACTCAAGGACTGCCTGGGCCTGCATACCGTGCCCGAAGAAGAGCGCGGTCGCTATCACACGCTGAGCGGCATGATCATGCTGCTGCTGGGCCGAGTCCCCAGCGAGGCCGATGTGGTGGAGTGGGAAGACTGGCGCTTTGAAGTCGTGGACATGGACGGCAAGACGCTGGACAAGGTGTTGGCAAGCAAGTTGGAGCCTTTGGTCACCGTGGTGACGAGCAGCAACGAATAAAAGGTTCAAGCATCAAAATAGCGGCTAGTGCTTATGTGATAAGCGCTAGCCGCTATTTTTTTTGAGAGTTGAATGCGTGTTTGGAGTGGCTCTTACCGCGCTTGCTCGGCGCTGCGGCCCCACAGCCGCTGCGTGCCCAGCGCCTGCGCCAGCTTGGCATCGATGGGCAGTGGCTCGCCATGCAGGCTCGCGGCCAGCAACTCGCCGCAGAGCATGGACAGCGTCAGCCCGCGTGAGCCCAATCCTGTCAGCACCCACAGGCCTGCTTGCTCCTCGGGCGTTTGCCCGGTTGGCCCGGCCAGCGGCAGACGGTCATAAGCGGCACAGCGCACGCGGGCCCAGGTGGCGGGCTGCTGCGGTGCATCGAAAAATGATTGCAGTGCCTGCCGGCACGCGGGCAGCAGGGCGGCCAGCTTTTCGCCATTGCTGGCATGGGCGGCTTGCTGATCGGCGGGCGAGGGCGGCAGCTCGGTGACATCGCGCTCGAAGGTGGAGCCCATGATCCATTGGTGTGCATCGGCAGGGGCAGCGCCGGGAAAATCCGGCACCAGATTGCCGTGGCCGTTGACGGGAAAGGGCGGCATGGCTGCCTGCGTCTGGGCCGAGTGCACGGCCACGCTGACCTGGCCGCGTATGGCTTGCAGCTCCCAGTCGCCGGCGCTCAGGCCGCTGGCTTGCAGCAGGGCCTTGCTGTCTGGGCCCAGCGCCAGCACCAGCATGGGGGCTTGTGCCAGTCGCTGATCTTGACTGTCCAGCACCTGCCACTGCTCACTGGCCGCATCGCGCTGCAGTCGTGCGGCAGGGGCGTTGCCTTGCCAGTGGATGCGTGGATGGCTGAGCAGCGCCCGCACCAGTTGAGCGGGCCTGACCCAGCCGGCCTGCGCATGCCACAGGGCATGGCTACCTTTTGGCAAATGCGCAGCGGCAAGCTGCCCGTCGCTGGCAGGACTGCTCCACTGCTGGCCCCAGCGATGCTCGTCATGGTCAGGGTTCAGCCATTGCGCTGGCAAATGGGCGGGCTCGTTCAGGTCATGCTCCAGCACACCACCATGCGCCCAGTCTTGGCCGCTCTGCAACTGATCGGTCGCACTGAGTTGCTGCAAAGTTTGTAGCGTGGTGCGCACGCCGGATCTGGATAGACGCGATAAAACACTGTCATCGGGCGAGACATGGGGACAGAACAGTCCCGCAGGCAGGCCCGAGGCACCGGCTGCAGGCTGGGCAGCCTTGTCCAGCACAGTGACTTGCCAGCCGCGCCGCGCCAGACTGGCGGCGGCTGCTGCCCCAGCCAGACCTGCGCCCAGCACCAGACAGTGACCCGGCTGGCCGAGCGGTGCGGGAAAGCCATCGGGGCGATGGCGCGGCTCCCACGCCGGGTTGTAGCGGGCCTGCAGGCCAGTTGTTGCTGCTTGCTGCAGCAGCTCGAAACCCAGCTTGCCCAAAGCCGTTGCCAGCGCCGTACCGGGTGCTGTCAGCAGCGTGCCGCGGCGGCAATGGCGGGCCAGATTCTTGAGGGCATCGCCATTCCAGTCGGCAGGGTCTGCATTGCTCAGGCAGATATGGTCGGCGGCCAGCGGCGGCTGGCGGCGCAGCAGATTCTGCGTATCGCCGATATACAGCGTCAGCAGCACCTGCCCTTGCTCAAACGACAGCCGGTGTATGCCGGGCAGCAGTCCCCACCATTGCTGACACAACTGCTCGCCCAACTGGCTCAGCGGGCCATTGGTTGGCAAGGTTTGGCACAGAGTTTCAAGCGAGGGGGCCTGGCTGAGCAAACCCACAAAATGCAGCATGCGGCTGCGCTGTGGTTGCGCCCGCCATGCCGCCCAAGTCTGCAAAAAGCGCAGACCGCAAGCAAAGTCGGTCTCCAGCACACGCCATTGCTGGGCGTTAGGGTCCATACCTTCAAGCAGGTGGTGAACAGTTTCAGGCATCAAAAAACATCAATTCAACAGAGCAGAGCGCTAAAAACCGGCGCTGCCCCAGTCAAGAGACATCCAGCAAGCGCCGCCGCGCAGCGAAGATGTCGTCCCCCTCCGGGGGAAGGCGCGAAAGCGCCTCAGGGGGCTTGCCAGTTATTCCCAGCGTTGCTGATAAGAAAACACCGGCAGCCGCCACTTGAAGCGAATGGCCGCCAGACGAAAGGCCAGCCCCCCCACAAAGCACACCACGGTGCTGATGTTGGAGCTGACCTCCAGATAGCGCAGGCCCAGGAACATCAGACACACGGCCAGCGACACGCTGGCATACAGCTCGCGGCGGAAGACCACCGGCACCTGGTTGCACAGCACGTCGCGCAAGATGCCGCCGCTGATGCCGGTAATCATGCCCGCCATGATGACAACGATGGTGGGGTAGCCCAGCTCCAGCGCCGTATTGCAGCCGATCAGCGAGAAGGCGATCAGCCCCATGGCGTCCAGCAGCAGAAACACCTGCTTGAGCTTGACCATGTGGCGCGCAATCACCGTGGTCAGCAGGCCAAAGCTGATGACCAGATACACATACTCGGGATGCTGCGTCCAGCCAATCGGGTAGTGGCCCAGCACCATGTCGCGGATGGTGCCGCCGCCCAAAGCGGTGACAAAGGCGATGACGACCACGCCAAAAATGTCCATATTGCGCCGGCCTGCGGCCAGGGCGCCGGACATGGCTTCCGCCGTGATGGCCACCAGATAGATGACCAGCATGACGGTGAAATTGGAGGTCTGGAACGAATCCAGCAAAGAGACAGAAGGCAGCATGAAGGCACTTGAAATAGACCAGCCACTCACATCAGCGAGGAGTGTCCGGCTTGCCTCTCCCGCTGTCCTTTTACCTGAGAGTTGCGCACAAGCACCTTCGCGGCGGTCATGCTTGCCCCTTCGGTGAGCCCAGCGAACTTGTGGTTGCGGGCTGCTCTCCAGTTGGCGATATCCGGGCCTTTTCTGGCCCACCTGCGGTACTGATTGCCTGAGCGATTATGGGAGTTTGCGCCTTCGGCGGGAACTGTGACAGGTTCCGCTCTCCCGCAGGATGGGCGCGATTTTAGTCAGTTTCCGGGACTTTGTTCGGGTTAGTACGGGTTTGCGTGCGGTTGTGCTGCGTGTGGCGCTTGTTCCAGTGGCTGTTGAAGGTGGTTTTGATAGCTGCTTGCGCTTGCTGTGATTGGCGTTGAGCTTGGTTTGGCTCTTGGTTTTGTTTTGATGCCATGCCTTTGCCAAGGACTGAGGGCGGGTCTCGGCTCGCCTTGCCGACCTACTTTCTGTGGCCAGAAAGTAGGCAAAGATCCGGCCCCTGCTGCCCACGACCCCTTCGCTTCGCTGCGGGGCGTCCTGCGCCGTCAAGCTCTTGGGGCTGTGCGGCAAAACTCACTGCGCGTCTTCGACGTTCCGTTCAAACAGGTTGCCCCGGATTGGATGACGATGCAGTTGCACTCTGCGGTGCAACTGCCAGCCCCAAGAACTTTCAGTCACAGGCGTGGGCAAAAGGGGCGATACCGAATGCAGGATGGCTTCTTTGGGTGTTTGATGGCTGTATTTGAGATGGCAGTCAGCGACCCTAAGCAGTCTGCCGAAAATAAGAAAAGCTGCTGCTGAGTTTTCAGTCAAAAGTGTGGTGTCAGCCCGCCCGTATCGCTCAAATACTGCGTTGGTTGACCCGTTTGGACAGTTCTTCGGCACTTTCACGGCGCTCGCTATAGCGATCCACCAGATAGTTCGTACAGTCTCGCGTCAGCAGCGTGAACTTGACCAGCTCTTCCATCACGTCTACCACCCGCTCGTAATATGAAGAGGGCTTCATCCGGCCTGCCTCATCGAACTCTGCAAATGCCTTCGCAACGGAGGATTGATTGGGGATGGTGATCATGCGCATCCAGCGACCCAGCACACGCATTTGATTGACTGCATTGAAGGACTGGGAGCCTCCCGAGACTTGCATTACCGCCAGCGTCTTGCCTTGCGTTGGTCGCACCGCGCCAACGGACAAAGGAATCCAGTCAATCTGCGCTTTGAGAATGCTGCTCATCGCACCATGGCGCTCAGGAGATGTCCAGACCATGCCCTCGGCCCATAGAGCCAGCTCACGCAGCTCTTTAACCTTTGGGTGGTCATCAGGGGCGCCATCCGGCTGCGGCAGGCCGCGCGGGTCGAAGACTCTTGTCTCGGCCCCCATCTTGCGCAGAAGGCGCGCAGCCTCTTCGGTCAGCAGTCGACTGTAGGAGCGGTCACGAACCGAGCCATACAACAGCAGAATGCGCGGCGCGTGGGTTGCACGTTTTTGAGGCAACAAGCCTTCGAGGCTAGGTTTTTCAAATACCTGTTCATCGATGTTGGGGAGGTCAGAGCTTGCCAATTCGTTGGCCTTTCGAGTCAATGACGGTTTCACCGTCTTCTTTGGAAAATGCAGCTTGTTGGGGCTGAGGGAGGATCTCCAGTACGGCCTCCGAGGGACGGCACAGCCGGGTTCCCATAGGGGTGACCACTATCGGACGATTGATCAGGATGGGGTGTTGGAGCATGAAATCAATCAATTGCTCATCCGTCCATTTGGGCTCGCCCAGGCCCAGATCGTCATACGGCGTACCTTTTTGGCGCAACACATCGCGCACGGGCATGCCCATGGCTTGGATCAGGCCCACCAGGGTGGCGCGATCAGGAGGTGTCTTGAGGTACTCAATGACCTTGGGCTCTTCCCCGCTGTTGCGGATCAGGGCCAGAACATTGCGGGAGGTACCGCAAGCAGGGTTGTAGTAGATCGTGATGTCGCTCATAGCGCTAGATTCCCGTTGCAAAGGTTCATGACGCCACGCTGAGCCGCAAAGCCAGCGCTGCGAGGGTAATGAGCAGCACGGGCATGGTCAGCACCGCACCGACTTTGAAGTAGTAGCCCCAGCCAATCGTTGTGCCTTTCTTGGCGAGCACATGCAGCCAAAGGAGCGTGGCCAGGCTGCCAATCGGCGTGATCTTGGGACCCAGATCGCAGCCAATCACATTGGCGTACACCATGGCTTCCTTGACTGCCCCTGTGGCCGTGGATGCATCGATGGACAAGGCTCCGATCAGGACCGTGGGCATGTTGTTCATGATGGAAGACAGCACCGCAGACAGCACGCCTGTGCCCAGTGAAGCGGTCCACACGCCACCGGCTGCAAACTGGTTCAGCAACATGGCGATGTAATCCGTAAGGCCCGCGTTGCGCAGCCCATAGACCACCAGATACATCCCCAGCGAGAACACCACGATCTGCCACGGAGCATCATGAAGTACTTTCCTGGTGCTGATGACATGACCACGCGCAGCCACAGCCAGCAAGATCGCAGCCCCCACGGCGGCCACTGCGCTGACAGGGACGCCCAGGGGCTCCAGCGCGAAGAAGCCGACCAGCAGCAAGACCAACACGACCCAGCCAGCCTGAAAGGTGGCCAGATCCTTGATTGCAGCCGATGGCGACTTGAGCTGAGCTACGTCGTAAGTGGCAGGAATATCGCGTCGGAAAAACAGCAGCAATACACCCAAGCTCGCCAGGACCGAGGCGATGTTGACGGGAACCATCACCGATGCGTAGTCATTGAAGCCGATCTTGAAAAAGTCGGCGGAGACGATATTCACCAGGTTGGAGACGATCAGAGGCAAGCTCGCTGTGTCTGCAATAAACCCGGCGGCCATGACAAACGCCAGCGTTGCAGCCGGAGAAAAGCCCAACGCCACCAGCATGGCCATCACGATGGGCGTGAGAATCAGGGCCGCGCCATCATTGGCGAACAGGGCTGACACGGCAGCACCCAGCAGCACGATGAAAGCAAACAGTTTGACTCCGCTGCCTCCACCCCAGCGTGCAAAGTGCAACGAGGCCCACTCGAAGAAACCAGCTTCATCCAGCAAAAGGCTGATGATGATGACGGCGACAAAGGTTGCCGTGGCATTCCAGACGATGTTCCAGACCACCGGAATATCAGCCCAATGCACAACCCCCAGCAACAGCGCGATAGCGGCTCCAATCGAGGCGCTCCAGCCAATACCCAGGCCACGCGGTTGCCAGATGACCAGCGTCAAAGTGAAGATGAAAATCAGGATGGCGCTCAACATGCCGAACTACTCCTTGTTCAGCACTGACAAACGGCTGGGGCGTCTGTACAAGCTGCACCCTGGCAGCAGTTCTCTACGAGGTATGAGAGCAGGCCATTCATGGCCGGAATCGCAGCTCGATAAAGCACATTACGCCCCTGTCTCTCCTGAGTCACAAGTTCAGCATGAGAGAGTTCCTTGAGGTGAAACGACAGCGCATTGGGTGCGATCCCCAGCTGCTCAGCCAATGCGCTGGGTGTAAGGCCTTCCAGTCCTGCAACAACCAACGCACGAAAAACGCGCAGGCGTGCCTCATGGGCCAAGGCTGAAAGGGAACGGATAACTTGGGCTTCTTGCATGAATTAATAATACAACTATTGTTGAATCATTAAGTTCAGTAGAGGAATTGAATGACAGCTTTACGGCGTAACATTCAATGGCTTCTTCTGGCCGAAAGCGATCCCTCATCTGAAAAGCATCTTACAAATCTGAGATTGAGATAAAAGCCCAGTTCGTCACAAATCTCGCAGGCCGTCCGTACCCGCATCCACCCGTGTGTCAGCGCCTGCGGCACGCTGTTCGGGCTGCGGGCAACGCTGCCGCAGGACAGCGTTGCTTCGTGATCTGACTTGCGGCAACGTGTTTGAGCGGCGCGCGCAGCGCAAAGCGAGTTTTGCCGCACCGCAGACTGAATGGCGTGACGCAGGTTTGCCCGAAGCGAAGTGAAACGCAGCGCAGGGACGCGGACAGTCGGGTCGCCTTTTCTTTGGGTACTTATCTTTTGGCGAAGCAAAAGAAAGTACCTCGGCTGACGGGCCGAGACCCGTCCTCTGTCGTGTACGACAAAGCAAACGCAGTTTTGATAGCTGCTTACGCTTTCTGTGATTGGGCTGGAGGCTAATTTGGCTTGAAATTACAGGGTTGGTGACTGCTGTGCTCGATGCAAGCGATATGCCTGATTGGCTTGCAGAGGGCGGGTCTCGGCCCGCCTTGCCGACCTACTTTCTGGTGCCAGAAAGTAGGCAAAGAGCCGGCCCCTGCTACCCACGTCCCTCCGCTTCGCTGCGGGCAACCTGCGCCGTCAAGCTCTTGGAGTTGGGCGGCACCGCAGCCTGAATGGCGTGACGCAGGTTTGCCCGGAGCGCAGCGCAGGGACGCGGACAGTCGGGTCGCATTCTTTGGGTTACGTTTCTTGTGCGAGCAAGAAAGGTAACTCGCCAGCCGGGGCGAGACCCGGCCTCTGTCGCTGGCGAAAAAATGATGTTGTTTTGATAGCTGCTACCGCAATCCAGATAAGCGTTAGAGGCCGATTTCTTCATAAATAACGCGGGCCACAGCCAGCAACAAAAAAGCCCCAAGGCCGAAACCTAGGGGCTTTTTTGTTCGAGTCAGCAGAGCTTATTCAGCGCTGGGTGGCACATAGCCCTGAGCTGCGTCGGCACCACCACCAAAGAAGTGGTTTTCCATCTGGCGGGCCAGGTACTGGCGGGCGCGGGCGTCGGCCAGGTTCAGGCGGTTTTCATTGATCAGCATGGTCTGGTGCTTGAGCCAGTCGGCCCAGGCCTGCTTGCTCACGCTTTCATAAATGCGCTTGCCCAGTTCGCCGGGAGCAGGAGGGAAGTCCAGGCCTTCTGCGTCTTGACCAAGCTTGATGCAGTGAACGGTACGTGCCATGTGTAGGGTCCTCTTGGTTGATTTCAGATGTTTGGGTAATAACAAACTGAAATCTTAGTAGTTTGAGTTTTAAGAATGTAGCTCAAGAATGCACAGCAACGGGGGAATAAGCCCGTTATCCATTCACTCCAAGAACACAGTCCAATGAAAAATCGTCGCAACTTTATCAAGTTTCCTCTGGCTGCCGGTCTGATTGGGGGCTTGACCCTCTCGGCTCTGCCCACATTGCCTGCGTTTGCGCAATCTGGGGTACAGCTGCTCAACGTCTCTTACGACCCGACCCGTGAGCTGTATGTGAACTACAACCAGGCGTTTGCCAAGCACTGGAAGGCGACGCAGAACCAGGATGTGACGATCAAGCAGTCGCATGGTGGCTCGGGCAAGCAGGCACGCTCCATCATCGACGGCATTGAGGCCGATGTGGCCACGCTGGCGCTGGCGGGCGATATTGATGCACTGGTCAAGAATGGCAGTGTCAAGGCCGACTGGCAAAAGCGCCTGCCGCACAACAGTGCGCCCTACAGCTCGACCATTGTGTTTTTGGTCAAAAAGGGCAACCCCAAGGGCATCAAGGATTGGGACGATCTGATCAAGCCCGGCATCCAGGTGATCACGCCCAACCCCAAGACCTCGGGCGGTGCGCGCTGGAACTATCTGGCGGCCTGGGAGTTTGCCAAGCGCAAATACGGGGGAGCAGACGGCGGCGATGCGCAGGCCAAGGATTTCATCACCAAGCTCTACAAGAATGTGCCCGTGCTGGATACCGGCGCACGCGGCTCCACCGTGACTTTTGTGCAGCGTGGTCTGGGCGATGTGCTGCTGGCCTGGGAGAACGAGGCCTATCTGGCACTCAAGGAGTTCGGCCCGGAGAAGTTCCAGATCGTCGCGCCTTCGCTGTCCATTCTGGCCGAGCCCTCGGTGGCCGTGGTCGACAAGGTGGTGGACAAAAAAGGTACGCGCAAGGTCGCCGAGGCTTATTTGCAGTACCTCTATTCGGAAGAAGCCCAGCGCATCGCCGGCAAGAACTTCTACCGCCCCACCGATGCCAAGGTGGCGGCCGAGTTTGCCAGTCAGTTCCCCAAGCTGGAGCTGTTCACCATCGACAAGGCCTTTGGCGGCTGGGCAGCGGCTGACAAGGCGCACTTTGCCGACGGTGGCAGCTTTGATCAGATTTATGCCAAAAAGTAAGTCCGGCTTAGATGTGGAGAGCACAAGGTGCTCTCATTTTTGAGATGACGAGCAGGCCGTACCGGGCAGGCTCGTGCGCGAGAGATGTGAATCAACGACAGGAGTTTGTGATGCGCAATGTATGGACACAGGCATGGAGCTGGGTGAGCGGAGCATTGCTTGGTGCAGGGGCGCTGAATGCTCGCCAGCCCTTGGTCGCCTGGGAGGCCGCGTGGGATGAGGCGGAAGCCTTGCAGGCCAGCGGTCAGTTGTGGAATGCCTCCAAGGAGGAGGGGGCAGAAAAGCCGCATCTGGCTGCCTCTGGGGCGGAGCGGCAGCCCCAGTCATGCGCATATTCCCGATCTGAGAACTGAATGGGCGGGACTTGCGCAGTTCTGCGATTTGCTGAGCTGTGTCTTCGTTGCGTTTCTGTTGTGACTCGTACTCAGCCCAGCATCATCAGGGCGGTGTTTCCACCAGCGGCGGCGGTGTTGTGGGACAGGGCGCGTTCATGCCACAAGCGCTCCAGCCTTATCGGCTGACCGGCTTGGCAGCGTGTGGGCAGAATCAGCGGGCCAGGGCGGTGTGCCAAGGCCCCGGCCCATTGCAAAAACAGGGCGTCATCGCATTCCAGCAACGCGGCGTCCATGACTTCCGTCTCTGCGATCTCTTCAAGGCTCAACTCGGCAGGCAATCGTTGTAGATGGTGCTGAAGCGTTGCTGGCAGACGCTGGTGCAGCGCTGTGCTGATGGAGTCGGCCAGCCATAAAGCCTTTGCGCCGCAAGCCAATACGGCGGCCAGTTGCGCCAACAGCATGGCGGGATTTTGTGCAACACAGAGAACGCGAGCCTTGCCCGACAGATGATAGAGATTGCGCTCGCCGGTGGGGCCGGGCAGAAGATAGGCAGCATGCAGATCAGGCAGGGCCGATAGCAGTTGTTCGCAGTGGTTGCCAAGGGCCGCTTCATGATGCTGGCTGGCCCAGTGCTGTAGTTGCTGCAAGGCGGCGGTCGCAGCGCGGATGACATGCGCGGACTGTGGCCGATTTTGCTGCACTCCGGATTGATGCAGACCCAAGCGGAGCAGGTTTAGCGGCGATCTGCTTGCGTGCTGCAGGCGCGGCAGATACAGCGGCCCGCCAGCCTTGGGGCCGGTGCCTGACAGGCCTTCGCCGCCAAAAGGTTGCACGCCGACCACGGCTCCCACCATATTGCGGTTGACATACAGATTGCCGACATGGGCGCTTTGGGCAATGTGCTGCACGGTCTCGTCAATGCGGGTGTGCAGGCCCATGGTCAGACCAAAGCCCAGAGCGTTGATGCGCTTTATCAGCAGTGGCAAGTCAGAGCGCTGGTAGCGCAGAACATGCAAGACCGGGCCGAAGATTTCGCGCTTGAGGGGCTTGAGATCGGGCAGCTCTATCAGCGTAGGCGCGACAAAATGGCCTTGTGCGGCGATCTCTGCGCTTAGCGGGGATTCATAGATGTGCATTCCTTGGGCTTTGAGCTTGGCGATGTGCTTTTCAATGCCCGCCTTGGCAGGGGCATCGATCACGGGGCCTATGTCGGTGGCCAGCTCGGCGGGGTTGCCGCAGCGCAGCTCCTGCATGGCGCCGCGCAGCATGCTCAGCAGGCGATCGGCGCAGTCGCTTTGCACGCACAGCAGGCGCAGGGCCGAGCAGCGCTGACCCGCGCTGTCAAAGGCCGAGGAGATGATGTCTTGCACCGCCTGCTCGACCAGGGCGGATGAGTCCACAATCATGGCGTTCTGGCCGCCGGTCTCGGCCACCAGAACCACGGGCTGGCCGTCCTCACGCAGTCTTGAAGATGTTTGCAGGTTCAGCAGCCTGGCCACCTCGGTAGAGCCAGTGAAGAGCACGCCGGCCACACGAGCATCGGCCACCAGCGCGGCACCCACGGTTTCGCCACGGCCGGGCAGCAGTTGCAGGACCTCGGGGGCAATGCCTGACTGATGCAGCAGATGCACCGCCTGCAGGGCAATCAGCGGTGTTTGTTCAGCAGGCTTGGCCAGCACGACGTTGCCTGCGGCCAGCGCCGCGGCCACTTGGCCGGTGAAGATGGCGAGCGGAAAGTTCCAGGGGCTGATGCAGACCACTGGGCCTATGCCGGGGGTGAGTAGGTGGGCTTGGGCTTGCTGGCGAATCTGGGCGGCGTAGTAGCGCAGGAAGTCAATGGCTTCGCGCACTTCAGAGGCCGCGTTGGCTGCGGTCTTGCCCGCTTCGCGCATCAGCAAGGCCATTAGCGTCAGCATGTGGGCCTGATAGCTCTCGGCAGCCGTATCCAGCAGGCGCGCGCGCAGCTCTGCCGGGCAGTTATTCCAGGTGGGCTGGGCATGTGTGGCAGTTTTCAAGGCCTGTGCTATTTGCACAGGCGTGGCATCAAAGACATGGCCTAGCAGCTCCTGATGCCGGGCCGGGTTGGTGATGGCGCCGCCCGAAGCTTCTGTGGCCCGAATCGCCTGGGCTTCTTGTGCAATGTGCTCCGGCTGGGTTTGAGCAAGTATTTGCGCCAAGGCGCCGAGCACGCGCTCATCGCTGAGATCTATCCCGGCGGAGTTGGCGCGTTGCGATCCAAACAGCTGGCGCGGCAAGGCAATCAGCGGATGGGGAAGGCCGAGTAGGGTGGAGTCAGAAGACTTTGAGTCTTTTTGGCCTTCAGCCAAGGTCTGCTCTGCGGGGGCAGCTATCAAATCTGATATGGGCCAGTCAGGGTCTGCAATGCGGTGCACAAAGGAGGAGTTGGCCCCGTTTTCCAACAGGCGGCGCACCAGATAAGCCAGCAGCGTCTCGTGTGTTCCCACGGGGGCGTAGATGCGGCAGGGGCGGCGTGCGGTTTTGTCGTGTGCTTCGACCACATGCTGGTACAGCGGCTCTCCCATGCCGTGAAGACATTGAAATTCATAGCTGCCCGCGCTGTATGGGCGAGCACTTGCCAGTGATTCGATGCTGGCCACGGTCTGTGCATTGTGGGTGGCGAACTGGGGGTAGATGGCACCGGGCGCATCCAGCAGCTTGCGGGCGCAGGCGATGTAGGCCACGTCGGTGTGGTGCTTGCGGGTGTAGACCGGGTAGTCGGCAAGTCCTTCGATCTGGGCACGCTTGATTTCGCTGTCCCAGTAAGCGCCTTTGACCAGGCGCACCATCAGCCGCCGCTGGCTGCGGCGGGCCAGGTCGATCAGGTAATCGATCACATAGGGACAGCGCTTTTGATAGGCCTGAATCACAAAGCCCAGGCCATTCCAGCCCGCAAGGCTGGGGGCGTGAGCCAGTTGCTCCAGCAGGTCCAGCGATAGCTCCAGCCGGTCGGCTTCTTCGGCGTCGATATTGAGGCCTATGTCGTGGCTGCGTGCCAGCTCGCACAGGTGCAAAACACGGGGTAGCAGCTCCGTCATCACACGCTGGCGCTGTGCACGACTGTAGCGCGGGTGTAGGGCGCTGAGCTTGATGGAGATGCCGGGGCCTTCATAGACGCCTTTGTGTCCGCCAGCTTTGCCAATGGCGTGAATAGCATCTCTATAGGACTGCAGATAGCGCTGGGCATCTTCGGCGGTGAGGGCGGCCTCGCCCAGCATGTCGTAGGAGTAGCGAAAGCCACGGGCCTCCAGCGCGCGGGCACGCTCCAGCGCCTTGGCAATGGTTTCACCCATCACAAACTGCTCTCCCATCAAGCGCATGGCCATGTCCACGCCCTTGCGCACCAGTGGCTCGCCACCCTTGGCGGTGATGCGTTTGAGGGAGGCCAGCAGGCCCGACTCGCTGTGCGTATCGACCAGCTTGCCGGTGACCACCAGGCCCCATGCTGCGGCATTGACAAACAGCGAGGGGCTTTTACCCAGGTGGGCCTGCCAGTCGCCGCCCCGCAGCTTGTCGCGGATGAGCGCATCGCGTGTGGCGGCATCAGGTATGCGCAGCAAAGCTTCGGCCAGGCACATCAGTGCCACGCCCTCTTGTGAGGACAGAGAGAACTCCTGCAACAAGCCTTGCACCAGTCCTTGGCGGCCCGCGCTGGCAGGTTGCGCCCGCAACTGCTCTATCAACTTCTGGGCGTGAGCTGCGACCTGGGCTGCCTGGGCGGGCGGCAGCGTGGCTGCAGGCAGCAAGCGGGCCATGGCATCGGGCTCGGCCATGCGGGTGGCGGCGGTGATGGCGCGCCGCAGCTCGTGGGCGGGACGGGAAGGGTCTGGCAGCACAGTGAAAGACAGCATGGCAGGGTCCAGAGTGGCTGAGTCAGGGCGCGGGTAGGTGCGCGGCCTTCACCATGTTCACAGCTGTATTGCACGCGGCCCGGCTACAGCTGTCTACATAGGGGAAATCATTGCTGGTTTGATGAAAAATGAATCACTATATTTCGTGATTTTGAAAGAGTAATTCACCAATAAAAGGCGCTTTAAGTGTGGATTTGGACAGAATTGATCGCAAGATACTGGCGCTTTTGCAAGTTGATGGCCGCATCTCCAATTTGCGCCTGGCCGAGCAGGTGGCGCTCTCGCCCACGGCCGTGCAGGCACGCGTTGCCAGGCTCACACGCGATGGCTATATCCTGGGTTATGAGGCGCGCTTGAATCCGCAAAAGCTGGGCGTGGGCATGACGGTGTTTGTTGAGGTGCTGCTCGACCGCACCGCTGCCCATGTCTTTGACGAGTTCAAGGCCGCCGTGCAGGCTTGCCCCGCCATCATGGAGTGCCATATGGTGGCGGGCGGCTTTGACTATCTGCTCAAGACCCGCATGGCGGATATGGCTGCCTATCGAGACTTTGCAGCCCGTGTGCTCTGGCAACTGCCTGGTGTGCGTGAGACCAGAACTTATGCCGTGATGGAGGAGGTCAAGGAGGGCGCGCGCTTGCCGCTCTAGGTTGGGTTAATACGAGAGATGCTGGACGGGCCAGGCAGGCAGTCCTGTAGCGCGTATTGGTGCGATGTACTTCAGCCCCACAGTGGCGGCTTGTTCACCATCAGATAGTAGGTGACCGCCATGGCCGCGAAGGCGGGGTAGCCCAGAGCTTCCCAGCGCAGTTGATAGCGCTTGAACAAGGAGGGCAGCGGCTGGTTGTGTTGATAAGCGTGATTGGCCATGGCAGCCATGCGAATCTGCAACCAGACGACTGGCAGCCAGCAAACACCTGCCAGCACGTACAGGCCCAGTGACAGCGCAATCCATGGTGTGGTCAACGGCCAGCCTGCCATATAGGCCATGGCAAGGCCGGTGATGGGCTGGATAAAGATGCAAGGGGTGGTGAACCACCAGTCAGCCCGTACCACGAGTCGGCTGACCACGGCCTGTGCTGCCGCTGAGTCGCTTCGGTTGGCAAAGAACATATAAAACGCCGACCCCAGCCCGGTGCCCACCAGCAGCACGCTGGAGAGGATGTGGGTCATCTTGAGCAGTAAATAGATATTCATGGCGCTTCTTTCACAGAGTCAGCGAGGCTGTGCTGTAGCAAAAACCACAGCATGGCGGCAATTGGCAGATTTTTGAGCAGCGGCCCCAGCGGGTGTAGCCACAGTGCAGGTTGAAGCACGGTGCCAATGGCGGTCATGACCACCATCAGCAACAGCGCCGTGAGGTAGCTGCTTCGGCCAGGGCGCAGCAGCAGAGCCACGCCTATCAACAGGTCGGCCAGCAGGCCTGACCAGATAAGCAGCGCCTGCCAGCGTGCATCAGCAATGCCGCCGCTGGCGAGCAGGCGTGCGCCTTCGTGGTTGAGGCTGGAAAGACCCAGATAGTCTAGCGCGCTGACAAGCGCTGTACCTAGCCATACGACGACCAGACTGAGGTGCATGAGGAGGGTGGATGGCTGGGAATGCTGTGTGCACTGGGCCTTGGTGGCGGCAGAGCGCATGGGTGTGTTATCTGGCATGTGCGCCTCCTTGTCTCAGGGTGGCCAGCATGTCTTGGATAGGCGTGGGTGGGCGCCCCAGCAGATCTTTCAGTGTCTGCGGGTTGCTGATGTTGTCCTGCTCCAGCAGGGCCGCTGCCTCGCTGCACCAGGGCATCCAGGGCAGGCGGTCACCCAGGCGGGCACTGGCTTTGCTGAGCCAATCCGGTAGTAAGCCCACCGTGGCGGGCTGGTGCCCCATTTGTGTGCGCAGGCTGGCGATAAAGTGCTCGATGGAAATGGGCTCCGGCCCACCGATTTCGATGACGCAGCAGGCGGAGGTTGACGTTGGCGTTGACGTGGCTAGGTTGGCGACAACTTCCGCAAGATCGCGCACAGCCACGGGCTGAATTTGCGCGCTGCGCATGATGGCGGGCAAGGTCAGCATGGGCAGGCCCGCCAGCTGTAAAAACAGCTTGCTGCTGGCCCCGCCGCTGCCAAAGATGATGCTGGGCCGCACCACGACAGGGTTGAGCTGCCCACTTGCACCAAGAGCTAGCAAATAGTCATCTGCAGCACGCTTGGTCGTGGCATACCGGGTCTGACTCTGGTTCACGCCCAAGGCCGAAATTTGCACCACTCGCTTGATGCCTGCCTGAGCACAGGCGTCGAACAAGGCGGCAGGTGCTGCTGTGTGCAGGTCCTGCAGGCTTTGGCCGGGCTGGTCTCGCAGCGCTCCCACGGCATTGATGACGGCGTCGATGCCCAGCAAATGTTCCCGCCACGAGTCGGGCGTGGTGCAGCGCGAAAAGTCCAGCGCCGGGCGGGAGTGGCGGCTGCGCACCACCGGGTCATGGCCCAACTGGGCGATGGCGTTGACAATGTATCTGCCCAGAAAGCCTGAGCCACCGCAGATCAGAACTCGCATAAATGTCTCCTTTTCTGTCAATACAGAAACTCAAGAGCATGAAGGTCAGGCCTTGTTGCCGTCTTTTTCGGAGCCTCTGACAAACCGCTGGACGCTGGCGCCAAGTCTCAGAATCTTGTCGAGCGTGGCGGGGGACAGGCGCAGCATTTCATCGGTCCAGATACCCAGTGAATCCATGAGCCGCAATGTCTCGTGAACGCGGTCCTGGGTGTCGGGCGTTTCCTGCTCGAACTCGGGTTGCGCAATCAGCTCGCGCAGCAGGGTGCTGGTGGGGTCAAACTCGCGCTGCTTGCGCTCTCGCACAATGGTGCGCAGCAGCTCCCATACGTCGGCCGAGGTTTCAAAATACTCACGCCGATCGCCGTTTTTGCGGCTGCTGCGAATCAGGTTCCAGTTCAGCAGCTCTTTCAGGCTGGTGCTGACATTGGAGCGCGCCGCGCCCAGGGTTTCACAGATTTCATCGGCATTGAGGGGCCTGCCGTGGAAGAACAGCAGGGCATGAATTTGTGCCACGGTGCGGTTGACGCCCCAGGCATTGCCCATGTCTCCCCAGTGGTGCACAAAGCGTTCAGCGATAGGACTTAGTTGCATGTATGGCAGTGTGGGGTGGCTTTGAATTTCTGTCAATACAGAAATTTCATTCACCAAGAATAGAAAAATGATGAGTGAGTAGGTAAAAATAAAAATCGAATTAGAGCTGGAGGCGCTTAAAGTGATTTCTGTCATTAAAGAAAAAAATGCAGAAGAGCGTTGCTGCTGCTTCTCATTGGGCTCGCATCTAAAATGGCGCTCAGATTAGGAGCAAGCCGCTCTGAGAGAAGGGAGACTTCATGACCGCTTTATCTGCAATGCGTGCCGCACTGATGCTGTCGGCCTGCGCTCTGACACAGGCTGCATCGGCTGCCTGCTACTTTGTCTATGCGCCTAATAACGAGCTGATCTACCGCTCTAACGTGGCGCCGGTCGATCTTTCGCTGCCGCTGCATCTAACGGTGCCTCAACTCTCGCCGGGGGCGCGCATGTTTTTTTCGCTGGATGAGTACAACTGCGCCACGGAAGTCAATCTGATTGCTGAGCGCGCCCAGATCGCCCAGGCACGGCAAAGCCGTGAGCGCCGCCTGCGTGAAGATTCACGCTTCTGATTCAATAGCTGCAAGCGCTTTACTTATAAGCGTTTCATGCGTTTTTCATTGATATTCTGGAGCTGGCCTTTGGCTTTCGGTGAGCGCTTTTTGCCGTGGCAGGCTCTCGGGTATGGGACGGCCTGAGACAATCGGGTCACCATGAGTGAATCCCGCGACAACAAAATTCCCGAAAACTTGCCCGAAGTTCCGTCTGATGCCCCAGCGCAGCCCGAGGGCTGGCTGGAAGTGCTGTCCATGGACATGGACGCTCAAGGCGTGGCGCGCAAGCCTGATGGCAAGGTGGTCTTCATCGACGGTGCACTGACAGGCGAGATCGTTAGCGCCAAGACCCATCGTCAAAAAAATAACTGGGAAGCGGCCACGCTGACCGAAATCCACCGCGAGTCTTCGCAGCGTGTGACTCCCGGTTGCCCCAACTTTGGCTTGCATGTCGGTGCATGCGGCGGCTGCAAGATGCAGCATCTGCATGTGGCGGCCCAGGTCGCCATCAAGCAACGGGTGCTGGAAGATAACCTTTGGCATCTGGCCAAGGTCAAGCCCGAGACTTTGCTGCGTCCTATCGAGGGGCCCGCTTGGGGCTATCGCTTCCGCTCGCGCCTGTCGGTGCGTTATGTGATCAAGAAGGGCAAAGCACTGGTAGGCTTCCACGAGCGCAAGAGCCGCTATATCGCCGACATGGAGACTTGCAAGATTCTGCCTCCCCATGTGGATGCCATGCTCATGCCCATGCGGGCGCTGATTGCCAGCATGGATGCGCGTGAGACCTGCCCACAGATCGAAGTGGCCTGCGGCGACCATGTGACGGCGCTGGTGCTGCGCCATCTGGAGCCTTTGACCGAAGGCGACAAGCAGCGCCTGCGCGACTTCGCCGCCAAGCACGATGTGCAGTGGTGGCTGCAGCCCAAGGGGCCGGACACGGTGCATCTGATGGAAGAGGGCGGCACTCAGCTGTCCTATGGCCTGCCGGACTTCGGCATCACCATGCCCTTCAAGCCTACCGACTTCACACAGGTCAATCCGCACATCAACCGGGTACTGGTTTCGCGTGCGCTGCGTCTGCTGGATGCACAAAAGACAGATCGTGTGATTGACTGGTTCTGCGGCCTGGGCAATTTCACTTTGCCAATCGCCACCATGGCGCGTGAAGTGCTGGGTATTGAAGGTTCGGAAACCTTGGTCAAGCGCTCACACGAAAACTACGCGGCCAATAATGCTGCGCGCAGTGAGGATGACAAGCTGGCTCCCACAAGCTTTGTGGCGCGAAATTTGTTCGATATGACGCCGGCCATGTTGATTGCAGATGGCCATGCCGACAAGTGGCTGGTTGATCCTCCTCGCGAGGGCGCATTTGCCCTGGCCAAGGCCATGGCCGATATTCACCAGATCCGCATCGGAGCCAAGCAGACCGGCGTAGCCACAGAGGAAGAGCCCGATCTCCTCCCGCCCTTGCCTGAGGGGCAGGAAAGCTGGCAGTTCCCTCAGCGCATCGTGTATGTGAGCTGCAACCCCGCCACATTGGCACGTGACGCTGGCCTGCTTGTGCATCAGGCCGGTTATCGCTGCGTGGCCGCAGGAGTGGTGAATATGTTCCCTCACACCGCGCACGTGGAGTCGATGGCCGTTTTTGAGCGCGACTGATTGGAATTGATGAAGCGCTGAAGAGTGCCCTCAGCAAGCCCGACTTTCATGTCGGGCTTTTTTGTGTCTGTCTTGTGCCTGATGTGTTGGTGGAGCAGAACTTTCACCAGCGGGAAAGCAATGCCAGCAGCCCGCCCAGGCAGATCAGCAAACCCAGTGCGGTTTTGGGGCGCAGGCTCAGGATCTGGGCATGGCTGTGCGATTCGATAGAGCTGTTCCTCATGCAATCTCCTTCTTGCCCGGTACGGGGTGGGCGGGTTTATCTTCCATGCCGCTGCGCATCTGCACCACATGCAGGGCGTTGCTGGAGGCGTCCAGCAGCACGCAGGGCTTGCCTGTGCGTTTGCAGTGGTCTTGCACGCGCCAGAAAGCGCCATCGCTGATGCAGCCGGTCTGGCAGATCACCAGGTCTGCCACCTGAAGGCTGTGCTCCAGCAACTGCTGTTCATGCGCATCGTCTGGAGCGCTTGCGAATTCCGCACTGCGATGCAGCAAGGAAACTGGTTTCAGCTCTGTCGATGGAGGTGTCTGCCAGGCGATCAGCTGCTGCATGACCAGGGTTTGGCGCAGCTCTCGTTCCCAGGCCAGAGCGCTGTCGCTTGCAATCAACTGGGCGCGGCAGCGAATCAGCTGCTGGCTCACCGCCTCTACTTTCCTGGTCAGTGACTGGATTTGGGCGCTGCAGCGCTGCTGAACTTCGCAATAGCTCAGCATCAGGGCCAAGTGCTCCTGGCGCAGTTGCTCAATTTCGTCAGCGGTCACGGCATATCCCTCCAGAACTGGGCAGAGCAGAAGAGTTGGTCTCCTGCATCTTGCACGCTCTAGATGGTATTTTAATTGAGAATCATTATCAATAAATAGCCTGAGGATTGAGCGTGTATTGGGCATGGATTGCAGAGGAGCAAGACAAAGAAAAAGGCCGCAACGGGTGGCTGCGGCCTTGGGGAGTGTGGCTTGGGCTTGTCTAGCTGCGATTGCGGCTGGCGCTGCTGCTATCGGCTTCTGGGGCGCGCTTTTCCGGAGCGCTCTGGCCCAGCACGGAGGGTACGCCCTCGATCTTGTTGGAGCGCATGTATTCGTCCATGTCCTTCCAGCCTGCAAAAACCAGGGCTTTGGGAGACTTAGGGTTGAGTGTGTAGCAGTCCTCCAGACCACGCATGGCATGGCGGCAGGCGCCGCCCACGGCCTTGGCCTCGGACTCGCGCGCAATGGTGCGCGGATCTGGACCCAGACCCGGAATGTCTTCAATCTTGCAGCCTGCCAGTACCAGAGGTAGCAGTGCAATCGCAAGTACACGGGGAAGGTGGTTTGGCTTCATCTTGGCTGTTTATCGGCGCTTTGGCCTGAAAGTTTAGCGGGGACGCACAAATAAAAAGGAGCACACGGGGTGCTCCTTTTTTGCAGCTCAAGCACAAGGCTTAATCGCGCTCACCGCCCATGATGCCCAGCAGGGCCAGCAGGCTCTGGAACACGTTGAACAGGTCCAGGTACAGCGACAGGGTGGCGCTGATGTAGTTGGTTTCGCCGCCATCGATGATCTGCTTGAGGTCATACAGCATATAGGCGGAGAAGATGCCGATGGCAGCCATCGAGATGGCCATCATGCCGGCAGTGGAGCCCACAAAGATGTTGATGATGGAGCCCACCAGCAGCACCAGAACGCCGACGAACAGGAACTTGCCCATGCCCGACAGGTCGCGCTTGATCACCGTGGCCAGCATGGCCATGACGAAGAACACGCCAGCAGTGCCGGCGAAGGCAGTCATGATCAGCTGTGTGCCATTGGAGAAGCCCAGGATCATGCCGATCATGCGCGAGAGCATCAAGCCCATGAAGAAGGTGAAGGCCAGCAGCACAGGCACGCCAGCAGCGCTGTGCTTGGTCTTCTGGATGGCATACATAAAGCCAAAGGCGCCAGCCATGAAGACGATCAGACCCAGGCCGCCACTCAGGGAGCGAGTGATGCCAGTGGCTACGCCCAGCCAAGCGCCCAGCACGGTGGGGACTAGGCTGAGTGCCAGCAGCCAGTAGGTATTGCGCAAGACACGGTTGCGCTCTTGCTGCGAGACACCGTAGCCCGCAGAGCCCAGTGTGGTGACTTGTTCGTTCATGTAGCCATTCCTCCTTCGGGAATTGTGTGTGGAAACATTGCTATTTTAGGTGGGGGTGTTGAGAGCCTTTTGCAATACCCCGTTGCACTGCGGCAGTTTTGGGATGGAATGTTTTGCGTATGACGAGCACTTTTGCCTCTGCAGTACCGAATATGCTTGATGCATTGAATAATCCAACGGAGCTTTTGACCTGTATGAAGACCAAGCACGAACTCGAACTGGCCGACGTGAAAGCGATTGCTGCTGCTGCTGAAGCGGAAGCCCTGAAGAACAACTGGCCTGTGACCATCGCGATTGCGGACGATGGCGGACACCTGCTGTGGCTGCAGCGCATGGATGGTGCAGCGCCTATCTCGTCCCATATCGCTCCTGCCAAGGCGCGCTCTGCCGCCGTGGGCCGCAAGGACACCAAGGCTTTTGAGGACATGATCAACAATGGACGTGCTGCTTTCCTGAGCGCTCCTTTTGTGGACGGTCTGCTCGAAGGTGGTGTGGCCATCGTCAAGGATGGCCAGGTGCTAGGCGCCGTGGGTGTGTCGGGCGTGAAGGCCAATGAAGATGCACAGGTTGCCAAGGCAGGTATCGCTGCCTTGGGTCTGTAACTTTTCTTGCCTCTGCCGCTTTGGCGGCAGCGAGCCCAAAACAAAACCCCTGCACGCATCAAGCGGCAGGGGTTTTGTTTTGGATGTGACAAGGAAAAAACGCGTGGCTACCGGTGGTGCGAGCGCAAGAGAGGGCTTGTGCTCTGCAGCCGCTGTGGCTGGCGAATACGACACTTGCGGTGTCGCCCCACGATGAAACTAATGAGGTTGGCTAACCTTATTTGGTCAGTATGAGCTTGCCGAGCTTGGTGGCCTGCAGGCGATAGGGAGTGCCATTGTGCAAGATGGTGACGGCTTTCTGGCCGTTGAGCAGTTGGGCGCTATCCAGGCCCAGACTGGCATTGGGCACGGTCGAAGGGGTTGCAGCAGCGATAGAAGAAGTGCTGCGGACGTCGGGCTGTGAGGACGCAAGAAGCGGTGCAGACATTCCGGGGTTCCTTAAAATCAAATTTTCGTAATGATAACAATTCTCAATTAAAGTGCAAGTGATACTTAGTCTCATTTGCAAATAAATCATGTTTATTTTTGGGTAAAAAAGTCAGCGGCTTTGAGAACGGGTCTTTTTGCTTCTGATTAAGGAGCTGTCTGCGCTTATCCATCAAGCGATAGAGACGGATTTGAGCATGATTCATGAAACAAAAAGCGGCCCTGAAGAGGGCCGCTGATGAGGTATTGCTGCTGATGTTTATTGAGCAGGATCGGTCACAAAACCGATCTTCTTGACACCTGCGCGCTGGGCTGCAGCCATGGCCTGAGCCACGCGCTCGTAGCGCACTTCCTTGTCACCTCGGATATGCAGATCGGGTTGAGGCTCCTTGGCGGCCTCGGCTTGCAGGTTGGCTTCCAGTTCTGCGTCGCTGACTTCTTTGTCGCCCCAGAAGTACTTGCCGTCTGCAGCAATTCCCAGCTGCACGGTGGCGGGCTTGGTGTCCTCGGGCTGGTTGGTGGCGCGAGGAAGGTCCACGTTGACCGAGTGCTTCATCACGGGCACGGTGATGATGAAGATGATGAGCAGCACCAGCATGACGTCCACCAAGGGCGTCATATTGATCTCGTTCATCACCTCATCGCTGTCCCCATCGTCCATGGTTCCAAAAGACATGGCTTAGGCACCTTTCTTCAGCGGCAGCACATTGCCGGAGGCCTGGCCGTCCACGGTGACGCGGGCGCCGGTCACGAAATAAGCATGCACGTCGTGGGCAAAGCTGTTCAGGGCGTTCAGGATGCCCTTGTTGCCGCGCGACAGGGCGTTGTAGCCCAGCACGGCAGGGATGGCCACGGCCAGACCCAGGGCGGTCATGATCAGCGCTTCGCCGATAGGGCCTGCCACCTTGTCGATGGAGGACTGGCCCGATATGCCGATGGCGACCAAGGCGTGGTAGATGCCCCAGACCGTGCCAAACAGGCCGATGAAGGGGGCGGTGGAGCCGACGGAGGCCAGGATGGCTAGGCCGGACTGCAGGCGAGCCGTGAACTCATTGATGCCGTTGCGCAGGCAGCGGGTCACCCAGTCGCTGATGTCCAGCGTGTCATGCAGGTGGGCGCTGGTCTTGCGGTGGTGGGCAGAGGCTTCGCGGCCTTCGAGCACCATGAAGCGGAAGGGGTTCTGTTTGTCGTGGCCCAGCTTTTCCAGACCCGTCGCCAGGTCGGGGCTGTGCCAGAAGTCTTGCGCCGCAGTGGCGTACTTCTTGAACTTCACAATGTCCAGCGCTTTGAGAATGATGACCAGCCACGACGCTACGGACATGACCAGCAAGATGATGGCCACGGCCTTGGTCACGAAGTCGCCCTGTGTCCAGACGTGGGCAATGCCGAATTGGGATTCCATGGGTACTCCTGAGAACTGCAGATTTATTTGAGAACAAAGTTGATGGGCACGATGTGCCACATGGGCTCGGCCACACCGTTGCGCTTGCCGGGGACAAACTTCCACTGGCGCACGGTAGCCATGGCGGCATCGTCAAGGCGGTCAAAGCCGCTGGACTGCTTGATTTCGATTTTTTCGGGCTGGCCCTGCTCGTTGATATAGACACGCAGCAGCACCTTGCCTTGTTCACCCATGCGCTTGCTCACCGACGGATAGGAGGGCGCAGGGTTGTTCAGGTAGGCCGCATTGCTCGATGGTTGCTCGATTTTGGCAGGAGCCGGAGGTGCGGGTGGAGCAGGCGGCGCTGGCGGAGCCGGTGGGGCTGGAGGCGAAGGTGGTGCCGGTGGATTCTTGTCAGGCTTGCTCTCACTCTCTTCCAATGCACCCTGTGGAGCCGCCGGTGCAGGCGTCGGGTCCTTGATGGCCTTGGGCAGAGGGGCTTTTTTGATTTCCGGCTTGGGCTGTTTGGGCTGTGGCTTGGGAGCCGGTGCCGGAGCCGGGGGCTTGGGCGGAGGAGGCGCAGGCGGCGTTGGCTCGGGAGCAGGCGGAGCGACAAACTGGGCGATCACGCTGGCGGGAATCACCACTTCGGGTGGCTTTTGCTGGGCGAGACCGTGTTGCATGGCCCACAAAGCTGCAGCATGGACTGCAACTACAGCACCTGCCACTGCCAGATTACGGCTTTTGCCACTGGCTGGTGCAAATCGATCAGATGGGGACATAAAGAAAGCGGCAGGAGAGGTGCCAGCGCGCAGTGGGAAGTCAGAAAACGCAGGCGCTGGTTAAGGAGAGAGGTGGAGGCAAGGGTCTTATTGATAAGGAGATTACTTATACAAAGCTTACTTATGCAAAATCCACCAGGTGCAGGCCAGCACCAGAATCAGACTGCCGAAGAGGGCTGAGAAGATTGAGAAGTGGGCCATGCTTTGCTCTCCAGAATGTTGGTGGCAAGCTGAACTGTCTGGGCCGGTGCGCAAGCATGGGCTTCGTTGTGAATGGCTGCGATGGGGTGGCTGGCGCTGCACTGAGCCACAACATCGCGGGCACAGCCTTCGCAGCGCCCACATTGCATGGCGACGCCCAGTTCGAACTGGATTTCGTCAAAGCTCATACCCGCATGCGCGTGGCGTGCTATTTCTCGGTCAGAGACCCGGCGGCATACACAGACGATCATGGCTACAGGCAGTTGTTGCTGGCTATTGATGTGATAGCTGGAGTATAAATGAGAATCCATCGCATTTGCAATGCATGCTCTCCAATTACTCACATTCAGCAGGTGGTTAAGCGCTCGGAGCTGATCTCTTCCAGGCGTGCGCAGCCGGTCTGGGCCATGGCCAACTCCAGTTCGGCGCGCAGCAAATACAGCATGTGCGCCACGCCCAGCATGCCGGCTGTGGCCAGGGCATGCATTTGTGGGCGACCCACCATGACGGCGCTGGCCCCGAGGGCGATGGCTTTGAGTACATCCGTGCCTTGGCGTATTCCGCTGTCCATCAGCACCGGAATATGTGCCGGTATGGCAGCGCGTATGGCGGGCAGCATTTCCAGTGGCGACACTGCACCATCCAGCACACGCCCACCGTGGTTGGAAACCACGACAGCATCCGCTCCCAGCTCAACGGCTTTGGTGGCGGTTTGGGCCGAGAGCACGCCTTTGACAATCAGTGGCAGCCGGGTCTGCTCGCGCAGCCAGACCAGATCGTCCCAGCTGGGTGCGGTCTGAGCCAGCTCGGTGCCAAACAGAATGTGCTCGCTCATCAGGTCGCTGCTCTGGTGCAGCTGCGGCATGCCGCGCAGATTGGCGGCCTCCACCCCGGCTGGCAGCGGGTAGCTGGAGCGCTTGATATGAGCGTCTACCGTCCAGACCAAGGCCTGATAACCCGCCGCTTCGGCGCGGCGAATCAGCTGCAGCGTGTGCTCGCGCGATGGTTGCTGGTAGAGCTGAAACCACAGCGGGCCGCTGCGCCCCAGCTCCTGATGGCTTGCCTGAGCGGCCTGCGAAATCTCTTCCAGCGAGTAGCTGGACAAGGTGCTGACCACCATGCCTGTGCGCATGGCCATGGCAGCCCGGGCGGTCGCCAGCTCGCCTTCCGGGTGGGCGAGCCTTTGATAGGCCACAGGCGCCAGCAGCACAGGCCACTCCAGATCCTGACCCAGCAGGTGTTGTCGCGTATGCGCGCCAGACAGGTCGGCCAGCGGTTCGGGGCAGAGGCGGATGCGGTCGAAGACTTGGCGGTTGTGAGCCAGCGTCAACCCTTGATCGGCGCCGCTTTCAATATGTGCCCAGGCATGGGCTTCCAGATGTTCGCGGGCCAGCCGGGCGTAGTCGGCCAGCGAGCCGATCTGGGCCGGAATCTGCGTCAGTGCCGCTTTGACGGGCTGGCCTGCGGCATTCAAAGAAGTGTTAGACATTCGCAAGATGAGCGTTGATGGCAAAACGGGCGCGACTTACGCGAAAGAGAAGCGAGAGGCAGCTTGCAAGGGGCGCCCCGTAGCAAAGGCTGTCGACCCATTGTTTCCCTTTTTCAGGGAGAAGCGGCAAAGCCGCTCAGGGAACTTAACTCTCAGACCACATGCGAAGAAGGTTGTGATAGGTGCCAGACAGCGTGGCGACGCGTGGATGCTCGGGCTGCTCTTGCGTGAGTTGCTGAATGCTCTGGTCCAGATCAAAAAGCAGGCGGCGTTGCTCGGCGGATTTGATGAGGCTTTGCGTCCAGAAAAACGAGGCATAGCGGGTGCCATGAGTGACGGGGTTGACGCGGTGCAGGCTGGTGCCGGGGTAGACGATGGCATCGCCCGCCGCCAGCTTGACGCTTTGCTGGCCGAAGGTGTCCTCCACAACCAGCTCGCCACCTGCGTACTCCTCGGGGTCGCTGAAAAAGACGGTGGTGGAAATATCGGTTCTGACCTTGATGGCGGTGCCCGGAATGCTGAAGAAGGCGTTGTCGATATGGTTTCCGTAGGTGCCACCGCCTTCATACCGGTTAAAGCGCGGAGGCAAGACCTTGAGCGGCAGGGCCGCCGACATGAATAGCGGGTTGCGGCCCAGCCGATCCAGCAGCAGGTCGCCAATTTGCTGGCCGGTTTGGCTGTCCAGCGGCAGTTGCAGATTGCTTTTGACCTGTGCCGCCACATGACCGGCCGTGGTGCGACCGTCCTGCCAGGCGGCCGCTTCCAGTGCCAGGCGGCAGTGGCGAACTTCTTCGGGGGTGAGCAGGGCGGGGATGCGTAGCAGCATGGCGGTTGGATTGGCTCAATCGGTTGAAATTTTGGAGCTGTAATAAACATAGCTGCTTGCGCTTGTCTTGTATGGGTTTCAGGCTGTTATTGCATTGAAATCCTTGAAGCAAAGGCGCACTTAGCTATGGTTTTAAAGCGTCAGTACAAGCTGTAAAAGAAATTCCGGCGTCGCAAAGAGGCAAGTGTGCATGTAAAAAGCCCCGCTGGCATCAGGAGCCTGCGGGGCTTCAGGGCATGGTTTTCAGCCAGGCTGCGCTATATCAAGCGCAGGCGAGACTGTCATGACGCCTGTGAGTCCATGAATCAGTACATGAACTTGAGCGAAGCCACGGCCGAGCGGCCAGCGCCCATGTTGGCGTAGTGGGGCGAGCGTACGCCGGTGTAGTAGACCTTGTTGCCCAGGTTGTAGACGTTCAGCTGGAAGCTCAGGTTCTTGTCGATCTGATAGGCCATCATCGCGTCGTAGCGGGCATAGCCGGAGGCGCCCTTGGTCACGATGCCGCCATCGCTGCCCACGGCATAGCTGGCGTTCACGCTGCTTTGTGCTGTCACTCCCAGGCCCAGGGTGAGCTTGGGCATGGGCCTGTAGCTGGTCCACAGGCTGAAGCTGTGCTTGGGAGTGTTGGTGAAGGGCTGGCCGTTGGCCACAGCGCCGATGCCCACGTTCTTTTGCTCGCTGTCCATGAAGGTGTAGCCGCCGAACACGCTCAGGTTGGACAGGATCTGGCCGGTGAAGCCCAGCTCCAGGCCATTGACCACCTTGTCGCCACCCATATAGGTGCCAGTGGCGTCGGAGATGCGGACATTGCTCACTTCATTGCGGAAGACGGCTGCAGTCAGGTTCATGCGCTTGTCCAGCAGATCCCATTTGGTGCCCAGCTCGATGGACTTGGTCTTCTCGGGCTTGAGGTCAGCCAGCGCTGCGGTGGTAGTGGTCAGGTCTTCGCTGCCATTGCCCAGAGTCGAGCCGCCGGGGCGTGAAGAAGTGCCGATGCTGGCGTAGATGCTGCCATTGGCTGCAGGCTTGTAGATCACGCCCAACTGGTAGTTGAACAGGGTGTCGCTGCGGCTCAGGTTATAGGCGTCGTACTTGTTGGCACCACGACCGCCGGCAGGGCCGGAGGCGCTCAGCTTGTAGTGATCAACGCGCAGCCCGGCGTTCACCAGCCACTGCTCGTTGAGTTTCAGCGTGTCAAAGCCGTACAGGGCCACGGTGTCGATCTTGTTGATGGTTGCCTGAGCGGGCAGGGTCACAGGGACGTTCCAGGCGGCATTGGCGCCGCTGGGGTTGCTCAAGGTGGTGCACCAGGGGTCAGACACCGCAGTGCAGCTGCCGCCGCTCTGGATGGCACCGGAACGCACATCAGCCTTTTCTTTGGACAGCTCCAGGCCAAAAGCGTAGGAGTGACCGATGGAGCCAGTCTGCTCCTTGCCGGTGAACTCTGTCACGTTCTGCAGCGTAGTGGTGTCGGATACACGTGCGTTGCCACGGCGCCAGACAAAGCCGTTGATCGCGTTGCCTTTGGAGTCGTCAGGCTGGGTCCAGACATAGTCCTGCTTGGTTTTGCTGTAGCGCAGGCTGTTGCGGATCTTGTTGGTGTCGGTGAACTTGTGCGTGACCGAGGCGGTGAACAGATCGCTCTTTTCCTTCTCGAAGTCACGGTTGTGCAGGCCGTACCAGTTGGCGCGGTCATTGCCATAAGTGGGGCGCACGGTGCTGCCGCCAGGCAGCTTGGCCATGGCCCCATTGCTGTACAGGTAAGGCACGCCGCCATCGGGCGTGTTGTCGGTCTGCAGATGCTGCCAGGCCAGTGTCACTTCGGTGGCGGTGCCCATGCCGAAGGTCACGGTGGGGGCAATACCCCAGCGCTTGTTGTCGGGGCCGTTGCGACCGGGAACGTCAGCGCTGTGGCCCATGGCGTTCAGGCGAATGCCGGTGGTCTCGTTGATCTTGCGGTTGATGTCCAGCGTGCCGCGGAAATATTTGTCGGTGCCCAGACCCACATCGCCCGAGATGAAGTTCTCGTTCTTGGCCTTCTTGGTCGTCAGGTTGATGGAGCCGCCAGCACCACCACGGCCTGCATAGGCCGAGTCCGCACCCTTGATGACTTCCACCGATTCCAGATTGAACACTTCACGCGTGCCAGCGGCGATGTCGCGCATGCCGTCCACAAAAGTGCTGGACTGGGCGTCCATGCCGCGGATGAAGGGCTGGTCACCGGAGGGGTTGCCGCCTTCGCCGTTGCCGAAGGTGATACCGGGGGTGGACTTCAGGGCTTCTTGCAGGCTGGTGGCACCCGTTTGCTTGATCAGCTCTTCATTGATGATCTGAACGGTCTTGGGAGTGTCCAGGAGAGGGGCGGTGAACTTGCCCTGGCTGCTGGATTCTGCCTTGAAGGCATTTTCGGCAGCCGCTTCCACGTTGACGGTGGAAAGAGTTGTTTCCTGCTGAGCCATCGCGCTGGCGCCAATCAGGCACAGGCCTGCGGCAATCACGATTTGCTTGAGCTCGCAGTGCAAGCCGTTGGAGTCGGTCGGAGTCAGTTGGATGTTGGACATGCTTTTGATGATGAGTCAGTTTTTTGAAAAAGCGTGCGGATTCTAGGTGATATTGATAATAATTCTCGATACGATTCAATAATTGAAAGATTGAACTTCATGTTTGTTGCTCCTTGGCAACAATTTGAGTGCCGCAGTGGCCAAGGCATATGAGGGCAAGAAGGCGATGAAGGCCACAACGGGCTTGAGGCGAATGAGGCTGCTTTGTTTACGCCATGTAAAGTAAATAAAAGTGATATGCATTTAGAATTCTGCGCTACTAGAATGCCGCCTTGCTGTGCAGGCATGGCTGGGCTCTGTAGCACCATGCGGCACTGGCCGGCTTGGCCCGGTAGCGATGCAATCCCCGAAAGTTTTGAATGACCGCGGCTTCCTCGAGCGCTCCACAGCGGGCGTATTGGCTCAAAAAATTACATGAATGGCACTGGATCAGCTCCGCCATCTGCCTGATCGGCATGCTGCTGTTTGCTCTGACGGGTTTCACCTTGAATCACGCAGGGCAGATCGAGTCCAAGCCCAAAGTGGAAACACGCGATGCGCAGCTGCCCGAAGATTTGTTGAAGAAACTGCAGGAAGCCCAGGCCCAGAGCGCGGAGGCAGCTAGCAATACTGTAGTGAGCGTGCCTGCCGAAGTGGATGGCTGGCTGGCGCAGCAGATCAATGTCAGCGCCAAGGGCTTTGCGGTGGAGTGGAGCGAGGATGAGGCCTATGTGCCCATGCCGCGCCCCGGTGGCGATGCATGGCTGCGTGTGGATTTGAAGGAGGGCGCTGTCGAGTACGAGAAGACAGACAGGGGCTGGATCTCGTACCTCAACGATTTGCACAAGGGGCGCAACACAGGCGCAGCCTGGAGTCTGTTCATCGACATCTTTGCCATTGGCTGCCTGGTGTTCTGCATCACGGGCCTGCTGATCTTGAAGATGCATGCGCAGCGCCGGCCCATGACGTGGCCCATGGTGGGGCTGGGTTTGGTGTTGCCCGTACTCCTGGTATTACTGCTCGTGCACTGAGCCCAGAAATTTTTGAAGGAAGAAGAAATGGCGAAGCGGATTTTCAAGACCACGGTGGCACTGAGCGCCGTGGTGGGCCTGCCAGCAATCGCAGGCGGCATGAATGTTTCTGTCACGGTGCCCCAGTTGCAGGTGGCCGAATACCACAAGCCCTATGTGGCCGTGTGGCTGGAAAAGGCCGATGGCAGCGTGGCCGCCAATCTGTCCGTCTGGTATGACGCGAAGATGAAGAATGCCGAGGGCACCAAGTGGCTCAAGGACATGCGCCAGTGGTGGCGCCGCACGGGCCGAGAGTTGAGCTTCCCTATCGACGGCGTGACCCAGCCGACGAAGCCTGTGGGTACCCATGCGCTGTCCTTTGCCGAAGGCAAGAACCCGCTGCCCCAGCTGGCTCCCGGTCAGTACAAGCTGATGGTGGAGGCCGCACGTGAAGTGGGTGGCCGTGAGCTGGTGTCCATTCCCTTTGAGTGGCCAGCCAAGGCTGCGACCAGCCTGAGCGCTGCTGGCAAGACGGAGCTGGGTGCGGTTAAGTTGCAGCTCACCCCCTGAGGCGCTTTGCGCCTTCCCCCTCTCTCTCTACGCGCTGCGCGCTAAGGGAGGGGAACGACACCTTCGGTGCGGGGCGGCCCTTCCTCGGTGTCTGCTTTATGGGCCGTGCCGGTTTTCTAGGCCGCGCCTTGCATCCCTGATTTGTCCCCCTTTCTGTTCTCAAGGATCTGATATGAAGTTCAAAACACGTGCTCTCGCTGCTGCCGCTCTGGCTCTGACCGTACTGGGCGCACAGGCGCATGACCTGTGGTTCAAGCCCTCCAGCACCGTGCTGTCCAAGTCGGACTGGGTGACGGTGGATGCGGCGGTGTCCAACGATGTGTTCTTCTTCAACCACCGCCCGCTGGGTCTGGACGCTGTCAAGGTCACGGCTCCCGACGGCGCTGCCGTGGAGATGAAGAATGTGGCCAAGGGCGAGCTTCGCAGCGTGTTTGACTTCAAGCCCGAGAAGACCGGTACCTATCGCGTCACCATGCTGATGACCGGCGTGATGGGTGGCTACAAGGACGCCAACGGCCAGCCCAAGCGCTTGCGCGGCTCGGTGGAAGAAGTGCTCAAGCAGATTCCTGCCGATGCCAAGGAAGTGCGCGTGACCGAGAACCTGCGCCGCATGGAGACTTTTGTGTCTCTGGGCAAGCCTTCCGAGCTGGCGCTGACTGGCAAGGGCCTGGAGCTCAAGCCCGTGACCCATCCCAACGACCTGGTGGCCAGCGAAGAAGCCACGTTTGAATTCCACATCGATGGCAAGCCCGCCGCCGATCTGGAACTGGAACTGGTGGCCGACGGCATTCGTTACCGCGACGGTGTGGATGCCATGAAGCTCAAGACCGATGCCAAGGGACGGGTTTTGATCAAGTTCCCCCGCGCTGGCCTGTTCTGGCTGAATACGGACGCGACAGACAAAAAGACCAGCATCGCCAAGGCCACCGAGCGTCGCCTGAGCTATATCGCAACGCTGGAAGTGCTGCCTTAAGCCTGATGGCTTAATGGGACGAACACGCGCCCTTCTTGGGCGCGTCGTTGTTTTCGCTTTTGCCGATCTTTTGAATCGCTGTCCATGACCTCCACACCACGTGTTCGCTTTGATGAAAGCCTCTGGCAGTTGCCTGTTTTGAAGGGGCAGTCTGTAGCCCGGGCTGCAGTGAACTTTGGCGTGCAGCGCTGGCAGAGCGTCAGCATGCAGCACCAGCAGGACGGACGGATTCATCAGCTCTCGGGCCAGACCATGGGCACGCACTGGTCGCTGCGGCTGGTCAATCCTGATTACCTGCCTATGGCGCCGGTACAGGCCATGCTGCAGCAGGTGTTTGACGAGGTGATTGCCCAGATGAGCAATTGGGAGGCGGATTCGCTGATCACCCGTTTTAATCAATCAAAACCCGGTGTAGTTCTTACCCTGCCTTCAGAGTTTGCTCATGTTCTGGAAGCGGCTTTGCACTGGGCAGCGCTTTCGGGTGGGGCCATGGACCCGAGCATGGGTGCGCTAGTCTCGCTTTGGGGCTTCGGGCCACGGCAAAACCCTTTGGTGCCGCATCTAGGGCAGACCCCGGCGGGGGCGGATATCCAGCGCTTGCTGCAGACCAGCGGCTATCGCCAGCTGCACTGGAATGCGCAAACCCGGCAATTGCCGCAGCCTGGCGGTTTGGCGCTGGATTTTTGCGGCATTGCCAAGGGCTTTGCGGTGGACTGGGCCGTGCAAAAACTCCAGGCCGCAGGCTGGACGGCGGGCCTGCTGGAGATCGGCGGAGAGCTGCGAAGCTGGGGCCAGCGGCCCGACGGGCGGCCCTGGCAGGTGCAGTTGGGCACAGGCTCGACCGATGCTGTCCAGCCGCTGGTGGTGCGCATCAAGGAAGGTGCTTTTGCGACCTCGGGCGACTTCTGGCATCAGTTCACCCTGAATGGGCGGCGTTACTCGCACACGCTGGACCCGCGCACGGGCTGGCCTGTGAGCCATGACCTGGCCAGCGTCACCGTGTTTCATTCGGAATGCATGCATGCCGATGCTCTGGCGACCGTGCTCACCGTGCTGGGGCCGAAGGAGGGCATGGACTTTGCCCGCCAGCACGACATTGCGGCGGTGCTGATATCGCACGCCACCGAGGGTGCGAAAGAGCCCCCTAGGCCGGTGCTGAAGACGCCAGCCTGGATCAACCAATTTGAGGCATGACTGTGGAATGGATTTTGACGCCCGAGCGCATTGCAGGTGCTATTGGTTTGGTAGCTGCTTACGCAGGCATGTGTTGGGGTATAGCCGCAAAAGTGCGCAAACAGCGCCTGCTGCAAGATGCGAAGAGTAGTGTCTCTCAGGGAGATGCGGCCGCGCCCGCTGTGCTGGTGGTCTATGCCAGTCAGACGGGGCAGGCTGAAGCGCTGGCTCGCGTCACGGCCCAGAGCTTGGTGGATGGCGGTTTGCAGGTGCGGCTGCTGCCCGTGGAAAAACTGACGACTGAGTTGCTGCAGCAACATGCGCACAGCCTGTGGATGCTGTCCACCACGGGCGAGGGCGATGCGCCAGATCATGCGTTGGGTTTTGTGCAGCAGCTTATGGCCACGCAGCCAGCGCTGGCCGGGCATCAAGGTCTGGTGCTGGCGCTGGGTGATCGCGAGTATCAGCAGTTCTGCGCCTTTGGTGTGCAGGTGCATGATTGGCTCAAGGGCTGCGGAGCTGGCTGTGATCTGGTCTGCGTAGACAACATGGATCAGCCCAGCCTGCAGAGCTGGCAGGCGCAGGTAGGGCAGATGCACCAGAGTCTGCTGGGTGAATCTGCAACGGCGCAGGCGCTGGCTTCCGACTGGTTGCAAGCCCCGGTGGGCCAGCCTTTTGTGCTGAGCCGCAGGCGCCTGCTCAACCCGGGCAGTCAGGGCGGGGCGCTGTATCAGCTGGACTGGGTGCCAGAGACTGGTGAGCTGCCGGCCTGGGAGTCGGGTGATCTGGTGTCGCTGTGCGTGCCAGCAGACCCACAGCGGGCACGCGAATACTCAATTGCCTCCATCGTGCAGGACGGCTGCCTGCAGCTGCTGGTGCGCCAGAGCACGCGTGCTGATGGGTCGCCGGGGCTGGCATCCGACTGGCTGTGCCGTGGCATGGCTGAGGGCGATGTGCTGGCGCTGACGCTGCGCGAGCACCGGGGCTTCAGACTGGGTGATAACGCCCAGCGGCCCCTGATTTTGATTGGTAATGGCTCAGGGTTGGCCGGCCTTCTCAGCCACATCAAGGCGCGAATTCAGCAGGGGCAAAGCGAACAATGGCTGCTGTTTGGGGAGCGAAGTCCGGAGCATGATGCGCTGTGTGCCGATCAGCTGGGGCAGTGGCTGGCACACGGCCAGCTGGCGCGGCTGGATCAAGCCTGGTCGCGCAACGGCAAGGATTCCCGCTATGTGCAGGACTTGTTGCGTGAGCATGCGCAGACACTCAGGCAATGGGTGGGGCGCGGCGCAGCCATCTATGTTTGCGGCAGTCTGAACGGTATGGGGCAGGGCGTGCACCTGACCCTGCAGGCTATTCTGGGCGAGGCCAAGGTGGCTGAAATGCTGGGCACGGGTCGCTATCGGCGCGATGTGTATTGAGCGGTGGGGGAAACAGACCGCCCAGAAACGCGAAAAGCTGGCTTTAGCCAGCTTTTTTGTCATGCAAGCGCAGTGCTTACTTGACGTGCTTACCGATCAGACCGGCCATCTCGAACATGGAGACTTGGGGCTTGCCGAAGACTTCCTTGAGCTTGGCGTCGGCGTTGATCATGCGCTTGTTAGCAGCGTCTTGCAGATTGTTGGCCTTGATGTAGACCCACAGCTTGCTGATGATTTCAGTGCGGGGCAGGGGATCTTTGCCAACCACCGCAGCCAGAGCAGCGCTGGGAGTCAGGGGTTTCATGAAGGCAGCGTTGGGAGTGCGCTTCTTAGCGGCGGGAGCTGCTGCGGGTGCTGCAGCGGGTGCCTTCTTTGCAGTTGCCATATTGCTTATTCCTAATTGGTAGTGGACTTATCACCAGCGAAATACAGCTGCAATCCACTGGCTGAGTCTGATGCTAATGGCAAAAAATCGCTCTTCCAAGCTAGTGAGCTGTTTTTTTGCCTCGATTTGTTGCTCAGAGGCTCTTTAGCGCCTGTTTCCCTGGGTTTTCCCCTCAGAGTGTTGCGAAAAAGATGCTCGCTGAGTGAGCCAGCTTTCACTTGTGCTGGTTGGGTAGTGACTGTCCGGTGCAAAGTACTGAAGATTGCCTACTTCGAATGGAGACACCCATGAGCTTTTCCCTTGAAACCCCAGGCTTCAGCACCTGTGATCTGTGCGACGCTCACATCGGCGATCACAGCGGTGACTTTCGTGTGCTGCCGCCGTTGTTTCGCAGCTACGGAGGTAAGGCTTGCTTTGCAGGTGAGGTGAGTACCGTGCAATGCCTGGATGACAACAGCCTGGTACGCGCGGCGTTGGCTGAGGCAGGAAAGGGGCGGGTGCTGGTTGTGGATGGCGGTGGTTCGCTGCGCAGGGCGCTGGTGGGCGGCAATGTGGCGGCAGCGGCTGCGCAAAATGGCTGGGCCGGAGTGCTGGTCTACGGTTGTGTCAGAGATGCTGCAGAGCTGGTCGCCACGGACGTGGGGCTGTACGCGCTGGCTCTTAACCCAATGCCGACGGTCAAGCAGGCGCAGGGATTGAGGGATGTGGCCGTGCAAATTGCCGGGCAGTGGGTGCGACCCGGTGACTGGCTGTATGCCGATACGGATGGGATTGTTCTCAGCCGCCGAAATCTTCTGCCTGTGGAAAACTGATAGCGACTGTTGCTTGATTGGTAATGCTTCCAGTCCGATTGAATGCTTTTTAAGATGGATGTGCTCTCTTGAAGCGATGCGCGCGGCAGAAGCTTGCGACAAAGCTTCGCTGTGCGGCATCAAGAGCTTTGCCTGAGAGGCTTGGGCCAAGTGGCAATGGCAACGCTGGTCAGGGCGATGCCGAAGGCCAGCATCTGTATACCGTTGATTCGCTCACTCAGAACCAGAGTCCCTTCCAGCGCCGCACTGACGGGAAGCAGTACCGTAAAAACGCCGGCCTGAGCTGCGGGAACGGCGCGCAGCCCTGTCATCCATAGCCAAACAGTCCAGATGCATGCGGCCAGAGCATAGAACAGCAGCAGACCCCATGAGGGAAGCGAGACCGCCGAAAAATCGAATTGCAAGGCTAGATATAGGCCTATGGGGGTGGAGAGGACAAAGCCCTAGAGATTGATCAGGGTTGTGATGCGCTTGGGACTGATGCTGGCGGTGAGCTTTTGACCGATGACTGCATAAGCAGCTCCACAGAGCACCGCTGCAATCAGCAGCAACTGCCCCAGGGCTTGCTGAGGGTGTGAGGCAAGGCTGCTCTCGTCACCCTTGTTCAGGGCGTTGAGGCCTATGCCAGTCACAGCAAAAACAATAGCTGCCCATGTACGTTGATCAAGGGTTTTGCGTAGAAAAGCCAACTCATGATGGCCACGACAGCAGGTATGCGGCCATGGTGACCTGCGGTGATGGCACTGGTGATGGCAACGCCGCTGATCATGCACAAGGTGAACAGAAAGTTCTCAAAGAAAGATTCAAAAACAGCAGTTGCTTGGACTGTCTGGTCAGAGTGGTTTCATGGGGGGAGGCCGCAGCCAAGCCAGCATGGCGATGCCCCCAATACCAAATCGTAACCAGGCAAGCAGCATGACCGGGAAGATGGCTGCCCAAGGTGTGGATAAGGCCACATAGCTGCCCATCAAAGACATGCTGAGTGACAGGCATAGATAGGCAAGGGGGCGGCTGGGCGTGTGCATCGGTAGATCAGGAAAAGGCGATGAAGTGGCGGTTAAGTCCAAGGCTGCGTCACGGGCCTGTTCTCTCACCTGGTTGTGTGCTGCAAGGGCTGCGGACTTGGCGGAGAGCTTTTGTACCGGACAAGAGGAAGGAGCGGTGATTTTTTGCGTACTTCGTTTGAGGGATGCCAGTTCCACGAGTTGAATTTTTATATTTTTCATTAAGCAAGAATTGAATTCCGCATAGTGATAAATGCAAATGTTGCAGTGCCGCAAAATTTCTCGATATGAGAAACTCAATTTCTTATTGTGGAAATTAAAAATAACTCTTTGATTTTGTTGATAATAAATTTAAGTCTTTTATAAGACATAAGAGTGTTTTTTAAAGACTGAAGACGTACAGTGGAACCCAAGGACGAACACTTATTCATCTTGTTTTAACCGCTAAGGAGTGCACCATGCCCCAATCTCTGAACCAGCAACTGAGCCGTGAACAGCAAATCGCCGCCCTCGAAAAGGACTGGGCGCAAAACCCCCGTTGGAAGGGCGTCAAGCGCGGCTATAGCGCTGCTGATGTGGTTCGTCTGCGCGGCAGTCTGCAGCCTGAGCACACACTGGCTCAGCGAGGGGCTGAAAAGCTGTGGGCGAAGATCAATGGCGACGCCAAGAAGGGTTATGTGAATGCTTTCGGCGCCATCTCTGCCGGTCAAGCCATGCAGCAAGCCAAAGCGGGTCTGGAAGCGGTGTACCTGTCGGGTTGGCAGGTCGCTGCTGATGGCAACACCTCCGAGACCATGTACCCCGACCAATCGCTGTACGCCTATGACTCGGTGCCGACCATGGTGCGCCGCATCAACAACACCTTCAAGCGCGCCGACGAAATCCAGTGGGGTCGTGGCATCAATCCTGGTGATGCGGAGTTCATCGACTACTTCCTGCCCATCGTGGCGGATGCTGAAGCCGGTTTTGGCGGTGTGCTCAATGCCTTCGAGCTGATGAAGAACATGATTGCCGCAGGGGCTTCCGGTGTTCACTTTGAAGACCAGTTGGCTGCTGTGAAGAAGTGCGGTCACATGGGTGGCAAGGTGCTGGTGCCTACGCAAGAAGCCTGCGAGAAGCTGATCGCAGCTCGTTTTGCGGCTGATGTGATGGGCGTGCCCACCATTGTTCTGGCGCGTACCGATGCGGAAGCTGCCAACTTGATCACCAGCGATCACGATGCCAACGACAAGCCCTTCCTGACCGGCGAGCGCACCCAAGAAGGCTTCTACCGCGTCAAGAATGGTCTGGAGCAATCCATCAGCCGTGGCGTTGCCTACGCTCCTTACGCTGATCTGGTGTGGTGCGAAACCGGCGTGCCAGACATTGGCTTCGCCCGTGAATTTGCCCAGGCTGTGCACGCTGCCTGCCCTGGCAAGCTGCTGAGCTATAACTGCTCGCCATCGTTCAATTGGAAGAAGAATCTCAACGACAGCCAGATTGCATCTTTCCAGGAAGAGCTCTCGGCACTGGGCTACAAGTTCCAGTTCATCACGCTGGCTGGTATCCATATCAACTGGTACAACAGCTTCCAATTTGCCCATGCATATGCTCGCGGCGAAGGCATGAAGCACTACGTGAACATGGTGCAGGAGCCCGAATTCGCGGCTCGCGATAAGGGCTACACCTTTGTGTCGCACCAGCAGGAAGTGGGAGCCGGTTACTTCGACGATGTGACGACGGTGATCCAGGGTGGTTCGTCCAGCGTGAAGGCGCTGGCAGGCTCCACTGAGGAAGAGCAGTTCCATTGATTCGTGCTGCATCGTGAATCTGTCTAGGTAAAAAAGGGGTTATGCGTCCGGGGCGAAAGTCTCGGGCGCTTTTTTGTTTGCCGGGTTAAAATGACAAGGTATTAATTCACAAGGGCGAGAAAGGCATCAACGGTTATGACACCGCGAACTACATCGGAGATGTATTTCAGCTGCTGAAGGCAGCTGGCGGTTCGCGCCTGCCCGAGATTTCTCGACACCTTTATCAAAGCGCGGACTGGTTCCGCGCTTTTTGCTTTCAGGCAACTCCAAAGCTCTGGCGCTGGCTTTCCCCCACACAAATTTGGTTTGACAAGGAATTTCATGATCAACATCACGCTCCCCGATGGCTCCAAGCGCGAATATCCCGGCCCGGTGACGGTGGCCGAGGTCGCAGCCTCGATTGGCTCTGGTTTGGCCAAGGCCGCACTGGCCGGCAAGATCGAAGGCAAGGTCGTGGACACCAGTTTTGTGATCGAGCAGGACAGCCCTCTGTCCATCATTACTGCCAAGGATGCCGATGGCCTGGATGTGATCCGCCACTCGACGGCCCACTTGCTGGCTTATGCGGTCAAGGAACTGTTCCCCGACGCTCAGGTCACGATCGGCCCTGTGATCGAAAAC
The DNA here is from genome assembly GCF_057369555.1 of Comamonas sp. FUJ_7. Lineage (NCBI taxonomy): Bacteria > Pseudomonadati > Pseudomonadota > Betaproteobacteria > Burkholderiales > Comamonadaceae > Comamonas > Comamonas sp. FUJ_7. Next base: position 50,073 of record NZ_JBXXZI010000001.1, read on the forward strand.
GGCTTCTACTACGACTTCTCGTACAAGCGCCCCTTTACGCCTGAAGATTTGGCGGCCATCGAAAAGAAGATGACCGAGCTGGCCAACAAGGACGAACAAGTGGTGCGCCGCGTGCTGCCGCGTGATGAGGCGGTTGAGTACTTCAAGGGTCTCGGTGAGGCGTACAAGGCCGAGATCATTGCCTCTATTCCCAGCAATGAAGACGTGAGTCTGTATCGTGAAGGCGCTTTTGAAGACCTGTGCCGTGGCCCTCACGTGCCCAGCACCGGCAAGCTAAAGCACTTCAAGCTGATGAAGGTGGCTGGTGCTTACTGGCGCGGCGATCACCGCAACGAGATGCTGCAGCGTATCTACGGCACTGCCTGGGCAACCAAGGATGAGCTCAAGGACTATCTGTTCCGCTTGGAGGAGGCTGAAAAGCGCGATCACCGTAAGCTGGGGCGTGAGCTGGATTTGTTCCACATCGATGAGCACTCGCCAGGAACCGTGTTCTGGCACCCCAAGGGCTGGTCGGTCTGGCAGCAGGTTGAGCAGTACATGCGCAAGGTTTATCAGGACAACGGCTATCAGGAAGTGAAGGCCCCCCAGATCTTGGACAAGACCCTGTGGGAAAAGACCGGTCACTGGGATAAGTACCGCGAAAACATGTTCACGACCGATTCGGAAAAACGTGAATATGCCTTGAAGCCCATGAACTGCCCGGGCCACATCATCATCTTCAAGCAAGGCATCAAGAGCTACCGCGATCTGCCTTTGCGCTTTGGTGAGTTTGGTAACTGCCACCGCAACGAGCCCACCGGCTCGCTGCACGGCATCATGCGCGTGCGTGCCTTCACGCAGGACGATGGTCACATTTTCTGTACCGAAGATCAGATTCAGGCCGAAGTGACAGCCTTTACCGCGCTGCTGCAGAAGGTGTATGCCGACTTTGGCTTCACCAATATCTTGTATCGCCTGTCGACGCGACCTGAAAAGCGCATCGGTAGCGATGAAGACTGGGACAAAGCTGAGAATGCGCTTGCCGAGGGTCTGCGAGCATCGGGCTGTGAGTTTGAATACCTGCCTGGTGAAGGTGCTTTCTACGGTCCCAAGATTGAGTACACCCTGAAGGATGCTCTGGGTCGTGAATGGCAGTGCGGCACGATTCAGGTGGACCCCAATTTGCCCGAGCGTCTTGATGCGGAATTTGTGGGTGAGGATGGCGAGCGCCATCGCCCCGTCATGCTGCACCGTGCCATTCTGGGGTCGCTGGAGCGTTTCATCGGCATTTTGATCGAGCACCACTCGGGCGCGCTGCCCGCTTGGCTGGCTCCTGTGCAGGCTGCCGTGCTCAATATTACGGACGCTCAGGCGGACTATGCGCAGGAAGTGGCGCAAAAGCTGCAAAAAGCATTGCCGAATCAAAGCCTTAGAGTGGTGACTGATCTGCGCAATGAAAAGATTACGTATAAAATACGGGAGCATTCCATGCAAAAGCTGCCCTACATCCTTGTCGCAGGCGATAAGGAGAAGGCGGCTGGTGCGGTTGCAGTGCGCGCCCGGGGGAATAAAGACCTCGGTGTGATGTCGGTTGATGCGTTCATTGAACTGCTGACCAAGGACATCACGGCAAAGGCCTGAAGCAGATTAAGTTTTGTGGCGGGCCGGCCAGCGCGCAATGCACGCTAGCCGGCTACGCTGTTGTAGCCATTTCAATCCAAGGGTGAAAACCATAGCTACTGAATTTCGCGATCGGCGCCACCGTGAAGAGCGCAAGCATCGACTGAACCGAGAAATCATGGCGCCTGAAGTGCGTCTGTCTGGTCCTGATAACGAGCCTCTGGGCATCGTGCCTCTGCAAGAGGCACTGCGCATGGCCGGCGATTTGGACGTTGACTTGGTAGAGATTGCAGCTACTGCATCTCCTCCTGTCTGCCGTTTGATGGATTACGGCAAGTTCAAGTACCAGGAACAGAAGAAGGCAGCTGAAGCCAAGGCCAAGCAAACCGTCATCGAAATCAAGGAAGTGAAGTTCCGCCCTGGTACGGATGACGGCGACTACAACATCAAGTTGCGCAACATCCGCCGCTTCCTGGCTGATGGCGATAAGTGCAAGATCACGCTGCGTTTTCGCGGTCGTGAAATCACGCACCAGCAACTGGGTCTGAATCTGCTCAATCGTCTGCGTGACGATCTGGCCGATTCCATTCAGGTGGAGCAGTTCCCCAAGCTGGAAGGTCGTCAGATGATCATGATGATCTCCCCAGCTCGTGCGATGAAGAAGCCTGCTGGGGCTGCAAAACCCCAGGCAGATGGCGCTTCTGCTGCACCTGAGGCTGCAGATAAGGCATAATTGCCGTTTGCTTTTGCAAGCAAAGGTGGGCTTGGCCCACTTTTGTTTTGTGGAGCAAAGAAGAATTTGCAGGCTTGCCCTGCAAAGCGCCAGAAGAATGAAAGTTCAGCTGGTGAACAAGTGCCTCGGAGGCTAGCGAAGTGTGTGCAGGTTGCACACCGCCTTGCGAGCACAAATTCAATAGGAGCATTCACATGCCCAAAATGAAGACTAAGAGCAGCGCGAAGAAGCGTTTTCGCGTTCGTCCAGGTGGTACCGTCAAGCGCGGTCAAGCCTTCAAGCGTCACATCTTGACCAAGAAGACCACGAAGAATAAGCGTCACCTGCGTGGCATTACCTCCGTGCATGAAGGCGATATGGGCTCCATCGCAAAGATGCTGCCTTCCGCTGGCCTGTAATTCACTGACGAACTAGGAGAAAACACATGCCTCGCGTCAAACGTGGTGTAACGGCTCGCGCCCGCCATAAAAAAGTTCTGAATCTGGCCAAGGGTTTCCGCGGTCGCCGTGGTAACGTCTTCCGCGTTGCCAAGCAAGCGGTGATGAAGGCTGGTCAGTATGCCTACCGTGACCGTCGCAACAAGAAGCGCGTGTTCCGCCAACTGTGGATCGCTCGTATCAATGCTGCCTCGCGTGAACTGGGTCTGACATACAGCCAATTCGCCAACGGCCTGAAGAAGGCTGCCATCGAAATCGACCGCAAGATGCTGGCCGATATCGCTGTGCACGACAAGGCTGCTTTTGCAGCTATCGTCGACCAAGTCAAGGCCAAGCTGGCTGCCTAAGGTCACGATCGGTAGTTACTCTTGATTTAGTAGCTGCTGGTGCACAAACAGCAAGGGCTAGGGCTTGAAAAGGCACTAGCCCTTGTTTATTTTTAAGATTCGATAAAGAGTCGATATGAACGAGTTGGATTCTCTGGTCGAGAGCGCGCAACAACTGTTTGCGCAGGCCGCCACCCCCGCTGATCTGGAAAACGCCAAGGCGCAGTTTTTGGGCAAGTCGGGCAAGATGACCGAGCTCATGAAGGGCATGGCGCAGCTTTCCGTCGAAGAGAAAAAGTCGCGCGGCGCTGCCATCAACGTAGCCAAGCAGGCCATCGAAGCGGCTTTGACTGCCCGCCGCAAGGCCTTGGCTGATGCCGAGTTGCAAGCCCATCTGAAGGCCGAAGTACTGGATGTGACCCTGCCCGGCCGCCGCCGCGGTACCGGTGGTCTGCACCCCGTGTCGCTGACGCTGGAGCGTATCGAGGGCATTTTTGGCTCCATGGGTTTTGATGTGGCCCAGGGTCCCGAGATCGAATCCGACTGGTTCAACTTCACGGCGCTGAACACGCCCGAAGACCACCCCGCGCGCTCCATGCACGACACCTTCTATGTGGAAGGCGGCACCCAGCACGCGCCCAATTTGTTGCGCACGCACACCAGCCCCATGCAGGTGCGCCATGCCGTGCAGCATGTCAAAAAATATCGCAATGCGCTCGATGCCGGTCAGACCATGCCCGAGATCCGCGTCATTGCTCCCGGCCGCACCTACCGTGTGGACTCGGACGCCACCCACTCGCCCATGTTCCACCAGTGCGAAGGCCTGTGGATTGGCGAGAACGTGAGCTTTAAGGACCTGAAGGTCGTGTTCACCGACTTCTGCAAAACCTTCTTCGAGCAGGATGACCTGGTGCTGCGCTTCCGCCCCAGCTTCTTCCCGTTCACCGAGCCTTCGGCTGAAATCGACATCCAGTTCCAGAGCGGCCCATTGGCTGGCAAGTGGCTGGAAGTGGCGGGCTCCGGCCAAGTGCACCCCAATGTGGTGCGCAATATGGGCCTGGATCCTGAAAAGTACATCGGCTTTGCCTTTGGCATGGGCCCCGACCGCCTGACCATGCTGCGTTATGGCGTGAATGACCTGCGCCTGTTCTTCGACGGCGATATCCGCTTCCTGTCGCAGTTCCAGTAATTAAAAAAGTGAGCTGCTTGCGAGCGTCCATCAAGATTTTCAAGTCAATTTGATATTGAAACCCTTATGCACCGTGCGCTAACAGCTCCTCTTTTGAAAGTACGCATGCCCAGCCAGTTGCAGACCGTCTGCAGTGCAGCTGGCATGAACGCCAAAGAGTCTGACTATGCAATTTCCTGAATCCTGGTTGCGCGAATACTGCAACCCCAACCTGACCACCCAGCAGCTGGCCGATACCCTGACCATGGCCGGTCTGGAAGTGGAAGAGCTGGATCCCGTGGCGCCTCCCTTCACCGGCATCGTGGTTGGTGAAATCAAGGAGGCCGTGCAGCACCCCGACGCCGACCGCCTGCGCATCTGCCAAGTGGATGTGGGCGGCCCCGAGCTGCTGAACATCGTCTGCGGCGCGCCCAATGCACGCGTGGGCATCAAAGTGCCTTGCGCCACGGTGGGTGCAGAGCTGCCACCCGGCCCTGACGGCAAGCCTTTCAAGATCAAAGTGGGCAAGCTGCGCGGCGTGCAGAGCTTTGGCATGCTGTGCTCGGCCAAGGAACTGGGTATCGACGAAGACGCTAGCGGTCTGCTGGAATTTCCCGTCGATGCGCCCCTGGGCCAGAACGTGCGCGAGTACCTGAATCTGGACGACACGCTGTTCACCCTCAAGCTCACGCCCAATCTGGCGCACTGCCTGTCGGTCTATGGCGTGGCACGCGAGTTGTCGGCTCTGACCGGTACGCCTTTGAAGCAACTGTCTTTCCCCGCCGCCACCGTGGTTTCGCAAGACAAGCTGCCCGTCAAGATTGAAGCCACCGATCTGTGCGGCCGTTTCTCGGGCCGTATCGTGCGCAACGTCAACACGCAGGTGAAGACGCCTCAGTGGATGGTGGATCGTCTGGCCCGCTGCGGCCAGCGCTCGGTCAGCCCCCTGGTGGACATCTCCAACTACGTGATGTTCGAGCTGGGTCGCCCCAGCCATATCTTCGATCTGGACAAGATCAGCGGCGGCCTGAATGTGCGCTGGGGCAAGGAGGGCGAAACGCTCAAGCTGCTCAACGGCAACACCATCAAGATCGACGACTTCATCAAGGTCGGCGTGATCGCCGACGACAAGGAAGTTGAATCGCTGGCCGGCATCATGGGTGGCGACGCCACCGCCGTGTCCGACGACACGAAGAACATCTATATCGAAGCCGCGTTCTGGTTCCCCAAGGCGGTGGCTGGTCGTTCGCGCCACTTCAACTTCTCGACCGATGCCGGTCACCGCTTTGAGCGCGGCGTGGACCCCGAGTTCACCACCGAGCACATCGAGCGCATCACCGCGCTGGTGCTGGAAATCTGCGGCACGCCCGATACGCAAGTCTGCGCCATGGATGACCACAAGCCCAATATGCCTGCCTCCAAGGCAGTGCAGTTGCGCGTGGCCCGTGCGGTGAAGGTCATCGGTATGCCTGTGACTCAGCAGCAATGCCTGGACGCCTTGAATGGCCTGGGCCTGCCTGCGACGGTGGCTTCTGAAGGCGTGATCTCTGTCACGGCGCCTACCTTCCGCTTTGACATCAATCTGGAAGAAGATCTGATCGAAGAAGTGGCCCGCATGATCGGTTACGAAAACCTGCCGACCACCAAGCCGCTGGCCCCGATCTCGCCCAAGCTGCGCGCTGAAAACGAGCGCAGCCCCTTTGGCGTGCGCCGCGAACTGGCAGCTCTGGGGTATCAGGAAACCATCAACTTCAGCTTTGTCGAGGAAAAGTGGGAGCAAGAGCTGGCTGGCAACACCAATGCCATCAAGCTGCTCAACCCCATTGCCAGCCATTTGAGCGTGATGCGCTCGTCGCTGCTGGGATCTCTCCTGCAAGTTTTGAAGTTCAACGTAGACCGCAAGGCTCAGCGCGTGCGCGTGTTTGAGCTGGGCCGCGTGTTCTTCAAGGACGACTCCGTGGTCGATTCCGACACCACCGTCAAGGGCTTTTACCAGCCAATGCGTGTGGCCGGCCTGGCCTACGGCGCTGCCGATCAGCTGCAGTGGGGCAGGGCAGAAGCCAAGGTCGATTTCTACGACGTCAAGGGCGATGTTGAAGCGTTGCTGGCCCCGGCCAAACCCGTGTTTGAGCCTGCTGAGCACCCTGCCATGCACCCCGGCCGCTGCGCCCGCGTGCTGCTGGACGGCAAGGCTATCGGCTTTGTCGGCGAGCTGCACCCCCAATGGCGCCAGGAATGGGATCTGGCCCAGGCACCCGTGATGTTCGAGCTGGAGCTCGATGCCGTGCTGGCGCGCCAGGTGCCGGTTTTCAAGTCTGTGGCCAAGCACCAGGCCGTGGAGCGTGACATCGCGGTGGTCGTCAAGGAAGCTGTGACTCACGCACAGGTGATGGAAGCCGTACAAAACGGAGTGAAGGGCGGTATTCTGCGCTCGGCCACACTGTTTGACGTGTTCCGACCCAAGAAGCTTAAGGCCGGCGAAGAAGCTGCGCCGGGTGCGCTGGCCCAGGATGAAAAGAGCCTGGCTGTGCGCCTGACGCTAGGTAGCGATACAGCATCGCTGACCGATGCCGAGATCGACACTGCCATGCAGGGCGCGATTGCAGCTCTGACCGAACGCGTGGCTGCACGTCTGCGTTGATATGTTCAATCCACAAGGAGATCGACCCATGGAGCTAGCCGTAGAAAGCATCGACAGCCCCGCGTTGACCAAGGCGCAGCTGGCCGATCTGCTGTTTGACGAAATCGGGCTGAATAAACGCGAAGCCAAGGATATGGTGGATGCGTTTTTCGACCTGATCTCGCAAAAGCTGGTGGATGGCGAAGACGTCAAGCTCTCGGGCTTTGGCAACTTCCAGATCCGCACCAAGGCCCCGCGTCCCGGTCGCAACCCGCGCACTGGCGAGCTAATTCCCATCGCCGCTCGCCGCGTGGTGACCTTCCATGCCAGCAGCAAACTCAAGGAACTGATTCAGGGCGAAGGCTCGGGGTCTTAATACAACCAGTCGATCGACTGGGAAAACGAGGGATGCGGCTGTCAAGCTGTGCATCCTTCATTGAAAGAGCTGACAGTCTTGTGCCGCAAGTGGTGCAAGGTCCTGTCAGCTCTTCGCGCTATATTGCGAGAATCTACGCAAGCAGGATGCCTTGGCGGACCTTTCTATCGAAAAATCACCGTCCTGATCCGAACTTGCGCAGCCCTGATTGCATACCTTTCATCCACTCTTTTCTGACTGCTTGCAAACAGCCATGGCTTCATCTTTGCCTGCGATTCCTGCCAAGCGCTATTTCACGATCGGTGAGGTTGCCGATCTGTGCGACGTCAAGCCCCATGTGCTGCGTTACTGGGAGCAGGAGTTTGTGCAACTCAAGCCTATGAAACGGCGCGGCAATCGCCGCTATTACCAGCACCATGAAGTGCTGATGGTGCGCCGTATCCGGGAGCTGCTTTATGAGCAGGGCTTCACCATCAGCGGCGCGCGCAATCGCTTGCGAGAGCTGGTCGGCGCAAGAGGCAAGGCGGAAGATCCATCGCAGACAGATGCTAAACAAGTGCTGGCCCAGAGTGCCGAGACCAATCTGGCGTTGGATGCCATGCTGGGACAGCCCCCTTGGGATGCGGCCAAGCCTTTCAGCCTGGAAGAGGTCAAGGAAGAGCTTTTGCAGATCAAGGCTCTACTTTCTCTTTAGGACTTGATTTCTGTGTATAATTGAAGTCTTCGGAATGTAGCGCAGCCTGGTAGCGCACTTGCATGGGGTGCAAGGGGTCGCGAGTTCGAATCCCGCCATTCCGACCAATTTAAAAAGGCCTGTGATGAAAATCACAGGCCTTTTTCTTTGGCTGTGGCTCATGCAGGGTATGGGCGCTGGAGTGCATGTCACCGGTTTCAGCGCAAGAAGTCCTCAATCAAGCGGGCCACAGCTTCTGGTTGGTCGTGGTGCAACATATGTCCAGCATTCTGGACGGTGGCGATTTGGCACTGTGGAATGTGCTGGAGGCGCTGATGGTAATGCTCCAGCGTATAGCGGCCCTTGTACCACTGGTCCAGGCTGTCATCGGAAGCCTCGACGCACAGAGTGGGGGCTGTAATAGCCGACAAGCAGGCGATCGCCTCATCGACGCGATACAGATAAGGGTTGGTGAGTTTGTGGGCCGCATCACCAAGCACATGCCAGCGGCCTTGCTCATCGGGGGCAGACCAGTGATGAGCCAGCCACAAGGCCTTGTCGCGCGGCAGGCGGTGGTTGGTCTTTTGCAGGCGGTCTGCCACGGCTTCGACAGAGGCATAAGGAGCCAGGCCCAGGCCGCCTGAGCGTTGCTCGCGCAACTGATCCATCCATTGTGCAAGTCGGCCAGGTGCATGGTTGGGCGCTGTCTCCGGCATGCCAAAGCCTTCGAGATTGATAAAGCGGTGCACGCGCTCAGGGCGGGCGCCGGCATACAGGCAGGAGACGTTGCCGCCCATGCTGTGGCCGACCAGGTCAATAGGCTGTGCGGGAGAGATGTGCTCCAGCAGCATGTCCAGATCGGCCAGGTAGTCGCTGAAGTAGTAGCTGTCACAGGGCTGTGACGTTCGGCTGAGGCCAAAGCCGCGCCAGTCGTGGGCGACGATGCGGCGCCCTTGTATGAACGAGTCTCCAAGCGCATCCACTACAAATTGCCAGGAAGCAGCCACGTCCATCCAGCCATGGGCCAGCACCAATACAGGCAGGTCTGGGTTGATGGGGCCATGGCTCCAGCTGCGCAGGTGGTAGTGCATCTGGCGCACCGGCAGCATGTGCGATTGACAAATGCGGCGGGGCTGGTAGTGAGGCAGGCAAGAGGGGGAAGTGAGAGAGGGAATTTGAGTGTTGTTGTGCATAAAGTCTCCTGTCTTCATTATTGCCGGGCTCGCTGCCATGCTCGTCGTGGTGGAGACAAGGGGTGAACAAAGCCCGCACGCTGTATCTTGCATGGGGGCTTCGAAGGTGAGCAGGCAAGAATGGGCAAGAAAGCAGTGAATGCACCATGGTCTTGCGATGTGAGGACATAAACTTGCTCACATGACTTCCCTTTCCTCTTCTCCACATCTTTCCATGCCTGCTGTTGCTCTGGGCCAGAGCGATCTGCGGGTCAGTCCCATTTGCCTGGGCACCATGACCTTTGGCGAGCAGGTGGATGAGGCCGAGGCTTGGCGCATCATGGATCGTGCTGTCGAGCGCGGTGTAAATTTTTTCGATACCGCCGAGATGTATGCTGTGCCTGCGCGCCAGGCTACCTGTGGTGCGACGGAGAGCATTATTGGACGCTGGTTTCAGGCAAGGCCCGGTGTGCGCGAGCAGATCACCTTGGCCAGCAAAGTCGCTGGCCCTTCTCGTTCCATGCCCTGGATTCGCGAAGGGGCAGGCATGACGGCGCAAGACATCGTGCATTCTTGCAATGCAAGCCTTCAGCGTCTGCAGACCGAGACCATTGATCTTTACCAGATTCACTGGCCAGAGCGCCATGTGCCTGCCTTTGGCAGCATGTATTACGACCCGGCCAGCGAAAGCTCGGCCACATCCATCCACGAGCAGCTCGAAGCCCTGGCCGCGTTGGTCAAGCAGGGCAAGATTCGCACTATCGGCCTCTCGAACGAAACGCCTTATGGCGTTCATGAGTTTGTGCGGCTGGCCGAGCAGCATGGGTTGCCGCGCGTGGCGGCCATCCAGAACCCTTATTGCCTGGTCAATCGCAGCTATGAGAATGGGCTCGATGAAACCTGTCACCGCCTCCATGTTTCGTTGCTGGCGTATTCGCCGCTGGCTTTTGGCTTGCTGACGGGCAAGTTCGATCATTTCGCGCCGCATGAAGCTGGCGCGCCCAAGGATGCGCGTATTGCCAAGTATGAGTCCGTGCAAAAGCAGCGCTGGGGGCGCGCCGATGCCTTGGCGGCTGCGCGGCGCTACAACGCGCTGGCGCGTGAGCATGGCATGACGCCGGTGCAGATGGCGCTGGCGTTTTGCTATACGAAATGGCAAGTGGCCAGCACCATTATTGGTGTGACCTCGGTTGCGCAGCTCGATGAAGATCTGGATGTCTGGGGCACGCATTTGCCTGAGGACTTGCTGGTCGAGATTGATCAGATTCGCTGGCAGATGCGTGATCCTGCGGTCTGAGGTTTTGAATATTCGGTGAAAATGCCATCTGGCTCATATACCTAAAGGGCTGATAGCTATCAAAGTTGAATCATGGCGAAAAAAGACAAAAGCACCCATGTGAGCGAGACCCCGGCGACGCAACTGCTCAAGGCGAACAAGGTGGAGTTCACTGAGCACCCTTATGACTATGTCGAGCATGGTGGCACGGAAGAATCGGCGCGCCAGCTCGGTCTGGATGAGCATGCAGTCATCAAGACGCTGGTCATGCAGGATCAGGATGCCAAGCCGCTGATTGTGCTTATGCATGGTGACTGCAAGGTCTCCACCAAGAACCTGGCCCGCCAGATCGGGGCCAAGAGCGTGGAGCCTTGCAAGCCCGAAGTGGCCAATCGCCACAGTGGCTATCTGGTGGGTGGCACCTCTCCGTTCGGTACCAAGCGTGCCATGCCGGTCTATATCGAAGAGAGCATTCTGGCGCTGCCGCGCATTGCCATCAATGGCGGGCGACGTGGCTATCTGGTGCAAATGGCTCCTGAGGCTTGTACCCGGCTGCTCAATGCCCGGCCAGTGCAGTGCGCGCTGGCAGAATAGGGCCCTGCCTGCGCTGCAGGCTCAAAATCAAACCATCATCTGTGTCGCCTGCGATTGCAGGCGGCTTTAAGCGCCAGTCTCTGGCCGAGGAATTCTCTTGAGCGCCCTCTATCCCCTGATTGCCGTTATTGCGGCTTATTTGATTGGTTCCCTGTCTTTTGCGGTCATCGTCAGCCGTGTCATGGGCCTGAATGATCCGCGGACTTACGGTAGCGGCAACCCAGGCGCGACCAATGTGCTGCGCTCGGGCAGCAAGGCAGCAGCGGCTGTCACCTTGCTGCTGGATGCGCTCAAGGGCCTTGTTCCCGTGGTGCTGGTCAAGGCTTTTGGTGCGGAGTTCGGCCTGGGTGAGAGCACGGTGGCGCTGGTTGCTCTGGCGGCTTTCCTGGGGCATTTGTACCCCGTGTTTTTTGCCTTCAAGGGTGGCAAGGGGGTGGCCACCGCGCTGGGCGTGCTGCTGGGTATCAGCGGCTGGCTGGGTCTGGCCACGGCGCTGACCTGGCTCATCGTGGCGATGTTCTTTCGCTATTCGTCGCTGGCAGCTCTGGTGGCTTCGATTTTTGCGCCTGTTTACTACGTGCTGTGCAGCGGCATCGTGTGGGATGCGGAGACCCCCATTACCGTAGCCATTGTGGTGATGGCGGCTTTGCTGCTCTGGCGTCACCGCGAGAATATTCAGCGCCTGATCGCTGGCAAGGAGTCCAAGCTGGGTCAGAAAAAAGGCGATGCCGCCAAGGCGGACGCCGCAGCAATCTCTGCAGGCAAGAAGGCTGGCAAGAGCAAGCGACGTTGAGGCTGTGGGTGTTTTTAGGCTTTTTGACGACTGAGCCCAAGCCAGTCATGCGTGTGCAGCTCTTTATTGGATAGCAAGAAATATGGCATCCAGCCCATCGCAGCGCGATTACAGCGCGCCCTGTCCTGGTTGTGGCGCGCCGGTTCATTTCGCCAGTGCGCAGTCCAGCTTTGCTGTCTGTGAGTTCTGCCGCAGCACCGTGGTGCGTGATGGAGAAACGCTCAAGCGCATCGGCTCCATGGCCGAGGTCTTCGAAGACTACAGCCCATTGCAATTGGGTGCCTCGGGCATGGTCAAGCGCAGTGGCAAGCCCGAGCCTTTCACCCTGGTGGGGCGTGCGCAATACAAAAGCAAGGCGGGCAGTTGGCTGGAGTGGGTGGCTGCGCTCAGCGGTGGTGAGTTGGCCTGGCTGAGTGAGGACAACGGCAGCTTTGTCTTTGCTGTCAACTGGCAGCCACCGGGCTGGAATGTGACGGAGTTTCAGGCCCGCGAATGGCGCATGGGCCGAGAGGTCAAGGCAGGGGAAGAGTCCTTCACAGTTACCAGTGTTCAGGATGCCCAGCTGATGTCTGCCCAGGGCGAGTTGCCTAAGTTACCGGAGCAAGGGAAAGCATTCAAGCTGGTAGAGCTGCGCAGCGACAAAGATCAGATTCTCTCCATCGACTTCAGCGGCAAAAAACCTGCGTTCAGCCTGGGGGCTGCAGTGGCGCTGGACGCTTTGCAGATGCAGGGCTTGCGCAGCAGCGCCAAGAAAAGCACGCAAGGGCGCCACTTCAACTGCCCCAACTGCGGTGCCGTGGTGCCGGTGCGTTTTGACACCACCAAGGCCTTGAGCTGCCCCAGCTGCGGCAGTCTGATCGACATGTCCAAGGGCATGGGCGGTGAGCTGAGTTATGCCGAGCAGCGCCGCAAGATCAAGCCAGCCATTGCTCTGGGCAGCGAAGGAATGCTTGATGGCCTGAAGTGGCAGGTCGTGGGCTTTCAGCGCCGCAGTGGGCGAGGGCTGGGTGAAGACGAGGACGACAGCTTTACCTGGGATGAATACCTGCTCTACAACAAGAAGGCGGGTTTTTCGTTCATCGTTGACTCGGAAGATGGCTGGAGTACGACGAGGGTTGTCAACGGCGCACCCAAGCTCAGCAAGAGCGGAGCGACGGCTACCTATCTGCAGCGCAAGTACCAGCGCGACTATGCGTATCTGGCCGAGACAGACTATGCCGAAGGCGAGTTTTACTGGCCGGTGTTCAAGGGGGCCAAGTCCAGCAATGTGGACTATGTGAACGCGGGCAAGAAGTCCACGCTGGCGTTGGAGACGGCCAACCAGGAAACTACCTGGAGCCATGGCCAGAGCGTGTCGGCAGAAACCATTGCCCAGGCTTTTGGCGTGAGCAAGCTCAAGGACCGCTCGCAGGTCAGCCCCCTGTCGGGCAGCGGCTTCAGCTGGGGCACGATTGTGTTCTGGCTGTTTGCTCTGCTGTTCATTTTTCCGTTTTTGCGTGCCTGCGTCTCCAGTCCTGACTGCGACCCACGCACCGACCCCAACTGCAGCTATACCCGCTCCAGTAGTGGCTCTTATGGTGGTTACACCTCGGGCGGCAGCCATAAGTAGGCGTTGCGCCGCTAGGCCGCCTGCCCTTTATCTCATTACAGGAGAGACATCATGAATTTTGACTGGTTCAGTGCACAAAGCTTCTTCGGCTCCATCCTCTACGCTCTGGTGGGTGTGGTGGTGTTCTGGCTGTGCTTCATCATCATCGACAAGATCACGCCCGTGGACATGTGGGCCGAGATTGTCGAAAAGCACAACAAGGCGCTGGCCATGGTGGTGGCCGCCATGTGTCTGGGCATCTCCATCATCGTCGCTGCGGCGATTCACTGAGGCTCTCCCTGAGCGGCTTTGCCGCTTCCCCCTCTGTGCTTCGCGGAGGGGATAACAGCATCGCTGCGGAGCGGCCCTTGCTTGCTGTCTTTTTTGCTGGTGTGTGCCAGTTTGGGCGGCTGCTATCTCTAGAAAATTAAGGCGATTTGATGACTTCGACGCAGCCAGAGCAGAGCGGCGCTCCTCAGGAGCAGGGGCCGCGGCCTATTGATGTGGCGCTGCTGGCCAGTGTGTTTGTGATTGCAGCCTGCGGTTTGCTTTACGAGCTGGCTGCGGGGGCATTGGCGTCCTATCTGCTCGGTGATTCGGTGCTGCAGTTCTCCACCATCATCGGCACCTATTTGTTTGCCATGGGCATTGGCTCGTGGCTGTCGCGGTATTTCGAAGATCAGCTGCCCGCGCATTTTCTGCGGGTGGAGCTGATGGTGGCGCTGGTTGGCGGTGCCTTGCCGGCCGTGCTGTTTCTGGCCAATGCCTATGCACCGGGCGCTTTTCGCTTTTTGCTCTACGGCATGGTGATGGTGGTGGGCATGTTGGTGGGGCTGGAGATCCCGCTGGTCATGCGCATCTTAAAGCGCAATGCCTCACTCAAGGACCTGGTCTCCAAGGTGCTGACCTTTGACTATCTGGGTGCGCTGGCCGTGTCGCTGGCCTTCCCGATTGTGCTGGTGCCCAAGCTGGGGCTGGTGCGAACGGGACTGCTGTTTGGCTTCATGAATGCGGCGATTGCCGTGTGGGCTCTGGTGTTGTTCAAGCATGAGCTGCGCAATCTGCGCGCACATGCCTGGGCCTGTGCGCTGGTGTTGTTGGCGCTGGGCGGCGGCATTGTGGGGGCGGATCAGCTCACCAAGCTGGCGGATGACCATTTTTATCAGGACCGCATTGTGCTGAGCAGCAGCTCGCCCTATCAGCGCATTGTGGTCACGCAGGGAAGGCAGGGCGCACGTCTGTACCTGAACGGCAATCTGCAGTTTGCTCAGAGCGATGAGTACCGCTATCACGAAGCGCTGGTTCACCCCGCCATGGCGGCGCATGGTGCTCCCAAGAAGATAGCGGTTCTGGGCGGTGGTGATGGCATGGCAGTGCGTGAGGTGCTCAAGTACGCTAGCGTGCAAGCGGTGACCCTGGTGGAGCTGGACCCAGCCATGACAGATCTGTTCCGCAGCAATGCCATGATGACGGCGCTCAATGGCAATGCGCTCAACGACCCGCGCGTGAGCATCGTCAATACCGATGCTTTTCGCTGGCTGCAGGAAACAGCCGAGATGTTTGATGTGATCGTGGTGGACTTTCCTGATCCCACCAATTTCGCCATTGGCAAGCTGTTCACCAACAGCTTTTATTCGCTGCTGGACAAGCGACTTGCGGCCAGTGGCTATGCCGTGATCCAGACCACCTCGCCACTGATTGCACGCCAGAGCTTCTGGACCGTGGTGCAGACCGTGGAGTCGATCGGACTGACAACCAAGCCCTATCACGCGCATGTGCCCAGCTTTGGTGAATGGGGCTTTGTGCTGGCCAGCCACCGTCCTTGGCGCGAGCCAGAGACACTGCCAGAAGGCATGCGCTTTTTGACACTGCCCACGTTGCGGCAGATGTTTGACTTCCCTGTCGACATGGCGCGCGTGCCCACCGAGGTGAACCGCCTGTCCAATCAGGTGCTGGTCAACACCTATGAGCGCGAATGGGGCAAGGTGGAGCATTGATGGCAGGGCCAGTCATCAATCGCCGTCAGTCCTTGCAATGGGCCGGTGCTGCAGCGCTGGGGCTGTCGGGCTGCAAGCCTGCAGAGCCTCTGCTGGAGGACCTGCCCGGTGGCTTTACGGGTGTGGCGCTGGAGCGCGGTCATAGTCTGCGCCCCTTTTGGCAGCGTCTGGCCCAGGGGCTTGCGCTGCCTGCGCCTGCTGTAGAACATCGTGCGCCTGTGGTGGTAGCGGGAGGCGGTATGGCCGGACTGGCGGCAGCGCGTGCGCTGGAGCTGGCGGGCGTGCAAGGCGCCGCCTTGCTGGATACCCAGGCTGCCATGGGTGGCAACAGCCAAGGCGGGCAGATCAAAGGCATTGCCTGCCCGTTGGGCGCGCACTACCTGCCTGTGCCCGGAGACGATGCCTGCGAGGTGCAGGACTGGCTGGAAGAGCTGGGTGTGCGCCAGCGTGTGGCTGGTCGTTGGCGTTATGACGAGCGCTATCTGTGCCATAGCCCGCAAGAGCGACTGTACTGGCAAGGCAACTGGCATGAGGGCTTGCTGCCCGTACAGGGAGTAAGCCAGCGCACGCTGGATCAATATGCCTTGTTTGAAAAGCTGGTTGGAGCGGCGATGGGTGCTGCGCGCTTTGCCATGCCATCGATTCGAGTCTGGCAGCGAGCAGGGCAGCTCCCCCCCTCTCATGCCGAACTGGATGCCCAGCGCTTTGACCACTGGCTGGCGGCTCAGGGGCTGGATGACGAGTGCCTGCTCTGGTATCTGGACTACAGTTGCCGCGATGATTTCGGTGCCGGGCTGGGCAGGGTGTCCGCATGGGCGGGTATTCATTATTTCGCCAGTCGCCACGGCTTTCATGCACCGCGCCTGCAGCTTGAGCATGACAGTGCTGACGAGGGCGAGCAGGTGCTGACCTGGCCTCAAGGAAATGGCTGGCTGAGCCAGCAGTTGGTGGCAAGGTTGAAGGCCACACATCTGCAGACAGACTGCAGCGTGCTCGCCATCACGGAAGATGCGGGCGGCGTGCAGGTCGATACCTGGCACAATGGCCGCCAGCAGCTTGAGCGCTGGCTGGCTGGGCATTGCGTGGTGGCACTGCCTACTTTTGTGGCTGCGCGTGTGGTGCGCAACGCCCCTGATTTTCTGAGGATGGTGGCGACGCGGCTGGACTGGGCGCCCTGGCTGGTGGCCAATATTCATCTTGATCAGCCGCTGGCGGACTATCCTGGTGCAGAGCCCGCTTGGGACAATGTGATGTATAGCGATGGCAATGTCGGTGGCTTGGGCTATGTGGATGCAGGCAATCAGCGGCTGGATCGAGTCAGTCGCCAGCCTACGGTGCTCAGTTACTACCAGGCTTTGGGCGATTGGGGCGATGGCCGCAGGCATTTGCTGGAGCAGCCCTTTGCCTTTTGGCGTGACCGGATTGTGAAGACGCTGAGCGAGCCACATCCTGATTTGCAGCGGCGGGCGACACGCATGGAGATTAGCCGCTATGGTCACGCCATGGCGATCCCGCGCCCCGGAGATCAGAAAGTTTTGAGTGAAATTGGCCTCAAATTCAATCAGGTAAAGCGCAAGCAGCTATCGAATGGGGAGCGTTTCAGTGCATTGCCTACGCCGGCAACAACGCGCCTGAGCTTCGCGCATTCGGACTGGGCGGGCTATTCGGTATTGGAGGAGGCCTTCACGCGGGGGCACCATGCCGGTCTGATCGCTGCTGCTGGCTTGGGCGGGTAGTTTGGCTTGAAAAAAGCCGTCAAGAGCATTAATGGCGGCTGCCTGGCAGCTTGACGACGCGATATAGCTCGGCGTTGCCGCGTGCGCTGTGCATGCCCAGCTGAGCCATGGAGCGCAAATCGAGGTCCAGTGTCAGTGACGAGCGCGCCAGCGCGGAAGTGATGGCGGGCCTGCGCCCGTCCAGGTGCCAGATAGGCGGGTAGAGGCTGTCTCCATCCCGGTCGATGACGCTGGCAATCTGCGGCTCATCTAGGCTTCGACCACGGCGCAACACTACAGCGACTTCACCGTTGTCCAACTGAACATAGGTACCAGGAGGGTAAAGACCCACCACATCAATCAAGGCCTGTTTGACTTCATCGGCGTATTGGCCGTCCTGTTGCAGGACCTGCAGGGATTCGGTGGCAGAGCGGCCGCTACGGGTCTTGCGTGGACTGATTAGCGCGGCATAGCGGTCCACGGTGCCCAGAATCCTAACCAGCCGCTCCAAAGGCTGAAGCTGGCTCAGCGGAGCTGGCGGCAGCACGGCATGGTGGTATTGAACGGTATCAAGCCACAGTGGATCGCGCACGAGCAAGCGCTCCAGTGTCAGACGCCCGTCCATAGGGTGTTGCTTGACGGCATGTGCCTGCTGGCTGCTAAGCGGAGTGCGCTGTTCGGCCAGCTGGTTTTGCAGCGTGGTCATGCCAATGTTCATGGTCAATGCGGCCTGAATCAGCGTATTGCGCTCCCCTTGGGGAAGGTGCAAGGCTTTGGCCAGAATGTGGCAGAGACAGGCGCAGATCAGCGCGTGAGAGGGACTGTAGCCCACCGTGGTGGAGCTGGCGCGCTGAAACATCAGATACAAGGCTGCATCGCTGTCCTGGGTGATGAGATCTTGCAGCCAGCGGTCCAGCTGCTCCAGCTTGACGGTAAAGCCGGGGATGTGCAGCGGCTGGGTCAGCAAGACGGCAAGTGCCGACTCCAGGTCGGACCAAAGGCCCAGCAGGTCTTCGTAAGGATCGTCGTAGCGTGCATGCATTGGGGAAGTGACGCCAGGAGGACTTAGTTTTTCTTCAGCACCATTTCGTTGCCCTTGCGGGTCATCTGAAACTGGGTCAGCAGATTGTTGCCCAGCAGCACATAAGGCATGGACTCGGGGGCGACCACGGCTTCTATGTCGTAGACCTCCATCTCCCCGATCTTGACGCTGCTGAGCTTGAGTCGCCAGCCCTGGGCCGTGCCATTGGCGGTGCGCATCAGAACCGGAGTGCCTTGCTGGTAGGCCAAGCCCATGCGATCAGCGTCTGCGCGTCCAATCGCAATGGTGCTGGCACCGGTGTCTACCATGTACTGCATGGTCTTGCCGTTGATGTAGCCGCGATTGACAAAATGGCCGCGCGCATCGGCTATCAGCACGAGCTGGTCTGAGCGAGCCGTGCCGTTGGCCCCGCCGCGGCTGCCGACGCTGACTGGGGCCTCGCCCAGGCGCAAAGTTTGCCTTTGCCCCTTGATCTCCACCATCGCGGAGTCACCGCTGACCTGCAGCAGGCGCACCTCCTTGTGGCTTTCGTTGACCGCAAGCGCCTTGGGGGCGCTTCCATCAATGACCAGCAAGGCTTTGTTGCCGAGCACGCCACTCAACGCCACAGACTGCGCCCAGGCTCCGCTGGCAGCCAATGTAAGTGCCAACATGAATCCGGTGCGACCCAGGCGTGCAGTCGCGCACAAGGGTAGCAGGGCTTCTTGGTATGCGTTGCCCTTCTCCTGCGTTGTGCAAGAGGAGAAGCCGCAGGCGCGGCTCAGGAGGCGCTGCATTTAGTCGCGGAAGTTATTGAAGGACAGAGGATGCTCTGCCAGGTCCTTGCGGATCAGGGCCATTGCGGCTTGCAGGTCGTCACGCTTGGCTCCGGTGATGCGAACCTTGTCTTCCTGAATGGCGGCCTGCACCTTGAGCTTGCTTTCCTTCATCATTTTCTGGATCTTCTTGGCCAGCTCGGACTCGATGCCGTTCTTGACCTTGATGACTTGCTTGACCTTGTCGCCACCAATTTTCTGAGCCTTTTGGATGTCCAGGAAACGCACGTCCACATTGCGCTTGGTCAGCTTGTTGCGCAGCAGGTCTTCGACTTGCTGCAGCTGGAACTCGGCATCGCCAAACATGGTGATTTCCTTGTCCTTGAGCTCCACGGCAGCCGAGGTACCCTTGAAGTCGAAGCGGGTGCCAATTTCCTTGGTAGCGTTGTCGACGGCGTTCTTCACTTCGACGAAATCGGCTTCGCAAACAGTGTCAAAAGAAGGCATGTTTTATTCCTATCAATATCAGAGCAGTAAACGGCTGCAGTGCGTCTGGCCGTCATCTGGTATTTCCCAGCAGGGCCTCAGGCGCAGTGCGACAATTGCAAGGATGTTAGTCGAGAAAAATGTACCCCTGCAGCATTGCAACACCTTTGGCATTGCTGCGCGTGCTGAAACACTGGTGCGTATCCGTAGCCAGGACGATATTCGCCAGTTTCTGGCTGATCCGCTATGGGGGCGCCAGCCGGTGTTCGTGCTGGGTGGCGGCAGCAATGTCGTGCTGACCGGCGACGTGGCCCCTGTCGTGCTCAAGATGGAAATCATGGGCATGCGGCTGCTGCGTGAGACTGACAAGCATTGGATTGTCGAGATTGGTGCCGGTGAGCGCTGGCATGACATGGTGGCCTGGACCCTGTCCCAAGGGTACACGGGGCTGGAGAATATGGCGCTGATACCGGGCACGGTGGGTGCTGCTCCAGTGCAGAACATTGGTGCTTATGGACTGGAGTTGCAGGATCGCTTTGACTCTCTTGATGCCGTGGACCTGGTCACCGGCGAGCAGTTCAGTCTTAACGCTGCGCAATGTGCGTTTGGCTACCGAGACTCGGTGTTCAAGCATGCGCCTGCTCAGCCCAAATACTGGCCGGTGACAGGCTCTGCAGCCATGCCGCGTGGCCTGGGGCTCAAAGGACGTGCGGTGATTACCCATGTGCGCCTGGCACTGCCCAAGAGCTGGAAGCCTGATCTGGGCTATCTGGACCTGCAGCGCAAGCAGGCCGAAAAAGGCATCGATCAACCTACAGCGCAGCAAATTTTTGAATGGGTATGTGAGATTCGCAGCGCGAAATTGCCAGACCCTGAGGTCATTGGCAATGCGGGCAGCTTCTTCAAGAACCCGGCGGTGACGCTTGAGCAGTGTGCGGACATCATTGCCCGTGAGCCCAAGATTGTTCACTACCCCATGGATGACGGCTCCATCAAACTGGCTGCAGGCTGGCTGATTGATGCCTGTGGCTGGAAGGGCAAGACTATGGGCCGGGCCGGCGTCTATGACAAGCAGGCGCTGGTACTGGTCAATCGCGGTGACCGCCACAGCGCGGATGGCAGTGTGACGGGGGGCGAGGTGATGACGCTTGCCAAGGCCATTCAGACCAGTGTCTATGAGCGCTTTGGAATTCGGCTGGAACCCGAGCCGGTTGTCATCTGAGCAAGGTTGAAAGCAAAAATGGAGCTTGAAGACTCCATTTTTGATAGCGTTAGGCGCTTATTTCCAGAAGGCTGGACGCAATAAAATGCCTGAAATGCGGTAGGGTGCCTTGGGCTCTATGGCCAGCTCCATGGGGACAAAGCCTTTGGTGCAATTGAGCAAAACGCTGGCAGCCAGAGGGGTGGAGGTCTGCATGCGGCCTACGGGCTGGCAGCTGCCAACGCCGGTGCGTACGGAGTCCAGCGCTTTCTGCACGGCATCGATGGGGGAGTTTTTGAGAAACTCTTCGTTGAAATTGTTGGCGGCCAGCTTGGACTTGCCATCTATGGCGGTCACTACAGCCTGCAGGCGTGTGCGCAGTGCGGCATCCGCGGCGGCGGCGTCCACATTGGCAGGGGCTGTTTGAGAGGTCGTTTCTGCTGTGGCATCGGCTGCTGGGGCGTCCGTTTGGGCCTGTGCGGTGGCCATGAAGCCGGCAGAGGCCAGCAGAACGCTCAGGCAAAGAGCTTTGCTTGTTTTGAGGGAAGTCACGTGTTGAGCCTTTCGTCTAACAACGAAGGACACTGTAAACCTTCTGCAAGCATTTTTATGAGAGACAAGAGCTTGTTTTGTGAAGAAGTGGCAAAGAGTCAAAGCAAGTGTTAGGACCTCGGGCTGTGGTGCGGGAAGAGATATAGCGCCTTGTCAGGGTTACTGCCCGACGATGGCTCTCACGCACTGCCTAAAATCTGTTGCACTGCAATAGCTCAACGGATGACGGGGCAGGCCCCCAAGATAAAGGACTTGCAATGCAAGAAAACAAAGAGGGCAAAGCTGGTGAAGGTCAGGCCAGCAATCAGCGCATCATCAAGAAGTACCCCAATCGACGTCTGTACGATACGAAGACCTCTTCATACATCACTCTGGCCGAGGTCAAGCAACTGGTCATGGAGAGTGAGCCGCTGCTGATCCGTGATGCCAAGACCAATGAAGATTTGACCCGAGCGATCTTGCTGCAAATTATTCTGGAGGAAGAGGCAGGTGGGGCACCCATGTTCTCGGAGGCCATGCTGGCCAACATCATTCGTTTCTACGGGCATGCGATGCAGGGCTTTATGGGAGCCTACATTGAAAAAAATGTGCAGATGTTCACGGACTTCCAGAGCAAGCTTGCAGGCAGCTCGCAGGGTTTGAGCCCGGATGCCTGGAAGCAGTTCATGAATATGCAGCCTCAGGCCATGCAGAGCATGATGGGGGGGTACATGGAGCAGTCTCAAAGCATGCTCACCCAAATGCAGGAGCAGATGCAAAAGCAGACCGAGCAAATGCTGGGGGTGTTTGGTATCAAGCGCTAGGCACAGAGATCATTCATGTTTTTCAAGCGGGCCTGAGGGCCCGTTTTTCATGCTGGCTGTGGACAACAGAGGCATCTAGTCTTCTTTGACGATGTTGAGCGAATGAGGTGGTCGAACAATGGTTTCGTCCCTGCAAGAGTTTTGATGAAAAAAGCCGCAGAGGATGTGAATGTTCGACAGAAAAGGTGCATCGCAGATGTGTCAAAGGAGACTGAGGATGACGGTAGGAATGGGGTCACGTGTGCTGGTGGCCTGTGCTGCGACGGTGTTGGTGGGTTCGGTATGGGCAAAGGCGACGCCCGAAGAGGTGGCAAAGCTTGGCAAGTCGCTGACTTGCACGGGAGGAGAAAAAGCAGGTACTGCCAGTGGAGTGCCTGAGTTCACGGGTAAATGGCTGGGAACACCTCCCGGTATTCAGTACACGCCACATTCGGGTCAGCATCCTGTGGATCCCTATGCTGCGGAGAAGCCGTTGTTTACGATTACAGCGGAAAATTTGAGTCAATACGCCGAGCGACTGACAGAAGGGCAAAAAGCCATGTTCGCTCGCTATCCCAAGACCTACCGCATCCCTGTGTATCAGGGCCATCGTGACTTTCGCTTTAGCGATGCTGTGTGCGCTGCAGCCAAGAAGAATGCAGAAAACGCTGTCTTGAATGCGGATGGATTGGGTACTAGTGGGGCAGTCAAGGGGGCATTGCCATTCCCGATTCCAAAAAGTGGGCTGGAGCTGGCATTCAACAACCTGCTGCCATCACGCGCTTTTACAGAGCACACGCTGCGCGACAACGCCAATGTACTGGCCGACGGAAGCATCGTCTGGGGCCGTGCCGACAACAAGGCGTTCAGCCAGATCAACGATCCTGCCAATGTGGGGCAGCCGCTGAGCAGCCCCATGTCTCAAGGTGCCAATGTGGTCAGGTTGCCTGAGCGTGAAAAGGGTGGTGTGAGCGTGGTTTCCGAGCCTGTGGAGTTCGGCAAGGAAAAGCGTCTGGGCTGGAGCTATGACCCTGGTACGCGCCGCGTACGTCAAATCCCTGAATACGGTTTTGACCAGCCCCTGGCAGGTACGGGCGGCAAGCTGACCATTGATTCTGACCGTCTCTTTAACGGTTCGCCTATTCGTTACAACTGGAAGAGTCTGGGCAAAAAAGAAATCTATGTGCCTGCCAATGCCTACAAGGTGCACGCCAATACGGTGAAGTATGCGGACTTGCTGAAGACGGGTCATGCAAACCCCGACTACATGCGCTATGAGCTGCGTCGCGTCTGGGTGCTGGAAGCTTCGCTCAAGGATGGCTATCGTCACATGTTCGGCAAGCGCGTGCTCTTCTTGGATGAGGATACTGGCCAAGCTTTGATGGGTGATTACTACGACGTGCGCGGTCAGCTGTGGCTGCATGCGCTGGTCAACCACTACTATGCGTTCGATGCCAAGATCTGGCATGCAGGCACTAGCTTCTATCACGACCTGAACTCGGGAGGCTATGTGGCCTACAACCTGTTCCAGGAGCGTCCACAAGGACCGGTGCTGAACAAGGGCAATATGAATGCTTCCATGTTTACGCCTGAAGCGGCGCGCAACGCAGGTAACTGATGAAATGTAGGGGTGGCAAAGGCTGCTGCAGCCTGGCCATCAGAGCAGGAGGCGCTTTGCGCCTCCTTTTTTGTAGGTGCTTAAAAGGCTGTCCAAGGCCTGAAGAAATCTCAAGGAGACACAAATGAGCGAGCGTTTGCAAGGCAAGGTAGCGTTGGTGACGGGCGGGGCCAGTGGTGTTGGGCTGGAGGTCGTGAGGCTGCTGCTGACCGAGGGTGCCAAGGTGGCATTCAGCGACATCAATGAGGCGGTTGGGCAGGAACTGGCGCAGGAGTTGGGTGAGCGAGCAATGTTTGTGCGTCATGACGTCAGTAGCGAGGCCGACTGGAAGCTTGTGATGGCTGCAGTCGCTCAGCGCTTTGGGGTGTTGAACGTGCTGGTCAACAATGCTGGCATTCTCTTGCCTGGCGATATGGAAACCGGTCGGGTGGAGGACTTCAGTCGACTGCTCAAGATCAATACCGAGTCTGTGTTTATCGGCTGCCAGCAAGGCATTGCGGCGATGAAGGAGAAGGGGGGCTCCATCATCAATATGGCATCGGTTTCAAGTTGGCTTCCCGTAGAACAGTACGCTGGCTACAGCGCCAGCAAGGCGGCTGTGTCCGCCTTGACGCGCGCTGCTGCGCTGAACTGCCGCAAACAGGGCTATGCGATTCGTGTGAACTCGATTCACCCAGATGGCATCTACACGCCGATGATGCAAGCTTCTCTGCCCAAGGGTGTTGGCAAGGAAATGGTTTTACACGACCCCAAGAGCAACCGTGCTGGGCGGGCTTATATGCCTGAGCGCATTGCACAATTGGTGTTGTTTCTGGCCAGTGATGAGTCCAGTGTCATGAGCGGCAGCGAGCTGCATGCAGATAACTCTATTTTGGGTATGGGTCTGTAATTGCTTTTGGGGCCTGCTGCGTGCAGGCTTGTGCCAGAAAGAAAAAAGGCCTTGAATTTCTTCAAGGCCTTTATCTTTGGCGGAGCAGGCGGGATTCGAACCCGCGGTGGGCTATTAACCCACACACGCTTTCCAGGCGTGCGACTTAAACCACTCATCCACCGCTCCACGCGATAACCCAAAATACTTCAGTACTGAAGTAAAAAACCAAGTGTGGTTGACTTGGTTTTTGAAACTTGGCGGAGCAGGCGGGATTCGAACCCGCGGTGGGCTATTAACCCACACACGCTTTCCAGGCGTGCGACTTAAACCACTCATCCACCGCTCCGTGTGATGAAGCTGCTATTCTAACCAGAAATTACAGCTCTAAAAGGAAAGTGCAAAAAGTTCTTTTGTGCACTTTCTCCTGAAGTGAAGCCTGGCTCAGGCGTTCTTGCCAATTTGCACCATCTTCATGGCCGAGGCGATCAAGCCGGAAACTTCGGTCATGTTGGCCGGCACCACCAAGGTGGTGTTGGAGTCAGCAGCCACCTTGCTGTAGGCCTCCACGGCGCTTTCGGCAACCTTGAGTTGCACGGCCTGCTCGCCGCCGGGTTGGCGAATGGCTGTAGCCACACGCTCCAGCGCCTGTCCTGTCGCTTCGGCCACGGTGGTGATGGCTGCAGCCTCACCCTCGGCCTTGTTGATGGCGGCCTGCTTTTCACCTTCGGAGCGGGCAATAAAGGCTTCACGCTCGCCGGTGGCGATATTGATCTGCTCCTGGCGGCGGCCTTCGGACGCGGCGATCAGGGCACGCTTTTCACGCTCTGCGGTGATCTGGGCCTGCATGGCGCGCAGAATTTCAGCAGGCGGTGTCAAGTCCTTGATCTCATAGCGCAGCACCTTTACGCCCCAGTTCAGTGCCGCTTCGTCGATGGCGTTGACAACCTGCGCATTGATCATGTCGCGCTCTTCAAAGGTCTTGTCCAGCTCCAGCTTGCCGATCACGCTGCGCAGCGAGGTCTGCGCCAGCTGGGTCACGGCCATGATGTAGTTGGACGAGCCGTAGCTGGCGCGCATGGGGTCCGTGACCTGAAAGTACAAGATACCGTCAACGGTCAGCTGAGTGTTGTCGCGTGTGATGCAGACCTGGCTGGGCACGTCCAGGGGAATTTCCTTCAGGCTGTGCTTGTAGGCAATACGATCGACGAACGGGATCAGAAAGTTCAGGCCGGGAGTGAGGGTGCCGGCGTACTTGCCCAGGCGCTCCTTGACCCATGCGTGCTGCTGCGGCACGACCTTGATCGAGCGCACGATGAAAATGACGGCAGCAATGGCAATGGCGAGAGGAAGTGCGAAATCCATATTGTCTCCAGCCCTCGTGGGGCGTAGCTATGAAAAAAGAGGATGAAAGGAATCGGCTTCGGCACAGTCGTGCCAAAGCCGCGTAATGATCAGATCTTGTCGACCAGCAAGCGGTTGCCAATGACCTCGGCGACGCGGTGTGCGCCGGGAAGTGTCAGCGAGCCCGGGCGACCCATGACTGTCCAGGATGCGCCGCGATAGCGAACCTGGGCCGTACCGTCGGAAGCCCATTGCTCGATGAAGACGGTTTCGCCAACGTCGAGATTGACATCGCGGTTGCTGGCTGCAGGGGCTTTGCCCGGACTGCGCTTGCGCAGCAGGTAGCAGATGAGGACGGCCGCAGAGCTGAGTGCTGCAGCGAAAACGATCTGGGTGGTGCTGCCCTGTCCCAGATGGGCGCTCAGGGCGCCGACGACGGCCCCAAGGGCCAGCATGAGGAGGTAAAACGTGCCTGTCAGCAGCTCTGCAATGACAAGCCCACCTGCCAGCAACCACCAGACGGTGGAATGATCCATACCTGAACTCCTGTCGAATAGCCTGTATTTAGTGCACCACATTCTGGGTTAAAAACAGCCTGTTTCAAAGCTGCAATAAGGATATTCCTTACACTTCGCGGCTGTTTCGTTTTTTCAGGCCTGATTGGTACGGAGGCTGTCCATGAAGTTTCGCTTTCCCATCGTCATCATCGACGAGGACTATCGTTCCGAGAATACCTCGGGTCTGGGCATTCGCGCCCTCGCTCAAGCCATTGAAGAAGAGGGCTTTGAAGTGCTGGGCGTTACCAGCTACGGCGACCTGAGCCAGTTTGCGCAGCAGCAAAGCCGCGCCAGCGCCTTCATCTTGTCGATCGACGACGAAGAGTTCCAGCTGGGTGGTGACAAGGATCCCATCATTCACAGCCTGCGTGACTTCATTGGTGAAGTGCGTCGCAAGAATGAAGATGTGCCCATCTACATCTATGGCGAAACCAAGACCAGCCGTCACCTGCCCAACGACATCTTGCGTGAGCTGCACGGCTTCATTCACATGTTCGAGGATACGCCCGAGTTCGTGGCCAAGCACATCATCCGCGAAGCCAAGAGCTACCTCGAAGGCGTGCAGCCCCCATTTTTCAAGGCGCTGCTGGACTATGCCGAAGATGGCTCCTACAGCTGGCACTGCCCCGGTCACTCGGGCGGTGTGGCGTTCCTGAAGAGCCCCGTGGGCCAGATGTATCACCAGTTCTATGGCGAGAACATGCTGCGCGCCGACGTGTGCAATGCAGTGGAAGAGCTGGGTCAGCTGCTGGACCACAACGGCGCCATTGGCGAGTCCGAGCGCAATGCCGCGCGCATCTTCAATGCCGACCACTGCTACTTCGTGACCAACGGCACATCCACCTCCAACAAGATCGTCTGGCACCACACCGTGGCCCCGGGCGACGTGGTGGTGGTGGACCGCAACTGCCACAAGTCCATCCTGCACTCCATCATCATGACGGGTGCGATTCCGGTGTTTTTGAAGCCCACGCGCAACCACTTCGGCATCATCGGTCCCATCCCGCAAAGCGAGTTCTCGGTCGAATCCATACAGGCCAAGATCGCCGCCAACCCGCTGCTCAAGGGCGTGGATGCCAAGGCGGTGAAGCCCCGCGTGCTGACGCTGACGCAGTCCACTTACGATGGCGTGCTCTACAACACCGAAACCATCAAGGGCATGCTGGACGGCTATGTGGCCAACTTGCACTTTGACGAAGCCTGGCTGCCTCACGCGGCCTTCCACCCCTTCTATGGCAGCTACCACGCCATGGGCAAGAAGCGCGCACGCCCCAAGCATTCGGTGGTGTACGCCACCCAGTCCATTCACAAGCTGCTGGCCGGTATCAGTCAGGCATCGCATGTGCTGGTGCAGGACAGCCAGACCGAAAAGCTGGACCATCCGCTGTTTAACGAGGCGTATCTGATGCACACCTCGACCAGCCCGCAGTACAGCATCATCGCCAGCTGCGACGTGGCCGCCGCCATGATGGAGCCGCCCGGCGGCACCGCGCTGGTGGAAGAGTCGATTGTTGAAGCGCTGAACTTCCGCCGCGCCA
The DNA here is from genome assembly GCF_057369555.1 of Comamonas sp. FUJ_7. NCBI lineage: Bacteria > Pseudomonadati > Pseudomonadota > Betaproteobacteria > Burkholderiales > Comamonadaceae > Comamonas > Comamonas sp. FUJ_7. The sequence continues at coordinate 77,883 of NZ_JBXXZI010000001.1, forward strand.
TGCGCAAGGTGGAAGACGAGTTCGGTGACGACGACTGGTGGTTTGAAGTCTGGGGCCCCGAGGCGCTGGCCGAAGAAGGCATTGGCCGTGCGGACGACTGGATCATTCGCGGCAAGGATGCATCGACCAAGACCAAGGCCAAGAAGAGCGGCAAGGAGTTCGACAACTGGCACGGCTTTGGCGATCTGGCCGACGGCTTCAACATGCTGGACCCGATCAAGTCCACCATCGTCACTCCCGGCCTGGATCTGGACGGCGACTTTGCCGACACCGGCATTCCCGCGTCCATCGTCACCAAATACCTGGCAGAGCACGGTGTGGTGGTCGAAAAGACGGGCCTGTACTCGTTCTTCATCATGTTCACTATCGGCATCACCAAGGGCCGCTGGAACACCATGCTGACCGCGCTGCAGCAGTTCAAGGACGACTACGACCGCAACCAGCCGTTGGCGCGCATCCTGCCCGAGTTCGTTCAGCAGCACCGTCGCTACGAGCGCATGGGCTTGAAGGACCTGTGCCAGCACGTGCATGAGCTGTATGCCAAGTACGACATCGCGCGCCTGACGACCGAGATGTACCTGTCCGACCTGACGCCGGCGATGAAGCCTTCGGATGCCTACGCCCATATCGCGCAGCGCAAGACCGAGCGCGTGGAAATCGACCACCTGGTCGGCCGCACCACCGTGGGTCTGGTCACGCCTTATCCGCCCGGCATTCCGCTGTTGATTCCTGGCGAAGTCTTCAACAAGAAGATCGTGGATTACCTGCTGTTTGCGCGTGACTTTGCCAAGGAGTGCCCAGGTTTCGAGACCGATATCCACGGTCTGGTGGAGCTGGAAGACGAGCACGGCAATATTCGTTACTACGCAGACTGCGTAGCTGAAGCCAAGGCCAAGCCCGCGCCTGCCAAGAAGGCTCCTGTAGCGAAAAAGGCCCCGGCCAAGAAAGCTGTGGCTGCCAAGGCCGCGGCAAAGCCTGCGGCCAAAGTCGCGGTGAAGGCTGCGGCCAAGCCGGCTGCAAAGGCTGTTGCCAAACCCGCTGCGAAGAAGGCTGTCAAAAAGACCCCTGCCGATATGGATGTGCGCGTGACCGGCACGGCCGCCAAGCCTGCGAAAAAGGGCAAGGCCACGGTGCAAGTCGGTGATGCAGGGCCTTTTGGTCGTACTCTGTAAACCCGTCATATCGCAGGCAACAGCCTGCGCATGATTCGGCCCGAGGCACTTGCTGTCTCGGGCTTTTTGCTGTCTGAGCTGTGGGTGTTTTCGATGAGTGCCTTGTTTCACCGAGAGAAAGCGGGTCTAGTCTGGAGAGTGATGGCCGCCTTGAGTCTGTTGTGGGCGCTGTTTGTGCTGTGGGGCTGCCTCAATGAAAGCGGCAGCAGCGGCGGTTTGATCCTGCGGCTGTTTCCTTTTTTGCACGACTTTGACCATACCGACAAGCTGGTGCATGCGGGCCTGCATGCCGTGCTGGCAAGCCTGCTGTGGTGGACCGGCATGGCGCGCATGGCGGCGCAGCCACGAGAGAAGGCATTGAGCTGGTCAGCCTGTCATGCGCTTTTTGTCGTGCTGCTGTGTGCCGCCTATGGCGGTCTGATTGAGCTACTGCAGGCAGCTCTTACCAGTACACGCGGTGCAGAGTGGCTGGATGCGCTGGCCAACACGCTAGGTGCCAGTGTGGCCGTGCTGTTCTGGCAGGGAGTGCGGAGCTGGTTTCTTCAAAAAAGAGAGCTGCTAGCGCATGGTTTGACTTGAATTCAGATTCATTAATATCTGAAATCTATTTATATCAAGCGCAAGAAGCTCTTTTTATATAGCGATCAGACGCTGCCATGTGAGTATTCAGGCAGCGTCTGAGGCCTTTATTGCCCTTGAGCCAGCGCCTGGGCTTGCTCAAGGCTATAGCCCAGCGCCGTCAGAATCTCCAGGCTGTGCTCGCCCAGCTTCGGGGGCGAGAGGCGCACTTCAAGGTGCTTGCCATTCAGCGTCAAAGGCAGCAGCACGGTCTTGCTGCCCCGCCCATCGGGCAAGGTGATGGGCGCGAGTGCGCCCGTGGCATTGAGGTGGGGGTCGTCCAGCAGATCATGCGGGCGAACAATGGGTGCAAACGGCAGGCCTCGGTCCTCAAAGATCTTGGCAATCTGCGTGGCGCTATAGGTCGCCATTTTTTCGCGCAGCAGCGGTATCAGCCAGTCACGGGCCTGCACGCGGTCGTTGTTGCTGGCAAGGCGCGGGTCCTCATGCAGCGTTTGCAGCTCAAAGGCCTGGCAGAACTCGCGCCAGGCCCCGTCGCTGACCACGGCTAAAAAGATTTGCTCGCCGTCCTTGGCCTCGAATACGTCGTAGATAGCCCAGGCCGAAATACGCGTCGGCATAGGTGCGGCGGGCTGGCCGGTCACGGCAAACTGCATCATGTGCTGGGCGATCAAAAACACATTGTTTTCGAACAGCGCGCTTTGCACCTCCTGGCCCTTGCCGGTTTTCTCGCGCTGGGCCAGGGCTGCCATGGCACCCATGGCACCAAACATGCCGCCCATGATGTCGTTGACGCTAGTGCCCGCGCGCAGCGGGTCGCCGGGGCGGCCCGTCATATAGGCCAGGCCCCCCATCATCTGAACGACCTCGTCCAGCGCCGTGCGGTGGTCGTAGGGGCCGGGCAAAAAGCCTTTGTGGCTTACATAGATCAGGCGGGGAAATTGATCTTTGAGGCTGTCGTAGTCCAGCCCCAGCTTTTTCATGGTGCCGGGCTTGAAGTTCTCGGTCACCACATCGGCCGTGGCAATCAGCTTGAGAGCGGCTTCCTTGCCTTCGGGCGTCTGCAAATCCAGCGTCAGGCTTTTCTTGTTGCGATTGAACAGCGGGAAAAATCCCGCACCCGAACCCAGCAGCTTGCGTGTGGCATCGCCGTTGCGACCATGGCCCATCGGCTCGACCTTGATGACCTCGGCGCCCAGGTCGGCCAGCATCAGTCCGCAGCTCGGGCCCATGACCATGTGCGTGAACTCCACTACGCGTATGCCTGAATAGGGCAATGCCGTGGCCTGGTCGGCGTCGTTCAAAGAGTGCATGTGAATCTCGTTTGTTTTTATGAGGGAAAGGCAAGGCCTGCGTGCAGCGTCTCAGTCCGCATAGCGCCGAGGGACAAATCCTCGGGGCAGGCCAGCAGGCTCAAGCATGCCGTACAGCGGCTCGCCAGGCAGGGCAGCAGCCAGCGTTTCTCGCGCAGCGAGCAATCGCTCAATGTCAATGCCAGTGCGCACGCCCATGGCTTCGAACATGAAGACCAGGTCCTCGGTCACCACATTGCCGGACGCACCGGGAGCGTAGGGGCAGCCACCCAGTCCCGCCTGTGAAGCGTCAAAGGTGCGCACACCAGCCTCGTAAGCGGCCAGGCAGTTGGCCAGACCCAGGCCACGCGTGTTGTGCATGTGCGCGGCCCCGGCCTTGCTGCCCAGCTCGGTGCGCAGGCGAGTGAACAGGCGTTTGACCTGTGCCGGGTTGGCCATGCCTGTGGTGTCGGACAGGCCCACCTCATCGACACCGACCTGTGCACAGCCTGCGGCCAGCGCCATCACCTCGTCTTCCGGTACCTGCCCCTGCAAGGTGCAGCCAAAGGCGGTGGAAATGCCGGCCTCCACATGCACCTGTGGCGCCATGGCGTCGCGCAGCCGGGTGATGGCGCGTACTTCCTCCAGCATCTGCTCTGGCGTCTTGCGCACATTGGCCAGCGAGTGGGCGCGGCTGGCGGAGACGGGAATCGTGAGCTTGTGCACGCCCGCGCGCAGGGCGGCCTCGGCGCCCTTGAGGTTGGGTACCAGTGCCATGACGGTGACGCCAGGGTGCGTGGTGGCGTGCTGCACGATCTGGGTGGTATCGGCCATCTGCGGCAACAGCTTGGGCGAGACAAAGGAGCCAACTTCGATTTCCTGCACGCCGGAGGCGATGAGGGCGTCGATCCAGGCGCATTTATCAATGCTTGGCATGGTGGCGGCCACGGATTGCAGGCCGTCGCGTGGGCCCACCTCGCTGATCAGAACATCGAAGCGGGGTGTGAAGCGAAGGTGGCGGCTGTCGTGACTCATAAGGCAAAAGGCGGAGTAAAAAGCTTGCCAGCGTTGCGCCTCAAGCGATGAGTTTTGGATTATGGAGTGTCTGGCCGGGGCGCAAAGCCCGGCTCGCTGCGCACGCGCAGAAAGCGGGCAAAGCGTGGCAGTCCACTTTTTTCATGCAGACCCTGATAGCGATAGGTGATCCAGCTGCCCAGCGGTGGCGGATTCTGGCGTTGCTCGGCGTTCAGGCCCGAGCCCAGTGCAAACCGTTTGCCCTCCGGAGTCTGCACCAGCAAAGCACCGGTCATTCCCTGCCATTGGCCGCGTCCGGGCTTGTAGCCAATGACCTGGGCTTCGGCGTCGTCAAAGGGCTTGAGCTTGAGCAGGTCATCGCTGCGGCCCGAGCGGTAGGGCGCGCTGGCTTTGTGCAGCATCAGGCCTTCTCCGCCGCTTTTCACGACGTGGGTCAGCCACTGCTGCAGTTCGGATTCGCTGGAGAGCTTGCGCTGCTCCACGGCTTGTACCCAGGGCTGTGCAATAGCGCTGACGGTGCGCTGCAAGAGCGGCAGGCGCTGATCGAAGCTGCCCGGTGCGGCGGGCATATCGAACACCATGAACTGCATTTGGCGCCAGGCGGCATCGTTCGCCACCACTTGAGCCGTGGTGGACTGGGCATGGGAGAACCGGCCGCGCCCGGCCCATAGCTCGCCGTCCATGGGGGTTGCAGGCCAGCCGGCAATGAACCAGGCAGGTGCTGCAATCACTTGCCCACCACGGCTGATGAGCTGGCGACCATTCCAGTACCCCCGCACGCCGTCCAGCTTCTCGCTGACCCAGTAGTCTTGCAGCGGCAGGCCGCTACGCCAGACTTGGGCCAACAACAGCGCCGGTGGCTGTGCTGAACTAGGGATGGCGGTCTGGCCCTGGGCTGCAACAGTCAGGCCGAGCAAGGTGCAGATCAGGCAGCGAACACATGCACGCAGAAACCATTGTTGAGATCGAGGCATGGCAGTCTCCTGCTCAAGAGCTGGTCCATGCTAGAGCCTGGCTCTGAGATTGTCGATGCGCTGGCATGGTGCTTGTAAAAACAGGAGCTGACAGCGCTTTATCTGTAAGGGTTCAAGGCTTTTTTGGCATAAAAAAGCCGCTGCATGAAGGCAGCGGCTTTGTCGAAGCAGGAGACTGCTGCGCTGATGGCTCTTAGTTGCGCTCGATCACGGCGCATGCAATGCGTGCACCGGCATTGCCCGTGGGCTGGGTGGTGTAGTCATCGGGCTGGGCGTGGACGATGACGGCGCGGCCAATGATATTGCCGGCGCCGGTCAGCAGCGTGATGTCAGGTGACTGTACGTTGACTGTGGCTACGCCGTTGGAGTCGGCCTTCAGGCTGGGCAAGTCGCCCATGTGGTGCTGGGTGGAATCATATTTGCCGTGTGGATTGCCCAGAGGGTTGAAGTGGCCAGCAGCGGCATTGCCGTTGTCGCCGCAGTCGCCCTTGTCATGGATGTGAAAGCCATGCTCGGAATTGGGCTTGAGGCCGTGAATCACGGCATTGATGACGACCTGCTGGCCGTTTTTCTGGGTGAATTTCACATCGCCGCTGACCTGGCTGCCGGAAGTGGCCTGCAGCTTGGCAATCGCCTGTGCGGGATGGGGTTCGGGGGTACTGCAGGCGGTCAGTGCAGCGGCGGAGGCGGTCAGGATGAGAAAACGCAATGGCATGAGAGCTCCTCTTGAATGTTCGTTGGGACGGTCGAGATATACCTGTGAACCATAGCGGCAGTGCTTTGCGTGGCTTGTAGGGCAAGAGCGAAGATCTGCCAACGGAGTCCAAAAACAAAGCCCCGCAGGCAATGCATACCTGCGGGGCTTTGTACGTGGTCTGTTGCGAAAGGCTTAGACCTGATCGGCAGACAGGCCCGCGGTCTGGCTGAAGCCGCCATCCACATAGGTGATCTCGGCGGTCACGCCCGAAGCCAGGTCGGACAACAGGAAGGCGGCCACATTGCCCACGTCTTCAATCGTCACGTTGCGGCGCAGAGGAGCTGCATCGGCTACGCGGCCCAGCAGCTTGCCAAAGTCCTTGATGCCGGAAGCGGCCAGGGTCTTGATGGGGCCGGCAGAGATGCCGTTGGCGCGGATGGCGCGGCCATCTTCGGTGCGGCCCACGGCCTCGGCCAGGTAGCGCACGGAAGCTTCCAGCGATGCCTTGGCCAGGCCCATGGTGTTGTAGTTGGGGATGGAGCGCAGCGCGCCCAGGTAGGACAGCGTCAGCAGCGACGACTTGTCGTTCAGGTAAGGCAGAGCCGCCTTGGCCATTGCGGGGAAGCTGTAGGCGCTGATGTCGTGCGCGATCTTGAAGTTCTCGCGGGTCAGGCCGTCCAGGAAGTTGCCGGCAATGGCTTCGCGAGGCGCAAAACCGATGGAGTGCACAAAACCGTCGAACTTGCCCCAGACGGCGCTCAAGTCGGCAAACAGCTTTTCGATCTGGGCGTCATCACCCACGTCGCAGTCGAACACCAGCTTGGAGTCAAAGTCGGCCGCGAACTCGGTGATGCGGTCCTTGAAGCGTTCGCCCACATAGCTGAAAGCCAGCTCGGCGCCTTGTTCGTGGCAGGCCTTGGCAATGCCATAGGCAATGGAACGGTTGGACAGAACGCCTGTGATCAGCAGCTTTTTACCGGCGAGAAAACCCATTGTTGTTCTCCATAGAAAATTGAAAGAGAGATTGGCGCTGTCTGTGTCAGGTGCGCCATCATTGAAAACCTGTGCCCTGGAACCGACCGGGAGTCAGTCGGGCTAGGGCAGAATTGTCGCATGCGCCATTGGATGATTTGTTCAGCTCTGATTGTCGGTAGCCAAGTTGCTGCGCCCGCTCTGGCGGCGCATGCCTATGCTCTTTGGGGTGAGCCCAAGTATGGAGCGGACTTCAGGCATTTCGATTACGTGAACCCGGCAGCGCCCAAGGGCGGAGAGCTGCGCATGGTCAGCAATCTGCGCTACTCGACCTTCGACAAGTACAACCCCTTCACCATCAAGGGCTCGCCCCCCGCCTATCTGGCGGACATGATGTTCGAGACCTTGTTGAGCGTCAGTCTGGACGAGACAGCCACCGGTTACGGCTTGCTGGCCGAAGATGTGCAGGTCGCGGCTGACGGGCTTTCTGCCACGTTCAAGCTGCGCGAGCAGGCGCGCTTTCACAACGGCAAGCCGGTGCAGGCGCAGGATGTGAAGCACAGCTACGAGACGCTGCTGAGCAAATATGTCTCCCCCGGCTACAAGACGGTGTTTGCAGAAGTTGAGGGCTGTGATGTGCTGGATGAGCGCACGGTGCGCTTTCGCTTCAAAAAGCCCAACCGCGACTTGCCGCTGACCGTAGGCGCGGCGCTCCCTATCTTCAGTCGCGACTGGGGGCTGGGCGCGGACGGTAAACCCAAGCCTTTCGATCAGGTGGTGATGGATATGCCCATTGGCAGCGGGCCCTACAAGGTCGGCCCCGTCAAGTTTGGCAAGGACATCACCTATGTGCGCGACCCTGCCTACTGGGGCGCGAATCTGCCGGTGCGCGTGGGCTCTGCCAATTTTGATCGCGTCACCATCAAGATCTACAAGGACAACACGGCGCGGCTGGAAGCGCTCAAGGCCGGTGAATTCGACCTCATGCGCATCAACAGTGCGGGTGACTGGGCCAGGCGCTTGACGGGCAAGCGCTTTGACTCGGGTGAGCTGGTCAAGGGCAGTTTCGAGAACAAGCTGCCCTCGGGCTTTCAGAGCTTTTTTCTAAACAGCCGTCGCCCGCAGCTGCAGGATGTGCGCGTGCGCGAGGCATTGGGGCTGGCCTATGACTTCGAGTGGATGAGCCGCCAGATGTTCTATGGTGCCTACCAGCGCGTGCATGGCTTGTTTGGCAACACGGCTTGTGAAACCCATGGCAGCCCCACGGAGGCCGAGCTGGCTTTGCTCAAGCCGTTTGAGGCGGACTTGCCGCCTGGAACGCTGGGGCCCATCAGCCAGCCGCCGCGCACCGATGTGGGCGATGGCCTGCGCGGCAACCTGCGCAAAGCACAAAAACTGCTGGCCGATGCGGGCTGGAGCGTCAAGGACGGCGCGTTGCGCAATGCGGCGGGCGAGCCCATGGTCATCGAATATCTGGATAGCGGCGATGGCGCGATCAAGCTGGTCAGCAGCTGGATGCGCAATCTGGAAAAGCTGGGCATCACACTCAAGGTGCGCAGTGTGGATTACGCGCTCTACCAGCAGCGCATGGACAAGTACGACTTCGATATCGTTACGCTCAATGTGCCCGGCACGCACAACCCCGGTCAGGAATATGCCGAGCTGTTTGGCACGGCTGCTGCCGATCAGGAGGGGGGCTCCAACTATGTGGGTCTCAAGAGCCGCGCTGTGGACTCCATCATCAGCCAGATGGCTGCCGCCCAGTCCAAGCAGCAGATGCTGCCCGCCTGCCATGCGCTGGAGCGCATCATCGTGCAGGGCCACTATCTGATTCCGCAGTACTACTCTGGCACGCACCGCATGGTCTATGACAGCTGGCGGCTGGCGCTGCCCGGGCAGATACCGGCCTATTCGCCCGGTGAGCTATGGGCTGTCTATACCTGGTGGGCTAGACAGCCGGCGCAGACCACGCCTTCTTCCAAACCGCAGCCTTGATCCGAAGCCGCCATGTTTGCCTATATTCTCAAACGTATTCTGCTCATGATTCCCACTCTCTTGGGCGTGCTGCTGCTGACCTTTGTCGTCATCCAGTTTGTGCCCGGTGGCCCGGTGGAGCAGTATCTGGCAGAGGCCAAGGCCGGTGCGGGCAGTGGTGCAGAAGGTGCATCCATGAGCTATCGCGGCGGGCAGGGGGTGGACCCTAAACGGCTGGAAGAAATCAAGGCGCTGTATGGCTTTGACAAGCCGCCCTTAGAGCGCTTTGTGCAGATGCTGGGCCAGTTTGCGCGCTTTGATCTGGGCACCAGCTTTTTCCAGAACAAAAGTGTCTGGGCGCTGGTCAAAGAGAAGCTGCCGGTCTCCATCAGTCTGGGACTGTGGACGTTTTTCATCAGCTATTTGGTCGCCGTGCCGCTGGGCATTGCCAAGGCAGTGCGTGCAGGCTCGCGCTTTGATCTGGCCACCACGATCTTGATTCTGATCGGCTATGCCATTCCGGGCTTTGTGCTGGGCGTGGCGCTGCTGGTTATCTTTGGCGGGCAACTGCAGTGGTTCCCGTTGCGCGGGCTGACCTCGTCGAACTTTGATGAATTGAGCGCGATGGGCAAGGTGGTGGATTACCTCTGGCATATTGCGCTGCCGGTGACGGCCATGGTGGCGGGCAGCTTTGCGGTCACCGCCATGCTGACCAAGAACTCGTTTCTGGAAGAAATCCGCAAGCAATATGTGCTGACGGCACGCGCCAAAGGTTTGTCGGAAAAGCAGGTGCTCTACAAGCATGTGTTTCGCAATGCGCTGATCCCTATCGTTACCGGCTTTCCCTCGGCGTTCATTGGTGCGTTCTTTGCCGGCGCGCTGCTGATAGAGACGCTGTTCTCGCTTGATGGCCTGGGCCTGCTCAGTTATGAGAGCGTGATTCGCCGCGATTTTCCCGTGGTGCTGGGGACCTTGTATCTGTTTACGCTGATCGGGCTGGTCACCAAGCTCATCAGCGATCTTTGCTATGTCTGGGTAGATCCTAGAGTCAAGTTTGACTGAATACATGCCTAAACAGACTCAATCCCTTATGGGTAAAGCGCAAAAAGCTATGAATTTAGGAGCAAGTGCTGTGGCCGTGGAAGCGTCCAAGTCCATTTCCAAGATCAACTCCAGAACTACTTCCCAGTCGCCCGGGCGCCGTGCCTGGCAGCGTTTCAAGTCCAACCGGCTGGGCTTTATCAGCTTGATGGTATTCAGTGTGCTGGTCGTGCTCAGCTTGTTTGCCGAAGTGCTGTCCAACGACAAGCCGCTGATTGTGCGCTACGAGGGACAGACCTATCTGCCGCTGCTGCATGACTACCCGGAAACCACCTTTGGCGGTGACTTTCACACCACTACCGATTACCTGGACCCCTTCATCCAACAAAAGCTGCAGGAGGGCGACAACTGGGCCATCTTTCCCATCAATCGCTACGGCAAGGCCACCATCAACTATTTTGCTAAGCAGCCTAATCCTTCGGCACCCTCGGCCGACAACTGGTTGGGCACGGACGATCGCGGGCGCGACCTGCTGGCACAGCTGATCTACGGCTTTCGCGTCAGCGTGCTGTTTGGCCTGGCGCTGACGGCGGTGGGCGTGCTGCTGGGGGTGTTGGCGGGCGCGGTGCAGGGCTTTTTTGGCGGTAAGACCGACCTGGCCTTTCAGCGCTTCATGGAAATCTGGGGCTCCATGCCCGAGCTGTATCTGCTCATCATCTTCAGCGCGCTGTTTGCGCCCAGTGTGTCGCTGCTGCTGGTGCTGCTGAGTCTATTTGGCTGGATGGGGCTGGCTGACTATGTGCGGGCCGAGTTTCTGCGCAATCGCCAACTCGACTATGTGAAGTCGGCCCAGGCGCTGGGTGCCAGCAATCGCTCCATCATCTTTCGCCACATCCTGCCCAACAGCATGACGCCGGTGATCACATTTTTGCCATTTCGCATGAGTGGCGCCATTTTGGCGCTGACCTCGCTGGACTTTCTGGGCCTGGGTGTGCCACCCGGCACGCCTAGCCTGGGCGAGCTGCTCAACCAAGGCAAGAACAATATTGATGCGTGGTGGATCTCGCTGTCCACCTTTGGCGTTCTGGTCATCACGCTGCTGCTGCTGACCTTTATGGGCGATGCACTGCGCGATGCACTGGATCCGCGCAAGCAGGCGGCCACCTCTGCAACGAAAGGCAAGTCATGAGCGAGGACAAGACTCTGCTGAGCGTGCGCGACCTGGGCGTGCGCTTTGGCGAAAAGCAGGTGGTTCAGGGCGTGAGCTTTGAGATGGCCGCTGGTGAAAAGCTGGCGCTGGTGGGCGAGTCCGGCTCGGGAAAGTCCGTGACGGCGCTGAGCTTGCTGCGTCTGGTGGGTGATGCCCAATTGAGTGGTCAGGCCATGCTGGACGGACGTGACCTGCTACGCCTTTCGGAGCGTGAGATGCGCGGCATTCGTGGCGACGACATCGCCATGATCTTTCAGGAGCCCATGACGGCGCTGAACCCACTGATGACCGTGGGTGATCAGGTGGCCGAAGTGCTGCAGCTCAAGCAAGGGCTGAGCCGTGCCCAGGCCATGAAGCAGGCGGTAGAGCTGCTGGCCACCACCGGCATCCCCGAGCCGCAGAGGCGTGCCCAGAGCTTTCCGCACCAGCTCAGTGGTGGGCAGCGTCAGCGCGCCATGATTGCCATGGCGCTGGCCAGTCGCCCGCGCTTGCTGCTGGCTGATGAGCCGACCACGGCGCTGGATGTGACGCTGCGCGGGCAGATTCTGGACCTGCTGGCTGATTTGCAGCGCCAGACCGGCATGGCCGTGCTGATGATTACGCACGATCTGAATCTGGTGCGTCGCTTTGCTGATCGGGTGGCAGTGATGGAGCGAGGTGTGCTGGTCGAACAGGGGCCAGTGGCAGAGCTTATGCAAAGCCCTCAGCATGCCTACACCCGCAAGCTGCTGGACAGTCGCCCCGTGCGTGATGTGGATGAGGCGCCGCCAGCGCGGGATGCGGCGGATGTAGTGCATACCAAGGCACTGGGCGTGAGCTATGCCACGCCTTTGCCTGGCATTCGGGGCTGGTTTCGCAAGGGCAAGTTTGTTGCAGTGCAGGGGGCCAATATTGCTCTCCAGCGTGGGCGCACACTGGGCGTCATTGGTGAATCTGGCTCTGGTAAGTCCACGTTGGCGCAGGCTGTACTGGGCTTGCTGCCGCATGAGGGAGAACTGCGAGTGGCAGGGAAGGCATGGCAGAAGCCGGCAATTCGCAACAGCCCGATCAATCTGGCGCTGCGTCGCAAGATTCAGGTGGTGTTTCAGGATCCGTTTTCTTCACTCTCGCCACGGATGACCGTGGAGGAAATCGTGGCCGAAGGTCTGGAGATTCACGCGCCCGAACTCAAGCAGGACGAATGCCGTGAGCGTGTGACCCAGATCTTGGCAGAGGTAGGCATGACCGAAGCGCAGTTCCCTGGTCTGCTGCAGCGCTATCCGCATGAGTTCTCGGGCGGACAGCGGCAGCGTCTGGCTATCTCGCGCGCCTTGATCATGGAGCCCCAGGTGCTAGTGCTGGATGAGCCGACCAGTGCGCTGGATGTGACGATTCAGCAGCAGGTGCTGGCCTTGCTGCAGAGGCTGCAAAAGCAGCGTGGCCTGGCTTATCTGCTCATCACCCATGACATGGATGTGATTCGGGCCATGGCCCATGAGGTGCTTGTCATGAAAGATGGGCAAGTCGTGGAGCAGGGGGCGGTGCAGTCGGTGCTTTCGACACCGCAGCAGGCCTACACACGCCGTCTTGTCGAGGCGGCAGGACTGAGCGAGGTTTAGCGCTCTCTTGAAATTGATAGCACGTAGCGGTTTTCAATCAATGGCTAGAGCCGAAAAAGCCTTAAAACACTGAATCCGCACTCGAAAGTTTGTATTTGTTTGGCGCGAATTCTCTGGCTGTGGCCTAATTGACCCTTTTCAACCTCCCAATTGAGAATTCGACATGGGCAATAAGATCGTTACCGAAGCAGACCGCAAGGCCACTCCCCGTCCCCAGGCACCCAATGGCGTGACCCTGCCCACTCACGGCCGTGGCCAGCGCGTGAGCCTGGAGCGTGGTTCCCACACTCGCAGCAAGAAGAAGCCCGGCAAGCGCCACGGCTAAATTCTTGCGAGGCTGTGCTTTTGCGTGGCCCTGGCAAAAAAGCCCTCGTCACTGCGGTGCGAGGGCTTTTTGCTTTTGTGAAATGGCTCAGGGCTGCAAATTCTGCAGCTTGCGGCGCAGTTGCTGTACCTCCTCGATGAGATCGGTGGTCAGGGCTGCCAGTTGAGGATCGGCATCAAAGCTGTGCTCTAGCTGAGCAATGCGGCGGGCGCGTATCAGCGTCTGGCTGCTGAAGCGCCACTGTTCATGGCTGGCTGCATGGGTTTGCCCATCGTTGTCGCAGCAGATGACGCCGGCTTGCACATGCTCGATTACCCATTGGGGAGTGGTGCTGCAGTGGCGGGCCAGCTCCTGCAGGCTGAGCATGGCCTGGTCCAGAAGTTCGGCAGGTTCGTAGAAGGGGTAGGGGTTCATAAGAAGACCTTTCAGCTCAGGCTGCGGGCATCAAACTGCGGGAAGGCTTTGGCGAAGTCTGCGTAGGCTTGTTTTTGCTCTGGTGTGGCAGCGGGCGGGAACACCACGTCAAGCACCAGATATAGATCGCCCGGAGCGGCTGAAGGCAAGCCCTTGCCTTTGAGTCTCAGCTTGCGTCCGCTGCGGTAGCCGGCGGGCACGGTCACCTCCAGCTCGCCAGCCAGTGTCTTGAACGGTATAGGGCCGCCCAGCTCTGCCTCCCAGGGAGCCAGTGGTACGCGCTGATAGACATCCTTGCCTTCTGACCACCAGCGTGGATCGCTGCGGAAATGCACTTCCAGCAACAAATCGCCTGCAGCACCTTTTCCCAGGCCCGGATTGCCTTGGCCAGCCAGTCGAATCATCTGCCCTTCGCGCACGCCTTTGGGGATGGTGACCTGCAGCTCCTTATCCTTGTAGCTGGGCATGCCTTGGGCATCCAGTACGGTGCTGCGCAGGTGCAAGGAGCGTACAGCGCCGCTGTAGCTGTCCTGAAGGTCTAGCTCGATGCTGGCGTGTTGGTCCTGGCCGCGCATGTCGGGACTGGTGTGCGCACTTTGCGAGCCTTGTTGGCGCCTGGCACGTGCAGCCTGGCCAAACATCTGAGAGAAAAAATCGCTGAAGTCAGCGTCGCCGCCTGCATTGCCGTGGCTGCTGAAATGAAAGTCTTGCTGGTCCCACTCTGGCGGAGGGCGGAAGCCTTCGCTGCCCTGAGATCTGTAGCTCTGGCGGAACTGCATTTCATCGCCCATGGCATCGTAGGCTGCGCGCTTTTCCTGATCGGAGAGCACGGTGTTGGCCTCATTGACTTCCGCCATTCGAGCGGCAGCGTCCTTTTCCTTGCTAATGTCCGGGTGGTATTTACGGGCTAGCTTGCGGTAGGCCTTTTTGATGTCTTCGGTAGAGGCTTTTTTGTCAACGCCAAGTATCTTGTAATAGTCCTTGTAATCCATGGAGTCACCAATCTTCTAGGTCGAATGAATGAGGCTGTGCGCTTGCGCCGACTGAAGAAAATAATAGGGTGCTAATGCCTGCTCTTCAAGAGGCGATGACTTTTCGGCTGGACTTGAGGGCTGCCGATCCGCGAGAGCTGGATAAGGCGTTACCATTGCGGCGACCAAGATAAGGGGGTATCAAATGCCCTCAGAGTTGTGAAATGAAACAAGAGATTACAAGCGCGGATGCGTGGCTGGTCGTCTGCCTGTGCGCAGCCTGGTGCGGTACCTGCAAGCAGTATCGTCAGCTCTTTGAGGTTTTGGCTTTACAGTTTCCGCACATGCGCTTTGTCTGGCTGGATGTGGAGGATCGTGAAGATGTGGCTGGCGATCTTGATATCGAGACCTTTCCTTCCGTGCTGATTGCTCAGGGAGAGCAGGCCAAGTTCCTCGGCCCTGTATTGCCCCAGGGCGGAGTGCTGGCGCGTATGCTGCAGTCTTTGCCTGCCGATGCCGCAGCAAGGCCGGTGCAAGTGCAGGAGGCGCAGGAATTGCTGCGGCGCGTGTTACAAGCGGATGACTTGCATGACGTCTTGCGTTGACCGTCGTTTTATGCGAGACACTTTTTGCGAAAACAATGGTTTGCGGCTACAATCACGGCTTCACGACCAAACGGGCGGGTACACACCGCCCGTTTTTTTTGGGCAATTCATGGCGAAAACTGTCTTGAGCAGAGCTAAGTCCATGATTTGACGAATTTTTCGGGATTGAACTGAATACACGTGGCATTACAGCAAATCGTTGAACAAACCGTGACAGGTCTAGGTTACGACCTGGTTGAAATTGAACGCACAGCGGGCGGATTGCTGCGCATCACGATTGATTTGCCTTGGCAGGCGCCGGAGGAAGGTGCGCCTGAGCTGCCCGAGCAGTTCGTGACAGTGGAAGACTGCGAAAAAGTCACGCGCCAGCTCCAGTTTGCTCTGGAAGTCGACGGCGCGGATTACACCCGCCTGGAAGTGTCCTCTCCAGGAATTGACCGTTTGCTGCGCCATGAGCAGGACTTCATCCGCTTTGAAGGTGCGATGGTGGACTTGACGCTCAAGGAGCCTATTGGTGCTGCGGGTGGCGAAAAGATCAATGCAAACCGCAAGAAATTTCGTGGCACGCTGGAACGGACTGAAGAAGGTGGCTGGCAGATCGTCTGGAGCGATGAACCACCTCCCAAGCCCGGCGTGCGCGTCAGCAAAAAGCGTGAGCCTGCGCCATTGAATGTGATGGGCTTTGCGCTCGATGAGCTGCGCGAAGCTCGCCTGGCACCGATTGTGAATTTCAAAGGACGTGCAGCCAAGCCTGAGTGAGGCGGCTGGAGCGTTGAATCTTTTGGGGCAAGGAGGACGCAAGCAATGTCCTCTTTGTGTGATTGAAATAGGAGAGTCGTCGCATGAATCGCGAACTGTTGATGTTGGTTGAAGCCATTTCGCGTGAAAAGAACGTGGAACGCGATGTGGTTTTTGGTGCCGTGGAGTCCGCACTGGCACAAGCCACCAAGAAGCTGTACCAAGGTGAAGTAGACATCCGCGTGTCCATCGATCGCGAAAGCGGCGACTACGACACCTTCCGCCGCTGGGTGGTGGTGTCTGACGATGCCGGCCTGCAGAACCCCGAAGCCGAAGAAATGCTGATGGATGCGGAAGACCGCGTTCCCGGTATTCAGGTCGGTGAATTCATCGAAGAGCAGATCGAGTCGCTGCCTATTGGCCGCATCGGTGCCATGGCTGCCAAGCAGGTCATCCTGCAGAAAATTCGTGATGCCGAGCGCGAAATGCTGCTCAACGAATTTCTGGAGCGTGGTGAGAAGATCTTCACCGGCACAGTCAAGCGCATGGACAAGGGTGACATCATTGTCGAGTCCGGTCGTGTGGAAGGTCGTTTGAAGCGCGGTGAGATGATCCCCAAGGAAAATCTGCGCAACGGCGACCGCGTGCGTGCCATGATCATGGAAGTGGACGCTACTTTGCGCGGCGCTCCCATCATCCTGTCGCGCTCGGCACCCGAGTTCATGGTGGAGCTGTTCCGAAATGAAGTGCCTGAAATCGAGCAAGGCCTGCTGGAGATCAAGAGCTGCGCCCGTGACGCTGGCTCGCGCGCCAAGATCGCCGTGCTGAGCCATGACAAGCGTGTGGACCCTATCGGCACCTGCGTCGGCGTGCGTGGTACCCGCGTGAATGCTGTGACCAATGAACTGGCTGGCGAGCGCGTGGACATCGTGCTGTGGTCTGAAGATCCCGCTCAGTTCGTGATCGGTGCGCTGGCTCCTGCCAATGTCTCCTCCATCGTGGTCGATGAGGAAAAGCACGCCATGGACGTGGTGGTGGACGAGGAAAACCTCGCCATCGCCATCGGTCGCGGTGGCCAGAACGTGCGTCTGGCTTCCGAGCTGACCGGCTGGAAAATCAACATCATGGACGCTGCCGAGTCTGCACAGAAGCAGGCCGACGAATCGGCTGTCTCGCGCAAGCTGTTCATGGAAAAGCTGGATGTGGACGAGGAAATCGCCAACATCCTGATCGAAGAAGGTTTCGAGACCCTGGAAGAAGTGGCCTATGTGCCGCTGCAGGAAATGCTCGAAATCGAATCCTTCGACGAAGAGACGGTGAACGAGCTGCGTAGCCGCGCCAAGGATGCACTGCTGAGTCAGGAAATTGCTCGCGAAGAGAATGTGAGCAAGGCGTCCGAGGATTTGGTCTCGCTGGACGGCATGACTGCCGAACTGCTGGACAAGTTGGCACAAGCTGATGTGCACACCCGTGATGATCTGGCCGACCTGGCCATCGACGAGTTGACCGAAATTACCGGTCAGACCGCTGAAGAAGCCAAGGCTTTGATCATGAAGGCGCGTGAGCACTGGTTTACCGATGGGCAAGAGTAAGGTCAGGGAGGTACAGAACATTTATGTCGAGTAATACGGTTGCAGAATTTGCGAAAGAGCGCAACACGACCCCTGATACCTTGCTGCAGCAGCTCAAGGCAGCAGGGGTTGAAAAGGCCAACGAAGCTGATGTGCTGACGGATGGTGACAAGCAGCGTTTGCTCAGTCACCTGCAGGTCAGCCATGGCAGCGGAGCCAAGAAGATCACGCTGACCAAGAAGTCAACCAGCGAAATCAAGCAGGCGGACTCCTCGGGCCGTGCCCGTACGATTCAGGTGGAAGTGCGCAAGAAGCGCACTTTCGTGAAGCGGGAAGATACTCCCGCTGAGGCTCAGGCCAATGCGGAAAGCATGGCCAAGGCTGTGCAGGAGCGTGCCGTTACTCAAGAGCTGGCACGCCGTGAAGAAGATGCTCGCCGTCAGGCCGAGCAGTTGAGCCACCAGGAAGAACAATTGGCCAAGGAACGTCAAGAGCGCGAAGAGCGCGAACGCCGCGAGCGTGAAGCCGAAGAACGCGCTGCAGCTTACGCAGCTGCGGAAGCTGCCAAGATAGCGGAAGCCAAGGCTGCAAAGGAAGAAGTCAAGCGCGAGCACCAAGCCGAAGCTGCAGCCCGTGCTGCAGCACAGGCAGAAGCTCGTGCCAAGGCAGAAGCCGAATCCAAGGCCAAGGCCGAGGAAGAAGCCAACCGCGCCAAGGATCTGGAGGAGCGTCGTCGCAAGGCTCTGGCCGAAGCGGAGGCGATTCGCGCCATGATGGCTGCACCTAAGAAGGTGCTGGTCGCCAAGAAGCCCGAAGAGCCCAAGAAAGCGGCTCCTGCTGCCGACGCCAAGAAGGCAGCAACCACCAAGGATGGTGCCAAGCCAGCTGCAGGTGCAGGTAACAACAGCGGCGCAGGTGCTCGTCCTGGCAAGGAAGTCAAGTCTTCCAAGCTGTCTTCGAGCTGGTCCAACGACGCAGGCAAGAAGAAGGAAATCAAGACCCGTGGCGATAGCTCGGGTGGCGTAGGCCGCTCCAGCTGGCGCGGTGGTCCACGTGGTGGCCGTCGCGGCAATGATCGCAACGAGCAGCATCACCAGCCACAGACGCCTGAATTCCGTCAGCTGGAGATCTCGGTGCCCGAGACCATCACCGTGGCCGAGCTGGCTCACAAGATGGCCATCAAGGCATCCGAAGTCATCAAGGTTCTGATGAAAATGGGCCAAATGGTCACCATCAACCAGCCGCTGGACCAGGACACTGCCATGATTGTGGTGGAAGAAATGGGCCACACCGCCAAGGTGGCAGCACTGGATGACCTGGAGGCCTTCACCGATGAAGAAGTCTCCAGCGCAGAAGCTGAGCTGATTGCTCGCGCTCCTGTGGTGACCGTCATGGGTCACGTCGACCACGGCAAGACCTCGCTGCTGGACTACATCCGTCGCTCCAAGGTGGCGTCGGGCGAAGCCGGTGGCATTACCCAGCACATCGGTGCCTACCATGTGAAGACGCCTCGCGGCATCGTCACCTTCCTGGATACCCCCGGTCACGAGGCCTTCACGGCCATGCGTGCTCGCGGTGCCAAGTCCACCGACATCGTGATTCTGGTGGCCGCAGCCGACGACGGCGTGATGCCTCAGACCCGTGAAGCCATCAAGCACGCTAAGGCGGCTGGTGTGCCTATCGTGGTGGCCATCACCAAGTCGGACAAGCCCGAAGCCAACCCAGAGCGCGTCAAGCAAGAGCTGGTGGTGGAAGATGTGCTGCCCGAAGAGTACGGCGGCGACTCTCCTTTCGTGTCCGTGTCTTCCAAGACCGGCATGGGCATCGACGATCTGCTGGAGCAAGTGCTGCTGCAGGCCGAAGTGCTGGAACTCAAGGCGCCGGTGGAAGCTGCTGCCAAGGGTATCGTGATCGAAGCCCAGCTGGACAAGGGTCGCGGTACCGTGGCTACGGTGCTGGTGCAGTCCGGTACGCTGAAGGTGGGCGACGTGGTGCTGGCGGGTCAGACCTATGGCCGCGTGCGTGCCATGCTGGACGAAGACGGCAAGCAGACCAAGTCGGCAGGTCCTTCCATTCCCGTGGAAATCCAGGGTCTGAACGAAGTGCCTCAGGCGGGCGATGACTTCATGGTGCTGAGCGACGAACGCCGTGCCCGTGAAATCGCCACTTACCGCGCTGGCAAGTTCCGCAACACCAAGCTGGCCAAGCAACAAGCCGCCAAGCTGGAAAACATGTTTGCCGAAATGTCCGCTGGCGATGTGCAGACGCTGCCCATCATCATCAAGGCCGACATGCAAGGCTCGCAGGAAGCACTGGCTGCCTCGCTGCTCAAGCTGTCGACCGAAGAGATCAAGGTTCAGCTGGTGTACTCCGGCGTGGGTGGTATCTCCGAATCGGACGTCAACCTGGCGCTGGCTTCTAAGGCCATCATCATCGGCTTCAACGTGCGTGCGGATGCTCAGGCCCGCAAGACCGCTGAAGGCAACGATGTGGATATCCGCTACTACAACATCATTTACGACGCCGTGGATGAGGTGAAGGCTGCGATGTCCGGCATGCTGGCTCCCGAGAAGCGCGAAGAGATCATCGGTATGGCCGAGATCCGCAACGTGATCGTGGCAACCAAGATCGGTACGATTGCCGGTTCCTACATCACCCAGGGCTTCGTGACCCGCAGTGCACACTTCCGTCTGCTGCGCGAGAACGTGGTTATCTACACGGGCGAAATCGAGTCTCTGCGTCGCATGAAGGACGATGTCAAGGAAGTCAAGGAAGGCTTCGAGTGCGGTATCAAGCTGCGCAACTACAACGACATCAAGGAAGGCGACGTGCTGGAAGTCTTCGAGATCAAGGAAATCGCTCGTACGCTGTAAAAGCTATAGCTACTAGCGCTTGATATACAAGGGTTTGAGGTTGAAAAGGCCTCGAACCCTTTGTAGATGAAGCGTGGTAAGCTCCTTTTTTGATACATGGCTACCAAACGTAAAACTGCTGCACCGAATCGCAGCTTCAAAGTCTCTGACCAGATCCAGCGTGATCTGTCGGAGCTGATTGCCCGCGAGTTGAAGGACCCGCGCGTTGGCATGGTCACGCTGCAAGGCGTGGAGGTGACTCCGGACTATGCCCACGCCAAGGTGTTCTTCAGCGTGCTGGTTGGCGATCCTGAAGTCACGCTGCAAGCACTCAATCAGGCCGCAGGCTTTCTGCGCAACGGCCTGTTCAAGCGTCTGCACATTCATACCGTGCCCACGCTGCACTTCATCTACGACCGCACTACAGAGCGCGCTGCCGACATGAACGCCTTGATTGCCAAGGCCGTGGCGTCGCGTGGTCCTGAACAGGAATAAGCACATGAACGCCCCTCGCACCCGGGTGCAGCGGCGCCCTGTGCATGGGGTGTTGCTGCTCGATAAACCGCTGGGCTGGTCCAGCAACGATATCTTGCAGAAGGTCAAGTGGCTGCTGCGCGCCGAAAAGGCCGGGCATACCGGAACGCTTGACCCATTGGCCAGTGGCGTGCTGCCGCTGTGCTTTGGCGCTGCCACCAAATTCAGCCAGCTTCAGCTCGAAGCCGAGAAAACTTACGAAGCCATTGCCCGCCTGGGCCAGACCACGACCACGGCCGATGCCGAGGGCGATGTGGTGCTGGAGCGCGCGGTCGATCTGGCGGCCATCACGCCCGAGCGCCTGGCGCAGGTGCAGGCCCAGTTCACGGGTGACATCAAGCAGGTGCCGCCCATGCACAGCGCCTTGAAAAAAGATGGCAAGGCACTCTACGAATATGCCCGCGCAGGCATTGAGGTGGAGCGTCCCGCACGCGACGTCACCATTCATGCATTGAATCTGACGCTGGTGCAGGATGATCAAGGGCATCCTGCTATCAAGATGAGAGTGACCTGCAGCAAGGGCACTTACATCCGCACATTGGGCGAAGACGTGGGCGAGGCCTTTGGCTGTGGCGCCCATTTGCGTTTTCTGCGCCGTGTGGAAACCGGCGGCCTAGACGTTGCGCGCTGCGTGACGCTGGAAGCGCTGGAAGCCATGAACGATGAGGAGCGTGTTGCTCAGGTGCAGCCTGTCGACACTCTGCTGCATCGTCATGCCGTCGTCACTTTGGGTGAAGAGGATGCAGGACGCTTTCTATCAGGCCTGCGCCGCCGAGGGACTTGGGCCGATGCCCCGGCCGTTGCGGTGTATGGTGAGCGCCCGCATGCCCTTTTGGGGGTTGGCCGTGTGGTGAGCGGGGAGCTGATCCCCGAGCGCCTGCTCAGTCCGCTAGAAATTCAACAAATTTTGGAAGGAACGCCGCGTCCACAAGCAAGCGGCATTTTGGAAACACTATGAGCAAACAAATCCGCAACATTGCGATCATCGCGCACGTTGACCATGGTAAGACGACCATGGTGGACCAGCTGCTGCGCTCTTCCGGCACTTTTGCCGAGCACGAAAAAGTCGTCGACACCGTGATGGACAACAACGCCATCGAACGTGAGCGCGGCATCACCATTCTGGCCAAGAACTGTGCCGTGTCCTGGAAGGGCACCCACATCAACATTCTTGACACACCCGGTCACGCGGACTTCGGCGGTGAAGTGGAGCGTGCGCTGTCCATGGTGGACGGTGTGGTGCTGCTGATCGACGCGCAAGAAGGCCCCATGCCCCAGACGCGTTTCGTGACCAAGAAGGCACTGGCTCTGGGTCTGAAGCCTATCGTGGTGGTGAACAAGGTGGACAAGCCCGGTGCCAACCCCGACAAGGTGATCAACGCCGCTTTCGATCTGTTCGACAAGCTGGGCGCTACCGACGAGCAGCTGGACTTCCCTGTGGTGTATGCCTCCGGCATCAACGGCTGGGCATCCAAGGAAGAGGGCGAGCCCGGTGCACAGTGGGGCCCCGACATGTCGGCCCTGTTCGAGACCATTCTGGAACACGTGCCTTCGGTGCAGGGTGATGCCTCTGCTCCCCTGCAGCTGCAAGTGTCTGCGCTGGACTACTCCACCTTCGTGGGCCGTATCGGCGTGGGCCGTATCACGCAAGGTACGCTCAAGCCCGGTCAGCAAGTGGCTGTGATGGCTGGCCCCGATGGCAAGAGCTACACCGGCAAGATCAACCAAGTGCACACCTTCCAGGGTCTGGATCGCGTGCAGGCTACCGAAGCTGGTCCTTCCGAGATCGTGCTGGTCAGCGGTATCGAAAACCTCGGTATCGGTGAAACCATTGTGGACCCCGCCAATCCCCAGCCTCTGCCCATGCTGAAGATTGACGAGCCCACGCTGACCATGAACTTCTGCGTGAACACCTCGCCTCTGGCAGGTCGTGAAGGCAAGTTCGTGACCAGCCGTCAGATCTGGGACCGCCTTCAGCGTGAACTGCGCTCCAACGTGGCCCTGCGCGTCAAGGAAACCGATGAAGACGGTATCTTTGAAGTGTCTGGCCGTGGTGAACTGCACCTGACCATCTTGCTGGAAGAAATGCGCCGCGAAGGTTACGAGCTGGCGGTTTCCAAGCCCCGCGTGGTGATGCAGATGATCGACGGCGTTAAGCACGAGCCTATTGAGCTGGTGACGGCCGACATCGAAGAAGGTCACCAAGGCGGCGTGATGCAAGCTCTGGGCGAGCGCAAGGGCGAGCTGGTGAACATGGAACCCGATGGCCGTGGTCGCGTCCGTCTGGAATACCGCATTCCTGCCCGTGGTCTGATCGGCTTCACCAACGAGTTCCTGAACCTGACTCGTGGCTCCGGCATGATTTCCAACATCTTCGACAGCTATGAGCCTTACAAGGGCGAAATCGGTGGCCGTAAGAACGGCGTGCTGATCTCCATGGACGACGGTGAAATCTTCACTTACGCCCTGGGCAAGCTTGACGATCGTGGCCGTATGTTCGTCAAGGCCGGGGACCCCGTGTACGAAGGCATGATCATCGGTATCCACAGCCGCGACAACGATCTGGTGGTGAACGCCACTCGTACCAAGCAGCTGACCAACTTCCGTGTGTCCGGCAAGGAAGATGCGATCAAGATCACGCCTCCTATCGATCTGTCGCTGGAGTACGGTGTGGAATTCATCGAAGACGACGAGCTGCTGGAAATCACTCCTACCAGCCTGCGCGTGCGCAAGCGTCACCTCAAGGAACACGATCGCAAGCGTGCTTCGCGTGACTCCTGATTCGCAAGCCTAGGCTGCGCATCTCAAAAAGGCCCTTCGGGGCCTTTTTTATTGCCGTGGTCAGCCTTCGCAGGAGACAAACCAAGGGTTAACTGCCTTGCTGGAGCAGAGTCGATTTTTAGAATCACTGCTACAAATTGGCACGCATCCTGCGCATTGCGCAGGTGTGCATTTAACTCTAGGAGTGCTATGACCTTGAAAATGTTGAGTTCGGTCTTGCTGGTGGCAGGCGCAGCTTCGACGCTGAATGCCCAGGCTGCGGATCTGAAGGTCGCGATAGACCCGACTTACGAGCCTTTTACTTATAAGACGGCGGATGGCAAACCCACGGGGTTTGATGTCGATATTGCCAATGCCATCTGCGCCGAAATCAAGCGCAAATGCGTGTTTGTGGAGCAGGTCTGGGACAGCATGATTCCCGGTCTGCAGGCACGCAAGTACGACGTGGTGGTCAGCTCTTTGTCCATCACCGAGGAGCGCAAACGCGTGATCGATTTCTCCGATCGTTACTACAAGACGCCCAGCGCCATTGTGGTGAAGAAGGGCACGGCTTATGCGAATCCTGCCTCTCTCAAGGGCAAGCGCATCGGGGTTCTCAAAGGCAGTACCCAGGAAAAGTGGGCGATGGGTGAGCTCAAGCCCGCTGGCGTGACGGTCGTTCCTTATGAGGCCCAGGATCAGGTCTATCTGGACATCAATGCAGGTCGGCTGGACGGAACAGTGGCCGACAAGGTGGAAGTGCATGGCGGTTTCTTGCGCAAGCCAGAGGGCAAGGACTATGGCTATGTTGGCCCCGACCAGTACGAGACCAAGTACTACGGTGACGGCATTGGCATAGGCATGCGCAAGGGACAAAAAGATTTGAAGGATCAAATCAATCAAGCCATCAAGACCATTCGCAGCAATGGAACCTACAGCACCATTGCCAAGAAGTACTTCGACTTTGACCCCTATGGCAACTAAGCGCTGAAGAGGCAGCTTGCCCAACCTGACTTGAGGGCCTGAGGGCCCGCTTGTGGGTCTCGCAGGCTTCCTCATCAGGCGCCAGCCTTCATGAGTGAATATTTTCTTTCCATCTTGCATGGCGCGTTGCTGACAGTGGCTGTCTCGCTGGCGTCACTTTCCCTGGCTACCTTGCTGGGCTTGCTGGGTGCGATGGCCAAGCTCTCTGGCAGGCGCCCGCTGGTCTGGCTGGGCACGCTCTACACCACGGTGGTGCGCGGCATTCCAGAGCTGGTTCTGATGCTGCTGGTGTTTTATGGTGTGGCGATTGGCATCAACAGTTTTTTTGAGTCCATTGGTTCGGATTTCGTGCTGGACTTGAACCCCTTTGTGGCGGGCGTGGCGACATTGGGATTTATCTACGGTGCCTATATGACCGAGACCTTTCGCGGAGCCATTCTGGCCATTCCGCGCGGTCAGATGGAGGCGGCCTGGGCGTTTGGCATGACGCCGTTTCAGACCTTTGTGCGCATCACCTTGCCTCAGATGGTGCGCTATGCCTTGCCGGGCTATACCAATAACTGGCTGATTTTGATCAAAGCCACGGCCTTGGTCAGCCTGATCGGATTGCATGACATGACGTATCTGGCGAAACAGGCCAGCGCCGCCACTCGTGAGCCTTTTGTCTTTTTGCTGTTTGCAGCAGGCCTGTACCTGGTCTTCACCAGCATTTCCTTGTGGGCGCTCAAACGGCTCAATGCACGCTACAGCCTGGGCACCGAAAAGGTGCAGCTATGAGTTGGGATGTCATCTTCCAAGCTGAGCACATGGCTATGTATGGCCAAGGCCTGCTGATCACGCTATGGCTGCTGCTGAGCAGTCTTGCTATCGGTATGGTGTTGGCGGTGAGCATTGCATTGGCGCTGACCAGCGGCAATGCCTGGCTGGCCAGGCCTGCAGCAGCTTTCACCTATTTCATTCGCGGAACGCCGCTGCTGATTCAGATATATCTGATTTATTACGGGCTGGGGCAGCTGGAGTGGATACAGGCGCGCTGGGATGAGGTCTGGCCCTGGACATATTTCAAACAGCCATTTTTTTGCGCCTTGTTGGCCTTTGCATTGAACAACGGTGGCTATACGGCTGAAATCCTAGCGGGAGCGATTCGAGAGACTGCTCCCGGTGAAGTGGAAGCGGGCCAGGCCATGGGGATGGGGCGCTGGCAGATCATGTGGCGCCTGGTTCTACCTTCTGCCATGCGGCGCACTTTGCCGCCCTACAGCAACGAGGTGGTGCAAATGCTGCATTCCACCAGCCTGGCCAGTGTGGTGCCTGCGCTCACGGACGTGACGGCGGTGGCCAGCCGTATTTATTCAGACTTTTATCTGCCATTCGAGGCCTATCTCGCCGCAGCTGCTATTTATTTGTCAGTAACTTTTGCTTTGATTGGCGTATTTCGTATGCTGGAAAAGCACTTTCTGGCTTATCTGGCGCCGCGCACCTGAAGGTGGCCTTTTCGTTTTGCATTCATGACTTCCAACTTATACAAGCTTCAAGCCGAAGGTATTTACAAGAGCTACGGCAGCAATCAGGTGCTCAAAGGCGTGTCTTTGACGGCCAAGGCCGGTGATGTGGTGAGCTTGATCGGTAGCTCTGGCTCTGGCAAGTCCACGCTGCTGCGCTGCATCAACCTGCTGGAAAAGCCTCAGCAGGGCCGTATCGTTGTTGCTGGCGAGGAGTTGCAGCTCAAAGTCGGCCGAAAAGGAGAGCTGGAGGCGGTGCATGCCAAGCAGTTGCAGCAACTGCGAACCAAGCTCGCCATGGTGTTTCAGCATTTCAATCTGTGGGCGCACAAGACAGTGCTGCAGAACGTGATCGAGGCGCCGATCCATGTGCTGGGGCTTAGCAAAGAAGAGGCGGTGGAGCGTGCGCGTCGTTACCTGAAACTGGTAGGCCTAGAGGGGCGCGAAGATACTTGGCCCAATCACATGAGTGGCGGGCAGCAGCAGCGTGTTGCGATTGCTCGTGCCCTGGCTGTCGAACCGGAGGTCATGCTGTTCGATGAGCCTACCAGTGCACTGGATCCTGAATTGGTGGGGGAGGTCCTGCGTGTCATGCGTCTGCTGGCGGAGCAAGGTAGAACCATGGTGGTGGTAACTCATGAGATGGGTTTTGCCAGAGAAGTATCCAACCAGGTCATTTTTCTGCACCAGGGCTTTGTTGAAGAGCAGGGAGATCCACGTGAAGTTCTGCGCAATCCGCAAAGTGAGAGACTGAGCAAATTCTTGTCAGGTAGTCTGAAATAAGCGGTTATCGCTGCAATAGGCCATAAAAAAGCCGCATTTACATGCGGCTTTTTTTCTGAGCAGCCTTGTTTCGCGCCGCTGCACAAGTGAATTACTTCTGTGCCAGAACCCAGGCCACCAGCTTCTTGGCATCAGCTTCATTGACTTGGGGGTTGGCGGGCATGGGTACGGGACCCCACACGCCGGAGCCGCCCTTGATGACCTTGACTGCCAGCTTGTCAGCGGCATCCTTTTGACCTGCGTACTTGGCAGCCACGTCCTTGAAGGAGGGGCCCACCAGCTTCTTGTCAACAGCGTGGCAAGCCATGCAGTTCTTGGATTGAGCCAGGGCCTGGTCGGCCATTGCTGGCGCTGCAGCAGCAGCGGAGAATGCGAAAGCGATCAGAATTTTCTTCATCATGAGTTTCCGGGTGCAGTTTTAAACTGAGGTTAGATTTTTGCTGCATTGTAGTGCGCGCATTGAATATTGTTTGGTGTACGCACTATTGAGAAATTAAAGGAGGGTGTATGTATTTGTTAGGTTTGGCGATTGTGCTGACATTGTTGAAAGCAGCTGAAATCGGGCCGGTTGCAGACTGGAGTTGGTGGTACATCCTGGGCGTATATGGTGGTGCCGCCGCCTGGTGGGCCTGGGCGGATACTTCGGGTTACACCAAGCGCAAGGAGATGGAAAAGATGGACCGTCGTAAGAAAGAGCGTATTGAGCGACAGAAACAGGCCATGACACCGGGGCAGAGGCGTCGCTGATAAGTGATCAAGACATCGCCATTGACGATGTTCTTGTAGACCTGTGCCCATGACCGTCCAATGCTCTGAGAGCATCTTATGGCAGCACTGGGCCATAATCCCAAGGTTCATTTTTGATAACGTCTGATTAGCAAACCCCATGCCCGCATACCGTTCCAAAACCTCCACCGGCGGCCGCAACATGGCCGGTGCGCGCGCCCTGTGGCGTGCCACTGGCATGAAAGATGGCGACTTTGACAAGCCCATCATCGCCATTGCCAACTCCTTCACCCAGTTCGTGCCCGGCCACGTGCACCTGAAGGACATGGGCCAACTGGTCGCGCGCGAGATCGAGGCTGCGGGTGGCGTTGCTAAGGAATTCAATACCATCGCCGTAGACGATGGTATTGCCATGGGTCATGACGGCATGCTGTACTCGCTGCCCAGCCGCGACCTGATTGCTGACTCAGTCGAATACATGGTCAACGCCCACTGCGCCGACGCTCTGGTGTGCATCTCCAACTGCGACAAGATCACCCCCGGCATGCTCATGGCAGCCATGCGCCTGAACATTCCGGTGATCTTCGTCTCCGGCGGCCCCATGGAAGCGGGCAAGACCAAGCTGGCCAACCCCGACACCAAGGTCATCGAGTTCAAGAAGCTGGACCTGGTGGATGCCATGGTCATCGCCGCCGACCAGCGCTTCTCCGATGAAGAAGTGGCGCAGGTCGAGCGCTCGGCTTGCCCTACCTGTGGTTCCTGCTCGGGTATGTTCACCGCCAACTCCATGAACTGCCTGACCGAGGCTCTGGGTCTGTCCCTGCCCGGCAACGGTACCGTGGTTGCCACGCACGCCGATCGCGAGCAATTGTTCAAGCAGGCAGGTCATCGCATTGTGGAGCTGGCCAAGCAGTACTACGAGCAAGATGACGAGTCCGTGCTGCCGCGCGCTGTGGGCTTCAAGGCGTTTGAGAACGCCATCACCCTGGACATCGCCATGGGCGGCTCCACCAACACCATCCTGCACCTGCTGGCCATTGCCCAGGAAGCCGGCATCGACTTCACCATGGCTGACATCGACCGCCTCTCGCGTGTCGTGCCCCAGCTTTGCAAGGTGGCTCCCAATACGCAGAAGTACCACATTGAAGACGTGCACCGTGCAGGCGGCATCATGGCCATCCTGGGTGAGCTGGCCCGCGCCGGCAAGCTGCACACCGATGTGCCTACTGTCTCGGGCGGAACCATGGGCGAGGTGTTGGCCAAGTGGGATGTGATGGTGACTCAGGATGAGGCCGTCAAGCACTTCTATCTGGCTGGCCCTGCCGGTATTCCTACGCAAGTGGCTTTCAGCCAGAACACTCGCTGGCCCAGCCTGGATCTGGACCGCGCCGATGGCTGCATCCGCTCCTACGACCACGCGTTCAGCAAGGAAGGCGGTCTGGCCGTGCTGACTGGCAACATCGCCATGAACGGCTGTGTGGTGAAGTCGGCTGGCGTCGATGAATCCATTCTGGTGTTTGAAGGCCCTGCCCACGTGGTGGAGTCGCAGGACGAGGCCGTCGAACACATCCTGAACGACAAGGTCAAGGCCGGTGATGTGGTCATCGTGCGCTATGAAGGCCCCAAGGGTGGGCCCGGCATGCAGGAAATGCTCTACCCCACCAGCTACCTCAAGTCCAAGGGCTTGGGCAAGGTCTGCGCACTGCTGACCGATGGTCGCTTCTCGGGCGGTACCTCCGGTCTGTCGATTGGTCACTGCTCGCCCGAAGCAGCTGCCGGTGGCAACATTGGACTGGTGCGCAATGGTGACATCATCCGCATCGACATTCCCAACCGCACCATCAACATGCTGGTCAGCGACGAAGAATTGGCCAAGCGCCGCGAAGCGCAGAACGCCAAGGGCTGGAAGCCTGCCGAGGCACGCCCACGCAAGATTTCTGCGGCCCTGAAGGCCTATGCCAAGCTGGTGACCAGCGCCGACACCGGTGCCGTGCGTGACCTGTCCTTGCTGGACGACTGATCGCTCTCCGTTACGTTTGTTTCGTCATTGCGTCAGCACGGCTATCCGTGCTGACGGACAATCTCGCAGCCGCCCGATGCAAGTCGTGCGGCTGTTTTTTATTGTCTCGCCAGAAAGTGATTTCCATGTTGTCCGCCGTTCGTCGCTCTTTCTTGTTAAAGACTGCAGGGGCGCTTGCCCTGCTCGGAGGCGGAATTACGCAGGCAGCAGGCGGGCCACAGGCAGTGGAGGCCAGCTATCCGCAGCATCCTGTGCGCCTGGTAGTTCCGTTCACGCCAGGCGGCTCTACCGATATCGTGGCCCGACTGGTCGCAGATGCCATGCATGCCCGACTGGGGCAGGCCGTGGTGGTGGACAACCGCTCCGGGGCCAGTGGCCTCATCGGGGCAGAGGCCGTGGCCAATGCGGCGCCTGATGGCTACACCATAGGTTTGGGCACCATCAGCACGCTGGTAGTCAACCCCATCATGCTGCCGCAGTCGGCGCGCATGGATCCTGCCAAAGCGTTTGTGCCCGTGGTGGCCCTGGCTTCCATTCCCTCGGTGTTTTCTGTCCATCCCTCGCTGGGGGTACAGAACTACGGGCAGTTTTTGGCGTTGGCGCGCAGCAAGCCCGGTCAGTTCAATATCGGTTCGGCGGGCGTGGGCTCCATTGGTCATTTGATTGCTGAGCGTATCAACACCGACCTCAAGATCAAGCTGCACCATATTCCGTACAAGGGGCAGGGGCCGGTGGTCAGCAGCGCCTTGTCGGGCGAGACACAGGTGCTCAGCGATCAGTTTCCTTCCTCGGCGCCACATGTGGCTTCGGGTCGGCTGCTTCCCTTTGCTGTGGCGGCGACTGAGCGGTTAAGCGCCTTGCCTCAGGTGCCTACGTTCAAGGAGCTGGGCTATCCCGCGCTCAATGATCTGGCGATTACCTGGTTTGGCATCGTGGCCCCGGCAGGCACGCCAAAAGCCATCGTGACGCGGCTCAACAATGCGGCCAATGCGGCTTTGCAGGACCCAGCGGTGCAGCAGCGATTGCAGAGCATGGGGGTACAAGCATTGGGCGGCGAGCCGCAGCGCCTGCGCAGCTTGATGGAAGAAACCAGCAAGGCTGTGCATCAGACTGTGCATGAGCAAGAAGCGCAGACAGACAAGCCGCATTGAGTCTCTAAAAGCATAGCTGCATGCGCTTTAAATAAAAGCGTTTCAGGGTATTTTGATCGTTTTTTTAGTGCTTTAGCTGGCGCTTGAGAGGTCACGTTTCAGCCATGCGTTGCAGCGCTCCAGAACGCGGCGCTTTCGGGCTTGAGTGGGTGGTCCAGAATTCTGTTGCCCGGACAGTTTTACGGAAACGTCACCGGCCTGCGGCACAATGCCAGCCATGCTGATGTATCCGCACATTGATCCCGTTGCCGTGCAAATTGGCCCGCTGGCCG
The DNA here is from genome assembly GCF_057369555.1 of Comamonas sp. FUJ_7. Lineage (NCBI taxonomy): Bacteria > Pseudomonadati > Pseudomonadota > Betaproteobacteria > Burkholderiales > Comamonadaceae > Comamonas > Comamonas sp. FUJ_7. Next base: position 108,635 of record NZ_JBXXZI010000001.1, read on the forward strand.
TGCACTGGTATGGCATTACCTATCTGGTGGCCTTCGGCCTGTTCCTCTTCCTGGGAACGCGCCGTATTCAACATCCCCCCTTCAAATACATGACAGGTGATCGCGCCTGGGCGCGCAAGGATGTGGAGGACATTCTTTTCCTCGGCGTGCTGGGCGTGGTGGTAGGCGGGCGCATCGGCTACTGCCTGTTCTACAAGCCCGGCTACTACCTGTCGAATCCGCTGGAGATGTTGGCTGTCTGGCAGGGCGGCATGAGTTTTCACGGCGGCCTGCTGGGGGTGATTGCCTCCATGATCTGGTTTGCCCGCTCGCGCAAGCGCAGCTGGCTGGAGGTGGCGGATTTTGTAGCGCCCTGTGTCCCTACAGGGCTGGCTGCAGGCCGCATCGGTAACTTTATCAATGGCGAGCTCTGGGGTCGTTTTGCCAGTGCCGATCTGCCCTGGGCCATGGTGTTTCCGCAAAGTGGCTCCATGCTGCCGCGCCATCCTTCGCAGCTCTATCAGTTCCTGATGGAAGGGTTGCTGCTGTTCATCATCCTCTGGTTGTATGCCCGCAAGGAGCACAAGCCAGGGCAGGTCGCTGCAGTGTTCTTGATGGGCTATGGCGCTTTCCGCTTCATTGCCGAGTACTTCCGAGAGCCCGATGATTTTCTGGGCATTCTGTCACTGGGCATGAGCATGGGGCAGTGGCTATGCATTCCCATGATCGTGGCAGGTATCGCCATGTGGGCCTGGTGCGGTAAGCAACCGGCTTATGCGGTACAGCGCAACGCTGCCTGAAGCATCAGCCCTTTAAAAAACGCAGACTTCGGTCTGCGTTTTTGCTATTGGACTGCAGTGGCGTGAAGGTCCAGAAATTGCTCATAATGGCCCTAAGCGTTACTGCAATTGCGGTATCTGCTTCTTCAATGAGAGCATGATGCCGCTAGAACAAGGAGTGAGCATATGGGCTGGGCTGGCGACTGGATTGAACAAACCAAGCTGTGGGTGCGAGGGGCGGAAAGCGACAAAGGCGATGGCGAGCATCGTGCGCTGGCGCAGCGGCTGGAAGCCACTTTGCGCCGAGGACATGAAGCCCTGTCGCCGCGCGAGCTGCGTCGTTTGCTGCAGGACATGCAGCAGGTCGCCTCGGCCACGCTCAGCGAAGTGGAGGGAGGCCGCCACGCCCAGGTTTTGATGGACTGGTATGCCAAGGCTGAGTTGCCGGCCCGCAAGGATTTCTGGCTGCTGGCGGTTGAAAAGTTCGGCCCCGATGCCAAAGCTTTGCAGGCGGCGCGTGAGCGCTATGACAAGGCAGACAGTGATGTGGAGCGCAGCGAAGCCGAGATGGGCCTGCGCCGCGCGCTGATCTCTCCGCGCACACGGCTGCTGCAGCGCTTTGCCCAGCCCAAGGGTGGCATGGGTTTCTTGGTCGATATGCGTGCCGAATTGCTGGCTCTACCCAAGGCAGAGCAGCGCTATGTGGCGCTGGATGCCGAACTGGAGCATTTGTTCTCGGGCTGGTTCGATGTGGCCATGCTGGAGCTCAGAAGCCTGAGCTGGGATTCGCCGGCATCGCTGCTGGAGAAACTGATCCAGTACGAGGCCGTGCACGATATCCGCAGCTGGGCCGATCTCAAGAATCGCCTGGACAGCGATCGCCGCTGCTATGGGTTCTTTCACCCGCGCATGCCCAATGTGCCGCTGATCTTTGTAGAGGTGGCGCTGCTCGACAAGATGGCAGGCAGCATGGCACCGCTGCTGGATGAGGGCGCTGCCGCGGCTGATCTGGCCAAGGCCAATACCGCCATCTTCTACTCCATCAGCAACACGCAAAAGGGACTCAAGGGCGTGAGCTTTGGCGACTCGCTCATCAAGCACGTGGTGGAGACGCTGACGCAGGAGTTTCCCAAGCTCAAGCAGTTCGCCACCTTGTCGCCGATTCCGGGGCTGCGCAGCTGGCTGAGCAAGAATGGCGATGCCGTACTGGCCGAGCTGGATGACAAGCAAAAAGCGGCGCTGGAGAAAGTGGCCGGAGGCCTGAGTGCCGCGCAACTACTGGCTGCGCTGGACGATCCGGGCTCCTTGCCCGAGAAGTCGGCGCTGCGCCAGGCAGCGCTGTTTTGCGCGGCCCGCTATCTGGGTCGGGAAACTGCCAAGGGGCGCCCGCTGGATGCCGTGGCACGCTTTCACCTTGGCAACGGTGCACGCGTGGAGCGCCTGAACTGGGCGGCAGACCTGTCGTCCAAGGGGCTCAAGCAATCCATGGGATTGATGGTTAATTACTTGTATGACCTCAAGCGTCTGGACAAGCACCGCAGCCTGTTGGCGCAGGGCAAGATTCCCGTTTCCTCGGAGATTGAATCGCTGTGCAAGGGATGAGTGCATCGCGATGGATGCTGCGCACAGCCTGAGCTGGTTTTTGCTCCTGCGTCTTCTCAAACCATGAATCGGGCTGCCGCACTGGCAGACCTGATGGGCACAGGAGACAGCGGATATGCAGGAATTTTCGGCAGACAAAGCAGGTTGGAAGCGACGCCAGTGGTTGCAATCGGCCGGGGGCCTGGCAGCGGCAGGTGTTGCAGGGTGGGCAGGCTGGATGGGAGCCGCACAGGCGTCGGACTGGCCAGTCCGGCCGGTCAACCTGATCGTGCCTTTTCCCGCAGGAGGCGGCACAGACACGTTTGCCAGGCCGTTCTCGGCCCAGTTTGCCAAAACCACCAGCAAGACCTTGGTGGTTGACAACCGCGGAGGGGCGGGCGGAACGCTGGGCGCCGGTATTGCCGCCAAGGCTGCGCCCGATGGCTACAACTTCTTCATGGGCGGCACCCATCACGTGATTGCGCCCTCGGTCTACCCCAAGCTCGATTACGACTTGGAGCGCGATTTCATCCCGCTGGCGCTGCTGGCCAGCGTGCCGCAAGTCGTGGTGGTCAACCCCAGGAAAGTGCCGCACACGACTTTTCAGGCCTTGCTGCAGGATTTGCGCGCCAACCCCGGCAAGTACAACTACGCCTCGGCTGGGCCGGGCTCGTCCCACCATCTGGCGGGCGAGTTGTTCAAGCTGCAGACCAAGACCCAGATCACGCATATCCCTTACAAGGGGGCGGGGCCAGCGCTACAGGATTTGATAGCGGGCAATGTGGACATGCTGTTTGACGGGTTGGGCTCCTCTGCCCAGCACATCAATGGAGGGCGCATCAAGGCGTTGATGGTCGCAGGTGCCCAGCGCAACCCGGCCTTCCCGGATGTGCCCAGCGCGGCAGAGTGCGGCTTGCCGGACTTCAATGTCACCACCTGGTACGGGCTGTGGGCGCCCAAAGGCACGCCTGTTGCGATGCAGCAGCAGATGCTGGAAGCGGTGCGCAAGATCGGCGCGGCTGAAGAGATCAAATCCACATGGGCCAAGAACGGCGCTGATTATGGGCAATTGAGCCAGCCGCAATTCGCTGCCATGGTCAAAGATGAGGTTCAGCGTTGGGCCCATGTTGTCAAGGCTGCCAATGTGAAGATCGACTCCTGATCGCTTTGTCTCTGTCTCACCTCGGCCGCAATCGCTTTGCTGCGGGGTGAAGCTCATCCTGCTCGGGCCTATGATGGCCTGCACTGTTTTTGCTTTTCCCACTCACGACTGTTACTGCGTTCGACTGCATCACGATGACCGATATGTCTCAAGCCAATCTTTACAGCGCATTGCGCGCAGCGTTTCCTGAGGACCTGACGAAAAATGCCGTAGAGGCCATAGAGCCCGATGGCTCCAGCCTCTACTACACCTGGGCCGATCTGGAACAGGGCAGTGCGCGCATCGCCAACTTGCTGGCCTCGCTGAATCTGCCCGAGAGCAGCCGCATTGCAGTGCAGGTGGAAAAGTCGGTCGAAGCCATGATGCTGTACCTGGCCACGCTGCGCTGCGGTCATGTGTTTTTGCCGCTGAACACGGCTTATCAGGCCGCAGAAATGGAGTACTTCATCACCAATGCCGAGCCTGCCGTGGTGGTCTGCGACCCCGGCTGCTTTGGCTGGGTGTCCAAGATTGCCTTCAACCATGGCGTGGGCCATGTCTATACCCTGGGGGCGGACCGCTCCGGCACGCTGCTCGATCGAGCGGCCCACCACAGTGATGAGCATCAGGTGGTGCCACGCCGCTCCGAGGATCTGGCAGCCATTCTCTACACCAGTGGCACCACGGGACGCAGCAAGGGCGCCATGCTGAGTCATGGCAATCTGCTGACCAACGCAGCCGTGCTCAAGGTGTACTGGGGCTGGCAGGAAGACGATGTACTCATTCACGCCTTGCCCATCTTTCATGTGCACGGTCTGTTTGTAGCCATTCACGGCGCGCTGCTCAACGGCAGCCCCATGATCTGGTTCGCCAAGTTCGACCCGCAGGCCGTGATGGCCCGCTTCAAGGATGCGACCGTCTTCATGGGCGTGCCCACGCTGTATGTGCGCATGCTGGCCGACGCAAGGCTGGACCGCGACATGGCTGCGCACATGCGCCTCTTCATCTCGGGCTCGGCCCCCATGCTGATCGAGACCTTCCGCGCCTGGAAGACGCGTACCGGCCACAGTGTGCTGGAGCGCTATGGCATGAGCGAGACCATCATGCTGACCTCCAACCCCTATGCTCCCGATCCTCGCTACGGCAATGAAGACGAGCGCCGTGGCGGCACTGTGGGCTTTCCGCTGCCGGGCGTTGGTGTGCGAGTGCATGGCGATGATGGCAAGGCGCTGGCGGCGGGCGAGATCGGCAATATCGAAGTGCAGGGGCCCAACGTATTTGCTGGCTACTGGCGCATGCCCGAGAAAACTGCCGAGGAATTCACGCCAGACGGCTGGTTCAAGACCGGCGATTTGGGCATGCAGGATGAGCGTGGCTACTTCACCATCGTAGGGCGCAGCAAGGATTTGATCATCTCGGGCGGCTACAACGTCTATCCGGCAGAGGTTGAGGGCTTTATCAACGACCTGGCGGGCGTGGAGGAAAGCGCCGTGGTCGGAGTGCCGCACCCGGACTTTGGCGAGGTCGGCGTTGCCGTGATCGTGCCGCGCAAGGGTGCTCAGGTGGATGGTCAGAAAATTCTGGACACGCTCAAGTCACAGCTTGCCCACTTCAAGGTACCCAAGCGCTGCCATGTGGTGGACAGCCTGCCGCGTAACACCATGGGCAAGGTGCAGAAAAAGCTTCTGCGCGATCAATACCAGAACGAGTTCGCCTGATCAGTCCACCGCGCAGGGGCTGTCGTTATTGCTTGCTTTTCAGCTGCATGTGTTGTGACTTGACTCCTAAAAAGTGAGCTGCCTGCGCTCTTGAATAGACAAACTCAGTATTGAATCAACCCAAAGACAAAGCAGCTTGTGCGCAAGCTGCTTTTAATTTGTGAGTGGCTGGCATCTGAGCTTGCCACCGGGGCAGGGGGCGCCGCGCAGCGGCTTGGGGGAAGTTGTTACTTCAGCACCAGCACAGGCACAGGGGCGTGCGTTAGCACATGCTGGGTTTCGCTGCCCAGCAGCAGCCGCTGCAGGCCCTTGCGGCCGTGCGAAGCCATGACGATCAGGTCGCAGTCATGTTTTTTGGCGGTTTCCACAATGGACTCGGCCACCAGATCGGATTGCACGATTTCGGTGCTGACGTTGACTTTGCGCTCCAGGCCAAAGGCTTTGACGCCGTCGAGAAGTGTTTGCGCCTGCTCCTTCCACTGAGTCTCGACGCGCTTGGCTTCCTTGATGTCCAGCAGGTCGCTGCCTTCCAGATAGCTGCGCGGGTAGTGAGCGACCACCTTGAGCGCAATGACGCTGGCACCGCAAAGAGCCGCTAGATCCAGGCCCGCGTGGACGGCCTTGTCCGAAAGCTCAGAGCCGTCAGTCGCAATCAGAATACGGTTGTACATAGAGATCTCCTTTCGTGTTTGCTGTCTGTCAATAAAAGCATAGGTTGATTGGGCAGTTAACGGTTGATTAATGTCAAGGTGGGTATCATCTGCCCCCGTTACGCTAGAAACATGTCCCAACACACTAACCATCAGCCCGTTGCGGCCGAGCAAGTTGTTGCTGACACTGGTTTCCTGAACGCGCCACAGATGCACAGTCATCTGCTGGACGATCCGCAAGAATGGAGCTCTTTTGGCCGCCCCGCTGGTCAAAGCTCCAGGGCCCCAATTTCTGAAAACGCGACCGAATCCCCGGTGTGGGATTCTTTTGTGGTTTTGGAGGGCATGCACTGTGCTGCATGCGCGCTGACCATCGAGGAGGCGCTTCGGGCTGTCCCCGGAGTGCAGGCAGCCGAAGTCAGTGCCGCAACGCGCCGGGCCCGCATTGAGTGGCGTCCTTCACAAGTGCTTCCATCCCAGTGGATGGAGGCTGTATCGCGTGCCGGTTATCGAGCCTTGCCTGCGCGCGACGCCTTTGCGCGTGAGCTGCGCCAGGCCGAGACACGTCGCGCCCTGTGGCGCTGGCTGGTGGCAGGCCTGTGCATGATGCAGGTGATGATGTATGCGTGGCCTGCGTACACGGCCCGGCCCGGCGATCTGTCGCTGGAGATGGAGACGCTGCTGCGCTGGGCATCCTGGGTGATTTCTCTGCCTGTGGTGCTGTTTTGCTGCGGCCCTTTTTTCAAGAGTGCCCTCAAGGACATCACCCAGCGCCGCGTGAGCATGGATTTGCCCGTGGCCATCGGCATGCTGATTACCTTCATCATCAGCACGCTGGGCACGTTCGACCCGACAGGACCTTTTGGTCATGAAGTCTTTTTTGACTCGCTGACCATGTTCGTTTTCTTCCTGCTCACGGGCCGCTGGCTGGAGCTGCGCCTGCGCGACCGCACGGCCGGCGCGCTGGAGGCAGTGATGAACCGGCTGCCGGACTCCGTGCTGCGGCGGGCCGCTGACTCCGACGAGTTTGAGCGCGTGGCGACCCGTCGCCTGCGCGTGGGCGATGTGGTGCGCGTACTGACCGGGGAGGCCTTCCCCGCAGACGGCCAGATCGTGCGCGGAACCACCCATGCCGATGAGGCCTTGCTGACCGGTGAGTCCACTCCCATTTTGCGTGCCGAGGGTGATGCCGTCACCGCTGGTAGCTATAACTTGGATAGCGTCGTCGATGTGCGCGTGGACAGCGTGGGCGAGGGCACCCGCTTTGCGCAAATCGTCAATCTGATGGAAAGCGCCTCGCTGCAAAAGCCCAATCTGGCTCAGCTGGCCGATAAGGTGGCGCGTCCCTTCCTCGTCGTCGTGTTGCTGGCGGCGCTGGGTGCCGCCATCTGGTGGTGGCCCACTGACCCTGGCAAAGCCATGATGGTGGCCGTGGCCGTGCTCATCGTGACCTGCCCCTGCGCGCTGTCGCTGGCGACTCCCGTCGCCATGCTCACGGCCGCAGGCACCCTGGCGCGCAGTGGCGTGCTGGTGCGCAATCTGCAAGGGCTGGAAGCCTTGGCTAGCGTGGACACGCTGGTATTCGACAAGACGGGCACGCTGACCCGCGACGGTTTGGTGCTGCGCGCGCTGACACCTGCTGAAGGTCAAAACACGGATGAGCTGTTGGCTCTGGCCGCCTTGCTGGCGCGCCAGTCCATGCACCCAGCATCCAAGGCTCTGGCTCAGGCAGCTCAAGTGGCGGAACTGCCCGTCAGCGACTGGCAGCTGGATTCTGTGCAGGAAGTCGCCGGCAGCGGCCTGGATGTCTGGGTGCAAGCCCGTGGTGAGGCAGAGCAGGGGCGTCATCTGCGTCGTCACCTTCGACTGGGCTCGGCCGCGCATTGCGGCGTACCCGAGCTGGCACCCCATGAGCCCGGCCAGAGTGTGATGCTGGCCGAAGAATCGGCAGAAGGCTGGAGGCCTCTGGTTCAGTTCCACCTGAGCGAAGACGTGCGCACGGAGGCTGCACAGGTCATTGCCGACCTGAAAAAACAGGGCGTAGCCGTGCAACTGCTGTCGGGTGACCGCTCTGCAGCGGTGCAGACCGTGGCGGGCAAGCTGGGCATAGAGCAGGCGCGTGGCGACTGCAAGCCACAGGACAAGCTCGATGCACTGCAGTCCGCGCAGGCTCAGGGGCGCAAAGTGGCCATGGTGGGCGACGGTCTTAATGACGGCCCAGTTTTAGCTGGAGCGCATGTCTCTTTTGCTTTTGGCAAAGCAGTGCCGCTGGCACAATCGCGCGCAGATTTTGTGGTTCTGGGCGATAGTCTGGAGTTGGTGCTACAAACCCTGCTGCTGGCGCGTCGGACCCTGTCCGTAGTACGCCAGAACCTGGGCTGGGCAGCTGCTTACAACGCCGTCTCCATTCCTCTGGCCCTGATGGGCTGGATGCCCGCCTGGCTGGCGGGGCTGGGCATGGCGCTCAGCTCTTTGCTGGTGGTGGCCAATGCCGCGCGACTGGCTCGCTCGCTTGTGCTGAAATCTTCCGATCCATCCGCCGAGCCGGCCCAGGCCGCCGAGGTGGTGGGACTGCAGCCTCAGGGAGGTCATTGATGGACATTTTGTATGTACTGATTCCGCTCTCGGTAGTGCTGGTCATGGCCATTGTGGCTGCCCTGTGGTGGGCTGTTTACCGAGGTCAGTTTGAGAGCGTGGAACAAGAGGGTGAGCGCATTCTTCGCGACGATTGATGTGGCTCAACGAGTCCGATAAGAAACCAATGAACACTTTGCAAGAAATCTAAGAGGTGCCCGATGGAAGCAACAAATAACAATGCTGTCTATTACGACGACACCGTCGTCAGACAGTTCTCTATCATGGCCGTGGTATGGGGGGTGGTAGGTATGGCGGTGGGCGTGTTTATCGCGTCCCAGCTGGCCTGGCCGGAACTCAACTTCGGTATTCCATGGCTGAGCTACGGGCGCCTGCGTCCGCTGCACACGAATGCCGTGATTTTTGCCTTTGGTGGCTCGGCTCTGTTCGCCACCAGCTACTACGTGGTGCAGCGCACCTGCCAGACCAAGCTGTTCATGCCCAAGCTGGCCAGCTTGACGTTCTGGGCCTGGCAACTGGTTATCGTCGGCGCAGCGATCAGCCTGCCCATGGGTTACACCCAGGGCAAGGAATATGCTGAGCTGGAGTGGCCTCTGGACATTCTGATTGCCGTGACCTGGGTGTCCTATGCAATCGTGTTCTTCGGTACCATCGGTATCCGCAAGGTCAAGCACATCTACGTGGCCAACTGGTTCTTCGGCGCCTTCATTCTGGCCGTGGCCCTGCTGCACATCGTCAACAACGTCTCCAGCCCCGCTGGCTGGATGAAGAGCTACTCGGCCTACGCCGGTGTGCAGGACGCCATGGTTCAGTGGTGGTACGGTCACAACGCCGTGGGCTTCTTCCTGACCGCTGGCTTCCTGGGCATGATGTATTACTTCATCCCCAAGCAGGCTGGTCGCCCCGTCTACTCGTATCGCCTGTCGATCGTGCACTTCTGGGCGCTGATCTTCACGTACATGTGGGCCGGCCCTCACCACCTGCACTACACGGCACTGCCTGACTGGACACAGTCCGTGGGCATGGTGTTCTCGCTGATCCTGCTGGCTCCCAGCTGGGGCGGCATGATCAACGGCATCATGACGCTGTCGGGTGCATGGCACAAACTGCGTGACGACCCCATCCTGCGCTTCCTGATCGTGTCCCTGTCGTTCTACGGCATGTCCACTTTCGAAGGCCCCATGATGGCCATCAAGACGGTGAACGCACTGTCTCACTACACCGACTGGACCGTGGGTCACGTTCACTCCGGCGCTCTGGGCTGGGTGGGTCTGATCACCATGGGTTCTCTGTACTACCTGATTCCCCGTCTGTTTGGCCGCGAGAAGATGCATTCCGTGCCCGCGATCGAGCTGCACTTCTGGATGGCCACCATCGGTATCGTGCTGTACATCGCCGCAATGTGGATTGCCGGCGTGATGCAGGGCCTGATGTGGCGCGCAGTCAACCCCGATGGCACGCTGACTTACACCTTCGTGGAAAGCGTGAAGGCGACCTATCCCTTCTACGTGATCCGTGTCACCGGTGGCCTGCTGTATCTGGGCGGCATGATGGTCATGGCCTGGAACACCTGGAAGACAGCCATGGCTGGCCGTTCCGTGAAGGTGGCTGTGCCTGCAGCGGTGGCGCACGCCTGAGCATTGAGGAGCAAAAGCAATGTCTGATCAAAATAACGCAGCTCCCAAGAGCTTTTCCCACGAGAAGATCGAGACCAGCAATTTCTTGCTGATCGCGCTGACACTGTTTGTGCTGACCATTGGTGGTCTGGTGGAAATCGTGCCTTTGTTCTTCCAGAAGTCCACGACCGAAGCCGTGGCGGGCCTCAAGCCCTACACACCGCTGCAGCTGATGGGCCGCGACGTCTATCTGCGCGAAGGTTGCTACAACTGCCACTCGCAGATGATTCGCCCCTTCCGCGCCGAGACCATGCGCTACGGCCACTACTCGGTTGCCGGTGAGTTCGTGTACGACCACCCCTTCCAGTGGGGCTCCAAGCGTACCGGTCCTGACCTGCACCGTGTGGGCGGCAAGTACAGCGACGAATGGCATCGCATTCACCTGAACAACCCGCGTGACGTGGTACCCGAGTCCAACATGCCTGCTTACCCCTGGCTGGAAACCAACAAGGTGGACGACACGGCTGTGGCAACGCGCATGACGGCGCTGCGCCGCGTGGGCGTGCCCTACACCGATGAGGAAATCGCTGGTGCTCAGGCCGACGTCAAGGACAAGACCGAGATGGAGGCTGTGATCGCCTATCTGCAGGTCCTGGGCCGCGCTGTCAAATAAGAGAAAGAGGGCTGGAAATGGATATCACCACCATGCGTATCGTGGCCACGCTGGCATCGCTGGCGTGTTTCGTGGGCATCTGGTGGTGGGCGTATGCCCGCCGCAACCAGGCCCGTTTTGACGAGGCAGCTCAGGTTCCATTCCTGGAAGACTGAGTCTGATCACCACAACGAGAACATCCCATGAGCGATTTCATTAACAATTTCTGGTCGGTGTACGTCGCGGCGATTACGCTGATCGGCATCTTCGGCTGCTTGCTGCTGCTGATTCTGGTGGCCCGCAAGAAGGTGGTCTCCGCTGGCGACAACACCACGGGCCACGTCTGGGACGAAGACCTGCGCGAACTCAACAACCCCATGCCCAAGTGGTGGATGGGTCTGTTTGTGATCACCGTGGTCTTTGGTCTGGCCTATCTGGCAGCCTACCCAGGCCTGGGCGGTTTCGGCGGCAAGCTGAACTGGAGCCAGACCGGTGCCTACGAGAAGGAAATGGCCAAGGCCAAGGCGGATCTGGAGCCCATGTACGCCAAGTTCACCAGCATGCCCACCGAAGAAATGGCCAAGGATCCCCAGGCCATGGCTATTGGCGAGCGTCTGTTCATGAACAACTGCGCTCAGTGCCACGGTTCTGACGCACGCGGCAGCAAGAGCTTCCCCAACCTGGCAGACGGTGACTGGCTGCATGGCGGCACTCCTGACAAGATCAAGGAAACCATCACCAACGGTCGCATCGGCGTCATGCCTCCCATGGCTGCTGCCGTGGGCACGGCTGATGATGTGCGCAACGTGGCCCACTATGTGCTGAGCCTGTCTGGCAGCCCTCACGATGCCGTCAAGGCTTCGCAAGGCAAGTCCAAGTTCGTGGCCTGCGCAGCCTGCCACGGCATGGATGGCAAGGGCAACACCGCCATGGGGGCTCCCAACCTGACCGATGACATCTGGCTGCACGGCTGGGGTGAGGCGGCCATCGTCAACATCGTCAACAATGGCAAGATGAACGAGATGCCTGCCCAGAAGGAAAAGCTGACCGAGGCGCAAATCGCCGTGCTGGCTTCCTATGTCTGGAGTCTCTCGAATACGCAAGACGCCAAGTAATGTGTAGATCAAAGGCGGTGCTCAGGCACCGCCTTTTTCACATTTCAATTTTCAGTAATTACAAAAAAATTAAGGAACTGTGATGCCGTGCGACCAAGGGAAACCTCGCAAAGTCATCCCGATCACCCCTGAGCCTCATGCAAACGGCCCGGAGATGGTGCCCATGTTTGCCTCCGAGCAAAAGGTGTACTCGCGGGCGATCAGTGGCGTGTTTTCACGTTGGCGCTGGGCCATGGTGTTCCTGACCCAGATTGTCTTCTACGGCCTGCCCTGGCTGCAGTGGGGTGAGCGCCAGATGGTGCTGTTCGATCTGGGTGCGCGCCGCTTTTACCTGTTTGGCCTGGTGCTGTACCCGCAGGACTTCATCTATCTGACGGGCTTGCTCATCATTAGTGCGCTGGGGCTGTTCCTGTTCACCGCCGTGGCCGGGCGGTTATGGTGCGGCTTTTCCTGCCCGCAGACCGTGTACACCGAGATCTTCATGTGGATCGAGAACAAGGTCGAAGGGGACCGAAGTGCTCGCATGCGCATCGACAAGAGCGGCTGGACTTTCGAGAAGATCTGGAAGAAGTCGCTCAAGCAGTTTCTCTGGATTGCGCTGTCTGTCTGGACCGGCTTTACCTTCGTGGGCTATTTTGTGCCCATTCGCGAGCTGGGCGGCGAGCTGATGGCGCTGCAGGGCAGCTGGCAGATTTTCTGGGTGCTGTTCTATGGCTTCGCCACCTATGGCAACGCCGGCTATATGCGCGAGCAGGTCTGCAAGTACATGTGCCCCTATGCACGCTTTCAGAGTGCCATGTTCGACAAGGACACCATGATCGTCAGCTACGACGCTGAGCGTGGTGAAAATCGTGGCCCTCGCAAGAAGGATGTGGATTACAAGGCGCAAGGCCTGGGTGACTGCATTGACTGCAAGCTGTGCGTGCAGGTCTGCCCTGTGGGTATCGATATCCGCAAGGGGCTGCAGTACGAATGCATTGGCTGTGGTCTTTGCATCGACGCCTGCAACTCCGTGATGGACAAGATGGAGTATCCGCGCGGCCTGATCCGCCTGACCACGCAGAACGCCGTGGCCAAGGCCTGGAAACATGCGCAGGTGATTCGCCGCATCTTCCGTCCGCGTGTGCTGATTTATTCGGCAGTGCTGCTGGGCCTGAGTGGTGCCATGATCGCCAGCCTGGTGCTGCGCGAGCCGCTCAAGGTGGATGTGATTCGTGACCGCGCCGCTCTCTCGCGTATTGTGGCGGGCGGCAAGCTGGAGAACGTCTACCGCCTGCAGATCATGAATGCCACGGAAACCGAGCAGCGTTACCGTATCACTGCGGTAGGACTGGAAAACCTGGAAGTGGCTTCTGATCAGGAGGTGACGGTAGGCCCGGCCGAGACACGCGGCATTGCCGTGCGACTGCAGATTCCTTATGGTTCCGCAGACTCCGGCTCGCACACCGTGTATTTCAATGTGGATGCAGTGACCGCAGGAGCCGGGCGCATTTCAGAGAAAACCGTGTTCCTGGTGCCGCGCTAACTTTCTCGGAACCGGCCTTTCGCCTGCATGACGGAGGTCGGACAAGGACATCGCCAATCGGCAACAATTTGCGCAGTCCTGCTGCCTTAAGCAGCGGGCCTGCCAGAATTTCGAAAAAAGGTTTCAACATGTCGGCAGCACAAGCCAAACCCCTGCAAACGGGCAAAATCATTCACCCCGAGGACGGCAAACCCTGGTGGAAGTTTGCCCATGTCTGGCTGGTCATTGCAGGCCCCGTGATCGTGGTGATTGCGGGCTTTGTCACCGCCTATATTGCCATGAGCAAGCCTGATCCCGTAATCGATCCTGACTACTATCGTCATGGCATCGAGATCAATCAGCGCCTGAGCGAGACGGAAAAAAACATGGCTCCCGCCATTACAGGGCGCAACCATGCGGCAACCCCAGCCAAGGACCATCCGCTGGATCGCTGAGTCCTTTCACATCTTTTCCATGAGGCCGCTTTTGCGGCCTTTTTTCATGGAATTTCAAAAATGTGAGCTGAAAGCGCTTTCCCTGCCGTCATTTCAAAGAAATTTAGACTTGATTTCTAAGCAGGATGAGCGCTATTAGCTCATGAAAAAGGAGTAATACGGGTTTCCCGCCACGGTGCATGCCCGAAGTTCTATATGGAAATGTTAAATGGCCCGTGCAAAATGAAGGCTATCCCGCAAACCCAGGAGACTCACTATGGATGCTCGACGCTGGATGTGGATTGTCTGGCCGGCCTTTCTGGCGGCGGCAATCATGGAGATGGTGGTTTTTGCCTTTGTTGACCCGCTGGACGTGCACTGGCTGGGGGCTCCGCTGGACTGGTCGCGCAGTGCTGTCTATACCTTGGCATTCTTTGCCTTCTGGGGTGTGACGCTGGCTGGAGGGCTGATGACGGTCATGCTGGGCCGCTCTGTCAGTGAACTCAACGCAGGCATCGTCTCCGAGCCTTTGTCCGAATAAAGAACCCAGAAAAAAGCCCGCTGATGCGGGCTTTGGGGTGAATGCAGCTGAGTCTGTGGCCTCAGTTATGACACTGCTGGCTGTTGACGATGCGCTTGAGTGCCTCGGTATCCAGAATGCGCAGATGGCGCTGCTTGACTTCGACGATGCCTTCTTCGGCAAACTTGGAAAAGGTGCGGCTCACCGTCTCCAGCTTGAGGCCCAGGTAGCTGCCGATCTCCTCACGCGTCATGCGCAGCACCAGCTCCGACTTGGAGAAGCCGCGGGCTGACAGACGCTGCACCAGATTCAGCACAAAGGCGGCCAGGCGCTCTTCGGCGCGCATGCTGCCCAGCAGCAGCATCACACCATGCTCGCGCACGATTTCGCGGCTCATGACCTTGTGCACGTGGTTTTGCAGGGCAGTGACCTCGCGCGAGAGCTGTTCGAGCTTGTCAAAGGGCATCACGCAGACTTCGGCGTCTTCAAGTGCCACGGCGTCACAGGTGTGGTGGTCGTTGACGATGCCGTCAAGGCCGATGATTTCACCTGCCATCTGAAAGCCGGTGACTTGGTCACGGCCATCTTCGGTGGCGACACTGGTCTTGAAGAATCCAGTGCGAATGGCATACAGCGAGGTGAACTCTTCGCCATTGCGAAACAGCAGTCCGCCACGCTTGACCTTGCGGCGCGTGGCCACAATTTCGTCAATGCGCTCCATTTGTTCATCGTCCAGGCCCATGGGCATGCACAGTTCACGCAGATTGCAGTTGGAGCAGGATGCTTTGATGGTCTGAAGATTCATGGGCTTTCAGCAGCGGCACTGACAGACACTGAGTGATAGTCGCGCCGGTCATTGACCTCGTGGTTTGTAATGAGATGGATCAAATTGTCGCAGCACTTGCCTCTTGCTCTCTTGATTTTCATCAAGGACAGGGGCATTGCCTTGGGGCACATTGCCAGTATTCGTTTTTAAACATGCGCTTTTTGGCATCCGAGGCAGGAGATTCATCGCAAAATATGTTGTGACTCCTTGCTTTCATCGGGTGTGAGCACTACCTGGCACCTAGTTATGACCGCAGTCACGCCTGAGTTGCTGAGCCGTTTCGATATTCCCGGCCCACGCTACACATCGTTCCCAACAGCTGACCGTTTTGTTGAGGCTTTTGGTGCAGATGACTATATTTTGGCTCTGAAGCAGCGCAAAACGCATTCCGGCACACGTGCCTTGCCACTGTCCGTCTATGTACATGTGCCCTTCTGTGAGTCACTGTGTTACTACTGTGCCTGCAACAAGATCGTCACCAAGCACCACGAGAAGGCGGGTGAGTACCTCAGCTATTTGGAGCGTGAGCTGGCCATGCATACCGAGCATTGCGGCAAGGGGCAATTGGTCAGTCAGGTGCATCTTGGTGGTGGTACGCCCACCTTTTTCAGTGATGCTCAACTGAAGCAGCTCATGGGCTTGATGCAAGAGCACTTCAAGCTGGACCCTGCGGGTGAGTACTCGATCGAGGTCGATCCGCGCACGGTGAGCAATGAGCGATTGCAAGCTTTGCGAGACATGGGTTTCAATCGCCTCAGCTTTGGTGTTCAAGACTTCGATCCTGTCGTACAGAAGGCTGTGCATCGCGAGCAGCCAGCCGAACAAGTGTTTGCCTTGGTGGCGGAAGCTCGCCGTCTGGGCTTTGTTTCCATTAATGTGGACTTGATCTACGGCTTGCCCAAACAGACGCCAGAGTCCTTTGCGCGCACGCTGCAGCAGGTCAACGAGCTGCGCCCCGATCGCATTGCGCTGTATGCCTATGCGCATCTGCCTGAGCGCTTCAAACCCCAGCGTCGTATCGAGTCTGCTGATCTGCCCATGGGGCAGGACAAGCTGAACATGCTCTCCGGAGCCATCGATGCCTTCATGGCAGGTGGCTATGTTTATGTGGGAATGGACCACTTTGCCTTACCCGATGACTCGCTGGCCATTGCCAAGCGCCAGGGGCGTCTACATCGCAACTTCCAGGGCTACAGCACGCAGCCGGATTGTGACTTGATTGCGCTGGGGGTCTCGGCCATTGGCAAGGTCGGAGCGACCTATAGCCAGAACGTCAAGACGCTGGAAGAGTATTACGACGCCATTGATGGCGATGCCCTGCCTGTGCAGCGAGGCCTGGCCTTGTCGCGCGATGATCTGGTGCGCCGCGCCGTGATCATGTCCATCATGTGCCAGGGCTCGGTGCTGTATGAGCCGATGGAGCAGGCTTGGCTGATCAATTTCCGTGAATACTTCGCTGCAGAAGTGGAGGCGCTGGAAGAGATGCAGCGCAACGGTCTGCTGGAGATATCGGAAGAGGGCTTCAAGGTGACGGGACTGGGATGGTTTTTTGTGCGTGGAGTAGCCATGCTGTTTGACCGATATTTGCAGGCAGACAGGAACCGCGCACGCTTTTCGCGCATCATCTAGCGCATGTTGTTTTCGCTGGTCTGGACTGCTTTGATCATGGGGCTCGTTGGCGGGCCCCATTGTCTTGTTATGTGTGCTGCGCCTTGCAGTGTTGTGGTCGGTGGCAAAGCCGCCAGCGAAGAGAAGGTAGTTGCCGTGCGTGGCCTGCAAAGTCGTCAATGGCTTCGCACTGCGTTGTTCCATATGGGAAGAATTTCTGGCTATGCGCTGCTTGGCGGAATTGCGGCCGTGGCCATGGAGAGTCTGTCCTGGGTGACAAGCCAGACGACGGCGTTGCAAAAGCTTTGGACTTTGATGCATGTAGCAGTCATGGCTTGGGGACTTGCCATGGTGGTGCAGGCGCGTCAGCCAGCATGGCTGGAGCGCGCGGGACGCTCTGTCTGGGCTCGGGTTCAGCCCTGGGTTACGGCGCCGGGCGGTAGTCTGGCTGCAGGCTTTGTCTGGGCGCTGATGCCTTGCGGATTGCTCTATTCGGCGGTGTTGGTGGCGGCTTTGAGTGGCGGTGCCTGGCAAGGCGCTTTGTCCATGGCTGCTTTTGCCGTAGGGGGCGCGGTGTGGCTGTTGGCAGGACCTTGGTTGTGGCAGCTGGGGCAGTCAAGAATCAATGCCGTGCGTGCCCAATGGGGAACCAGAATCGCAGGTTTGATGCTGATTGGCGTAGCAAGCTGGGCACTTTGGATGGATCTGGTTTACAAGCCCAGCCTTTGGTGCCGATAAGAAGGGTGAAGCAGGGGTCCGCAGCGTTGTTTGCATCCCAACAGGCCTTAGTCTGATGCGATGAACCCTGGAACTGCGGAATAATGTCTCATCTTGTGTATAGCGCCCAAAGTGAACCGTTTTGTTGCTATTGATATAGGACAGCTGCGTATTGGCATGCACGTCCACCTGGAGACTGGCTGGCTGAGGCATCCGTTTCCCGTGAACAGCTTCAAAGTTGTGACGCAAGAGCAGTTGAATGCGATTCAAACTCTGGGGCTCTCTGCCGTACAGGTTGACTTGTCTAAGAGCGATGCCACTGACTTGGAGTCAGGCGCAAAGCTAGAGTCTGCAGAGGTGCCATGTCTTGGCGTGGATGCTTGGCGAAAAAATATCTTGACCACACAGTCTCGGTATCTGGGCGCCATCTCGATATTTGATGATATTCAGGCCTTGCTGCTGGACAGTCCTGCAAAAGCCAGAGAAGTGACAGACGTACTGATCGCTCAGCAGGTGGTCGATTTGGCACAGGACAGGGATTTGAGCCTGCACCTTCTTGCAGATGCAGGCGGTGCAACGCATAGCATCCATGGTGTGAATGTGGCTGTGCTGAGCTTGTTGCTGGGAAAGACGCTGGGCTTGCGCGGGCAGGCATTGCAAGACTTGGGTACGGCAGCTTTGCTGCATGACATGGGCAAGTCGGGCTTGAATATCGCTGCATCAGCGAATGCCTTGAATCAAAGCGACGATGTCACCCTGCTGAGAGAGACAGGGTATGCCTGTCATGTGGGCGAGTCAGTGTCGTTGGCTCTGTCGATGGGCTATTCGCCTGCAGTGACGACTGCCATTGCCCAGCACCATGAGTGGGCCGATGGTTCTGGCTTTCCATTGGCATTGTTGGCTGCTGATATGGAGCTGGCAGGGCAAATTCTGGCGCTGAGCAATAATTTCGAACGCCTTTGTAGCTTGCCCATCCATGGCTTTGAGATGACTCCGCATGAAGCCATGACCGCGCTGTACGGACAATATCGGCAGCGCTATGCGCCACATGTACTCAAGGCATTTGTGCAGGCTCTTGGTATTTATCCTCCCGGCTCGCTGGTCGAACTCAGTGATGCGCGTGTAGGGGTGGTCGTTTCCGTCAATACAAGCCAGTCTCTGAAGCCCCAAGTGCTGGTGTATGACCAGCAGGCAGAGAAGATGCTGCAGCATGTCGATTTGCTTGACTACGTGGGTTTGGGTATTCGCCGCGGCTTGACGCGCAATCAGCTTCCAAGAACAGTGCTTGAAGCTCTTTTGCCGCAGCGAAGACTCTGTTATTTCTTCGATAGTTCTGTAGCTTCAACAGCCGAGAAGGACATTGTGTGAATTCGCAGCAAGGCTTTCATGTCGATCCTTTGCTGGTCTCGGTGCTTGAGGGCTTGCAAGAGGGGGTCTGGCTGCTGGATGTGCAGACGCTGCGGGTGATTCATGCCAATGGAGCAAGCGTACAGCTCACAGGCTATACGGCAGCTCAGGCCAAGGAGCAGTACGTCGAAGTGCTGTGTGCATCCCTTGTGCAAAAAGCGTTCTGGCAGGACGAATCCAACTGGCAGGGTGGGGCGAAATTTCTTTCTGAAATTCGCTGTGCTGACGGCTCGCTGCTAGCTGTGGAACTGGGGGTGAATGCGGTTGCCCAGAATTCGCAATTGCTGATGCTCACCATGCTTGACTGCAGTGAGCAGTTGCGCCACGAGAGTGAGTTGGACATGCTGCTGTCAGAGTTGCGCGCCACTCTGGAGTCGGCTGCAGATGGCATGCTGGTCTGTGATCTGCGTGGCGGTATTCGTGCTTTTAATCACCGTTTTGCCGATCTGTGGCAGTTGCCTGAATCGCTGCTGCTTCACAGAGACGATGGCGCGATTTTCGCGCATCTTGAGAAGCAGACGGTCAGCTGCGAAAGTCAGTTCACTTTGCTGCAGGGTGCACAGGATCTGTCTGTGCCGCAAACTTCTGAAGTGCTGCAGCTTAGAAGTGGGCGAGTGCTAGAGCGCAGGTCAGTGCCTCAGCTTAGCCGCGGTGTTGCAATAGGGCGTATCTATTCCTACCGGGACATTACGGTGGAGTCCAATTCGGCTGCAGAGTTGCGTCTGGCAGCACGGGTCTTTGAGTCCAGTCTGGATGGCATTTTCATCGCTGATGCACATGGGGTCATCGTGCAGGTAAACCCCGCAGGTGTACAGCTCTTGCATGGTATGACTGTGCTGGGGCGCTCCGCTTGGACCATTTTTGAGTCCGATAACGGGCAGGTGGAGGATTTGTGGCAGCAAGCTGCTGAGTGCTGGGAGGTCGGGGGCTTTTGGGAGGGCAATCTCTGGCTCAAGCAAAGTGAGGGCCAGCGCTGTGCTGTCTGGCTTTCCTGGGTTGCCTTGCGAGATGGCTATGGTCGCTTGATGCAAAGCATAGGCTTCATGCGTGATATGACGATGCAACGCAGTGCCCAGCAGCAGATTGAGCAATTGGCGTACAGCGATGCTTTGACGGGGCTGCCTAATCGGCAGCATCTGAGTCGTCATGTGCAGACCGTAATTGCTGCAGCCCGCTTCAGTTCCCAGCCTTTCAGTATTTTGTTTTTGGATCTTGATCGCTTCAAGATCATCAATGACTCTTTGGGTCATGATTTTGGCGATAGGGTGCTGAAGCTGGTGGCTCAACGACTGAGTGCACTGCTGCGGCCTGCCGACATACTTTGCCGCCAAGGCGGTGATGAGTTCGTTATCTATCTGAGTGGCTGCACGGGGGAAGGAGCTTCTGCGGTAGCCGCTCGTATTTTGGAGGAGATGCGTCAGCCGCTCATGCTGGACGGACTAGGATTTTCCGTGCAGTGCAGCATCGGTGCCGCTCAGTTCCCGGCGGATGGGTTGACATTGGATGAGTTGATTCGCCAGGCTGACATTGCCATGTATCGAGTCAAGGAGCGTGGGCGCGGCAACTTCAGCTTTTATCAGCCTCAGATGAGCGCGGGCCTGCTCTCGCGCATGAAGCTGGAGCACTCCATGCGACAAGCCTTGAGCAAGGGGCATATGGCAGTGCATTTCCAGCCCCAGGTGCATATCCGCTCGGGCCGAATTGTGGCTGCAGAAGCGCTGTTGCGCTGGACAGATCCTGAACTAGGTGTCATATCACCTGCTGCTTTTATCCCTTTGGCGGAAGAGTCTGGCTATGTGGTGGCGCTTGATGCCTGGGTGTTGGAGCAATCTGTACAGGAGGCAGCCCGCTGGCAGGCCGCGGGGACGCCTGTCAAGGTCTCGGTCAATGTCTCGGCACTGGAGTTCCGACAGCCTGATTTTGTAGACCGCTTGACCCGTGTTCTCAAAGACAGCGGTTTACCGGCCCGATGGCTGGAGCTTGAGTTGACGGAGAGCATTTTGTTGCAGGAGGCGCAGGAAATGGCGCAGCGAGTGCACCAAATTGCGGAGCTTGGTGTGAGCTTGGTGATCGACGACTTTGGCACAGGCTATTCAAGTTTGGCTTACCTCAAGAAGCTGCCGATCTCAAAGATCAAGATTGACCAAAGCTTTGTGCGTGGCTTGCCGCATGATGCCGGGGACAAGGCGATTGTGGGAGCCATTATCAGCATGGGGCAGGCGTTAGGTGTGGAGCTTGTGGCTGAAGGGGTGGAGACGCAAGAGCAATGCCTCGCAATTGATCAAATGAAAGGAGACTATTTCCAGGGCTACCTGTGTTCGCCGGCCTTGCCTGCAGATCAATTCAGGAGACGGCTTGAGCAGGGCGCGTCGCAGAGTAGACCGCAGTGGCAGTCGTACGACTTAGGTGAGGATGAGGGGAATACCCGCATCTCCGGCTTGCAATAAGCACTCGGGGCTCTCATCTTCCAAGTCTTTATCGTCTGAGTTGACGATGTGTGATCGCTGCGAATGCAGAACAATCCGTTTATTTCCAAGCTGAAGTTTGGACGCGGGGTGTTGAGCTGCTGTGAGCGTGCTCGGAGTTGAGCAGCTTGATGGGCCGGATTTTTTGAGAGAGCAAATGCCCAAAAGCGATTACGCAACTTTTGACTTCTATAGCTATCTTGGAACCCCTGTGGAGGCGGCTAACCGCTTCCATGTGCTTGGGGGATCTGAGTCTGTTTGCCCTAAGGCACTAGAAGGTGATGCAGTCATTAGTACTGAGAGCTTGAGTCAGCTGATTTCTGCCTTGTATGAAACAGCGATAGATCCTCAGGAATGGAAGCTCTTTCTCGAACTTTTGCGCTCCCATGCGGCAGGTAACTTTGCCTCTCTTGTTGTAAGAGATCCCAATGGCGAGAATCTCGGCTGGGTCATTTCCGCGACAGGTAGTCGTGCGGAGGTCATGCCCTATGACCCATATGCCCAATGGAGCCCTTTTGTGGGGATTGCCAAGGATAGCGTTGTCACCTTGCTGGATGTGATGACGGAGGCTGAATGGCATGCCTGTCGCTACTACACAGAGTGGTGTAAGGGTGTGGGGATTGAGCACATACTGGCAGTTGATGTTTCCACCGATAACGGTTGCTCCTATGGTTTGCGTATCACTAGGGCAGGCACTACTGGTGCCTTTGAGCAGAGGCAGCGTGATCTCGTGCGGATGCTGGTGCCTCATCTCAAGAGAGTGTTGAACCTGCAACTGAACCTGCACCGAGACCGGCAGGTCATATCGCTGTACGGGCGAGCCACTGCCCAGCTGATGATGGGGGTGGTGATTCTTGATCAGAATGGGAGGATGATTGAGGCCAATCCTGCCGCGAAAACGATCTTGAATGTAGGTGACGGAATCAGAATCAATAACGGTGCACTTGAGGCCGTTTATGCCAATGACAATCGCAAGCTGCAGCGCCTCATTCGCGATGCGCTGCTTTCTCCCAGAATGGCTCGTACCTCAATGATGGAAGGTATGTCCATCACTCGCCAGTCAGGTCAGTTGAACTGGGGAGTGGTGGTGCAGAGTATTTCCCCTGATGAGTGGACGGAGGGCAAACAGCGTCCCAGTGTCGCGGTTTTTCTACGCGACACAACGGGCAAGGCCGATCCTCCAGTCAAGCTCACGCAGCAACTTTTTCATCTGACTCCTGCAGAAACGGCCGTAGCTACACATTTGAGCAATGGGATGTCTTTGGAGGAGGCTGCAGAGGCCTTGGGTATCAAGCCCAATACGGCAAGAGCTCACTTGCGCTCTATCTTTTCGAAGACGGGGGTGCGCAGGCAAACAGAGTTGGTGCGCCTGTTCCTCAATAGCGTGGCATGGCTGGGGAACTGATGGCCCAGCCGAGGGAGAATAAAAAAAGATCCGCAGAGCGGATCTTTCAAGGTGGGTAGTTGCTTGTTTCCAGCAGTAATGAAGCAAGCAACAAAAAATAGGTGTCTGCAAATGCCGCCGGTTCGTCATCCTGAACCGGAGGTTCAGGTGGGCAAGAGCAACCTATCGTTGGGTTCATCTGACGCGAGACGATCACGCTCAATAGGTGATGTATCAAGCCCGTGCTCAATGAGCATTGGTTCAAGGAAATATAAAAACCGGCAGATTTGCAGACGTTCTCATTTTAACGTCTGCTCAGGTGCCTTGTGCACTCAAATGCCATTGAGTCATTCGGGTGAAGCGCTTAAAGAAGGCGGGTGTCTGACTCTAGGACTTCGTCCAGCTTGAGCATCAATTGTGCCGCCAGAGTTTCCTGACGTTGCTGCTCGGCATGGAGGGCTTGGGCAGCTTCGGCATCGACTTCAGGTGGCTGCTGTGTCAGGTGGTGCATTTCTGCCTCGGCGCTAGCCGTGTGAGCCTGTTGTGCATCGCGGTCAAGAACATCAAAAGCCATGTTCAAAGCGGCCAGGACGGCCACGCGTTCGCGCGATCGAACTTTGCCGCTGTCACGAATGCGGGTCATGGCCTCGTCCACGCGGTGGGCAGCTTCTTGCACGCGTTCTTCTTGACCATCGGGGCAGGTCAGCACATAGCTTTGCTGCATGATTTGCACATCAATCTGCTTCATGGGCGTCAGTGGCGGGTCTGGTTATGGGTGAAAGTGACGAGGTCACTCGCCCTGGTTGGCGGGCAGGCGTTCGATCAGTGCATCAACGCGAGCGCGCGCAGCCTGCAGGCGCAGACGCAGCAAATCGCGCTCTTGTGTGAGAGCAATGACCTGATCGGTAAGCAGGGTGTTGGTGCGCTGCAGTTCCTCGTGGCGCACCAGCAGACGCTCAACACGCTCGGCAATGAGATCAATAGAGGGCTGGGTGGTCATAGACTCTGCCATTGTAGGTCTTGCAGTCTGGGCATGGATGTAAATATGCAGGCAAATTTGGCTGTTTGTGCCGAGGAATCGCCTTGCTTGAGCAGTGCAGTTGGGAACTTGCTGGTCTCTTTCAAAATCGTAGCGCTATACGCAGGCGCTGTCTGCCCCAAGATGCTGTTTAAAGTAAAAAATCGTCACCTGAACGGCAGATAATTTAGTTCGATCGAACGATGGAGGGGCCGACAGGCTTATTACAATGCGCAGCTGTTGGTGCTCGAGGCTGCTCTTCTGCGGTCTCAGTTCAACGGGAAGCAGGGAGGAGCTGGCCAGAACACTGGCCTCTCCGAGCCTGCGCTGCCCCCGCAACGGTCGGCGAATGGAGTGCCGAGCATTCCACCTTTTCCCTCATAGCCACTGGCGCTCAGCGCTGGGAAGGCTGGTAAGAGGATGATTCGCCTAGCCCGGATACCGGCCAACATGGGTGTGTCTGCATCAAGTGCAGGCACTGTTTGCTCATTGTCGGCGGGTAGGCTGGCAGGAGCGTGTTCAGGTTCGCTTTCCATGAGTTCGCATTATTCGTCTCTGTGCGCCGCACAGCAGGCTTCGCGCGTGTGCGCATCTTTCCCCTCGGTTTTTCGTCCCACCGTTTTGGCATCGCTGCTGACCATGGCATCGCTGGCACAAGCGCAGCAAGTGGCATTGGCAGACTCCGTGCATCTGCAAGAAACCGTGGTCACGGCCAATCGCATTGAGCAGCCACTGTCTGACCTGGTGGCCGATATGTCTATCGTGGACAGAGAAACCATTGAAGCCGCAGGCGCAGTTGGCATTGCCGATGTGCTGACCCGTCTGCCAGGTGTGCAGATGGTGCGCAACGGAGGGGCAGGCTCTACGACCAGTATTTATCTGCGCGGTGCAGAGACGCGCTTTACGGCGGTCTACATTGACGGCGTACGCATGGACTCGCAGTCCACCGGCGGAGCTTCCTGGCAGGATATTCCGTTGGAGGCGATAGACCGCATCGAAGTGCTGCGCGGCCCGGCTGCTGCGGTCTATGGCTCTGACGCGATTGGCGGAGTGGTGCAGATCTTCACCAAAAAGGGGGAGGGCAAGGCCAAGCCTTATGTGGGCTTGGGCTGGGGAAGCCGTGGCACGGTCAAGGCACAGGCGGGAGTCAGTGGAGCCGAAGGGGGCTGGGACTACAGCTTGGGTGTCTCTCATGCCAGCAGCAATGGCTTTAACGCCAGAACCACGGCAACGGCCAACCCCGATGCCGATGGCTATCGCAATAATGCCTTCAATGCACGCATGGGCTATCAGATCAATAAGGCCCACCGTGTGGAAGCGACGGCGCTGACCAGCTACATGAATGCGGGGTATGACACCAGCGCAGCCGATGACCGCAGCATCTACAAGATGAGTGCCGTAGGCATGAGCTGGCTGGCCAAGTGGAGCGATGTCTACAGCAGCCGTTTGCAGTACACGCAGTCGCGTGACTTTTATCAGACTAAACCCAGTCCTTACGAAACCGATACGCGCCTGCACAGCTATCTCTTTCACAATGAGTGGAAGCTGGGTGCGCAGACGGTGACGGCAGCACTGGAGCGCCGTGAAGACAAGCTGGTCAACAGCGGACTGGACACGGGCACCCGTGAGCGTTCGCAAAACGCCCTGGCACTGGGCTATGGCCTGCATCAAGGGCAACACACGCTGCAGCTCAATGCGCGCCATGATCGCGACAGCGAGTTTGGTGGGCACACGACCGGCAGCGCCGCGTATGGCTATGAATTCATGCCGAACTGGCGTGCCACGGCTTCGGCCGGAACCGCCTTCCGTGCACCTACGCTGTATCAGCGTTTTAGCCAGTATGGCGATGCTGCACTGCAACCTGAAAAAGGCCGTAACGTGGAGCTGGGCCTGAAGTGGGGCAAGGGCAGCGATAGTTTCTCGGCCACTATTTATCGCAACAACGTCAGCAACCTGATCAACTATGTGGGTGGCAAAGGCACTTGCTCCAGTGTGGCGCTGTCTGGCCCCAAGGGCGGTTGCTATGCCAACGTGGCCAAGGCCCGTTATGAAGGCATCACGCTGGCGGCAACCACCCGTCTGGGGAGCGTGAACCTGCAAGGCTCGGTGGACTTCCAGAATCCGCGCGATACCGACAAGGACTTGCAGCTGGCACGCCGCGCCAAGCGCTACGCCAACCTGTCAGCCGACACCATGGTGGCAGGCTGGAAGCTGGGTGCTGAGATGCAGACGGCGGGCAAGCGCTTTGATGATGGGGCCAACAAGAACGTGCTGGGCGGCTACACGCTCTGGAATCTGAGTGCCCAAAAGCAGCTCACGCGAGAGTGGAGCCTGGTGGCGCGTATCAACAACCTGGCTGACAAGCGCTATGAGCTGGCCAGAACCTATGCCACCGAAGGTCGCAATGGCTACATCGGTGTGAAGTGGGAGGCTCGCTGACGCCATGACTACCACCGCAATGCATGAAGCAGGTGCGCGTTGCCCGGCGCTGCTCATCAGTTCTACGGCCTCGGGCCAGGGCAAGACCACGCTGACCGCGGCTTTGGCCAGACTGCATGCCCGCCAGGGACGCAAGGTCCGTGTGTTCAAGTGCGGGCCAGACTTTCTGGATCCGTATTGGCATGAGCTGGCCAGCGGATCGCCCGTGCATTCGGTGGATTTGTGGATGACGGGCGAGACCGATGTGCGCCAGCGCCTGCATCAGGCAGCGCAAGAGGCCGACCTGATCTTGGTCGAGGGCGTCATGGGCCTGTTCGATGGCAGTCCCAGTGCAGCTGATCTGGCGCAGTTGCTGGACTTGCCCGTGCTGGCGGTGCTGGATGCATCGGCCATGGCGGGCACCTTCGGGGCGCTGGCCTATGGCTTGCAGCATTACCAAAGTGGCTTGCGCTGGGCCGGCATGTTGGCCAATCGGGTTGCCACGGCTCATCATGCCGATCTGCTCCAGCAAGGCTTGCGTGACCCCGCTTTGTGGCTGGGCGCCATGCCCGGCGTGCAATTGGGCGCGCCCGTTGCCAAAGCCAAGCAGGCAGCCTTGCTGCCGGAGCGCCACCTGGGCCTGATTGCAGCGCATGAACTCGGCGATGCCATGCAGCGTCTGGATGCCGTAGCCGATGCACTCGCTCAGACCCCGCTGGGCCAGCGCCCGTGGCTGGCGCAAGACGGCCAGCCGAGCTGGCAAGACTGGTGTGTAAACTTTGCAGGGCCTGCCCAGGCAGGGGCGCAAAGCAAGCCCCCGCTACCGCCTTTGCTGGAGGGAAAGCGCATTGCCATTGCGCGTGATGCTGCTTTTTCTTTTATTTACCCGGCCAACCTGGACTGCCTGCGCGCCATGGGGGCCGAGTTGTGCTTTTTCTCGCCGCTGGCGGGAGAAGCGCTACCGCCTTGCGATGCACTCTGGCTGCCCGGTGGCTACCCTGAGCTGCATGCCCCGGCCTTGCACGCAAACCAGCGCTTGCGAGGCGATATTGCGGCCCATGTGGCGCAAGCCAAGCCCGTCTGGGCCGAATGTGGCGGGATGCTGGCCTTGTGCGATGGCGTCACGGCGCTTGATGGCAGCACGAAGCCCATGTGGGGCCTGCTGCCCGCACAGGTCATCATGCAAAGTCGTCTGGGAGGGCTGGGCATGCAGCAACTGGTGCTTGGTGAAGGCGTGTTGCGTGGCCATACCTTTCATTACACGCGGCTGGAGACGGCCATGCCTGTGCTGACCCGCAGCAGCCGCCCTGGCGCTGCGGTGCAGGCCGACAGAGGCGAAGCCCTGTACCAGCAAGGCAGTGTGCGAGCCACTTACTTTCACGCCTGGTTCCCATCCTGCCCATCGGTTGTGGCGGCGCTTTTTGGCGCAACAATCCAAGGCTGAGCTTTTCTGTCCATCACCATGAGTCCTGCAAGTACTTCCACCTTTGTCATGCCGCGTACCCAGTTCATTCTGGGAGGTCAGAAAAGCGGCAAGTCCCGCCGTGCAGAACTGCTGGCGCGCCAGTGGCTGGCAGCCGATGCGGGGCATCAGGCCACCCTAGTCGCAACGGGCCAGGCCTGGGATGCAGAGATGAGCGAGCGTATTGCCCGCCACCAGCGTGATCGCGCCGAGCGTGTGCCGGGCATGCAGACGGTGGAAGAGCCGCGCGACCTGGCTGCCGTGCTGGCACAGCACAGCCACCCTCAGCACCTACTGGTGATTGATTGCCTGACTTTGTGGCTGACCAACTGGCTGATGCCGGTGGCAGAAGAAAATTCTGAGTTAAAACAGCTTCAAGCCCAGGACTGGAAAGCGCAGCTAGCTCTCTTTTTGAAAGCAATTGATGAGGCCAAAGGCCCGGTCATTCTGGTGGGCAATGAAATCGGCCTGGGTGTCATTCCCATGGGGCAAGAGGTACGGGCCTTTGTCGATGCCCTGGGGGTCCTCAATCAGCAAGTGGCCGCGCATTGCGAAAGCGCCACGCTGATGTGCGCCGGCCTGCCGCTGGCGCTGAAAGGTCCCCAGGCATGAAGCTCAAAGTCAAACATTGGCTGGCTGCATCGTTGGCGGTGCCCGTGCTGCTTTGTGGTGCGTCCATGGTCTGGGCTCAGACCGTGCAGATCACCGATGCGCGAGGCAAGCAGGTGCAGCTGTCCAAGCCGCCACAGCGCATTGTCAGCCTGCTGCCTTCGCTGACCGAGAGCCTGTGCGCTCTGGGCGCCTGTGAGCGTCTGGTGGGCGTGGATCGTTACTCCAACTGGCCGGCCCATGTGAAGACCGTGCCTGTGGTGGGCGGCGGGCTGGACCCGAATATTGAATCCATCGTGGCGCTCAAGCCCGATCTGGTGCTGGCATCTGTCGCTTCACGCTCGGTGGCGCGCATGGAGGCACTGGGACTGAAGGTGGTGGCGCTGGAGCCCCGCACGCATGAAGAAGCGCGTACGGTGCTGCAACAGATTGGTGTGCTGCTGGCCCTGCCGCCTGCACAGGGGGCGGAGCGGGTCTGGGCGGGTATCGAAGCCGATCTGACCAAGGCCGCGGCCAGCGTGCCCCCAGGCATCCGTGGCCAGCGTGTGTACTTTGAAGCCAGCCGCGGCCCGTTTGCGGCGGGCGAGCAGTCCTTTATCGGTCAGACGTTGACACGGCTGCATATGCGCAATGTGATTGACCCCAAGCTGGGGCCGTTTCCGCGCATCAATCCTGAATATGTGGTCAAGGCCGATCCTGACATCCTGATGGCGGGCGAGCGTTCGTGGAAAACCGGTGTGCCCGAGTACCCGGGCTGGGCGCAGATGCGGGCCGTGCGTCAGGGCGCGATTTGCGCTTTCAGGGCCGAGGACTCGGATGTGCTGATTCGCCCCGGCCCACGCATGGCCGAAGGTGCCCGCATCATGGCGCATTGCCTACAGGCCGTGGCTGAAAAGCAGGGCAAGCCGCAATGAGCATGAGCCGAAAAGCATCCGTGCACGGGCTGTCTGCTCCCTGGCTGCTGCTGTGGCTGGCGCTGGCGGGCAGTTTGCTGGCTTTGCTGGGCGCAGGCATTGGTAGCACGGGCTTTGAGAGCGTGCTCAAGGCACGCCATGACCCGCTGGCCTGGCAGATCGTGATGGATATTCGCCTGCCGCGCACCGCAGCGGCCTTGCTGGCCGGCGGTCTGCTGGGGCTGGCGGGGGCGGTGGCGCAGGGGGTGTTTCGCAATCCGCTGGCCGATCCGTATTTGCTGGGCAGTGCCTCTGGCGCATCGCTGGGTGTGGCGCTGGCCATGGCCGCGCTGGGCGTTTCTCCGTTTGCCCTGGCGGGGTTGGCCCGTTGGGGGGTGACAGGCGCTGCATTTGCCGGGGCCGTGACCGCCGTGGTGCTGACGCTGGTGCTGGCCAAGGGCGTGCAAAACACCATGCGCCTGCTGCTGGCTGGCGTGGTGGTGGGCGTGGTGCTGGGAGCGGCGGCATCGCTGGTGCTCTTGATGAACCCGGACATCATGCAGGCCATGCAGTCCTTCATGCTGGGCAGCACGGCTTTTGCAGGCTGGAACGCCTGCGCGCTGATGCTGTGGGTGCTGCTGCCGTCACTGGCCTTGTCCTGGTGCTTGAGCCGGGTGCTGGATGGTCTGGCGCTGGGCGAAGCCACGGCGCACAGCCTGGGCTTGCCGCTGGCACCGCTGCGCCTGCTGCTGATTGTGCTGCTGGCGATGGCCACGGGCACTGCCGTGGCGCAGACCGGGTTGATTGCGTTTGTGGGGCTGGCGGCGCCGCACCTGGTGCGCTCCATGGTGCGTGCATTGCACCGCTGGCTGCTGGTGCTCAGCTGCCTGATGGGCGGTGTGCTGCTGCTGGCCGCAGACTTGCTGGCCCGCTGGCTGATTGCCCCGCAGGAGCTGCCCGTGGGCGTGCTCACAGCCGTTCTGGGCGGCAGCTATTTGCTGTGGCTGATGCACAAGCGCGGAGCCATGGCGGGCGGGGAGGGCGCATGAACATAGGCATACACAGACCGCAGGCCATCGCCACCGAAGCCTTGTGCGTACAACTGGGCGAGCGCGAAGTACTGCGCCAGGTCAGTCTGCAAATTCCCAAGGGGCGCTGGACGGCCATCGTTGGCCCCAATGGTGCGGGCAAGTCCACCTTGCTCAGAGCCATGGCCGGTATGCGCGCTGCCAACCAGCAGCAAAGCGGTGATGTGCTGCTGCAAGGTCGCAAGCTGCACGAGTGGAATGGGCGTGACCGTGCCAAGGCGCTGGCCTGGCTGGGGCAAAACCAGTCGGTGTCGGCGGATATGGCCGTGTATGACGTGGTCATGCTGGGGCGCTTGCCACATCAAGGCTGGCTGGCCCCGGCCTCTGGCGAGGACAAGCAGGCCGTGGAGCAGGCACTGCGCCAAACCCATGCCTGGGAATGGCGCCAGCGCAGCATTGGCCAGCTTTCGGGCGGAGAGCGCCAGCGTGTGCTGCTGGCGCGGGCTCTGGCGGTGCAGGCCCAGACCGTGCTGATGGACGAGCCGCTGGCCAACCTCGATCCGCCGCACCAGACCGACTGGATGCTGACGGCGCGTGATCTGGTTCAGCAAGGCGTGACTGTGGTCAGCGTGCTGCACGAGTTGTCGTTTGCCTTGCTGGCCGACGAGATGGTCGTGATGCAGGACGGCCACGTCATCCATCAGGGCGCGTGCAGCGACCCGGCCAGCCATGCAGCTCTGGAGGCCGTGTTCGACCACCGCATACAGGTGCGAGCGCTGGACGGCCTGTGGCTGGCTTTGCCGCGTTTGAGCTGAGAACCAGACTAATTTTTTAAGCCTTTTTGCCATCAAGCCATTGATGGGTAAGCGTGAGTAGCTATGAATATTGAAACCCCTCCCTCCGAAAAGCCCTATGAAAAGCCCGAAGGTGAGCGCCGCGGCCTCATCATCATCAACACCGGCGACGGCAAGGGCAAAAGCACGGCCGCTTTTGGCCTGGCATTTCGCGCCCTGGGTCGTGGCAAGGCCGTCAAGGTCTATCAGTTCATGAAGGTGCCCACGGCCCGCTTTGGCGAGCACCGCCTGGCCGAGAAGGTGGGCCTGCCCGTTGAAGGGCTGGGCGACGGCTTTAGCTGGAAGAGCAAGGACCTGGAGCATTCCGCTCAGCTGGCACGCGATGGCTGGGAAAAGGCCAAGGCCGATATTCTCTCGGGTGAGCTGTTTCTGGTGGTGCTCGACGAGATCACCTATCCGCTGATCTACGGCTGGCTGCCGCTGCAGGATGTGCTGGACACGCTGGCTGCCCGCCCCAAGGAAGTGCATGTCTGCCTGACGGGGCGCCGCTGCCCGCAGGAAGTCATCGACATGGCTGACACGGTAACCGAGATGACCATGATCAAGCACGCCTTCAAGGCGGGTGTTCCTGCGCAGCGGGGGATAGAAGACTAGTCGCCCCCTGAGGCGCTTTGCGCCTTCCCCCTCTCTCGCTTTGCTTCGCAATGCGGGAGGGGGACGATGCCTTCGCCGCGAGGCGGCTCTTGCTCGGCATCTCTGAGTTGGGCAGGGCCAGTTTTTGTTGTTTTGACGGAGGCTGGAAAAACGCGGTGGCTGCGGGTATCTGTGAAGCCTCTGCACAGCCCCCAAAGGGCGACAATTGCGTCATGTCACAAGCACAACCATCTCCCACCATTCCTGCCACGCCTTTTACCGAGGCGGAGCGGGCGGCGGTTTACCGCGCCATTTATGAGCGTCGCGACATGCGCCACTTTTCGGGTGGGCAGGTGGGGGAGGACGTGCTGCTGCGTCTGCTGCGCGCTGCGCACCATGCGCCCAGCGTCGGCTTTATGCAGCCCTGGCGCTTTATCCGCGTCAAAAACTTGGCGCTGCGCCAGCAGATTCATGCGCTGGTGGAGCAAGAGCGCGTGCGCACCGCCCATGCGCTGGGCGAGCGCGAAGAAGACTTCATGAAGCTCAAGGTGCAGGGCGTGCTCGATGCCGCCGAAGTGCTGGTCGTCGCCATGCCGCCGGGCCGCGAAGCGCATATTTTTGGCCGCCGCACCTTGCCCGAGATGGACATTGCCAGCAGCGCCTGCGCCATTCAAAACCTCTGGCTGGCTGCGCGTGCCGAAGGGCTGGGCATGGGCTGGGTGTCGATTTTTGACCCGCTGGAGTTGGCGCAACTGCTCAAGATGCCTGAGGGCGCGCACCCGCTGGGCGTGCTGTGCCTGGGGCCGGTGGATGCTTATTACGCCGAGCCCATGCTGCAGCAGGAGAAATGGGCCAGTCGCGCCCCGCTGCAAGACATGCTGATGGATGACGTCTGGGACGACTCCCGCGTTTCAGCGGCTACAGGTCAATCACAAACCGGCACGCCGGTGAATGGCTCCGGCCAAGGAAAAGCGGGCGCATGACAGGTTTTGGCTGGACTGAGCTGATCGGTCTTTCTCTCAGTCCACTGGCCTGGTTGTATCAGGCTTTCACCGCAGAGCCGTTGGCGGCACTCAACTGGGCGCGCAATCTGCAGGCCGGTCTGCTGGCCGTGCTCGTGGCCTTGTTGCTGGACAGGCTTTGGGGTGAGCCGCCCGTGTGGCTGCACCCTGTGGTGTTGATGGGCAAGCTGCTGGGATGGGTCGGGCAGGCCATTGCACCGCGCACGGAAGTCCCAAAAGATTTCATGCGTTTTTGCCTTGCAACCATTGTCTGGACTTTGCTTGCAGCTCTGTTTTTTATAATCTATGGACTGCTGCAGTTCATGCTGGGCTTTGCCGACTGGTGGGCCTGGGGGCTGGTCATGGGGGTGCTGCTCAAGCCGCTGCTGTCCTGGCGCATGCTCAAGGATGAAGTGTTGGCCGTAGAGGCCGCCTTGCAGCAGTCTCTGCCCGCAGGGCGCGAGCGCCTGAGCTGGCTGGTCAGCCGTGACACCACGCAGCTGGATGCGGCCACCGTGCGCGAAAGCGCCATCGAGACACTGGCAGAGAACCTCAGCGATTCCGTCATTGCCCCGCTGTTCTGGTTTGCCGTGGCCGGTCTGCCCGGTGCGGCCGTCTATCGACTGGCCAATACCGCCGATGCCATGTGGGGCTACCCCGGCTGGCGTGGTCAGGGCGATAAGCGTCGCCACTGGCAATGGGCGGGTAAATGGGCGGCACGGGCCGACGATGTGCTCAACTGGATTCCGGCGCGCCTGACTGCGCTGTGGCTGGCGCTGGTGGCCGGTGGCCTGTCGTGGTCTGACTTGAAGCGCGATGCGGCGGTGACTCCTTCGCCCAATGGCGGCTGGCCCATGGGGGCCATGGCGCTGGCTTTGGGGGTGCGGCTTTCCAAACCCGGCGTCTACCAGCTCAATGCCCTGGGTAGGGCGCCCGAAGCTGCGGATTTGCAGAACTCCGTAAAATTGGCCTCTAAAGTGCTTGGAGTGCAGGTAGCGATTGCGCTGATAGCTATGGTTTTGATGGCGCTATGGATGGGGAAGCTGCTGGGTAATGTTTGATATGAAGGCCGCTGCCACGCATGGCGGCACCGATGCGCTGGGCGTGCCCGCCCATGATTTTTCGACCAATCGCAACGCCTGTGGGCCTTGCCCCACGGCGGTACGGCTGCTGCAGGCGGCCCATGTGGCGCAGTACCCCGATCCGCATTACACCGAGCTGCGCGAGCAACTGGCGGCCTTTCACGGTGTGGCGCTGCAGCGCATTGTGATGGGCGCAAGCAGCAGCGAGCTGATTCACCGCATCACCTTGCATGCCGTACGCAGCGGTGCCAAAAGCGTGCAATTTCCGCAGCATCACTATGGCGACT
Source organism: Comamonas sp. FUJ_7 (assembly GCF_057369555.1). Taxonomy (NCBI): domain Bacteria; kingdom Pseudomonadati; phylum Pseudomonadota; class Betaproteobacteria; order Burkholderiales; family Comamonadaceae; genus Comamonas; species Comamonas sp. FUJ_7. The sequence goes on from NZ_JBXXZI010000001.1 coordinate 142,551, forward strand.
ACCTGCAGGCGGCGCGGGTCTGGCGACTGGCGCTGCAGGGGCGTTTGGAGGCGTTGGCGGTGCCCGCTTTGAGCTGGGCCTGTGAGCCGTCCAGTCCGCTGGGTCGCGTGGAAGATATCTGGCCCGCCTGGCAGCAGGCGCCGCGTCCCAAAGAGTGGCGCTTGCTGGACTGCGCTTATCGACCGCTGTGGCTGGAGGGCGATGCTCCTGAGCGCTCCATGGATGATCTCTGGCAATTGTGGACACCCAACAAGGCTCTGGGCATGACGGGGGTGCGCGCGGCCTATGCCATTGCCCCTGAGCATGCCGCCGAGGCCGATTTGCAGGCACTGAATGCACTGGCCCCGTCCTGGGTGGTGGGATCGCACGGCGTGGCCATGCTGCAGGCCTGGGTGACGGATGAGGTGCAGCAGTGGCTGCAGCAAAGCCGCGGCACGCTGAGTCGCTGGAAGGCTCAGCAACTGGCGTTGTGCGAACGACTGGGCTGGCAGGTGTTGCCGGGCCATCAGGCCAATTATTTTGTGGCACATGTGCCGGTAGGCGATATGAGCGCAGCACTGTCTGCTTTGCGCAAGAAGGGCGTCAAGCTGCGCGATTGCGAAAGCTTTGGCTTGCCCAGTCATGTGCGCCTGGGTGTTTTGCCGCCGGTATCGCAGGCGGCGCTGGAGCAGGCCTGGAAGTCAATCCGGGAAAGCATCAAATAACCTTGCAGCCCAGACTTCATGGGCGCAAGGCGCTACTATTTCTGTCATGGACACTGAAACTCTGAAGCTGCGCTCTGTGCGGGTAGAGCGCTATGTCACGCCGCTGCGTGAAGGTGGCTCCATGCCCGCCATTGTCGAGGCCGATGACCTGGGCACCTATGTGCTCAAGTTTCGGGGAGCCGGTCAGGGCGTGCGGGCCTTGATTGCCGAGATCATCTCGGGCGGCATCGCGCGGGCACTGGGTCTGCCGGTGCCGGAGGTCGTGCTGCTGCACCTCAACGGTGACTTGGCACGCACCGAGTCCGATCCTGAGATTCAAGATCTGATTCGCGCCAGCGACGGACTGAATGTGGGGCTGGACTATCTGCCCGGCTCCATCAACTTCGACCCGGCGGTGGATGGGGTGGATGATGACTTTGCCTCACGCCTGGTGTGGTTTGACACGCTGATCAGCAATGTGGACCGCACGGCGCGCAACACCAATATGCTCATGTGCAAAAAGCAGCCCTGGCTGATCGATCATGGTGCGAGTCTGACGTTTCATCACGCCTGGAAGGGCACGGTTGCCGACCCGGCCAAGCCGTTTGCGCCCAGCAGCGAGCATGTGCTGCTGCCTCAGGCATCGAAGCTGGCAGCAGTCGATGCCGAACTGGCGGCCATGCTGACTCCCGAGGTGCTGCAAGCCATTGTTGACGAGGTGCCTGACTGTTTTCTGGAGCTGGCCGCTGCCGACAAGGATGACGATGCACTGAAAGACGTGCAGGCGCATCGCACGGCGTATGTGAATTATTTTGTGGCCCGTCTGGCGGATCGTGGTCGCTGGCTGCAAGGAGTGATCGATGCCCGCGTATGAGGTGTACGACTATGCCGTGGTACGGGTCGTGCCGCGTGTGGAGCGTGAGGAATTTGTCAACGCGGGTGTGATTCTGTCCTGCCAGCTCAGCGGTTTCTTGCAGGCGGCCATTGCGCTTGACGAGAAGCGACTGCTGGCGCTGGATCCGAATGTGGATCTGGAGGCCGTGCATAGACACCTGGGCTCCATCGTGGCGATTTGCGAGGGCCGTGCCGATGCTGGGCCGATTGCACAGTTGCCCTTGCGTGCGCGCTACCACTGGCTGACTGCCAAGCGCAGCAGCATCATTCAGACCTCGCCCTCGCACATGGGGCAGTGCACCCAGCCGGGCGAAGCGTTGCAGCGCATCATGCAGCGTGTGGTGTTGCCTTTGTCTTAACGCATATCTAGAGAGAACTGATAGATGACAGCACGTTGCATCATGGTGCTGGGCACCAGCAGTGGCGCAGGCAAAAGCTGGGTGGCCACGGCGCTGTGCGCCTACTACCGTAGCCAGGGTCTGAAGGTTGCACCCTTCAAGGCGCAGAACATGAGCAATAACGCGCGTGTTGTGGCTACGCCTGATGGAAAGTGGGGCGAAATCGGCACCGCCCAGTATCTGCAGGCATTGGCGGCAGGGGCGGTGCCCGATGTGCGCATGAATCCGTTGCTGCTCAAGCCCGAGGCTGATACGCGCAGTCAGGTCGTGCTGTTCGGCCAGGTGGATGATGAACTCAGCGCCATGCCCTGGCGCGGCCGCAGTCTGAAGGTCTGGCCGCAGATTGCGAAGGCGCTGGATGCGCTGCGGGCCGAAAACGATGTGGTGGTGATCGAGGGTGCGGGCTCTCCCGCCGAGATCAATCTACACGCCAGCGATGTGGTGAACATGCGCGTGGCCAAGCATTGCAACGCGCATTGCTTGCTGGTGTCCGATATTGACCGGGGCGGTGCCTTTGCGCACCTCTACGGCACCTGGGCGCTGTTGCCAGAGGATGAGCAACAACTCATCAAGGGCTTTGTGCTCAACAAATTTCGGGGCGATGCCGCTTTGCTGGCGCCTGCGCCGCAGATGCTGCAAGAAAAGACCGGTATTCCTACGGTGGCCTGCATTCCCATGCAGTTCCAGCATGGCCTGCCAGAAGAAGATGGCGTGTTTGATGACCGAGGCAGTACCGGGGCGGGGCAGGCTATTCACACCACGATTGCCATCGTGGCTTATCCGCGCATCAGCAATCTGGATGAATTTCAACCCCTGCTGCAAGTGCCCGGCGTGCGTGTGGTGTGGGCACGCTCGCCCGCGCCAATTACCGATGCGGATTGGGTCATCTTGCCGGGTAGCAAGGCCACGGCGGCGGACTTGGCGTGGATGAGAGAGCAAGGCCTGGATGCCGCGGTAGCTCAGCACGCCAAGGAGGGCAAGCGGGTGCTGGGCATTTGCGGTGGTCTGCAGATGCTGGGCGAAGCCCTGATTGATTTGCACGGTGTGGATGGCAATGCCGCAGGCCTGGGGCTGCTGCCGCTGGTCACCTTGTTTGCGCAAGACAAAACGGTGCAGCCCACCAAGCTGACCTTGCCCGAGCTACAGGCCCCCTGGAAGGTCTTGAGCGGAGTGCAAGCACGCGGGTATGAAATCCACCACGGACAGACCCAGTTGCGGGCCGATATGCAGGCCGGCAGCGATCAGCCAGCGCAAGAGCTGCTGCCCGGCATGCTGTGGCAAGGCGGCAATCCGGCTGTGATCGGCAGCTATCTGCATGGGCTGTTTGAAAACGCCGAAGTGGTCCACGCCCTGTTCGGCCATGCTGCGCCCAGTCTGGACCAGGTGTTTGCACGGCTGGCGCAAGGTGTGGCTCAATGGTTTGAGGCCGAATCGCTTTAATGGCAGGTGTGACTTGTAGGAAAGCTCTTTCAAGCCCATGTGCGCTAAACCGATAAGCCGCAGCCTGGAGTGAGCGCAAGCTGGCAACGCTATTCACTTTTTGGAATGGAGTTAGATATGGCTTTTTTCAAGGTTCGGACGCTTCAGTTGGCTTTGGGGGCTGTCGCCTTGTCGGTGGCGGGTCTGGCCAGTGCGCAGGTCGATCAGGCCAAACCTGCGGCAGAAGCAGCAGCAATGGATGCCGCCAGGCCTGCGATGAAAAAGCATCACCATCACCACCGCAAAGGCCCGCGTGGCATGGATGGCGGCAACTCTTCAGCGCGTGAAGCGGCTGCAGCCAAGGCGGAAGCCCAAAGAGGCAGGCTTGATGACGGCCAGGGCTTGAGCCAGTACCAGCGCAACGCCTATGCCCGCTGCAGCGTGTTCAAAACCGAGGTCGATCAGCAGGCCTGCATGGCGCGCGTCAAGGATGGTGCGGTCAGTGGCTCGGTCAAGGATGGCGGTATCTTGCGAGAAGTCACGGTGGAAGAAATCATTCGCTGATGCTTTTGCTGCATTTTCAGCTCAGGCCCTTCGGGGCCTTTTTCATGTCTGTCGTGCGCTATTGCTGAACTTGCTGTCTTGACCATGATGAAAGCGCGATACTTGCCCAATCGCAAAAACATGCCTTCTGCAACACCGGTGGTGGAGGGTATTGAGGTCTGATATACCGGCAATGACTGCAAGCATGAGTTCCGCACCCCTTTCCGAAGCCGCCTTGTCCACCATCTGGAGCTGTCCTGAGGTTCCCGATATTCACGACGAACTGCTGCAAGCCCGTGTGCAGCACCGGCTGGATGTCAAGACCAAGCCACAGGGGTCTCTGGGTGTTCTGGAGCAATTGGCGCTGCGCCTGGCCTGTATTACCGGTAGTGAGAATCCTGAACTGCAAGAACCTCAAATGGTGGTGTTTGCTGCAGACCATGGGCTGGCCGCGCAAGGTGTGTCAGCCTATCCCGTCGATGTGACTTGGCAAATGGTCGAGAACTTTCTGGCGGGTGGAGCAGCAGTCAGCGTGCTGTCGCGACAGAATGGCGTAGCGCTGAATGTCGTGGACTGCGGTGTGGCCCGTGACTTTGAAGTGCGAGAGCAAGACCCCGAGCACAAGCTGCCGCGAGACGGTGAGCCGCGACTGTGGCGGCGCAAGATCGCCTATGGAACGGCCGATTGCAGCCAAGGACCAGCGATGACAGAGCAGGAGTGCGCAATGGCTTTGCGCAACGGTGCCGAACTGATCAAAAAGCTGCCGGGCAATGCCTTGCTGCTGGGGGAGATGGGGATTGGCAATACCTCCAGTGCTTCATTGCTGCTGGCGCGCCTGTGTGGTGAGCCTGTGGAAGAAGTGACCGGAGTTGGTACGGGTCTGAATAGCGAAGGCTTGACGCGCAAGATCGCTGTGCTCAAGCAGGTGCTGGATTTTCATGCCGATGTCACTGAGCCTATGGACGCTCTGGCCGCCATGGGCGGGCTGGAAATAGCGACCATGGCTGGGGCTGTCTTGCAGGCCGCAGTCGAGCGGCGCGTGATTGTGGTCGATGGTTTCATCACGACGGCTGCCGTGCTGGTGGCCAGCCGATTGCAGCCTCATGTGCTGCAGCGCTGCGTGTATTCGCACCGCTCGGGTGAGCCTGGTCACTCGCGCATGCTGGCGCATTTGCAGGCTCAGGCCTTGCTGGACTGGCAACTGCGCCTGGGAGAGGGCTCAGGCGCTTCGCTGGCATGGCCTCTGCTGCAGTCGGCCTGCACCATGCTCAATGAGATGGCCAGTTTCGAGTCGGCGGGCGTCAGCACCAAAAGCTGATGAGGTTGTCAAAATAGATAGCTGTCAGCGCTTTATTGATAAGGGTTAAGCGCTGATTCAACCCCTTTTTCCAGCCGGGGGTGCTGGAGTCTTGGGCTTGAAGTCACAGTACTGCGAGGCTACGCACTCCCAGCAACGCGGCTTGCGTGCCTGGCAGACATAGCGGCCCAGCAGAATCAGCCAGTGGTGCGAATCCACGGCATATTCAGCGGGCACACGTTTGAGCAGCTGCTTTTCAACCTCCAGCGGGTTCTTGCCGGGGGCCAGGCCCGTGCGGTTGCTGACACGAAAGATATGCGTGTCCACCGCCATGGTGGGCTGGCCAAAGGCCACATTGAGCACCACATTGGCAGTCTTGCGGCCTACGCCAGGCAGTGCTTCCAGAGCTTCACGCGTGTCGGGGACTTTGCTGTCATGCAACTCCACCAGCATGCGGCAAGTCTCCATCAAATGCTTGGCTTTGCTGCGGTACAGGCCGATGGTCTTGATATAGCTCTCCAGCCTTTCCAGACCCAGATCCAGAATCGCCTGGGGAGTATTGGCGACCGGAAACAGCTTGCGCGTGGCCTTGTTGACGCCGACGTCGGTGGCTTGTGCCGACAGCAAAACTGCGGTGAGAAGCTCAAAGACAGTGGTGTATTCAAGCTCGGTCTGAGGAGTGGGGTTGGCGGCCTTGAGAACGGCAAAAAACGGCGCTATATCGCTTTTCTTCATGGCGCTATTGTGGCCCGTGGTCGCGGCGCTTGAAAAAGAAAAGCCGCTGCATTGTGCAGCGGCTCAGGTCTTCGAGGAAGCAGGATCAGGGATCCAGGTTATAGCTGAGCACCAGGCTGTAGCGCATCTTGCGATCAGGGTTGTAGATGGAGTGATCACCCAGTGGCTTGCTCATGGCGACATCCAGCGCGTAGTGGCGGTTGTCGGAGACCCGCAGACCCAAGCTGGCTGAGCGCAGCGTGTTGCCCTTGATGCCGCTGGTCTGATGCTTGGTGCGAGCCCACTCATACAGCACATAAGGCTCTACAGACTTGATCCATGCCTGATTGAGCGGGTGCTGGTAGTTCAGCTCTGCACTGGCCCCCATGCCGGAGTCTCCCGAGAACTCACCCGCTTGGTAGCCTCTGCCATAGCGGGTCGAGCCAAACGAGATTTTTTCAGGCGTGGGCAGAATGTCGCCGCTGTATTGCCCGCTTACTGCAAAGGCAGCGCCCATTTTGTTGGCAAAGCGGTGGCGCTGAGAGTAATCCCCTGTGATGCGGGTGAAATCCAGCTTTGCGGGATTGACCAGCGGGTAGAGCTGGCTGCCCACGAGTAGATCCGTGTTTTTATAGGCTCCCATGCTGTTCAGCCCACGAGCCAGTAGCACCGATGCCGAGCGCACGGTATTGGGGCCAAAAGAGCTCCACGCCATTTGTGCGTAGAGCGTGCGCACATCTTCCTTGCGTAGCAAAGAAACTTGGCTGTCGGCCAGCTCACGGCTGTAATCAATGGCATACAGACCCGCCGTTGTGATGAGCTGGTTGGTGTTGCTCAAAATCCACGGGTAGCTGAGATTGAAGTCGAGCTTGCGTTGCTGAGTCAGGTCATCAATGCCCGGCGTGCGCGTGGCGGGTGGGTTGAAGCTTCGATAGTCGGAGTAGCTGAGCCGTGCCTGCGTGCCTTGCGCAGAGAGTTGCTGGGTGAAACCAATGGTGGCAAAACGCTCCTTATCGGGGTTCTCCAGCATGGCCGATGCCTGCAGTTGGCTGCCTGACCACAGAGGATCGTTCAGCGTGACCGAGGCAATCAGGCGTGGTGTGGGTTTGCGTGCTTCGCCTCCAAGAGTGAAAGCAACCGGTTTGTGCTTGGATTTGATGACCAGAGGCACGGCGCCATCCGTGGTCGTTGGCAGGCTGGCCGAAGCCGTGATCTGAACACCTGGCAGCCTTGCCATAAGCTGGGTTTGCTTTTGAAAAGTCTTGGCGGTCAGCGGCCTTTCGTTGAGCAGGGGCTGAGCCAGCTCACGCAACAGGTCTTCGGACCGGCCGAAATTGCCTTCAAGGTTCAGGCTCTGTACATAGCCTTCTACGACGATAACCTGCACTGTGCCATTGGCAAAGTCTTGTGGGGGCAGGTAGGCAAAGGACAGTGCATAGCCATGACGCTGATACAGCTCACTGACTTTCTGCGTGGCCACATTCAGCTCACCCACCGTGTGAGTGCCGTTGATGAACGGAGTGAAGAGCGCACTGACCTCTTCAAAAGGAATCGCCGTACTGCCCTGTACGTTGACGCCGCGCACGTTGAGACGTTGATTGACGATGTCCTGGGGGCTGGTCTGTGGCTGCTCTATCTGTATCTGTACCTCTTGCTGATGGGGCAACAGATGTTTGGCAGATTCGGGTGTCTGGGGAAGGCTGTTGAGCGGATTACCTGTAGGCTGAGCCCAGGACCAAGATGAAAGTGCGGCAAGTGCAACTGCCTGAGCCGCGACGCTTAACTGACGCTGGGCTTTTAGGCGTTGTGTTTTTGCTGTTGACTGCAAAAGTCCCTCCTGTTCTCTTTTTATGTTTCTCATTGTTCCTTACATCTTCACAGCTGTGTATGAGGATGTCGTAAAAAAGCCCGCCAGAACGCGGGCCCGGCTCACGCGGTTTCAGCTTTCACCGCCGTGGGCTGTTTATTATTTGCTGGTGGCAACAGTGCCGCCCAGTCCACCTAGTAGGCCTCCCAGAAGACCGCCAGACCCAGTGGCTGTTGCGCCGCCGGTTGCGCCTGCTCCCGCGGTCGCACCACCGGAGAGGCCGCCAGTTACACCACCAAGTACGCCACCGACCAAACCTGTCACTGCACCAACAGTATTGCCGACCAGACCAGTGACTGCGCCACCTGTTGCACCTGCAGAGCCACCGACTGTGACGCTACCGCCGACGGTGCCGCCAACAGCACCGCCAGTTGCGCCGCCCAAGCCACCGACAAGACCGGTGACGCTGCCGAGAACGCCGCCGACCAGGTTACCCGCGCCGCCAGCGCCTGCAGAGCCGCCCGAACTGCCACCTCCTGCAACTCCGCCTGTGACGCCTCCAACCAGACCTGTGGCCGTACTCAGCACACCGCCTACCAGGTTGCCTGCACCGGCCGATCCATTGGCGCCGCCGGTGACATTGCCAAGCACGCCGCCCAGCAGACCACCGTTAACACCTGTACCTGTGGGTACGCCTGCGACAACCCCGCCCAGGCCCGCTACAGTCTGTCCAACTCCGGAGACTACGCCGCCCAGAGGCGCAACAATGGGGACACCTGTACCGGTCACTGCGGCTCCCACATGGTTGACAACGCCGCCTACGGTGCCCAGAAGATTGTTGACGGGCTGAGCCAGGCCAGCAGTTTGAACCAGGTTCTGGGTCGTACCCAAAACGGTGCTTAGCACTGGCGTGACAACCTGCCCGACCTGAGTGGTCAGACCGGTGACCAGCTGGTTATTGGTCAAATGGGCTACGGTGCCTTCGAGGCCGGAGATGGTTGTGCCCAGAACTTGCACCGTGCCGCCAGCCAGACCGGCTACATCACCGACAAGGCCCAGTTGAGGTTTGTCAAGAGCACTGACGGTCTGGCCTGCGGCTCCGACTGCTCCCCCCAGAAAACCAACGGCTGGTGCAACGCCCTGCAAAGTGGTACCCACGGGGTCGGCTGTATTGCCGATTTGTCCCAGGCCTGCACTGACACCGCCGCCTACGCTGTTGACCGCATTGTTGACATTGCCAAGAATGCCGCTAGCTGGCTGAGCTACGCCGCTCAATGGCGTGCCATTGGTGGCGGAGCCCAGAACAGAAGTGACTACCGAGTTGACATCCGCGATGACGCCCGTGGCACTGCCTACGGTGCCTGTGACATCCGCTACCGTGTCTCGTACAGGAGTAAGAGGAGTGATTACTGGAGATGGATTGCTTCCGTTGCCGCCGCCTCCATTACCGCCACCACCATTACCGCCACCACCATTACCGCCACCACCATTACCGCCACCGCCGCCGTTGTTACCTCCACCACCTACGATGACACCGCCGCCGCCTCCTGCGCCGCCGTTAGTGCCGCCACTACCGACAATGTCGCCTCCACCAGTGCCTCCAGGCCCCAGGTCACTGCGCAAAGAGCCGCTGGAGCCACAGGCTGCCAAGCTGGCAATCAGTGCTACGGCGCACAGACTGCGCAGGCTCAACGCGCTCTTGTCGGCAATCGCGGCAGACAATGCCTTGCTGTTGAAAGTAGTAGTACGCATAAATCCTCCATCCCAAAAACTAGTGAAAAAAATCCGTTGACTACGCGGTCTGTGGATAGGTAGGTGTATGTTCTTGGCAGAGGCTTGGCACTGTCCAATTCATAGTTTGAGACACGAAGCTGTACATAATTAACAATATCTATCAACTTTAAGAAGTTGGTAGGAGTTTGATTACTGCGAAGCTGGAATAGCTCCTACAAAAAGACATTTCTCCCCTCTGGTGGGCTTGCGCGCGCCACAATGGGCGTTTGCCGCTCAAGCAGCGACGAGATTTCTTTAGCGCCTTAATCCAAAAAACGTATGCAATTTGCCAATCGACTCAATAACGTAGAAACCTCTGCGATTCGTGAACTGTTCAAACTGCTTGGCAAGCCCGGCATCATCAGCTTTGCGGGTGGCTTTCCGGACAGCGCCATGTTTGACGTGGCTGGCATCAGCGCCGCTTCTGCCAAGGCTCTGGAGCAAGAGGCTGGCGCTGCATTGCAGTACGGAGCAACCGAGGGCTACCAGCCATTGCGCGAGCAGCTCTCGACGTTCATGGCCAGCAAGGGCGTTCCCGATGTGGCCCCCGAGCAGCTCATCGTCACCACCGGCAGCCAGCAGGCGCTGGACTTGCTGGGCAAGACCATGGTGGGCGAGGGTGACAAGGTCATCGTTGAAGGCCCCACCTTTCTGGCCACGATTCAGTGCTTTCGCCTGTATGGCGCAGAAGTGATCTCGGCGCCTGTGGATGAGCATGGAGTCAAGACCGACGAGCTGGAAAAGCTGATTGCCGAGCACAAGCCCAAGCTGGTCTATCTGATTCCCACTTTCGGCAACCCCAGCGGTGCCATGCTGAGCCTGGAGCGCCGCAATAAGGTGCTGGAGCTGGCAGTGAAGTACCAGACCCTGGTGGTGGAAGACGATCCCTACGGCGACCTGTACTTTGACGCCGCGCCGCCTGCCAGCCTGCTGTCGCTGAGCCGCGAAGTGCAGGGCAGCCGTGAATGGCTGGCGCATTGTGGCTCGCTGTCCAAGGTGCTCAGCCCCGGCCTGCGTATTGGCTGGCTGATTGCCCAGCCCGAGCTGCTGGCCCGCGCTGTGATGTGCAAGCAGTTCAGCGACGCCCACACTAGCACCTTTGCGCAGGCCACAGCCGCCCAGTATCTGAAGTCCGGTGTCATGCCCAAAACCCTGGCCCATGTGCGCGAGGTCTATGCCCAGCGTGCCAAGGCCATGGGCGATGCGCTGCGCGAGCAGCTCGGCGATGCCATTGAGTTTGTGCAGCCCGCCGGTGGCCTGTTCATGTGGGTGCGTCTGACGGGCGCGCGCGGTCAGCTGGCTGATGCCGGTGAGCTGGCGAAGCGAGCCATCGAGCAAGGTGTGGCCTTTGTGCCCGGCGCACCTTTTTATGCGCAGAACCCGGACAACGCCACCTTCCGCCTGTCGTTTGCCACGGCCGACGAGGACAAGATCCGCGAAGGGATTACACGCTTGGCAAAAGCACTCAAGGGCTGAATATGAGGGATGAGCAAGAAGCGCTGCAAGAGCGAATCATGGAGCTGGAGATCAAAGCCAGCTATACCGAGGATTTGCTTGAGCAGCTCAATATGACGGTTTATCGTCAACAGCAGCAAATTGACTTGCTGATCAACGAGGTGCGAGAGCTCAAGCGTCAGGCACCAGAAGGTGGGGGCGCTGCAGTTCGCAACCTGCGCGATGAATTGCCGCCGCATTACTGACAGGCACTTGGATCCTTCCAATAAAAAGGCCGAAGCGAAAGCTCCGGCCTTTTTGCACCCTATCCGCGTCAGACTGTCAGCAACTCAAGGCAGGCCATGGGCGAAATGCTATGAACTTTGGCGTCACTCCAGCGGTGTGCTGGCAATGTTTTTCATCTTGCCCATGAAGAGCCGGGTAAAGAAAGCGGCCATGACGATGATCAGCACAATCACGGCCAGACTCATCAGTCCATAGTCGGTGGAAAAGAGATCAATCATCAGCTTCATAAGGCCTCCCGGTTGAATTGCTCTCACTATGGCCGCCGGGAGGGCTCGAGGGATTGCGTTGCATCAAACCGTGGCGTTGGCGGGTTTGCGCTGGAGCAATCAGCCTGCACTTATCGTCAATCAGAGTGGATTGGGCAGCGCAAAAGCGCTGAAACAGTTTCGATAGCGATGTGAGAGATGCCTGGAATGCCTTCAAGTCACAACAGAGCTGACTTTTGTGCATGAAAATAGCCGCTGAGAACGCCCGCGGATTTTGAGGACACCATGAGCATCTGGTCCATTGACGCCCAGACCGTTACCCACAGCATTCAACTGGCTGTAGCACCGGTTTTTTTTCTGACAGCCGTGGCCGGCATGATCGGCTCTGTCGCCGGGCGATTGGCCCGCATCATCGACAGAGCCCGCAAGCTTGAGGAAAGCCTGCGTACCTTGGACGATCATGACCTGATTGCCCGTTACCTGAAGGAGTTGCACTTTCTGCGCGAGCGTGGGCGACTGGCGAATGTCTCCATTGGCTTGCTCACCATGTGCGGCATGTGCATTGGCCTGACCATCGTCTTGCTGTTTGTCGGGGAAGCTTATGGCGTCAGCGGTCAGCGTTATGCCGTATTCAGCTTTTTGCTGGGGGTGCTGGCCTTTGTGCTGGCCCTGTGCTGTTTTCTCTGGGAAACCATCATGGCCACGCGCATTCTGGACTTTCACATGCTCAGCCAGGCCAAGGCTGCAGTGCGTCATGTGACGGATGATTCCAATCCCGTCTAGAGAAAAACATATAAAAAGTGCCTCAAGCCCTTATCTGGTAAGCGCTGATAGCTATCTTTATTTACATTGGCTCTAACCAAGCAGCTGCAGCCTGAATGACGCAGTCCGTCAGTCGTTGAAGGCTTTGCTGCGCGCTGCGGGTATGGCACCAGTACATGGGAATGTAGATGTCTCGCTCGGGTGCCAGCTCCAGCAGCGTGCCTTGCCGCAGCTGTGACTCGATCAGCTGCACGGCATGCACGCCCCAGCCCATGCCCAGCTCCAGAGCGCGCGTATAGCCTTGCAGCGAGGGCAGAAAGTGGCGCACGGCGTTGCGTCTGCCGTCCACGCCCAGTTGCTGCAGCCAGACATCCTGAAGGCTGTCCTTGCGCCCGTAGCACATCATGGGTGCACGAGCCATGGTCTTCGCACTGATACCCTGCGGCAGGTGGCGTGCAATGAACCCGGGGCTGGCGACGGCCACATAGCGCATGCGCCCCAGCGGCCAGGTATTGCAGCCTGTGATGGCGGTTCCGGTGGCGGTAACAGCGGCCATGACTTCACCTTCCTTGAGGCGCTTGGCCGTGTGGTCCTGATCGTCAATGCTGATGTCCAGCAGCTCGTTGCCGTCCTGTGTGAAGGCTGCCATGGCATCCATGAACCAGATGGAAAGGGAGTCGGCATTCACCGCCAGCTTGAGAGAAGGGGGCGTGGCCTGTCCTTCGGGAACCAGTTCCGGGTTCTTGCGGCGCAAGTCGTTTTCAAGCAGGGCCACTTGTTCGACATGCAGACAAAGGCGTCGGCCAGCCTCCGTACCCGTGCAGGGATTGCCGCGCAGCACCAGTACTTGGCCGACGCGCTCCTCCAGCAGTTTGATGCGCTGTGAAACGGCAGACGGCGTGACATGAAGCTTGCGCGCTGCACGCTCGAAGCTGCCCTCACGCATCACGGCGGCCAGGGCTTCCAGACCTGCGTAGTCAAACATTAGAAACTCTTCATCAAGTTGAGTAAATGTAATTTTACTTAAGTGATGTGCCGCCGCAGAATCCGTGCCGCTGAAGAGAGTTCAAAGAGGTAGGCCATGGACACAACAACTAATTTCTATTCCGCCTGGATTGCAGGCTTTACGGTGTGCGCTTCGCTCATTGCATCGATTGGTGCCCAGAATCTTTATGTGCTGCGCCAGGCTGTGCAAGGCAAGCATGTGAAGTCCTGCGTGGCGCTGTGTGTGCTCAGTGATGCTTTGCTGGTGGCCCTGGGGGTGGCGGGCATGGCGCAAATGCTGGCCCGTTACCCGTCACTGGCGCAGTATCTGACGCTGGGCGGCGCGGCTTTCTTGTTGGCGTATGGACTGTTTGCATTCCGGCGTATGTGGCTGGCATCCGATGCCGCCATGGACGCACAAGAGCCGCAGAGCGCTCCACGCGGAATGATGAGTGTGCTGGCTGCCCTGGCCGCAATCACCTTGCTCAACCCCCATGTCTATCTGGATACGGTGCTGCTAATGGGCTCTATCGGTGCGCAACAAGAGGGAGCGGGCCGCTGGTCCTATGTGATTGGGGCGGCATCGGCCAGTTGCCTTTGGTTTGTGCTGCTGGCTTTGGCTGGGCGACGGTTGCGGCATTGTTTTGCCAATCCCAGAGCCTGGCAAGTCATGGACGGCATTACCGGAGTGATGATGCTGGGGCTGGCCTGGTGGGTGGCAAGCAGCGCCTGGGCTATGGAAATCTGAGCAGGAGTTCGGACAAGCGCTGGCGCTGGGGTCAGCTTGCCGCGGTCTGCTCCCACAGGCCCACAGCCTCGATCAGGTTCCAGCTATTGCACTCAATGCGGTAAAACCGCGTTATCCCGGTTTTCTGGCTCTGTCCCTCAAGTGCCACCATGTGCTTGCCGTGGCGCTGGGCCTGGGAGAGGGGGCGAATCTTGTCGTAGTTGTGCTGCTCTGCAATATCGCCGCGAAAAGAGATCGTCACTTGCTCGCGCCTTGAGTAGTAGTCCTGGGCATATTTTTCCTTGGTTCGCTCGGCGATCAGTGCAGCCATGTCGGGCGAGGTGCTGGAAGGGATGCCCATCATGTCTCCTGCAAAGTGGACGGGGTATGCATTTCGAAATAGGAATGCGTCTGATGTGATTGTTGTATTTTGTTTCTTGCGCTGCCAGTGCCCGAGCAAGGGGCAGCAAGCCGGTATGCGCGGCGTCAAGGCTGGGTCAAGCTGGCGGCTCGCTGTGCAGAAACTTCAAATGGGCATTTGCAGTCCTGTCTTGACGCGCTCCAGCGCAATCGAGGTGCTGTAGCGGCGAATGTTGTCATCTCCTTCAAAGAGACGCCGACAGATCGCTTGGTAGTCCTCCATGTCGGTGGCGGTGACGATGAGGATGTAATCGGTCTCGCCCGTGACATAAAAGCATTGCTGCACGGCAGCTTCGGCGCTGATGCGCGCCTTGAAGTCACGTGACAGGTCTGGCCTGTCATTGACCAGTTGCACGGTGATGATGGCTGTCAGCGTGCGGCCAATATGTCCGGGCTCCAGCACGGCCACATTGGCGGAAATCACCCCGGTTTCCTGCAGGCGTTTTATGCGCCGTTGCACGGCAGGCGCCGACAGATTGATGTGCTCGGCAATCAGGCGCTGAGGCATGAGGTTGTCGCGCTGCAGTAGGGCAAGAATGGCGCGGTCGAAGGAGTCCAGGTCGGCAACAGGCATGGTGATGGGGCATTGAGAGCGAAACTTGCAGATTCCATACGGAAAATGAGCAAATTCAACGGGTGATGTGCAATATCGTATCCACCTATGTCAAAAAATAGTTGGAATCATTGGTGGCCGGTGCTGGCTGTGTTGGGGTCGGTGACAGCGCTGGGTGTCGGTACCTCGCTGGCCAAGCAGCTGTTCCCTGTGGTCGGAGCGCAGGGGACATCGGCCTTGCGCGTGGGTTTTGCAGCCTTGATTCTGGTGTGTATCTGGCGTCCCTGGCGCTGGCCGCTCAACCGCCAAAACGCACTGGCCTTGCTCGCTTTTGGCGCGGCCCTTGGCGGTATGAATCTGATGTTCTACATGGCGCTGCGTGATATTCCCTTTGGCCTGGCCGTGGCCATTGAGTTTTCCGGGCCACTGGCCGTGGCCATTTATTACTCGCGCCGGGCCGTGGATTTTGTCTGGCTGGTGCTGGCGGTCATCGGTCTTGCCATGATCTTGCCGCTGGGCGTGCACTCTCAGGGCGTACACCTGTCTGCTGTAGGTATTGCCTGCGCGCTGGGCGCGGCGATCTGCTGGGCTTTGTACATCGTGCTCGGACGCAGACTGGGCCATATTCCCAGCGGTCAGGCCGTTTCTCTGGGATTGTTGTGCGCAGCCCTGGTGGTGGTGCCATTTGGTGTGGCTGAAGCGGGGGCCAAGCTGCTGACACCATCCATCTTGCTGTTCGGGCTGATGGTGGCTGCCATCTCCAGTGCCTTGCCCTACACGCTGGAGATGATGGCTTTGCGCCGCCTTCCTCCGGCTACCTTTGGCATTGCGCTCGCTACCGAGCCAGCCATCGCTGCACTGATGGGCATGCTGCTGCTGAGCGAGAACCTCAGCACTATGCAGTGGGCTGCCATCGCCTGCATCATGGCGGCTGCCATGGGCAGCGCCATGACACGAGGGACTGTCAAACGCGTTGTGCAGGATGCATCGACAGCGAGTGCTGGATAAATGGATGCTATTAAAAACAGTGCAGCTAGCGCTTGCTAACTAATGATTTGGGTAAATATTGCTAGTGAATAACCCTTGAGGCATGCGTTGTCAGCTCTTGTTTTTGTAGCTTCTGTCCTGCAAAGCGCTACTCCGGTAGCGCTTTTTTTATGTCCTGTTCAGGCATGAGGCGCAGCGGTTTTGTCCTGGTTTTCGCTCACCGGAAAACTTCAGTGCTGGCAGACACATACGGCGTTCTGAGCGCTGCGTTGGCAGCGATAAAAACGGTTTGGAAGCGGGGTTTTTCAATGCAGAAAACGCCATGCTTTGAGTGCAGCTTGCGCAGCAAATTTGTAGGAATGTCGGCCTGTTCAAATCCAGGTTGAGGTGCTACAACGAATGCACACAGTCACGAATGCCATGCAACTTTGCGGCACTGTTCGAGCCAGGGTGTCGCCACGGGAGGTCTTATGGATGTCATCAGCAATTCCGCAGCCCGCTATGTCCGTTTGCGTGAAGAGGAAATGTCCCTGGACGAGTACCTCACCCTTTGCCAGAAAGATCCTATGGCTTATGCCAGCGCAGCGCAGCGCATGCTCGCCATCATTGGCGAGCCGGAGATGGTCGATACGCGCAATGATCCTGTCCTGTCGAGGCTGTTTGCCAACAAGGTCATCCGCCGCTACCCCGCGTTTTCCGAGTTCTATGGCATGGAAGATGCCATCGAGCAGGTGGTGAGCTTTTTCCGCCATGCGGCGCAGGGGCTGGAAGAGCGCAAGCAGATTCTCTACTTGCTCGGCCCTGTGGGCGGCGGCAAGTCCTCGATTGCCGAGCGTCTCAAATACCTGATGCAGAAAGCGCCGTTCTACGCCCTCAAGGGCTCGCCCGTGAACGAGTCGCCACTGGGCCTGTTTGATCCGGTCGAGGACGGACCGATTCTGGAGGAGGAGTTCGGCATCCCGCGCCGCAGCCTGCAGCATGTGCTCTCGCCCTGGGCCGTGAAACGGCTGGAAGAGTTTGGCGGGGACATTCGCCAGTTCCGCGTTGTCAAGCGCTACCCGAGCATCCTCAAGCAGATCGGCATTGCCAAGACAGAGCCGGGCGATGAGAACAACCAGGATATCTCCAGCCTGGTGGGCAAGGTCGACATTCGCAAGCTGGAGAATTTCTCGCAAGACGACACGGATGCGTACAGCTATTCGGGCGGTCTGTGCCTGGCCAACCAGGGGTTGCTGGAGTTTGTCGAAATGTTCAAGGCGCCCATCAAGGTACTGCACCCTTTGCTGACTGCGACACAGGAAGCCAATTACAAGGGCACGGAAGGCTTTGGCGCCATACCGTTTGATGGCGTGGTGCTGGCGCACAGCAACGAGAGCGAGTGGAAGGCCTTCCGCAACAACAAGAACAACGAGGCGTTTCTGGACCGCATTTACATCGTTAAAGTGCCGTACTGCCTGCGTGTGAGCGAGGAAGTCAGGATCTATGAAAAACTGATTCGCGAGTCATCGTTGGCCAACGCTATCTGCGCGCCTGGCACGCTCAAGATGATGGCGCAGTTTTCGGTGCTAACGCGCCTGAAGGAGCCCGAGAACTCCAGCCTTTTCAGCAAGATGCAGGTCTATGACGGTGAAAGCCTCAAGGACACCGATCCACGCGCCAAGAGCTATCAGGAGTACCGTGACTATGCGGGTGTGGATGAAGGCATGGAGGGAATATCGACCCGCTTTGCCTTCAAGATTCTGGCCAAGGTCTTCAACTACGACAGCACCGAAGTGGCGGCCAACCCTGTGCATCTGATGTATGTGCTGGAGCGGCAGATAGAGCGCGAGCAGTTCCCGGCCGAGATGGAGACCAAGTACATCGGCTTCATCAAGGAGTACCTGTCGCAGCGCTATGCGGAGTTCATCGGCAAGGAAATCCAGACGGCCTATCTGGAGAGCTATAGCGAATATGGGCAGAACATCTTTGACCGCTATGTGACCTATGCCGACTACTGGATTCAGGACAGCGAGTACCGCGACACGGATACCGGAGAAGTGTTTGATCGCAGTGCGCTGAATGCCGAACTGGAGAAAGTGGAAAAGCCCGCAGGCATTGCCAACCCCAAGGATTTTCGCAACGAGATTGTCAACTTCGTGCTGCGCGCACGGGCCAACAACCAGGGCAAGAATCCGAGCTGGACCAGCTATGAAAAGCTGCGCGCGGTGATCGAGAAGAAGATGTTCTCCAACACCGAGGAGCTGCTGCCGGTCATCAGCTTCAATGCCAAGGCCAGCGCCGAGGATGCACGCAAGCACCAGGACTTTGTCACGCGCATGGAAGCCAAGGGCTATACATCCAAGCAGGTGCGTCTGCTGTGCGAGTGGTACTTGCGTGTACGCAAGAGCAGCTGAGGCTATGACGAGCGGATGGGGCACCGCGTGCTCCATTCGTGTGATGGTTGAGACAGCCCCTGGAGATGGGAGCACAGATGGCACTGCATATCATCGATCGCAGGCTTGCAGGCAAGAATAAATCCGTGGGCAATCGCGAGCGCTTCGTTCGGCGCTTCAAGCAGCAGATCACGGAGGCAGTACGCCGCGCCGTATCCAGCCGCGACATTCGCCATATCGAGCAAGGCGAAAGCATCACCATTCCGAAAAAGGATATTCAGGAGCCTGTCTTCAGGCATGGTCAGGGCGGAATTCGGGACATGGTGCTGCCTGGCAACCGAGAGCATGTTCGCGGGGACCGCATTGCGCGTCCATCGGGCGGTGCTGGTGGCGGTGGTTCACAGGCCAGCGACAGCGGAGAGGGCCAGGATGACTTCACCTTCACGCTCACCAAAGAAGAGTTCATGGATCTCTTTTTTGAGGATCTGGCTTTGCCAAGGCTGCTGCGCAACCACCTTGGCAACACCCTGCAGTACAAGACGCGGCGTGCTGGCTACAGCCATGACGGCACACCCAGCAATCTGGCTCTGGTACGAACCATGCGGGGAGCGCTTGGCAGGCGCATTGCACTGACCAAAGCGCCACATCGCGAAATCAAGGCGCTTGAAGAGGAGTTGCAGGATTTGCTGGAGCAAGACGACGGCACCAGCGAAATGGCTGCTCAATTGCAGCAGCGTCTTGAAGCTTTGCGTGAACGCGTGGGTCGTGTGCCGTTTCTGGAGCAGCTGGACTTGCGCTTTCGCAATCGCACCAAGGTACCAGTACCCAACAGCCAGGCCGTCATGTTCTGTGTCATGGATGTCTCTGGCTCCATGGACCAGGAGCGCAAAGAGCTGGCCAAGCGCTTTTTCATCCTGCTGTATCTGTTTCTGACGCGGCATTACGACAAGATCGAAATTGTGTTTATCCGCCATCACACTCAGGCCGCCGAGGTCAGCGAGGATGAGTTCTTTCATTCCACGGAAAGCGGAGGGACCGTGGTCAGCAGTGCGCTGGTGCTGCTGGAGCAGGTCATTCGCGCACGCTATCCAGTCAATGACTGGAATATCTATGTGGCACAGGCCAGTGATGGCGACAACTTCAGCGATGACGGTGGCAAGTGCCACAGCCTGCTGGCCGAAAAGATACTGCCACTGGTGCGTTACTACGCTTATTTGCAGGTGGTGCTGGAAGAGCAAAGCCTGTGGGAGGAGTACAGCAGGCTGCAGGCCGCGCATTCGCACTTCGCCATGCGCAAGGTGTCTCAGGCCAGTGAAATTTACCCGGTGTTTCGTGATCTCTTCAAGAAAGACGGGGTGACGATATGAACCTCAACCACTATCCCGCGCTGGACTTGAGTGAAAGCCGCAAGCCGTGGTCGCATCCGGCTGCTGCGGAACGTCCACGCGATGTGCCGCAAACACCTTTGCAGGCAGGCGAGAGGCCGGCCAACCCGTTGCCCGCGCCCAGCGACTGGACCTTCGAGCTAATCGAGCAATACCACGCAGCCATCGCTGCCACGGCCGAGCGCTTTGGACTAGACACCTATCCCAATCAGCTCGAAATCATCACCGCCGAGCAGATGATGGATGCCTATTCGAGCGTAGGCATGCCCGTCAACTATCGGCACTGGAGCTATGGCAAGGAGTTTCTGGCGACGGAGCGTCGCTACCGTCGTGGCCATATGGGGCTGGCCTATGAAATCGTCATCAACGCCAACCCCTGCATCAGCTATCTGATGGAGGAAAACAGCACGGCCATGCAGGCCTTGGTGATTGCCCATGCAGCCTATGGGCACAACAGCTTCTTCAAGAACAACTATCTGTTTCGCATGTGGTCTGATGCGGGAAGCATCATCGACTACCTCGTCTATGCACGTGACTATGTGGCCCAGTGCGAGGAGCGTTATGGGATGGATGCGGTGGAGCAGTTGTTGGATTCCTGCCATGCGCTGTCGAACTTCGGTGTGGATCGCTATTGCCGTCCCTCGAACAAGAGCCTGGCCAGAGAGCGGGCCGAGCGCGAAGAGCGAGAGGCCTATGTACAGCAGCAGGTGAACGTGCTGTGGCGGACCCTGCCGGTGCGCAAGGACAAGGACGCGGCTGCGCAAAATCACGATCGTTTTCCGAAAGAGCCAGAAGAGAACGTTCTGTACTTCATCGAAAAGAATGCTCCCTTGCTCGAGCCCTGGCAGCGCGAAATTGTGCGCATCGTGCGCAAGATAGCTCAGTACTTTTATCCGCAGCGGCAGACACAGGTGATGAATGAGGGCTGGGCCACCTTCTGGCACTACACCTTGCTCAACACCATGTATGACGAGGGCTGGCTCACGGATGGAGTGATGATGGAGTGGCTTTCATCGCATACCAATGTGATCTATCAGCCGCCAGCCGGTCATCGTGCTTTCAGCGGCATCAATCCTTATGCGCTGGGCTTTGCCATGTACAAGGACATACGGCGTATTTGTGAAGAGCCTACCAAAGAGGACAGGCGCTGGTTCCCGGATCTGGCAGGCACCCCCTGGCTGCCCGCTTTGCACCATGCAATGCGCAATTTCAAAGACGAGAGCTTTGTAGGCCAGTATCTGAGCCCGCATCTGATGCGGGAGATGCGCTTGTTTGCGTTGCACGATGATCCCGATGAGCGAGAGGTTATTGTCAGTGCCATTCATGACGAGGATGGCTATCGCACGCTGCGTCAGCTGCTGTCCCAGCAATACGATCTGGGTACGCGTGAGCCCAATATTCAGGTCTGGAATGTGAACCTGCGCGGAGACCGCAGCCTGACCTTGCGTCATACCCAGTATCAGGGCAGGCCTTTGGCCGACGATGCTCAGGAGGTGCTCAAGCATGTGGCCCGCCTGTGGGGCTTTGGCGTGCAGCTGGAAAGTGTCAACGGCGATGGGGAGACCGCAGTATTGCTGCATTCTGTGCCTGCACCCGCGAGCTGAGAGTTTGGGTAAAAATAGCTTCCAGTGCTTATCTATAAAGCGCTGACAGCTATCAAAAATGAAAAAGCGCTGCAGTTGCAGCGCTTTTTCATGGGGGCCTGTAATCAAGCCAGGTGCGCGTCAATCAGAACGCAGGAACCACAGCACCTTTGTACTTTTCCTGGATGAACTTTTTGGAGTCTGCGGAGTGCAGAGCGCTCATCAGCTTGGCAATGTCGGCACCATTGGCGCGGTCCTTGCGGGCAGCCACGATGTTGGTGTATGGGGAGTCAGCACCCTCGATGAACAGCGCATCCTTGGTGGGGTTGAGCTTGGCTTCGATGGCGTAGTTGGTGTTGATCAGGGCAATATCCACATCAGCCAGGGCACGGGGCAGCAGAGGGGCTTCCAACTCCTTGAACTTGAGCTTCTTGGAATTCTTGACAATGTCCAGAGCCGTGGGCGTCAGGCTCTTGGGGTCCTTGAGTTCGATCAGACCATGCTTGGCCAGCAAAATCAGCGCACGACCACCGTTGGAAGGGTCATTGGGAATGGCAACGGTCGCGCCAGTTTTCAGATCCTTGATGTTCTTGATCTTGCTGGAGTAGGCACCAAAGGGCTCCACATGCACCTTGCCGTTGGGCACGACCACCAGAGAGGTTTTGCGATCCTTGTTGTAGCTGTCCAGATAAGGTTGGTGCTGGAAGAAGTTGGCGTCCAGCTGCTTGTCTTCAACAGCGGCATTGGGTTGCACATAGTCGCTGAATTCCTTGATCTCCAGATCAATGCCTTGGGCCTTCAGAGCGGGCTTGATGTGGTTGAGGATCTCGGCATGAGGCACGGCAGTGGCGCCCACCTTGAGGACTTCGGCATTGGCCGCGAGGGCCAGAGTGGCAATAGCGATCGCAGAAAGAGCTTTCTTCAACATCGGTTCTGACTTTCTTCAGCAAGTTGCAATAAATACCCGGGCCTTGTCTGGACCACAGTGAACTAAGGTGCATAGTCTAGTGCTGCCGATCAAAGCGTGCAGGACATTTTTCTTATTTGGTTATAAGAGCGTCTTTTTTTATTCAAGAAATTGGTTTCATGAATCCCCAAATGCTTGAGCGCCTGGTGCGTGTGTCCATGCCTTATGGCAAATACAAGGGCCGACTGATTGCTGATTTGCCTGGAAACTATCTCAACTGGTTTGCGCGAGAGGGATTTCCCAAAGGGGAAATTGGCCAGCTGCTGGCGCTGATGCAGGAGCTGGATCACAACGGGCTGAGCGGATTGCTTGAGCCATTGCGCAAGGTAGCCGGGCTGCCTCCCCGTGCTCAGGAGTGACCAGCGTCAATCAATAAAAAGGGCCGCAGCAGCGGCCCTTTTTGCATCTGCGCGGTGCCGATTACTTGGCAGCAGCGCGTGCGGCCTCGGCCTTGGCCTTGGCTTCATCCAGCTTCTTTTGCAGCTCAGCGGCTTCGGCTTCTGCCTTGCGGGCTTCTTCTTCCTTGGCTTTTTGGGCTTCGGCTTCCTTGTCGCCACCCATGGCACCAGCAATGGCGTTGCCAGCCATGGTGCCGGCCACGGCGCCGACGGCGGCACCAGCCATAGTACCCATCATGCCGGAGCCGCGAGCGGCGGGCGCTGCTGCGGCAGCAGGGGCCGCTGCAGGAGCGGTGGCGGCAGGTGTCGCGGCGGGAGCTGCGGCCTTGGGAGCAGCAGCTGCAGGAGCCACAGGTGCGGGCTTGGCTGGAGCCTTGCTGCCAATGCTGGCAGGACGAACAGACTTGCTGGAGCCCATGCGCTTGGCCTGAGCCAGCGAGGGCACGGTCAGCGATGCGATGGCGATAGCGATCACGGAGGCGGCAGCACGGTAAGAAGTCTTCACAGGTGTTTTTCCAATCTTGGTTGTCATAGTGCGGCTGTTCTCAAAAACAGAAAAGCGCGCCGGCATGCCGTAAGAGACAAAGCTCATTGGGCCTGCTTGCTATGGTATTTAGAGTTAATGGGGGAGATTTCAAGAGGCCGAGCTGAAACTGTCCGTAAAAAGACAGTGGCTGACTCCTGGCAGCTGCTTATGTTGTGATGAATATGGCGCTGCATTGCCATTGTAGGAATGCCGGGCGGTCATAAAAGTTCCAGAGCGCTTGTTCTGAAAGAATTTTCATAAAAAAGCCCCGCAGCACTTGAAGTGCTTGCGGGGTCTGCTATGAAATCAGATGACTAGCTGCTTATGCCTTGGGATGCTTGCGGACCCAGGCCAGGAAGCTGGACATGTACTTGTTCAGGAAGTCATGGCTACCAGCCCCGATATTGCCTTGGGCATCAATCAGGTCGTCATTCCAGCGCACGAAGCCCTCGGGTTGCTGCATGGTCGGCATGTCCAGAAAGACAAAAACGTTGCGCAGATGCTGCTGAGCCATGGATGTGGCTGGGCCACCGGGTGATGTGCCAATGACGGCGGCAGGGATGCCATTCCAAGCCGCTTGACCATAGGGGCGGCTCAGGCCGTCGAGCGCGTTTTTCAGCGGCGCGGGAATGGAACGGTTGTGCTCCGGTGTCACGAAGAGTAGGCCATCGCAGTTGCGCACCTGGGCTTTGAGGTCTTCAAAGGGCTTGAATTCGGGCGTTCCATCAAAGTCGCGGTTGTACAGTGGCAGGCGGCCAATCTCGATAAAGCTCACATCGGCCTGATCCTGGATTAGCTTGGCCAGACCTTCGCCGAGCTTGCGGTTGATGGATTGCTTGCTGTTGCTGCCAACGACCACGCCGATTTTCAGTTTGCTCATATCAGACCTTTCAGTACGGGAGGAAAGAGTGCCACTCTACCGGAAGGGTGGGGTGGCTGTGAGTCAGAGAGCGCCCCAGACTGCTGCTGTAAAAAAGGCTGCGGGCTGTGATGCCCTGCAGCCTGGTGTGTTCAGGAGTCCGGTTTACTGCAGAACTTCCAGCAGGCGATCCAGACCACCTTCATTGATGGAGACCTTGGCTTCGTTGCGTACGCGGGGCTTGGCGTGATACGCCACGGACAGGCCAGCGGCTTGCATCATGGGAATGTCATTGCTGCCATCGCCGACGGCAATGCATTGCTTGGCATCAATGCCCAGCAAAGACGCAACTTCCAGCAGCGTGCGGCGTTTTTCGGCGCCATCGCAGATATCGCCCCAGGCTTGCTCGACCAAGCCGCCGGTCAAGACACCGTTCTGGATCTCCAGCACATTGGCACGTACGAAGTCGATGTTGAGCAGGCCGCGCACATGCTCGGCAAAGTAGGTAAAGCCGCCGGAGACCAGAAGCACCTTGAGGCCTGCAGCTTTGGCAGACTTGACCAGGGTTTCGGCACCGGGGGAGAGCTTGAGGCGCTCCTGCAGGACACGAGCCATGTCGGCTTCGGTCACACCGACCAGTTTGCCCACACGCTGGCGCAAGCTGTCCTTGAAGTCGGTGATCTCGCCGCGCATGGTGGCTTCGGTGATGGCAGCGACCTCGGCCTTCTTGCCCGTAGCATCCGCAATCTCGTCGATGCACTCAATGGTGATCAGCGTCGAGTCCATATCGAAGGCAATAAGCTTGTAGTCGGCCAGCTTCTGCGGGGCAGTGATGTTTTGAATGGCGAGGCCGGGGGCGAATTCGATAGCAGACATGGGCGCAAAAAAAGCAAGTGGTTGCAAACTGGCTTAGGTGCAGCAAGGGCAGCCTAGGTCGATGGCAATTATCGGTGGTTTAGCCTGTTGCAATGCGTAGTCGCATGAGTGGCAGAGCGCGTTGTGTGTTTTGCTGAGTTGCAGTGATCGCGGGCAGGTCTTCAGTGCTTGCCATACAGGTACAGATCATCTGACCAGGTGGCCAGCCATTGCGGCCGGTAGGCCACAAATATGGCGCACACCATGCCGGTGACCACTGCATCTCCCCAGGCCATCAACCAGCGGGCAATAGTGGACAGGTCTTCATGGACACCCGGCAGCTCATGCCCCAGTAATGCGGATAGCAGGCCCGCCACAAACAGACTCAGCAAGGCCCCCACAAAGCCTCGGCCAAAGATATAGACGAACACGCGGGTGCCGAGCCATCGTCGCAGCAAGGCGCTCCACAGCATGGTCAAGGTGGCGGGCACAATGCCATGCCACACTGTCAGGCGCAGAGCCTCTTGCGTGCCCAGACTAGGGGAGAGTAGCCAGGCAGTGGCCCCCACGGCGCAGAGCACAGGAATTGCCAGCGGCCAGCCCAGACACATCAGCACCAGACAAGCGCCCGACCACTGCAGTTGCAGCGGCATTTGCTGCAATGTGGGCAAGGCCCAAAGCCAGGGCAATATGACCAGGGTTGCAAACAGTGGCGACCAAAGCGCAGAGCTGTCGCCATGCTTTTGTGTCAGAAGGGCTTTACGGTTCCGCAGAAAAATCCAGGGTCGCAGAGCTAGGGCAATCGTTAGAGCGAGAAAGAGAAGGACAACATCCAGCATGCCGCAATTGTGCGGCAGCGGTGGCTTGTTGGTGGCCCTGCCTTGTCAGGCCGCGACCGCTTCTGCCTTGAGCGGCTGGCCCAGGCTGCGCAGCACATCGCGCACCATCTGGGCACGGTCCTTGGGGTTCTCCAGCTCTTTTTCGATGCGCAGCTTCTCGTTGCCCGCCAGCTTGATGTGCTTGTTCTTCTGGATCAGGTGAATGATGTTCATCGGGTCGATCGGTGGCTGGGGCTTGAAGGTGATGTTGATCACGCCGGGCGCGGCATCGACCTTCACAACGCCATAGGGCTGGCTCAGCACGCGCAGGCGGTGCACGTCGATCAGGGTCTGGGCTTGGGGCGGCAGCTTGCCAAAGCGGTCCACGATTTCCTCGAGCAGGGTATCGATCTGATCGGCCGTCTTTGCCGTGGCCAGCTTCTTGTAGAACGACAGGCGCAGATGCACATCACCGCAGTAGTCGTTGGGCAGCAGGGCGGGGGCGTGCAGATTGATATCGGTGGAGGCCGAAAGCGGCGAGAGCAGATCGGGTTCCTTGCCGGCCTTGAGGCTGCGCACGGCTTCGGACAGCATCTCGTTGTAGAGCTGAAAGCCCACTTCCATCATGTTGCCGCTCTGGTTTTCGCCAAGCACCTCGCCCGCGCCACGAATTTCCAGGTCATGCATGGCCAGATAAAAGCCGGAGCCCAGCTCTTCCATTTGCTGAATGGCTTCAAGGCGCTGTTGGGCCTGCTTGGTCAGGCTGTCCAGATCGGGCACCATCAGATAGGCATAGGCCTGATGGTGGCTACGGCCTACGCGGCCGCGCAGCTGGTGCAGCTGGGCCAAGCCAAATTTGTCAGCGCGGCTGATCAGAATGGTGTTGGCCGATGGCACGTCGATACCGGTCTCAATAATGGTCGAGCACAGCAGAATGTTGAAGCGCTGGGCCACAAAGTCGCGCATCACGCGTTCCAGTTCGCGCTCGGGCATTTGGCCGTGGGCCACGGCAATGCGCGCCTCGGGCAGGATTTCTTCCAGCTTCTGCTTGCGGTTTTCAATGGTCTCCACTTCGTTGTGTAGAAAGTAGACTTGGCCGCCGCGCTTCAATTCACGCAGCACGGCTTCGCGGATCACGCCCGTGCCCTCGTTGCGCACAAAGGTTTTAATAGCAAGACGTCGTTGTGGGGCGGTCGCTATGACCGATAAATCTCTCAAACCTTCCAGCGCCATGCCCATGGTGCGGGGAATGGGAGTGGCCGTCAGTGTCAGCACATCGACCTCGGCACGCATGGCCTTCATGGCCTCCTTGTGGCGCACGCCAAAGCGGTGCTCCTCGTCAATGATGAGCAGGCCCAGATTCTTGAACTGGGTGGATTCGGACAGCAGCTTGTGCGTGCCGACCACGATATCCACCGTACCGTCCGAGATGCCCTTGATGGCGGCGGTGATCTCCTTGCCTGAGCGGAAACGCGAGACCTCTGCCACCTTGATCGGCCATTTGGAGAAACGATCGACCAGGGTTTGGTAATGCTGCTCGGCCAGCAGCGTGGTGGGAGCCAGGAAGGCAACCTGCTTGCCGCCCATGGCCGCCACAAAGGCCGCGCGCAGCGCGACCTCGGTCTTGCCAAAGCCCACATCGCCGCAGACCAGGCGGTCCATGGGCTGTGGGCTGATCATGTCCTGCACCACGGAGTGAATGGCGGCGCGCTGGTCGGCGGTTTCTTCAAAGCCAAAGTCGGCCACAAACTGCTCGTAATCTGCCGTGGGGAAGCGGAAGGCATGGCCCTGACGCGCCGCGCGGCGCGCGTAGATGTTGAGCAGCTCGGCTGCCGAATCGCGCACCTGCTCGGCAGCCTTGCGCTTGGCTTTTTCCCATTGCGTGCCGCCCAGCTTGTGCAGCGGTGCATCGTCGGGCGAGACGCCGGTGTAGCGGCTGATCAGGTGCAACTGGCTGACGGGCACATAGAGCACGGCATCGGCCGCATATTCCAGGTGCAGAAATTCCTGCAGCGCGGGCGTGCCGTCCGGATTCTTCTGGCCCATGTCCATATTGATCAGCCCGCGATAGCGGCCTATGCCGTGGTCGGAATGAACAATGGGGTCTCCCACCTTGAGCTCGGACAGGTCCTTGATCAGCGCTTCCACATCGCTGACCTGCTCCTGGCGGCGGCGACGGCGGCCCGTGGGGCTGGTGGCGAACAGCTCGGTTTCAGTGACAAAGTCCAGGCCTTCCTCGACCCAGGCAAAGCCCGTCATCAGGCTGGAGGTGGCGATGCCGACCTTTTCCGTGGCATCGGCCTGGAACTCGGCCAGAGAATCGAACACGGGCGGATTGACGCCCGAGGCACGGAAAAAGTCCAGCAGGCTTTCACGCCTGCCATCCGATTCGGCCAGAAGCAAGGTCCGGCTTGCGCTGGCTGCTATATGTTTTTGCAGCTTGGCCAGCGGATCTTCGGCGCCACGCACCACGGACAGGTCTGCTAGCTTCTGGAAGATGGCGCTGTCGGCCACATCTTCGGTACCCGGGCGCAGGGCCAGTTGGGCATGCTCTTTAGAGCGCGTGTAGAACTGATCGGGTGTGAGAAACAGGGTCTCGGGCGGCAGGGCCGGATGGTCGGGGTCGCCTTGCACCAGGCGGTAGCGGTCCTTGGTGTCTTGCCAAAAGCGCTGGAAGGCGGGCTCCAGGTCGCCATGCAGGACCACGGTGGCGTCGTTGCCCAGATAGTCGAAAACGGTGGCGGTTTCGTCGAAGAACAGAGGCAGGTAGTACTCGATGCCGGCCGTGGCAATGCCCAGGCCCATGTCCTTGTAGATGCGGCTGCGCGTGGGGTCTCCTTCCAGCAGTTCTCGCCAGCGATGGCGGAATTTGGCACGGGCCTCCTCGTCCATGGGAAATTCGCGGCCTGGCAGCAGGCGCACCTCGGGCACGGGGTAGAGGCTGCGCTGGGTATCGGGATCAAAGGTGCGGATGGAGTCGATTTCGTCGTCAAACAGATCCACGCGGTAGGGCACGGCAGAGCCCATGGGGAAGAGGTCAATCAGGCCCCCACGCACCGCGTATTCGCCGTGGCTGACCACTTGCGAGACATGCTGATAGCCGGCCAGCGTGAGCTGGGCCTTGAGCTTGGCCTCGTCCAGCTTCTGGCCTTGCTTGAACTCAAAGGTGTAACCGGCCAGAAACGAGGGGGGTGCCAGGCGGTACAGCGCGGTGGTGGCGGGCACGATGACCACATCGGCGCCATGCTCCTTGTCGCGCTGGTTGATGCGCCACAGCGCCGCTAGGCGCTCGCTGATCAGGTCCTGATGCGGCGAGAAGCTGTCGTAGGGCAGGGTTTCCCAGTCGGGAAACAGGGCGCAGCGCAGCTCGGGCGCAAAAAAGGCCATTTCCTCAATCAGGCGGCGTGCATCCGAGGCATCGGCCGTCACGATGGCGGTAACGCGGCCGTCGCCTTTCTCGCGCTCGCCCAGTCTGGCCAGCAGCAGAGCATCGGCGCTGCCCACGGGGCGGGGCAGGTGAAAGCGTTTACCAGGAGTGAGCTTGGGCAGTTGCATGGCGGATAGAAACGGTGCGAAGCCGCCAGGGCAGGGCGCTGGCAGCATGAATAAAACAGGGACAGGTTGAATGCAGGCGAGCCGCGCCAACAGGGGCGCGGTTCACGGGCCAATCCGCGGTGAGCGGGTCGGGAGCGGCGCATTCACTCAAAATGGGGGCACCTCATGGTGATGCAAGCCGAAGGCCAGGAATGGAACGGCTTTCGGTGGAAACAGCGATTTTAAAATAGAGCGCATGACAGAACCGTTTTCCTCGCCGGAGTCCATGCCGGGACTCCAGTCAAACGCCGCTGCCGCCTCCGGTGCCGCGGTCGCTGGTGCAGATGCACCGCGCTGCTGGGTGCTGATTCCCTGTGCCGGCGTGGGCTCGCGGGCGATTGCCGCCGATGCTCCCGCGCCCGAGCTGCCCAAGCAGTATCAGAGCGTGGCGGGCCAGCCCATGGTCATGCACACCCTGGCGGCGCTGCTGGGCGTGGCGCGCGTCCACCGGACTTTGCTGGTGATCTCCGACACCGACACCTTCTGGCAGGGCAAGGACTTGCACCAGAACCTGTCCATCGCGCCTTGCGGTGGTGCCACCCGGGCCGAGACCGTGACCAACGGTTTGCAGGCCTTGCTGACAATGGGTGCCAGCGCCGAAGACTGGGTGCTGGTGCATGATGCCGCGCGCTGTCTGCTGACCCCTGCACAGGCCGATGCGCTGATCGACGCCTGCCTGCCCGATGCCGTGGGCGGCTTGCTGGCGCTGAAGCTGCCCGATACCTTGAAGCAGGCAAGCCGCGTCAGTGGCGTCGATCGCGTGCAGCAGACGGTGGATCGCAGCGACAAATGGCTGGCGCAGACGCCGCAGATGTTCCGCATCGGTGCCTTGCTGGCTGCATTGCAGGCGGCGGGCGATGCGGTGACCGACGAGGCCAGCGCCATGGAGCTGGCGGGCCATGCGCCCAGGCTGGTGCCGGGTGGGGCGCAGAACTTCAAGGTGACCTATCCCGATGACTTTGCGTTGGCCGAGGCGGTGCTGCTGCAGCGCAAAGCGCTTGAAAAGATCTGAGATACTTCGTAATTCATAGCTGCTTGCGCTTGATAGGCAAGGGCTAGACAAGGATTTGATATGAATTTTCGTATTGGTGAAGGCTGGGATGTACACGCGCTGGTGCCGGGTCGCAAGCTGATTCTGGGCGGTGTGGAAGTGCCGCACACGCTGGGGCTGCTGGGCCACTCGGATGCCGATGTGCTGTTGCATGCGATCACCGACGCGTTGTTTGGCGCGGCGGCGCTGGGCGATATCGGCCGCCATTTCTCGGACACTGACCCGCAGTTCAAGGGCGCGGACTCCGCCGTGCTGCTGGCCGAGGCCGCGCGCCGCGTGCGCGCCAAGGGCTTGGAGATCGGCAATATCGACAGCACCATCGTGGCGCAGGCGCCCAAACTGGCGCCCCATATCGAGAAAATGCGCGAGCGCATTGCCGCCGTGCTGGCGCTGGATGTGGAGCAGGTCAACGTCAAGGCCAAGACGGCTGAGAAGATGGGGCCGGTTGGTCAGCAGCAGGCCATGGAGGCCAGAGCAGTGGCCTTGCTCTACAAGGCCTGAGATAGCGTCGCCAACCTGGGAAAGAGGCTGCTGCGACAAAAAGAAAAGGGGCCTTGATGGCCCCTTTTTTCAATATGCGTCATGGCTGTGGCGCATGACATGACGTAGCTTTTGCGCTCAATCTTCGCCAGCTTCTTCCTCTTTTTTGTCGCGTGGCAAATTGCGCTTGACTTGAGGGCGCTGCAGTCGCTGCTCCGGGGCGGCGCTGGGGGTGACGCCCATGGCGCGCTGTAGTTGCAGATGGGCGACCAGGCCGCCGGTGGAGGAGTTGGTCAGAGCGAACATGCCTCCCATGCGCTGCACCGTCTTGTCCACAATCGATAAGCCAAGGCCCGCGCCAGCGGCGGCGGTGCGGGCGGTGTCGCCGCGAAAGAAAGGCTGAATCAGGCTGGCCAGATGCTCGGGGGGAACGCCGGCACCGTGGTCACGAATGCGGATGACCACCCACTTCTCGCTTTCCTTGGCAATGACATCGACTTGCGTGGTGTCGGTCGATGGCGTCTTGCCATAGCGTCGGGCATTTTCAAAGAGGTTCGATATCACACGCGCCAGCTCCACCTCGTCGGCCATGACGTATAGGTCTTCGGGCACATTCATGCTGATCTGCAGCTCGCGGTGGTCTTGCACGGCATAGACGCAGGAGGCAATCACGGCATGCAGGTCCACAGGGCTGAGCATGACGCGATGATCGGGGCGGGCGTAGTCGAGGAATTTGTCGATGGTGGCGTCCAGCTGCACGATGTCGGCCACCATGTGCTCGCGTGCCACGTCGTCATAGACGCTCATCTCCGTCTCCAGCCGCAGTCGGGCCAAGGGCGTGCGCAGGTCGTGCGAGATACCGGCCAGCATCACGGCGCGGTCCTGCTCGAGCTTGGCCAGCTTTTGCGCCATGCGGTTGAAGCCGATATTGACCTCGCGGATCTCGCTGGTCACGGCTTCTTCGTCGAGCTGGCTGGCGTCAAAGTCACCTTCGCGCACGCGATTGGCCGCATAGGACAGTTGTTTGAGCGGCCGGTTGATCAGTCTTGCTATGGCTGCAGCTCCCACCAGCGACAGCAGGGCCGCTGTAATCAGCCAGATCAGCCAGGTCTGCCCGCTGGCTGGGGTGAAGCGGGACTTGTCCATCAGCATCCAGTTGCGGTCCCCGTTGATGGTGAAGCCTACCCACAGGCCCGGATCGCCATTGACGCTGCGCGCCACCACGGTGCCGTAGCCTAGGCGGCGGGTCAGCTCTTCGGTGAGCTTTTGGCCCAGGGCATTTTGCTCCAGCAGTTCAAAGGAATCGCCTGGCTCACGGGGCAGAATGCGCACGCCTTCCTGGTCGGCCATGGTCTTGATCAGGGAGACACGGTTGATGGCGTCCGAGTGCTCCAGTGCTGCACGGCTGAGATTAACCAGGGAGGCGACCTGCTTGGCCGTCTGTAGCGCTCTAGGCTCGAAATCCAGAGACCTGAGGGTTTGCAGCCAAGCCAGAATGCTGCCGACCAGTAGTAAGGCCAGCAGACAAAAGGTTCGCCAGAACAGGTTCAGGCCGACGGGAGATCGCGCCGTGCTACGCCGCTCGTACTCCAGAGGTACGGGGCTGGTCGCATCGGAGGGCGATGGGTTAAAAGCGCTCATGAGCAGCAATAGAGAAAAAACTAAACCCAAGCCTACGCCGAATATGAGCGCAATGGGTTACGGGTTGTCCAAAAGTGCATGCGTCGCTGCAGGCATTGAAACGCAGCAAGCCGCACAAAGGGCGGCTTGTCATGGTGCTGGATGAGGATCAATTCATACCATCTGGAACAAAGACATAGCCCACGCCCCAGACAGTTTGTATATAGCGCGGCGCGGCAGCGTCCTCTTCGATCAGCTTGCGCAGGCGGGAGACCTGCACGTCCAGGCTGCGGTCAAAGGGCTCGAACTCGCGGCCACGTGCCAGCAGGGCCAGCTTTTCGCGCGACAGTGGCTGGCGGGGATGGCGCACCAAGGCTTTGAGCATGGCGAATTCGCCGGTGGTCAGTGGCAGCTCTTCGCCATTCTTTTGCAGCACACGCGTGCCCAGATCGAAGGTGAAGGGGCCGAAGGTGACCACTTCGTTGTCGCCGGAAGGAGCGCCGGGGGCCTCCTGAGGAGGGCGGCGGCGCAGTACGGCGTGAATGCGGGCCAGCAGCTCGCGGGGGTTGAAGGGCTTGCCCAGATAGTCGTCGGCGCCCACTTCCAGGCCCACAATGCGGTCCACATCCTCGCCCTTGGCAGTCAGCATGATGATGGGGGTGCGGTCGTTGGCCGAGCGCAGACGGCGGCAAATCGACAGACCGTCTTCGCCGGGCATCATCAGGTCGAGCACGATGAGGTCTACCGTTTCGCGCAGCAGAATGCGGTTCAGCGCCTTGCCGTCTTCGGCAATCATGATCTCGAAGCCTTCTTGCGTCAGATAGCGGCGCAGCAGGTCGCGGATGCGGGCATCGTCATCCACAACGAGGATCTTGTCAGTGCGGTTGTTGGTCGTTGCCATGATCGTCCTTGTCGATTTATTTGTAACAGGGCTATTGTTGTCGTTGCCAAAAAAAAATCCAGTGAAATTTGCTGATATTTTGCCGCTTGTTACGAATGTTGCCTTTGCTGGCGGGACGATAAATGTTTCTTTGAAAGTTTTTAACCGTTAAATTGGCTATTTGTTGCTAGCATTGTTCTGTTTTTGTTGTGAGTAATTGATGTGTGTGCATGAGACTGGCTTGCTGACAAGTGATCTTCCCGGAAGAGTTGGGTGTAGCAGCGCGTCTCGTGTGTATCTGTGTAGGTGATTTCTTTTCCAGAGGTGAAATATGAAGCAGCTCTTCAAACCCGTGACCACTCAGGCATCACGACTTCCTGCGATGACCGCTCTGCTGGCGGCCGCCTTGATGGCCGGGCACGCTCAGGCGCAAAACGCGGGCACCAAAGAGGTGCAGCGCCTGGCCAATGTGGTGCAGCTTTCAGCCGATGGCACTGTGGAGGTGCGCCAGGACTGGATGACGGCCACGCTTTCCGTGTCCAAAGATGGACGCGATGCGGCCACCGTGCAGGCACAGCTGCAGAAGATTGTCGACGCAGCCATGAGCGTGCTGCGTGCCGAGGCACAGGGCGGCAAGCTGGAGTTCAACAGCGGCAACTTCTCCATCTCACCGCGCTATGGCAACAATTCAAAGATTGAAGGCTGGCAAGGGCAGGCCGAGGTTGTGCTGCAAGGGCGTGACTTTGTGCGCATTACGCAGGCCGCTGCCAAGGTGCCTGACATGACGCTGGCGAGCATGGGCTTCAGCCTGTCGCGCGAGGCCAGAGAGAAAGTGGAAGGCGAGGCACAGGCCAAGGCTATCGAGAACTTCCGTCAGCGTGCCACGGCGATTTCCAAGAGCTTCGGCTTTGCGGGCTACAGTCTGCGCGAGGTTGCGGTCAACAGCAGTGGCGGCTCCGTCAGGCCTATGCCTCGTCCTCGCATGGCCGCCATGAGTAAGAGCAGTTATTCCGATGCGGCGCCGGTGGCTGTGGAGGCCGGGCGCGCAGAAGTGACAGTCAGCGTGGGCGGCTCAATCCAGATGCAGTAATTGGCTTGCATCCCTCAGTGATATGAAAAAAGGAGCTGCTTGCGCAGCTCCTTCTTGATTTACAGCAGAGTTTTATCTTGAATCCAATGAATGACAAGCGCTGCCTGCTATGAAATTGATAAAGTGTTGCGCAGCTCGTTTATTGAGCCGTCCAGCCGCCATCCATGTTCCAGGCCACGCCGCGCACATTGTTGGCGGCGCCGGAGCAGAAGAAGACCGCCAGCTCGCCCAGCTCTTCGGGCGTGGTGAACTGCTGAGAGGGCTCTTTTTCGCCCAGTAAAAGCTTGGTTGCCTCTTCGTTGCTGATGCCCAAAGCGGCGGCCTTGGCGTCCACCTGTTTTTGCACCAATGGCGTCAGCACCCAACCGGGGCAGATGGCGTTGCAGGTGATTCCCGTGGTAGCGTTCTCCAGTGCCGTAACCTTGGTCAGCCCGACGATGCCGTGTTTGGCGGCGACATAGGCCGATTTTTCGGCAGAGCCCACCAGGCCATGCACGGATGCCACGTTGATGATGCGGCCCCAGTTGGCCTGCTGCATGGCGGGCAGTGCCAGACGGGTGGTGTGAAAGGCGCTGCTCAGATTGATTGCGAGGATGGCATCCCACTTCTCCACGGGGAAGTCCTGAACCTTTGCCACATGCTGAATGCCTGCGTTGTTGACCAAAATGTCCACACGGCCAAATTCCGAGGCGGCGTATTTCATCATGGCTTCGATTTCGGCCGCCTTGCTCATGTCGGCGCCGTGGTAG
Source organism: Comamonas sp. FUJ_7 (assembly GCF_057369555.1). Classification (NCBI taxonomy): domain Bacteria; kingdom Pseudomonadati; phylum Pseudomonadota; class Betaproteobacteria; order Burkholderiales; family Comamonadaceae; genus Comamonas; species Comamonas sp. FUJ_7. The sequence continues at coordinate 177,685 of NZ_JBXXZI010000001.1, forward strand.
CCAACCTTGATCCCGGCCTCCTTGCCAGCTTGCTGAACCTGGGCGCGTGGTCCGTCCACGTCTCCAAAACCGTTCAAAACGATATGGGCGCCCTGACGTGCCAAAGCCATTGCAATACCGAGGCCGATTCCGCTGGTCGATCCTGTCACGAGCGCGGTTTTGCCTTTCAACATGGACATACGAGGTCTCCGAATGAATTACGATGCGACGACAGCCATTATCAGCCTCGGCCTTGAAAGCGCGCTCTCCATGAATCAACCTACGCTGAATTACGTATCGTGTCCCGGAGCTGCCGCCATGGCTCCCAGCTGGGCCAGCGCTCAGCGTCGTCAGCAGACTGAGGCCCAGCCCGAAGGCACGCACCGTATGGCCTACTGGGAGTGGAACAACACCGGCAACCCACAGCATCCCCATGTCATCGTCTGCGTGCACGGGCTGTCGCGCCAGGGACGAGACTTTGATGTGCTGGCCGCACAGCTCAGCCGTTTTGCCCGCGTGGTTTGCCCCGATGTGGTGGGGCGTGGCGAGAGCGATTGGCTGGTAGACCCGATGGGCTATCAAGTGCCTTTGTACGCTGCCGATATGCTGGCGTTGCTGGCTCAGCTGCACGCGCAGGCAGCCATTGAAACCCTGGATTGGGTCGGCACCAGCATGGGGGGGCTGATTGGCATGGCCTTGCTGGGACAGCCGGGCCTGCCGCTGCCTGTGTCGCCTGGCAAGCTGGTTCTCAATGACGTGGGGCCAGCCATTGAATGGGGCGCACTGGAGCGCATTGGCTCTTATGTCGGCAAAGGCTTGCACTTTCCCAACTTTGATAGCGCTGCTGCCGCAATGCGCTTGATATCTGAGGGGTTTGGCCCACATACCGACGAGCAGTGGAATCAGCTTTCTTTGGCAATGGTCAAGCCAGATACCGAGTCAGGAGTGGTGCTGCACTACGACCCCCGCATTGCGGCACCCATGGCGCAAATGACGCGTGAAATGGCGCAGGCGGGAGAAGCCTTGCTCTGGCAGCTATACGATCAGATCAAGGCACAAGTCTTGCTTATCCGAGGCGCTGAAAGCGACCTGCTGTCACGGCGCACCGCGCAGGCAATGGGGGAGCGTGGACCGAGGGCGTTTTGCACGGAGTTGCAGGGTGTGGGACATGCGCCCACCCTGGTGGCTCCTGGGCAGGTGGCTTTGGTTCGACAATTTTTGCAAGGGGATAGTGGGCTGCCGGCAAGCATGAGCCTTGCGCAGCAAGCCCAAGAGGAAGCTGAATGAAGACCAGCGATATCGCAAACACAGTCTCAGACGCCGCACCCAAGATCACGGCTCCGACGCCACATCTGATTACCGCTACGGCTGAAGTGATGCCAGGCCAGGCCAATGCACTGGTGCGTGCCCGCGCTTTTGCCGAGCCTTTGATTGCCGGCGAAGTCATGGAAACCGGGGAGAACACCCTGGCCCATGCGGATGCTGTGGCGGCCATTCTCAAGAAAATCGGTGGTTCCGAGATCATGCAGGCCGCCATTTATCTGGTGCATGCCAGTGTTCATTTGAACAAGCCTCAGGAAGTGATTGCCAAGGCCTTTGGCGATAACTTTGCCACCTTGGCGGTAGAGACGATCAAGCTCATTCGCGTGCAGCAGCAGGCACGTGATGCAGAGCTAAGCACCCAGCATGTGGATGGTGTGGCAACCCAGACCGAGAATGTGAGAAAGATGCTGCTGGGCTTCTCACGTGACCTGAGAGTGGTGCTGCTGCGACTGGCTTCACGCCTGCAGACGCTGCGCTACTACGCAGCGGAAAAAAGCCCAGTCTCTCCCAGCATTGCGCGTGAAGCGCTGTATGTATTTGCGCCGCTGGCCAACCGGCTGGGCATCTGGCAGATCAAGTGGGAGCTGGAAGATCTGGCTTTTCGTTTTTTGGAGCCGGACACTTATCGCCAGATTGCGCGCCTGCTCGATGAAAAACGGGTCGAGCGCGAAGCCTATATGGAGCAGATGCGCGCGCGTCTAGAGGCCGATCTGCGGGCCCATAGCATCAGTGCTTCTGTTCAGGGCAGGCCCAAGCATATCTACAGCATCGTCAAGAAGATGCGTGGCAAGTCGCTGAGCTTTGATCAGTTGTTTGATATCCGGGCCATGCGCGTCATCGTGCCTACGGTCAAAGATTGCTATGCCGCTTTGTCCTGGGTGCATGAGCAGTTCACGCCACTGGAAAAGGAGTTTGACGACTACATCGCCAAACCCAAGCCGAATGGCTACCAGTCGCTGCACACCGTGGTGCGTGATGAAACCGGGCGCACCATAGAAATTCAAATTCGTACGCAAGCCATGCATGACCACGCCGAGCATGGTGTGGCAGCGCACTGGGCCTATAAGGAAGCGGGCACCAAGGGGTATGCGGGGGTGACGGCCTCCAGTGAATACGATGCCAAGATTGCCGTGCTGCGCCAATTGCTGGCCTGGGGCAATGATCTGACGGGGTCTGCCCAGCGCGGTCTGTTTGAAGATCGCATCTATGTGCTCACACCCGATGCAGCCGTAATCGAGTTGCCGCAAGGTGCCACACCGGTGGACTTTGCTTACTCGGTGCACACCAGTCTGGGCCATCGCTGCCGTGGTGCACGCGTAGACGGTGCCATGGTGCCGCTCAACACGCCACTGGAGAGTGGTCAGACCGTAGAGATCAATACCGCCAAAGAAGACAGGCCCTCACGTGACTGGCTCAATGCCGATCTGGGCTACTTGGTCAGCAATCGTGCCAAGGCCAAAGTACGGGCCTGGTTTAATGCCCAGGCTACGCATGAAACCATCTCGCGCGGTCGTGAATCAGTAGAAAAGCTGTTGCAAAGAGAGGGCAAGACGGCGGTCAAGCTGGAAGAGCTGGCTGCTCAGCTTGGCTTTAAGTCTGCGGAGGCGCTGTTTGAAGTGGTCGGTAAGGACGAATACTCGCTGCGCAATATCGAGGTCGTGCTGCGCCCCAGTGAAGAGGAGCCCGAGGAAGACGCTTTCACACCGGTGCGCAAGGCGAGAAGCCATGACTCTTCACGCAGCGGCGTGCTGGTCGTTGGCGTGGACTCCCTCATGACCCAGTTGGCCAAGTGCTGCAAACCTGCACCGCCGGATGACATTGCTGGCTTTGTGACCCGCGGCAAGGGAGTGAGTGTGCATCGTTGCGATTGCTCCAACTTTCGCGAGATGAAGGCAAAGAACCCCGAGCGCGTCATCGAGGTGGATTGGGGAAAACCAAAGCATGTGGACAAAGGGGGGCCGGTCTACCCCGTAGATGTGGCTGTCGAAGCTGCTGACCGCCAAGGCCTGCTTCGAGATATTTCGGATGTGTTCGCACGCGAGAAAACCAATGTCATTGGCGTTCAGACTCAGTCCGTCAAGGGCACAGCATGGATGACCTTTACCGTGGAAGTGTCCGACTCTGGTCGTTTGAACAAGGTGCTGGGCATTGTGGCCAATGTCTCTGGGGTGCGCTCAGCAAGAAGACGCTGATGCAAGTCTTGATGGTGGAGAGCCGCTGTAGATGGCAAGAAAGTTTTAGCTCTCAAAAAATGAGTGAAAAACCCATGCTACAATTGCTTCATCGAACAGAACAACAGGCGCGTAGCTCAGCTGGTTAGAGCACCACCTTGACATGGTGGGGGTCGTTGGTTCGAGTCCAATCGCGCCTACCAAATATCGCAAGCAAAACCAGAGCTTGCAGCAAAAGTGCCCGCTAACAAGCGGGCATTTTTGTTTGTTCAGTACGGAGCAAGTACGGAAAATATTCTCGGATTTGGGTGCTATCAAATGCGTATTTTTCAGCACAAATAGTATTGCGTATACACGCCACGCAGCCGCTTTCACACCGCATGCACTTGAAACCAGCATAAGAGCGGTACCTAGTCGGCTTAGTGAGCAATTTCCGCATTAGATTGATTGCAGTTGGTCACTTCAGAATGATGAACGACTGTTGTTGCCCAAGTAGTCAAGCACGGAGGCTGAGCTCATGCTCACTTCTTTCTTCAGTTCTGGAATGCACTTTTGTGCACTCACGGACTTCCTCATCAGCTCAAAAGATCAACCAGGTAAATCTTGCTGTCCATGAGAGAACATAGGTGCGATTAAATTCGATCAAATGGCGCTGGTTTGTCCTCTTCGTGGACAGATCTTGGCCGATATCAATTCTTATTTTGAGCAGGCTGCTGTCCCCCCATGTATGTGATACGTGAGGGGTATGCAAAGCACCCTACAGCAGCCTATGGTCACTGACCGTATTTGCGCTTCGCATCTGTGACGCATGTGTCCTTGGCATCACCTGACAATGCATCGCAGCGCTCTTTTGCAGCTTTGTAATCAGCTTCGCGAGTCTTTTCGCTGGCATCTTTTCGTGCTTCAGCAACATCGCTGGACTTTGCCGTTGGATCATGTCGTACCTCAGCAACCTTGGCACTTTCCAATGCCTTTATATGTGCTGCCTTGGCATCTTTTTTACAGACATCTTTTTCGTTGCCTGACAGGTCATCGCACTTTTCTTTCGCTACGTCGTAATCTGCATCAGCCTTGCTCTTAGCAACGGCATAGCGATTTTTCTCGCTAGGATCAGACTTGTACTTCAGTTCCGCAGAGGCAATTTTCTCAGCACCTTTCGCTTGCTCTTCGCAGACGTCTTTGGCGTTGCTCTTCAAAGATTTGCACTGCTCTTTGGCTGCCTTGTATTCAGCGCTGATGCGATCCTTTTCAGCAGAGTGCTCGGCAGGAGTTAGAGCGAAGGACGAGGCAGCCAATGCAGTAGTGGCACACGCGATGGCCAGTTGGATGTTGAGCTTCATGACATTCTCCTTTTCAGGTTCGTCATTACGATGCTGGTAGACATACGCAATGGATCGTTAACCAACGCCGTAGCATGAGATGACGTAATTTGGCGCTGGGCGAACATTCACTTTATGCAGCCTGACGCGCGCTGGACGTCAGGTATCTCTAGACATCAGGGTCGGGCAGAGACTACGTCGTTACACATTTATTTGGCCAATTTCTGATCTTCGCTTTTGGCATCCTGCATCGCCTCAGGCTCAATCTCCTCGGCAGACCGATTGAGGTGTACAAAGCACCCCCAGCCAGCTATCAAAAAGCCAACCGCAACAACTAGTGCAGCCGAGTAAAGCAGGCTTGTTGGATCCTCTTGAGCTTTGAATGTTGCGATGAGCGCTTCTACGGCCAGAGCTACAACCAGGACAACAAGAAAACGGGAGAGAAAGCGACGAACTCTTGTGGGCCCGCTAATGTGGGTATTTCTCAGGACCTCCTCTTCGAGAATGGTTTGCGAAATTTGTAGAGCTACTACTGCCGCTGCCAAAACTCCCATCGCCTCAATCAGCATCAGGGTCTCGTCACTACCAAGGCCATTCGCCAGAGCATTCCACGCTTTGGCTCCCGCGATCCAAAGTAGCGCAATTGCCGCAAGGCCAAACACCAGTGACATGATTGAGTGAGCCACAGCAAATACAGCATGGAGTAATTTCATCACGCAAGTCTCCAATAAGCAGCACAGTGCAATCGATGATGAATCACGCACGAAGATTGATGTGTAGGAAAGAAGTGGCTCCGGTTTTTTGAACAGCTAGCGGTAATCCCCCCATCGATCTCGCTTAGCAACTGGATTCAGTTGTTCAAACGACCGGGACCACTTCTCTGCAGCGGAGGTTACTTCTATCAAGGGAAGAGGGCAGTTTTTCGAGCTGGATGCGCCTCTCAGACGGGGTACTCGTTATCTGAGGTCATGGATTTTAGGGACGCTCCTACAGCATCGATTCCATGTGCGCCGGACCATGGCTATTCCGTCGCCTTGGCGTCTTTGACACGGAAGGGAATTGATATGAGCGATCCAAAAGACAAGTTGAATCCTGACCCCATTACAGGAGAGCCAGGAGCTCACCCTGTTGGCACTGGCTTAGGGGCAACAGGAGGGGCAATTGCTGGCGCTGCTGCAGGTCTTGTCGGTGGACCAATAGGTGTAGCTGTTGGTACGGTTGTGGGTGCCGTCATTGGTGGCTTTGCGGGTAAAGAGGCTGCAGAGGTTGCGAACCCTACAGAGCATGACGCTTACTGGCGTGAGGCTCATACAGGTGAGCCGTACTACCTCTCTGAATACACATACGACGAATACGGGCCTGCCTATCGGGCCGGATATGAAGCACGATTTGCAGGAACAGACTGGGATGCAACCCGAGCGGAGTGGGCTCGTCGCTGGGATGCAGAGCACGCTGACGGCAAACTCAAATGGGAAAAAGCGGAGCCTGCTGTGAAAGCGGCATGGGAGCGTGCCAATCGCGCCTATGTTCAGGAAACAGGATCTTAATTTTTAGGTACAGGTAAGTGGCACCTCAAGACTCTTGCCTGATTTTTCTTCTTAACTTCCGTATGTATTCCATGCGGCTTTGCAATGTAAGCTTTAACGCACCCGCTATTGCGTGGATCTCATCTTCAGAGCGTTAAAGCACGCATTTCTTTTACAAAGGAAATTTCATGCCTAAAAGCCAGTCGAAGACAAAAACGCATCAGCAACAAGGTGGCGGAGGGGAATTGCAGCAGCAAGCAGGTGATGGCCATCCTGTGATGACGACCCAGCAGGGCATTGCGATTTCGGACAACCAGAACTCTCTCAAGGCATACGAGAGAGGTCCAGGACTGCTTGAAGACTTCGTTCTTCGCGAGAAGATCACACACTTTGATCACGAGCGTATTCCTGAGCGAATCGTGCATGCTCGCGGAACCGGGGCACACGGCTATTTCGAGTTGAGCGATTCGCTTGCCAAATTCACTACGGCCAAGGTGCTGACGGAAAAAGGGAAGAAGGTGCCGATCTTTGTGCGCTTTTCTACTGTGGCAGGGGGCGCAGGATCCGTTGACACCCCCCGAGACGTTCGGGGGTTTGCCATTAAGTTTTACACCGAGGAGGGTAACTGGGACCTTGTTGGAAACAACGTGCCGGTATTCTTCATCCAGGATGCAATGAAGTTCCCCGACCTGGTACATGCCGTCAAAATGGAGCCTGATCGAGGGTTTCCTCAGGCAGCAACCGCGCACGACACATTCTGGGACTTCATTTCATTGATGCCAGAGTCGATGCATATGGTCATGTGGATCATGAGCGATCGAACGATTCCTCGAAGTCTGCGAACCATTGAAGGCTTTGGAGTCCACAGCTATCGTCTCATCAATGCAAAGGGCGAGAGCACCTTTGTCAAATTTCACTGGCGGCCCGAGTTGGGCATTCAGTCCAACATCTGGGACGAAGCAGCGCAGTTGCAGGCCGCTGACAATGACTACCATCGTCGCGACTTGTTCGAAGCTCTGGAGGCGGGGCAAAAGCCCGCTTGGGAGCTTTCTGTGCAGCTATTCACGCAAGAGCAGGCCAACGCTCTGCCTTATGACCATCTTGACCCCACAAAAATCATCCCTGAAGAGGTGATTCCGCTGCGCAAGATTGGGCGCTTTGTGTTGGACAGGTGGCCAGATAACTTCTTTGCAGAGACAGAGCAGGTCGCATTTTGTCCCGCCAACGTGCCGCCTGGTATCGATTTTTCAAACGATCCATTGCTGCAAGGGCGCCTCTTCTCCTATCTGGATACCCAGCTCTCGCGTTTGGGAGGGCCAAATTTTGCGCAAATTCCGATCAATGCTCCCAAATGTCCTTTCGCGCATCATCAGCGCGACGGACATATGCAGATGCAGGTGCCAAAAGGGAGAGTGGCGTACGAGCCGTCAAGCTTGCAGTCCGATAGTCCGAGAGCATCTTTCTCTCAAGGAGCCCGCGCATTTGCGGAAATGGCGAATGGAAGCAAAGGGCGAGTTCGGCCTGAGTCATTTGCGGATCACTACAGCCAGGCGCGTATGTTTTATCGTAGCCAAAGCGAGGTGGAGCAGTCACACATTGCGAGCGCGCTGGTGTTTGAACTATCCAAAGTTCAGACACCGCATGTACGCAGTGCGATGGTTAGCCATTTACGCGTGATTGATGAGAAGCTGGGCCAGAGGGTTGCCGCAGGGTTGGGCCTGTCGCCTGCGCCTGATGCCGCAACGCCTGCAGTACCCGTGATCGACCTGGATCTGAGTCCTGCTACACGAATCATCGACCGCATGAAGCTGACACTGGAAGGGCGGTGTATCGCCATCTTGGTCGATGAAGGCTCGAATGCCGAGACTGTAGCAGCCCTGCGTAAAGCTCTTGAAGCGGAGAAAGCTACTGTCAAGATCATTGCTCCGCGAATTGACGGAATCAAGCTAAGCGATGGCAAGACGATTCATGTAGACGGGCAACTGGCGGGCTCACCTTCTGCTCAGTTCGATGCCGTCGCCTCCATCATTGCGCTTGAATCAGGAAAGAGGCTTTCCAAAGATACGGCTGCTCAGAACTGGTTTCGCGATGCCTTCGGACACTTGAAAGCCATTGCAGCATGCAAAGGGACACAAGCCATCTTGTCGGCAGGAGGGGTTAATCCAGACGCAGGCGTAATAGATCCATCAGAGGTAGAGGCCTTTATCAAGGCTGCCCAAACCCGCTTTTGGAACCGCGAACCGGCAATACGGACGCTTGCATGAAGGGTGATGCAAGTTAAGGACTCTGCGATGATCTAGGTTTTATCTCAAGGATCTTGAGATTTGAAGTTTTCCACGCATGATGGTGGGAGTATCTCGTGGTCATGCGATAGATCTTTGCAGATCAACAATGGGCTCTTATGAGCCCATTGTTTTTAGGTCTTAAGCCCTGATGCGGATTCCAGTCTTACCTGGTCAGTTTCGTTTTATTGCCAGGCTAATAGCGCTGTATCTAAGCCTTTAGCGCTATCAGAACATCTCCATGGGCAGCTCCATCACGCTGTCTGCGCCGTGAAGAACAGCATCAGCCTGCCCGGGAACGCGAGCCAGAATGTGCTCGGCGTAGAACTTGGCTGTGGTGAGCTTGGCCTGCATAAAAGCAGCATCCTGACCCAGATTCAGTTGTGCCTGGGCTGCCAGGGCAGAGCGGCCCATTTGCCAGCCGGCAACCAGATTGCCCGTGAGCATGAGGTAGGGGACGCTGCCTGCATATGCTGCATTAGGGGCGGCTTTGGCATTGGCCACCATGAAGTCCACGACCTTCACAAAGGCCTGGCGAGCCAAGCTCAGGCTGGCAGCGATTGCCTTAGCTGTGTCGGTGCCGCAGGCGTTCAGTTCGGCTTCGGTCTTTTCGATCTGGGAGGCAATGGCCTTGGCGGTCTGGCCGCCATCTCGCACAGTCTTGCGGCCCACCAAGTCGTTGGCCTGAATGGCGGTAGTGCCTTCGTAGATGGTCAGGATCTTGGCATCGCGGTAGTACTGGGCGGCACCGGTTTCCTCGATAAAGCCCATGCCACCGTGCACCTGCACGCCCAGGCTGGTGACTTCCAGGCTCATTTCCGTGCTGTAGCCTTTGACCAGCGGCACCATGAACTCATAGAAAGTCTGGTTGGCCTGACGCACGGCTGGATCAGGGTGGTGGTGGGCTGCATCGTAAGCGGCAGCGGCCGTGGTGGCCATGGCTCGGCAGCCCTCGTTGCTTGCGCGCATGGTCATGAGCATACGGCGCACATCGGGGTGGTGAATGATGGTGGCGCTGGTCTTGACGGAGCCATCGACGGGGCGGCTTTGGACGCGCTCCTTGGCGTAGGCCACGGCATGCTGGTAGGAGCGCTCGGCAACGGCAAGACCCTGAACACCAACGGCATAGCGGGCCGCGTTCATCATGATGAACATGTACTCAAGACCGCGATTTTCCTCACCCACAAGGTAGCCAATAGCACCGCCGTTGTCGCCAAACTGCAGCACGGCCGTGGGCGAGGCCTTGATGCCCATCTTGTGCTCGATGCTGACGCAATGCACATCGTTGCGCTCACCCAGAGAGCGATCCTTGTTCACGAGGAACTTGGGCACGACAAAAAGGCTGATGCCCTTGACGCCTTCGGGCGCGCCAGCCACGCGGGCCAGCACCAGGTGGACGATGTTGTCCGCCATGTCGTGTTCGCCATAGGTGATGAAGATTTTGGTGCCGAACACTTTGTACGTGCCGTCGCCCTGAGGCTCCGCCTTGGTGCGAACCAGAGCCAGATCGGAGCCTGCCTGAGGCTCTGTCAGGTTCATGGTTCCTGTCCACTCGCCGGTGACCAGCTTTTCCAGATAGGTTGTCTTGAGCTCATCGCTGCCGGCAGTGAGCAGGGCCTCGATAGCGCCATCGGTGAGCAACGGGCACAGCGCAAAGCTCAGATTGGCGCTGTTGAGCATTTCGATGCAGGCTGCGCCAATGGTCTTGGGCAGGCCCTGGCCACCAAAGTCGGTGGGGTGCTGCAGGCCTTGCCAGCCGCCTTCGGCGTACTGTTTGAAGGCATCGGCGAAACCGGGCGTGGTGGTGACGACACCGTCCTTGAGTGAGGAAGGGTTGAGGTCGCCGGGCACGTTCAGAGGCGCAACCACACCTTCACAGAGTTTGGCGCATTCTTCCAGCACAGCCTGTGCTGTTTCCAGACCGGCATCTTCAAATCCGGGAATCTGGGCAACTTGATCGATCAGAGCCAGATGCTCCATATCGAACAACATGTCTTTGATGGGGGCTGTGTAGGTCATCGTCTCTTTTTCCTTGAATGCAGATCCAGCGGGGTGCTGGATCTGGGTAGTGCCTTTGATTGTTGGGGATGCTCCATGCGGCAGTAGGCAGGGGCTTCCCTCGACTTCATGCGCGCTGTTTGGTAACGAAATTGATGGGCGCGCATTGTGTTGACGTTTACGTAAACGGAATAATTTTAGAGGCAGTCCATGCTTGCGTGACTGTGCCAAAGCGCAATATGTTTGCCAAGGCTTGCGGCAAGCTTGCAATCAAAGTGAAACTCTGTGGTTAATCTGAAAAACTAAGTGTTTACCCTTGTTTTTCATGTGCTTTACTCAAGCGCTGAAAGCCTTAAACTCTGTGGTAGAGGGGGGCGCCAGAGCGACTTTTGTCTTGCCGAATCTCGCCTGAAGCCAGCAATTCATCCAGATGCTGAGAGATGCTGCGGGCTTCGGCTCCCTGAACCCAGGGGGCATCAAATCCTGGCGGGTAGAGCAGGCGCTGCTCCACCATTTGCTCCAGTGACAGCGGTTGATTGCTCAGCCAACCCAGAATCCGGGCCTCTCGCTCATCGATGACGGCCGCAAAGCGCTGGAGGCTGCGCAGAAAAGTCTCTCGTTCGGTGTAGATGCCTTTGTGGTGCGATGTGACCCAGACCTTGGCATCGATCTCGGGCAGGCGCTGCAGGCTGCGGCGAAAGTCGGCAAGGCAAGAGCAGGCGTCGCCGTAATACGGGCCAAAGCCCGTCAGGTCGATATCGCCGATAAAGGCCACGCCCTCGGGCTCGACCAGCAGCACGCTGTGGCCGGCCGTGTGCCCGGGCATATGAATGGCGCGGATGCGTGACCGGCCCAGATCCCAGATGGCGCCGTCTTCGTAGCCCTGGGCATCGGGTCTGGGTTGGTAGAAAAATTCGGTCTCCAGCTTGGCGCGGATTTGCTGGGCCACCGGGCCATGGGCCCAGCCCAGCGTGGCCAGCAAGCCCTCCCAGCTTTGCAGCGCTGGCAAGTCGGCCTGATGTGCAAAGACCTGCGCTTGCGGCAGGCGGTGCAGGCCGGCCATATGGTCTTCATGCACATGGCCCAGCACCACCAGTTCAGTGGCGTCGAACTCGGCACCGATGTGGTTGGCCACGATGGGCGTATCCAGCGCCGCCAGCGTATCGCTGCCGGCAATCATGATCTGGTTGCCGTCCGGGTATTTGCCGCCTTTGGCGCCGCGAAACACTGTCACGCGGCCAAACTGGTGGCGCTGTATTTCTGGAGGAGAAGGGGGGCTGGGGAATGTCATGGGCTGCATCATCGGGTTCTGGCTTCTGCGAAGATTAAGCCAATGAATGTGACGGCGCTGTCACTACGGCGCGAGCGAAAGATGAGTGAAATGACACAGCAAGACAAAGAGGCTCATTTGATTGAACACCCCATCAAGAGCGAGCTGGTGCACCAAGGCAGCTTTTTGACCGTGAAGCTCGACACCGTACGCTTGCCCCATGGTGGGCAGGCCACGCGTGAGTATGTGCTGCACCCCGGTGCGGTGGTGGTGATCGGCCTGCTGGACGATGGCCGCGTGCTGCTGGAGCGCCAGTTTCGCTACCCCGTGGGGCAGGTGATGACGGAGTTTCCCGCTGGCAAGCTGGATGCGGGCGAGCAGCCGCTGCTCTGCGCACAGCGCGAGTTACTGGAGGAAACCGGCTACAGCGCACGTGAATGGGCCTATGCCGGCCCCATGCATCTGGCGATTGGCTACTCCGACGAGGTGATTCACGTGTTCTTTGCGCGTGGCCTGACTGCGGGCGAGCGCCATCTGGATGCCGATGAGTTTCTCGATGTCTGCAGCATGACGCCTACAGAGTTGCTGGAGGGCGTCCGTACCGGCCAGGTGACCGATGCCAAGACCCTGAGCTGCTGCCTGTGGTTGCAGAACGTGCAAAGCGGAGCCTGGGCGCTGGACTGGCAATGGGCCTGATCCGGTAAGTAGCCTGATTATTTTGATAGCTGCCTGCGCTTGATGTGCATTGGATTCAGCATGGAAAATATCTGAAACCATTGCACGTAAAGCGCTAGCAGCTCTTATTTTGAATATGCCTTTAATCGATGAACTCTGTCGCGCGGGGGATTCTGTATCGTCCCAGACCATCCGATAAACTCGGCCCATGCACCGAAGAGCGCGACCCTGCAGTAAAAGGGGAATGGCCGATGGCGGTGTTCAGGAGAGTTTCATGGAATCGTCGGATCTTGAAGATGACAGCATTTTTGAAAGCGCAGCCGAGCTGTTCAAGGCCATGGCCGCGCCCATGCGGCTGAAGATCATCAGCGCGCTGTGCAATGGAGAAAAGAATGTCTCCGAGCTGCTGGCGTCGATTGACACCACCCAGCCCAATATGTCCCAGCATCTGAACACGCTCTACCAGTCCGGCATTCTGGGCCGCAGGCGCGAGGGCGTCAGCATCTACTACTTCATTGCCAACGAAAAGGTGGTGCATATGTGCCGCACGATCTGCGTGCAGATTGCCATCGAGCAGAACTGATGAGCTAACACCGAAAAAAGGCGCCTGAGGCGCCTTTTTCATGTCTGCTGCACGAGGCTTTTTCAAGGCTTGAGATAGACAAAGCCCTCCTTGGCCTGCAATCGCGCCACTTCGGCCACGCCCGAGGGGATGACCGATGTCTCCATCAGCAGGCTGGATGCGTCGAGCTTGCGTGTTTGCAGCGTGTTGTTGCAGACCTTGAACTCCACGCCGCGCCCGGCCAGGGCGCTGACCTGGCCGCTGAACTCGCGCCCCTTGCTGTCCTTGGCATTGCTCAGCAAAAAGTCGATGCCCGGCCCGTGCGTGACCACCACGATCTTGTCGGTGGGCGAGGCATTGAGCTCGTTGGTGATGTTGCTGAGGATGGCGGCTGCGGTCTCTACGCCGGTGTTGACGTGATAGACCACTTTGACGTCTTGAGCGGCGGCGATGGCGGTGAACAAGGCAAAGCTGAGGGCAAGAAGAGGGCGCTTCATGAGGGTCTCCGGTAGTGTCTGTCTGTGGGCATCAGGGAAGATGCCGCTGGTTAAATATTGCCACTTGCTTATATTAGTCAGCGCGCAAACATTCAGAAATAGGGCAAGCGCTTAGAGCTGCGGTCAGTGCACCCGAGTGCTGCTCGTCAACGGAGGCAAAAAGTGATGACAAGACGGTCAAGTCGGTTAAGCCGGTCAAACGGCTCAAGGCGATTGAGCGAGCGGGTGTTGTGGGGGGCAGTGACTATGGCTGCAGCAGGAATTTCAGGCTTTGCATGCCTTGCTGCAGCGCATGAGGCTCAGCCCTTGCAGCCAGCGTCGTCAACAGTGAAAGCGCCCGCGATGGAGCTGCAGAAAGTGGCCGAGAACGTCTATTTTGTGCAAGGCGCATCGGCACTGGGCAGCCCCGCCAACCGCAACTTCATCTCCAACGCAGGCTTTGTGGTCACCGGCGACAGCGTGGTGGTGATCGATGCCCTGGGCTCGCCCGCTCTGGCCGAGGAGTTGGTGCAGAAAATTCGCACCATCACCCCCAAACCCATCAGCCATGTGCTGCTGACGCACTACCACGCCGACCATATCTATGGCCTGCAGGTGTTCGAGGCACTGGGCGCCAAAATCGTGGCCCATGCGCAGGCGCGTGAGTACATCAACTCCGAAACGGCACACCTGCGGCTGCAAGCCTCGCGCAAGGATCTGGCCCCCTGGGTGAATGAGAGCACGCGCATGGTGCCCGCGCAGCAATGGATATCCAATGACAACACGCAGCTGAAAATCGGTGGTGTGGACTTTGTGCTGCAGCACATGGGCCCATCGCATACGCCCGAAGACACGGCCATTTTTCTGCCGCAAAGCGGCGTGCTCTTTATTGGCGATGTGGTGTTTCGAAACCGCATTCCCTTCGTCGGACAGGCGGACAGCCGCCACTGGATCAGTGCGCTGGATGAGCTGCTCAAGCTGCCTGTCAAGGTCATGGTGCCTGGGCATGGGCCGGCATCCGAGCAACCCCGCCAGGACATGCAGCTGACGCGCGACTACCTGCACTTTTTGCGCGAGGCCATGGGTCAGGCCGCCGCCAACCTGGATCCGTTTGAAGAGGCTTATCAGGCGACCGACTGGTCGAAGTTTTCTGGCTATCCGCTGTTCAAGGAAGCCAATCGCATGAATGCCTACAACACGTTCTTGCTGATGGAGCAGGAAAAGCCGTGAGCAAGCTGCGTCCGTTATCACATCCGCTCTTGCTTTCGTCGTCTCAAAGCCGCAGGCGATGGATGCTGCAGGCCTTGCTGGCGGGCGCTGCGCCCGCATGGGCGGCGCAGGGTGCATCGGATCGTTTGCTGCCGACCAGCCAGAGCTTGCCGCGTGATCTGGCGGCAGCGCTGGCAGGCAAGCAGCCGCTGGTGGTGATGGCGACTTTGCGTGGCTGCCCGTTTTGCAAGATTGTGCGAGAGCATCATCTGCTGCCATTGCGCGAGGCTGGGGCGTTTGTGACCCAGATTCATTTCCTCTCGAGTCAGCCCCTGCAAGGCTGGGGTGGAGCGGCGACCACGCATGGTGAGATGGTCAAGCAGCTGCGTATCGAGGTTGCACCTACCGTGCTGTTCTATGGCGCTGGCGGGAAAGAAGTGGCAGAGCGTTTGAGTGGCAGCTCCATTCCTGACTTCTATGGCGCTTATCTGGAGGAGCGCGTGAAGACGGCCCAGGCGGCAGTGCTACGGCGCTGAAGCGGAGCATGGACGGGTTGAACTCGTTGTTCTAATTTGGAATAACGAGGGTTTGCGTGCAAACCTGATTTCAACGTCCTGCTGCATACTTTAAATAACAACATGCTTATATATAAATATAAGGAGGCAATCGCATGAAAACTGCATCTTGGCTGGGTGGGGCGGTAGTGCTGCTGGGGCTGATGGCTCCTGCCCTGGCGCAGGCAGATCAGGCGCTGGCACAGAAAAATGCCTGCCTGGCTTGCCATGCGACGGACAAGAAACTGGTGGGGCCAGCGTTTCAGGACGTGGCCAAGAAATATGCTGCTCAGTCGGATGCCCTGGCCTATCTGGCCAAAAGCATCAAGGCGGGCGGGTCCGGCAAATGGGGGCCTGTGCCCATGCCGGCTCAGGCGGCACTCAGCGACGCTGACGCCAGCGCGCTGGCCGCCTGGATTCTCAAAGGTTCCAAGTGAAATTGGCTTGTAGTGCTTATTGGGTAAGCGCTGCTAGCTATCAAAGAGAGAGCTTATGCAAAGCCAGTTGATGGGCAGGGTGCGCAAGGCACCGGAAAATTTTGTCAAGCCGGATGAGGTGGGCACGGTGTTTGCCGAGGCCAAGGCCGGCCGCCGTGACTTTATTCGCGGCGCTTTTGCGGCCGCAGCTGCAGGCACGGCTGCCTCAGTCGTAAGTGCGCAGGCCCAGCAGACTGTTTCAGGCGATGGGGATCCGAACATCCTGGAGCTGCCCGCGCACAGCAAGGGCCTGGGTCAGCCCGTGGTGACCGATGGCTATGGCAAACCTTCCAAATACGAGGCCAATGTGCAGCGCCGCCAGAGCCCGGGCCTGACGCAGACCAAGCAGGCTTCGGTGTCTTTTGCACCGCTGCAATCGCTGTTTGGCATCGTTACGCCCAGCGGCCTGCACTTCGAGCGCCACCATCAGGGCTGGTGGGATATCGACCCCTCCAAGCACCGGCTGATGATCAATGGACTGGTGAAGAACCCCAAGGTCTTCACCATGGATGAAATCATGCGGCTGCCTTCGGTGTCGCGCTTTCACTTCATCGAGTGCGGTGCCAATACCGGTATGGAGTGGGGCAATGTGGCCGTGCCTACGGTGCAGTACACGCACGGCATGATTTCCTGCAGCGAGTTCACGGGCGTGCCTCTGATCACCTTGCTGGAGATGGCCGGGGCCGATCTCAAGAAGGGCAAGTTCATTCTGGCCGAAGGGGCGGACGGCTCGTCCATGACCCGCACCATTCCCGTGGAACTGATTACCTCCGGCGAAGTGCTGGTGGCCTACGGCCAGAACGGCGAGATGCTGCGGCCCGAGCAGGGCTACCCGCTGCGTCTGGTGGTGCCCGGCGTGCAGGGCGTGAGCTGGGTGAAGTACCTGCGTCGCATCGAGGTGGGGGACATGCCTTACGCCACCAAGGACGAGGCGATCCACTATGTCGACCTGATGCCTGACGGGCAGCATCGCCAGTACACCAGCATTCAGGAATGCAAGAGCGTGGTCACCACGCCCTCTGGCGGTCAGATGCTGCTGGACAAGGGTTTCTACAACATCACGGGGCTGGCCTGGTCGGGGCGCGGCAAGGTCAAGCGCGTGGACGTGAGTGTGGACGGCGGACGCAACTGGCGCACGGCCCGGCTCGAAGGCCCGGTGCTGAGCAAATGCCTGACGCGCTTCAATCTGGACTGGGTCTGGAATGGCGAGGAATGCATCATCCAGAGCCGCGCCATGGACGAGACCGGCTATGTACAGCCCACCTACCAGCAACTGCGCGCGGTGCGCGGGGCGCGCTCCATCTATCACAACAATGCCATCCAGTCGTGGGCGGTGCGGGCCAATGGGGAGGTCGCCAATGTTCAGCTTGCGTAAACCACTGGCCTGGCTGGCGCTGGTCGCCATGGGTGCGGTCGCAGTGTCTGCTGCGGCTCAGAATAAATCTGCTGAAGAGCGCTACCCCGGTGTGGGCCGCAATGCCACCGGCAAAGAGGTGCTGGCCTGGGATATCGACGTGCGTCCGGACTTCAAGGGCCTGCCTGCAGGCTCCGGCTCGGTGCAAAAAGGCATGGATGTGTGGGAGGCCAAATGTGCGTCCTGCCACGGCGTGTTTGCAGAGTCCAATGAGTTCTTCAGCCCGCTGGTGGGTGGCACCACGGCCGATGACATCAAGACCGGCCATGTGGCGCGCCTCAAGGACCCGGCCTTTCCCGGTCGCACCATGATGATGAAGGTGGCCACGGTGTCCACGCTGTGGGACTACATCAACCGTGCCATGCCCTAGAATGCGCCCAAGTCCCTGTCCACCGAAGAGGTGTATGCCGTCACCGCCTATCTGCTCAACCTGGGCGGCGTCATTCCCGAGGACTTCACGCTCAGCGATAAGAACATTGCCGAGGTGCAGCAAAAACTGCCCAACCGCAATGGCATGACGACGCAGCATGCACTGTGGCCCGGCAATGAGTTCAGCAAGAGTGCCAAGCCTGATGTACAGGCCGTGGCCTGCATGAGCAACTGCGGCCCGGCGCCCAAGGTGCGGTCGGCGCTGCCCGAGCACGCCAGCAACAACCACGGCAATCTGGCCCAGCAAAACCGGCTGGTAGGCGCTCAGCATGGCATTGAAACCGATGGCGGGGCGAGCAAGGCAGCCAAGCCCGTGGCCGATAAAAAGTCGGGATCTGCCGCGCCGACTGCGTTGCTGGAGAAAAACGCCTGCATGGCCTGCCACGGCATGGAGCAAAAGCTCATTGGCCCAGCTTTCAGCGAGATTGGCAAAAAGCATGCCGGTCAGGTCGATTACCTGGCGGGCAAGGTCAAGGCCGGAGGCTCGGGTGTCTGGGGCTCGACCCCCATGCCGCCCCAGCCTAACCTCAGTGATGCGGATGCCAAGCTGATTGCCCAGTGGCTGGCCGCGGGAGCCAAGCCCTGAGAGGCACCCAGACCAGTGCCATACAACGAAATACGACGACATACGACTGTGAACCCATGAAAAGGAGACAAAGATGAAACGCAGAGACGCCCTCAAAAACAGTGCAGCCGTACTCGGCATGCTGATGGCCGCAGGCATGCTGCCCCATATGGCCCATGCGTCCTATAACAAGGCAGCTTTTGATGCCAAGACCATGGCCGATGTGCTCAAGGCGCTGGGAGCTTCGGCTCCTGCCGAGAGCAAGGATGTGACCTTGACCGCGCCCGATATTGCCGAAAACGGTGCCGTCGTACCTCTGGGTGCCGCGACCACTTTGCCCAATGTGAAGCAGATGCTGGTGCTGGTGGAGAAGAACCCCAACACGCTGGTGGCATCGTTTGCCGTCAGCGATGCGCTGGAAGCCAACTTCCTGACCCGCGCCAAGCTGGGTCAGTCCTCCGACGTCTATGCGGTGGCCATTACCAATGATGGCAAGGCCTTCTATGCCAAGAAGGAAGTCAAGGTCACCCTGGGTGGCTGCGGCGGTTGATTGAAACAAGTCATCTGAAACAAGGAGAAGAACATGGCTGATCCAATGCGTATTCGTGCCCAAGCTGCGGGCGACAAGACCACCGTGCGCGTGCTGATGTCCCATGAAATGGAGACCGGCCAGCGCAAGGATGCGGAGGGCAAGACCGTGCCTGCCTGGTTTATTCAGGAGGTGACGGCGGCACACAACGGCAAGCAGGTGCTGCAGGCCGAGTGGGGCCCGGCGGTGTCCAAGAATCCGTTTTTGCAGTTCGTGGTCAAGGGTGCCAAGGCCGGTGACAAGATCTCGGTGAGCTGGAAAGACAACAAGGGTGAGACCCGCACGGACGAAGCCACCGTGAGCTGAGCCAAGCAGGTGCAGCGGCAGGCGAGTGCTCAGCCGCTGCTCTGACTTCCCAACCAATGAGAAAAAGTGAGAGGTGCCCCATGAGACATTCCTCCATGAGCGGGGTGGTCGCTGCGGCTTTGGCCTTGTGCGCAGCCATGCCTGCTCAGGCGCAAAAGAGCACGGCTGACGGTATCGCCGAGTACCGTGAAATGCTGCAGGACGGCAATCCCGCAGAGCTGTTCGAGATGAAGGGCGAGGAGCTGTGGAAGCAAAAGAGAGGCCCGAAGCGCGCCTCCATGGAGCAATGTGATCTGGGTAAGGGGCCGGGCGTGGTCAAGGGTGCTTTTGTAGAGTTGCCGCGCTATTTTGCCGATACCGGCAAGGTGCAGGATCTGGAGTCGCGTCTGCTGACCTGCATGGACAAGCTGCAGGGGCTGGACGCCGCCAAGATTGCCGCCACGCCGTTTGGCAAGGACGAGCAAAAGAATATGGAAGGACTGGTGGCCTGGATTTCCTCGCAGTCCAAGGGCATGAAGTTCAACCTGCCGCAAACCCATGCGCAGGAAAAGCAGATGTACGAGGCGGGCAAGCGCCTGTTCTATATGCGCGGCGGCCCGCATGACTTTGCCTGCGCCTCCTGCCACGGTGCAGACGGCAAGCGCATTCGCATGCAGGACTTGCCCAACCTGACCAAAAATCCCGGCGCAGCCGAGGGCTATGGTGCCTGGCCGGCCTATCGCGTCTCCTCGGGCGAGCTGTGGAGCATGCAGCGCCGCCTCAACGACTGCTTCCGCCAGCAGCGCTTTCCTTATCCCGGCTATGCCAGCGACGTGACGGTAGCGCTGAGCATGTTTATGGGTGTCAACGGCAAAGGCGGTGAATCCACTGCACCGGCCATCAAGCGATAAGGGGGCACCGATGAGCAAGCAAAAATACCTGCCCTATGCGGCCGTAGCGGCATCGCTGCTGGTGCTGGGCTGTGCCTCGGTGGATGGCGCAGCCGACATCGACGCCCTGACCGCCAAGATGCTGCAGACCTCGTTCCGCGACCAAGGCATTGCCAAGGTGGACAGGCTGCAGCAGGACGAGTCGAACGCGGCCTGTAGTGCGGCCGATGCTTCGGGCAAGCCGCTTGCGCCTGAGCGTGCGCAGGCCATCGAAGCGGCCAATCTCAAGACTGTGCAGTGGCCCAAGGACGGCAAGCTGGTGGGCAACTGGAAAGAAGGCGAGAAAATTGCCCAGAACGGCCGCGGCATGACCTGGAGTGACAAGGCGGGCAGTGCCAATGGCGGCAACTGCTACAACTGCCACCAGATCAGCAAGGAGGAGATCTCCTTTGGCACGCTGGGGCCCAGCCTCTACAACTACGGCAAGATTCGCGGCATCAAGGACCCGGCCAGCCCTGAGTCCAAGGCCATCGTCGAATACACCTGGGGCAAGATCTGGAATGCCAAGGCCTATAACGCCTGCTCGGGCATGCCACGCTTCGGCCACGCCGGCATTCTGACCGAGGCCCAGACGCGCGATCTGGTGGCGCTGCTGGTCGATCCGAATTCTCCCATCAATCGCTGACGCATACTCTTGAAAGCATAGCTGGCAGCGCTTTACTGGTAAGGGGTTGCCAGCTTTTTGACACTATGAGCCTTTCCAAACGCGAATTTTTGCAGGTGCTGGCCGCGGCCAGCGTGACGGGCATGGGCTTGCAGCGCTATGCCTATGCGGACCAGAAGCAGGCCGACAAGGCCTTGTACGAGGTGGCTCCGTTCGGCAATGTGTCTTTGCTGCACATGACCGACTGCCACGCCCAGCTCAACCCCATTTACTTCCGCGAGCCCAGCGTGAACCTGGGCATAGGCGCGATGAAAAACCAGCGCCCGCATCTGGTGGGCGAGCATTTGCTGAAGTCCGTGGGCCTCAAGCCCGGCACGGCTTCGGCCCATGCTTTCAGCTATCTGGACTTTGAAGCCGCTGCCAAGCGCTATGGCAAAGTGGGCGGCTTTGCGCATCTGTCTACGCTGGTGCAGCGCATGCGGGCCTCGCGCCCCGGCGCCTTGCTGCTTGACGGTGGCGATACCTGGCAAGGCTCGGCCACTTCGCTGTGGACCAATGCTCAGGACATGGTGGACGCTTGCAAGCTGCTGGGCGTGGATGTGATGACCGGCCACTGGGAGTTCACCTACGGCATGGAGCGCGTGCAGGAGATCATCGAGAAAGACTTCGGCAGCAAGCTCGACTTTGTGGCGCAGAACGTCAAGACGGCAGACTTTGGCGACCCAGTCTTCAAGCCCTATGTGATCCGCGAGATCAACGGCGTGCAAGTGGCCATCATCGGTCAGGCCTTTCCGTACACGCCCATTGCCAACCCGCGCTACATGGTGGCGGACTGGAGCTTCGGCATCCAGGACGAAAACATGCAGAAGATGGTCGACGAGGCGCGCGGCAAGGGTGCCAAGGTGGTGGTGGTGCTCTCACACAACGGCATGGACGTGGATCTGAAGATGGCCAGCCGCGTGCGCGGCATTGACGCCATTCTGGGCGGCCACACCCATGACGGCATGCCGGTGCCGACCATTGTGCAGAACGCGGGCGGCAAGACCATCGTCACCAACGCGGGCTCCAACGGCAAGTTCCTGGGCGTGCTGGACTTTGACGTCAAGGACGGCAAGGTGCGTGACTTCCAATACCGCTTGCTGCCCGTGTTTGCCAACATCCTGCCCGCCGATGCCCAGATGCAGTCGCTGATCACCAAGATTCGTGCGCCCTACGAAGGCAGGCTCAATGAGGTGCTGGCTCGCACCGACGGGACGCTGTACCGCCGGGGCAACTTCAACGGCACGGGCGACCAGTTGCTGCTGGACGCCATGATGGCGGTGCAGGATGCACCCATTGCCTTCTCGCCGGGCTTTCGCTGGGGCACGTCGCTGCTGGCCGGGCAGGACATCACGCGTGAATGGCTGATGGACATGACGGCCACCACCTATTCCTACGCCACGGTGACCGAGATGACGGGCGCGACCATCAAGACCGTGCTCGAAGACGTGGCCGACAACCTGTTCAACCCCGACCCCTACTACCAGCAGGGCGGCGACATGGTGCGCGTGGGCGGCTTGCAATACCAGTGCGATCCGGCTGCCGGCGCGGGCCAGCGCATCAGCGATATGCGCCTGGGCGGGCAGTTGCTGGAGGCGGACAAGAAGTACAAGGTGGCCGGCTGGGCTCCGGTGGCTGAAGACGCCAAGAGCGCAGGCCACAAGCAGATCTGGGAAGTGGTCGAGCCCTGGCTCAAGGCGCAAAAGACGCTGGGGCCGCGCCAGCTCAATGAGCCCAGGCTCATCAACATCGGCAGCAATCAAGGCATCGCCAAAACCTGAAAAAGCCAGCAAAGAGGATTGATTAAGAAATCATTACTGCCCGTGCTGGGGTATGTGCCATTGCCTTGAGCACATACCCCGGCGTCCAATTCCCGCATGAGTCTTGCCGAGTTTGAATCGCTGACGGCCACCGTTTTGGTGGCCATTTTGTTGCTGGCTGCCGTGCTGGGCTTTGTGATGCGCGAGACGCGTTTTTGCACCGTGGGTGCGATCAGCGACGTGGTGTATTTGCAGGACTGGGGGCGTGCGCGCCAGTGGGGCATGGCCATTGCGGTGGCCATGCTGGGCTTTACGGTGCTGGCGCTGTGGGGGCAGGTGGATGTGGCGGATTCGCTGTACGCCAGTCGCCGTTTGCTATGGCTGTCTGCGCTGGTGGGCGGCGTGCTGTTTGGCGCAGGCATGGTGCTGGCATCGGGCTGCGGTGCCCGCAATCTGACGCGGCTGGGCAGCGGCAGCCTCAAAGCGCTGGTCGTGCTGCTGGTCATGGGTGTGGCGGCTTTTGCCACGCTCAAAGGCATTACCGCTGTGGCTCGGGTGCGCTGGCTGGACAGCGTGCACCTTGAATTGAACACGCTGGCCTTGCTGCCGGAATGGCTGGCAGCGCATGTCTCCTGGTCTGTGGTCATGCTGCGCGGCGTAACGGGCTTTGGGCTGGGGGCGCTTTTGCTGATGTGGGCTGTGGATCTGCGCCCTGGTGCCATGCGCAGTCCCGCTTCGTTGATAGGGGGGCTGCTGGTGGGCCTGTGCATTACGGCGGCCTGGTGGCTCAGCGGTCATTTCGCGCTGGTGCCGGAGCATCCTGAGACGCTGGAGCAGGTCTATGCCGCCACCTATAGCGGGCGCATCGAGGCCTTCAGCTTTGTCACGCCGGTGGCGCACACGCTGGACTGGCTGATGTTTTTCAGCGACCGCAACAAGCTGCTGACCTGGGGCATTGCCTCGGTGGTGGGCGTGGTACTGGGCAGCTGGGTGCATGCCTTGTGGCGCAAAGATTTTCAGTGGCAGGGCTTTGCCGACCAGCAGGATCTGGCGCGCCATCTGCTGGGCGGCCTGCTCATGGGCATTGGCGGCGTGACGGCCATGGGCTGCACCGTGGGACAGGGCATCAGCGCGATTTCCATGCTCAGCTTGGGCAGCTTTATCTCCCTGCCCGGCATTGTGCTGGGGGCGGTGCTGATGCTGCACTATCTGGCAAGGAATGCCTGAGGTGCCTGAGCGACCTGGGCTTGGGTTAATTTGATAGCTGCTTGCGCAAGCCAATCAAGCAACTTGACATCAAAACAGTCTGAAAACGAAAAAAGGAGCGCGGTAGGCGCTCCTTTTTTATAGGAGGAAGCGTTTTTAGAGCTTGCGCAAACGAGAGGCTGCCTCGACCAGGGTTTCATCCTTTTTGGCAAAGCAAAAGCGAACGACGCGCTGGTCAAACCCGTCGCCATAGAAGGCAGACAGAGGAATGGCGGCCACGCCATGCTCCTTGACCAGCCACTGGCAGAACTGGGCTTCGTTGAGATCGGAGACCGAGGAAATGTCGGCGCAGAGGAAGTAGGTGCCCGCGGTGGGCAGCAGCTTCAGACGCGAGCCCTGCAGACCCTTCACAAACAGATCGCGCTTGGCCTGATAGAAGGCAGAGAGGTTCATGTAAGGCGCCGGGTCCTGCATGTATTGCGCAAGACCGGCCTGCATGGGCGTGTTCACGGTGAAGACGTTGAACTGGTGCACCTTGCGAAACTCCGCCATCAGCGCGGCGGGGGCGGCCACGGTGCCCACCTTCCAGCCGGTGACGTGAAAGGTCTTGCCAAAGCTGGAGACGATGAAGGCGCGCTCGGCCAGGCCCGGGTAGCGGGCGCTGCTCAGGTGCTGGGCGCCGTCGTAGACCATGTGCTCATACACCTCGTCGCTGATCAGCAGCACATTGGTGGGGGCGAGCAGGGCTTCGAGCTGGCGCATTTCCGCATCGGTCCAGATGGTGGCGCTGGGGTTGTGCGGGCTGTTGATGATCAAGAGGCGCGTGCGCGGCGTGATGGCGGCAGCGATCTTTGCAAAGTCGGGGCGGAAGCTACCGGGTGTCAAAGGCACGCGCACGGGCGTGCCGCCTGCCATTTCGATATTGGGCACATAGCTGTCGTAGCAGGGGTCGAGCACGATGACTTCATCGCCCGCATGCACGGTGGCCAGGATGATGGTGAGAATGGCCTGCGTGGCACCTGCCGTGATGGTGATTTCGCTCGCTGCGTCATAGCGGTGAGCGTGAAGTGCTTCTATTTTGGAAGCAACTGCTTCGCGCAAGGCGGGCCAGCCCGTCATGGGCGGGTACTGGTTGTGGCCGGCGCGCATGGCGTCGCCCACGGCATCGAGCAGCTTGGGGTCGCAGCCAAAGTCGGGAAAGCCCTGGCCCAGGTTGACGGCCTTGTGTTCGGCCGCCAGTGCCGACATAACGGTGAAGATGGTGGTGCCCACATTGGGCAGCTTGCTGGTGAAAGTGGGAGTCACGATAGTCTTGCAATGCACGCCTTGCGCATGCCATCGCAAGGCTGAAATTCAGAAGGCTTACAGTCCGAAGTCGTCCACGCTGCCATTCATGGCGCGCATGATCAGGTCGCGCGAGAGGCGGTCGCTGAGCAGCTCGGCAAACTTGTAGACGAAGTTGCGCAAGTATGCGCCGCGTTTGATGGCCACGCGTGCCACGCTGGAGCCAAACAAATGGCCGACGGGACGCACCACCAGGTCATTGACGGGGTCGTCGCGCATGGCCATCTCGGCCACGATGCCAATGCCCAGGCCCAGGCGCACATAGGTCTTGATCACGTCGGCATCAATGGCCTCCAGCACGATATGCGGGTGCAGGCGGCGCATGGCAAAGGCATGGTCAATTTTGCCGCGACCGGTAAAGGAGGGGTGATAGGTGATCAGCGCTTCCTGAGCGATATCTTCGAGCGTGATGCGCTCTTTTTGCGCCAGCGGATGGCCTGTGGGGATGACCAGCACGTGCTGCCATTCGTAGCAGGGCAGGGTCACCAGATCGGGGTAGTCGGCCAGCGATTCCGTCGCCATGCCGATTTCGGCCACTTCGTCGATGACCATGCGGGCCACTTCGGCGGGCGTGGCCTGGTGCAGGCTGATGGTGACCTTGGGATACATCTCGCGCAGGCGGGCCACGGCAGGCGGCAGCACATAGCGGGCCTGGGTGTGGGTGGTGGCAATGCTGAGTGTGCCGCTGTCCTGCGCGCTGTATTGCTCGCCAATGCGCTTGAGGTTGCCCACCTCGCGCATGATCAGCTCAATGCTTTTGAGCACTTCCAGGCCGGGCTCGGTAATGCGCTTAAGGCGCTTGCCGTGGCGGGCGAAGATGTCAATGCCCAGCTCTTCCTCCAGCTCAATAATGGCCTTGGAGACACCTGGCTGCGAGGTGTGCAAGGCCTTGGCTGCTTCAGTGAGGTTGAGATTGCGGCGTGCGGCTTCCTGAACGAAGCGAAATTGATGCAGGTTCATGACGACATGGACTAAGAACTTGCGTCATTATGCTTCAAATATCTAAAGAAGCTATTTTTTATCTGAAATCTGCATGTTTGTAGTCGGCAAGGCCGTGCGTGCTATTTCTCTGCAGCCTCAATGGCCAGTTGAGCCAGAAGAGCAGTGACGCGTGGGTTTTCGCCAGCCGCAGCCTGCAGATCGAAGTTGCAGGTGGGGTATTGAGCCTGCAGCTCGGCCAAGAGGCGCGGAATGTCCTCGCGTGCGTGTTTGCCGGTGCCGAGAAACAAAGGCAGCACCGTCAGGTGCGTGGCGCCCTGCGTGATCAGGGTTTGGGTCGCGGTGGGTAAGTCGGGGGCGCAGGCGTCCAGATAGGCGCAGAGGCAGGGAAGGCTGGGTTGCTGCGCCAAAATGGCCTGCTGTACTGCTTCTATGGGCTGGCGCCAGAGCGGGTCTCTGGAACCGTGGGCCAGCAAGATCATGCCAGCCCGACGGGATACCAAGCTTTGTCCTGTGCTCATGATGTTTAGCGCCTGAGTACCAGCCAGCCAAATGCCGACAGCGATAGTGCTGTGTAGAGCAGGCCCGGCGCTGCGGCGGCCAGCCAGGGCCACCAAGACTGCAGCGTGCCGATATAGCCGAATACGTTGTTGAGCAGGAAGAAGCTGATGCCGGCCATCACCCCGCCAAAGACATAGGCCGTGATGCCGCCAGAGCGGAAGTGCAAATAGGCAAAGGGCAGGGCCAGAACCACCATCACCAGGCAGCTGAGCGGGTAGAAGACTTTGCGCCAGAACTCGATCTCGTATTTTTGCGCTGCCTGACCGTTGTCCTGCAAATGCTGGATGAACTGGAACAGGGCGATGGTGGTCATACGGTCGGGCTTGAGCAAAGCGCCGGAGACCATGGCAGCGGTGACCTTGGTGGGCCAGTTCATGGACTCTTCGTTCAGCCGGCTGAGCTTGGTGATGTCGCCTTCCTGGGCGACTTTGGTGGCCTGCACGTTTTGAAGTGTCCACTGCTCGTTGTCTTCGTCGACCTGGGCTGTCTGGGCGTGAATCTGTGAGGCAATGCGACCATTGGCATCAAACTCGAAGATACGCACATTGACAAAATCACCGGGAGACTTGATGGCGCCGACATTGATGGCAATGGAGTGGTCGCCTTGCTTTTCCTTGAGCCAGGCGCCGGTGGCGCCGCGCGAAATCTGCCCTTTGGTGACCACACGCAGATTCTGGCTGAGGTTGTCTGCAGCCGGGGCGATATAGTCGCCCACCACGACGGTGAGAACCACGAAGCTCATGCCCAGAACGAGCAGCGTGCGCAGTGCCAGCCAAGGCCCCATGCCACTGGTGCGCATGATGGTGAATTCAGAGCTCTGGGCAAATTTGGCCATTACGAAGATGGCACCGATCAGCACGGCAATCGGCATCAGCTCATAAAGGTGACCGGGAATGGACAGTGCGACAAAGAGCAGGGCGCGCGTGGCGGTATAGCCCGCATTGCCGCTGCCCACCCAGCGCATTTCATCAACCAGGTCAAAGAAGAAGAACAGGGCCAAAAAGGCCAGCGAGACATAGAGAACCGCCTGTATGACCTCTCGGTAGATCAGGTTGCGAAGGACTTTCATTGAGCGGCCTCCGTGCGGCGGGATGGCTTGCCCAGCAGGTCACGTGGCGACCAGCGGAAATGCCGTGCCAGCAGTACCAGAACACTGGCGAGCAGAATGCTGCCGTGCAGCAGTCCCAGAATGCCCCACATGCCAATCTTGTCAGCCTTGACCCAGCTCTCCCCCAAAGTCATGAGGTTGTAGTAAACGATAAATGATAACAAGGCAATCATCAGGCTGGTGCTGTTGCCCGCACGTGGGTTCACGCTGGAGATGGCCAAGCCCAGAATGACGAAGTTGAGGGCCGCGAAAGGCAGGCCTAGACGCCACGCGAGAACAGAGCGTGCAATCGGCTCATCTTTGCCAATCAAGTCTTTGGTGGGCATGCTGCGGGCCGCCATCTCTTCAATGGCTGCCGGGCTATCGTTGTCAACCTGTACACCGTACTCTTCGAATTCGGTGATGCGAACGGAGCCGTCATCGGCGCGCGTTTCCATGCGTTGACCGTCTTCAAGAATCACCATGCGCTGCCCTTTGACGACTTCCAGGCGGGCGCCCTTTGCGGAAGTCACGGATTCTTTGCCCGGATCTCTTGAGACGACAAAGACATTGCTTGCAGCCAGATCCGAGGGGGAGTCCTTGTCCACAAAGAAGACGCGTGTACCGCCGGCAGACTCTTGGAACTCGCCGGGTGCAATACGATCCAAGTCGCTGCGCTGCTGAAACTGGGTTTTGATTTGTTCAATTTGCTGATAAGACCAGGGCAGCACGCCAAGTGCCAAAACTGCGGTGATGAGAATCACGGGCCACGCAAAGCGCAGCAAGGGCTTGAGCAAACTGGCCAAGCCTTGACCGGCTGCAAACCAGATGACCATCTCGCTGTCTCTGTACATACGGGACAGCGAGCCGACAATGGCAACGAACAGGCTCAGGCCGAGTATGGTGGGCAACTGTCCGAGCACGGTGAAGCCCATGACCAGCATCACGTCTGAAGGGCTGACACTGCCCTTGTAAGCTTGGCCCAGGGTGCGGATTAGCATCATGGTCATCACCACAGTGATCAAGACCACGGCGGTTGCACCAAAGCTGCGGGCCAGCTCTTTGCGTATGGATGAATCGAATAACATTGGCTAAAAGGAAAACACCGATTATGAACTTTGAACTGAAGGCTCTGAGTGCTGCCGCAGCAGCACGCGAAAAATGTGATTTGTTGCTGGTACTGGTTTCCGAGCAGGCAGCATCGGGCACATTTGGCAGCGACGCCATCGGAGCCATGGTGGCCCACGCGGTGAAACAGGGTGATTTTGCCTTGTCTTGTGGCAAGCAATTGCCTTTGTATCAGGTGCCGGCCATTGCCGCACGCCGCGTAGTGCTGCTGGGTGTGGGAGCTGGCTCCCCTAAGGATGTACGCAATGCGCTGATGGGTTGCAGCGCGGTGCTCAAGGCAGAGGGTATCGCCAAAGCGGTGTTGAGCTTTGGCTTCAGTGCGGGTACACAGGCTGTGGCTGCCGCCGTGCAAGCGGTGGCTGATGCCACTTATGTCTATACCCATACCAAGACTCAGACCAAGCCGCTTGCTCTGAATAAAGTTGTTTTGGGCGTGAGTTCCAAGACTGCGGCTGTCGCTGACGCATTCAATATTGCCGTCGCTCAGCAGGAGGGTGTGCTCATGGCGCGTGAGTGGGCCAATCGCCCCGCCAACCATGCAACTCCAAGCTTGCTGGCGAATGCCGCCAAGAGCATCGCAAAGGCTGCGCGCATGAGCTGCAAGATTCATGGCCCTGCTGAGGTGGCCAAGCTGGGCATGGGCGCTTTCATGGCTGTAGCCCAGGGCTCACGCGAGCCTTTGCGCTTTATCGAGCTGCACTACAACGGCGCAGCTAAGAGCGTGGCTCCTATCGTGCTGGTGGGCAAGGGTATTACGTTTGATACGGGTGGTATTTCGCTCAAACCTGCGGCCGAGATGGATGAGATGAAGTACGACATGGGGGGCGCTGCCAGTGTGCTTGGCGTATTCCAGGCCTTGGCCAAGCTGCAGCCTGCCATCAACGTCGTGGGCTTGATTCCTGCTTGTGAAAACATGCCCGATGGCTCAGCCGTCAAGCCTGGCGATGTGGTGACCAGCATGAGTGGTCAGACAATTGAAATTCTGAATACGGATGCCGAAGGTCGTCTGGTTTTGTGTGATGCCCTGTATTACGCGGCGCGCTTCAAGCCGTCTGCATTGGTGGATATGGCAACGCTGACCGGAGCTTGCGTGGTTGCCCTGGGTGGGCTGCGAAGTGGCTTGTTCTCGACAGATGATGAGTTGGCTATCGCCTTGCAGAATGCAGGTGATGCAGCGCTTGATCCTTGCTGGCGCATGCCTTTGGATGATGAATACGCCGATGGCCTCAAGAGCAATTTTGCAGATATGGGCAATGTGGCCGGTCGCGCTGCAGGAGCGGTGACGGCCGCCAAGTTCTTGCAGAAGTTTGTGGGGGATACGCCTTGGGCGCATCTCGACATAGCTGGAACGGCTTGGAAGAGTGGTGCGGCCAAGGGGGCTACTGGCC
Source organism: Comamonas sp. FUJ_7 (assembly GCF_057369555.1). NCBI lineage: Bacteria > Pseudomonadati > Pseudomonadota > Betaproteobacteria > Burkholderiales > Comamonadaceae > Comamonas > Comamonas sp. FUJ_7. The sequence goes on from NZ_JBXXZI010000001.1 coordinate 207,793, forward strand.
GTCCAGTGGGCTTGTTGCTGCAATATTTGCTCGCCCAAGAGAGCAAGAAGCTTGAGACGGCTGATGTGAGCAAGGTTGCAACGCAACGTAAACGTACGGTTAAACCTGCCGCATCGCGACGTACGGGTGGGGCGACTAAGGCTTAAAAGGAAGTCGGCAAGCGCTGCCTGGATTCAGGTCGCGCTTGCTACTCATGCTTGTGACAGAAATTGCCTTTCATTTCAACGCGCCAGATAAACTGGGTTACGTGTGTCGCTTTGCCCGCAAGGCCTTGCGCCATGGTGCGCGTCTCGTCATTCTGGGAGAGACAGCCACTCTAGCGAGACTGTCACCTCGTCTATGGAGTGTGTCTTCCACGGACTTTCTGGCGCACGCATCCGAAGCGGATGGACCTCAGATGCAGGCGGCCTCTCCCATCGTTCTTGCAGAGCAGTTGCAGAACTTGCCCCACCAGGATGTACTGGTTAACCTAAAGGCGCAGGTGCCGGTCGAATTCGATCGTTTTGCACGGGTCGTGGAAATCGTATCCAACGATGATATGGATAGGCAGGATGCGCGCTTGCGTTGGCGCGACTACTCGGAGCGAGGCTTCTCCATTATTCGGCACGATTTGAATCTCAAGGGCTAAGCCATGAATTCGTCCTCCAAAGCTCCACCACGCTTTGTACCTACTCTGACTGAAGTGGTACCGGCTGAGGCTCTGCCGAGCCATTGTGTGCCGGATTCGACAGCGACTGCGGAGTCGGCGCAAGTGACGAATCGCAGCGAGGAAGAGCAGCCGGGTGTGTGTGAAACCTCGGTGCGGCCTTCTTTCCACTCGCCTTGGCTGTCGGATGGCCTCTATGTACGAGGAGCGCCTCCGACGATTCCGCATGAGCTTCCGCCTTTGCCAGAATCTTTGCCGCCTCAGCAGCCCTTTTCTGAGTTGCCAGCAGATGAAAAGCAGTTGATTGAGTTGGAATCACAGAGCCCTGAGACCGAATCTCTTGTCGATCCCTTGAGAGAGGATGTCTCCTTGCCCTCGGAAAGGTCAGATCATTCTGCTAATTCCGCTCGCAGACTGAACTCAATACCAGGGGCAATTGACAACAAAGGAGTGAGCAGTCTGGCAGAAGTGCTAGATGGGCAGTCTGGTGCACAAGCAGAGGAGTACTTGATTCATCGACTTATGCAGCGAGTGGATCTGGTGCTCGAGGAGCGTCTCAAGGATGCCATTGCACAAGTCGTTGAAACACAGACGCGCTCCATGGTCCGGAATTTGCGACAAGAGGTGGAGTCTGTGGTGCGCCAGTCAGTGTACGAAGCTGTGGACGCAGAGCTTTCCGCCCAGGCCCGTAAGTAAAGTCCAGGCCTATTTGGTGATTGGTCTTCAGCCTTTGCTCAGTGCCTCCGGGTTCACCAGGTTGCTGGGCTGAGCATTGACGAAGTTCACGATGTTTTCGAACGCGGCACGAAAGTAAAGCTCGTAGCTGTCCTGCTCCACATATCCGATATGAGGCGTACAGATGCAGTTTTCCAAGCGTAGTAATGCATGGCCTTGCAAGATAGGCTCGCTCTCGAAGACATCGATGGCCGCAAGGCCGGGGCGACCACGATTCAGGCCGCACAGCAAGGCCTCGGGCTCAACCAACTCTGCTCTTGAGGTGTTGACGAATAACGCAGTTGGCTTCATTCGAGAGAGGTCGTGCGCGGTCACTATGCTGCGCGTTGCTTCGTGTAGGCGCAGGTGGAGCGACAACACATCCGACTGCTCGAAAAAAGCTTCTTTGCTGGGGGCCGCGAGAAAGCCATCTGCCTGGGCTTGGCGGCGTGAAGCATCGCTGCCCCAGACGCAGACTTGCATACCGAATGCTTTTCCATAGCCTGCAACCATTTGTCCGATGCGTCCATAGCCCCAAATACCCAGCATGCGTCCGCGCAGAACGCACCCTAGCCCGAAGTTGGGCGGCATAGATGCGGCTTTGAGGCCGGACTGCTGCCATGCGCCATGCTTGAGATTCGAGACATATTGCGGGAGCCTGCGCATGGCAGACATGATCAACGCCCAGGTCAACTCTGCGGGAGCAGTGGGAGAGCCGACGCCTTCCGCAATGGCTATGCCTCGTTCGGTACAAGCCTGTACATCGATATGAGCACCGACCCTGCCCGTTTGTGCGATCAGCTTCAGACGGGGCAGCTTTTCAAGCAGCTGACGCGTTATCTGAGTGCGTTCCCGGATCAGAACAATGACATCTGCATCGCGCAGTCGAACGGAGAGCTGACCCACACCTTTGATAGTGTTGGTGTAGACCTTGGCGTTGAAAGTGTCGAGTAGCTTGGCGCAATCAAGCTTGCGAACTGCATCTTGGTAATCGTCCAAAATAACGATATTCACCACTGGAATCCCTTAAATAAGCGGCTGGTTTTATTGAGGAAAATTCAATGAAGCCAAAAGTCGAAAAACTTCTTTTGGAACGACTTAGAGTGGCGAAAGCGTGCTTAACGCAGATCACATGCTTCGACACATATCCAAACAAAATACCTGTTGATGGGGCTATTGTCGTCCAAGCAGGCTATGGATGCCGCTGAGGGCTTGCTTTATTGACAGGGAAAGCTGAATGAAGGCGCAAGTCTTGCAACCGGGAGTAAATACAGAGCGAAGTGGGTAAAACAAGAGCGCTATGACTTGGGTGCCAGTCTTGAACAAGAAAAGCCCTCCTGACTTGCATGAAATGCAGAAAAGGAGGGCTTGAGAGACCTTGGTGCTGGATGCTTCTAAGCTTGCGGCTTCGACCAAATGTGCTGTACTCCCATGCCAGCAAGCATGGCCGCAACAAATAGCCAAACTTCAGGCTTGAGTGTGCTGAGGTTCATGAGGGCTGGGCCTGGGCAAAAGCCTGCCAAACCCCAGCCTATGCCAAACAAGGCGGAGCCTGTCAGCAGCTTGCTATCGATGGCAGTGCTTATTGGGAGCTGCATGGGGACACCCAGCAAGGCTGTTTTGCGTTGCTTGGCCCAAGTGAAAGCGACTAAGCCGACAGCAATGGCTCCTCCCATCACAAATCCTAGGGAGGGATCCCATTGACCGAAAAAATCCAGAAAATTTTGCACCTTGGTGGGACTACCCATACCAGACAGGATGAGGCCTAAACCAAAAATGAGACCGCATACAAGTGCAGCAATATTGATGATCATGATGTTTCCTGTTGAGGCTTAAGCAATCACGTGGCGTATCACGAAAACAGTGATAGCGCCGGTTGCCATGAAAGTGATGGTGGCAGCGAGAGAGCGCAAGGAAAGGCGAGAGAGTCCACAGACACCGTGGCCACTGGTGCAGCCGGATCCCATGCGTGTGCCAAATCCGACCAGTAGGCCAGCGGCGATGATGACCAAGGGGTTGGAAGGCATCTGCATGTCAGGCAAGGGGGCAGATAGTTGCCATACCAGCGGTGCTGAAACCATTCCCAAGATAAAAGCCAGGCGCCAGCCCCATTGCTTGACGGAAGACCAGGTTGGTACTTGCAGTAGGGTGCCGGTAATGCCGCTGATGCCTGCCACGCGTCCAAGCAGGGCAATCAGCAGAGCGGCGGAAAGGCCGATGAGAAGGCCACCGGCAAGCGCCGACCAAGGGGTGAATTCGTTCCACAAAATGTTCATGCATGTTCTCCTGCTTGGCAAAACAATTGATGTACGGTTTGCATCAGCTGCAGTGCACGAAGATCTGCCAGCTGGTACCAGATGAACTTTCCTTCTCGGCGGGTTGTTACCAGACCTTCGCGGCGCAAGACGCCGAGCTGCTGTGATAGCGTGGGCTGAGTAATGCCGGTCAGTTGCTCCAATTCGCCCACAGTGCGCTCTTGGAGGGAGAGCTGACACAGCAAAAGCAGGCGGTCTTCATTCCCCAGTAGTTTGAGCATGATCACTGCTTCACTGGCGTGCGAGCGCATTGCCTGGAGATCCAGCGGAGGCAGACTCTCTTCAGCGTTAATGGAAGTCATGGCTTTGCCTTTTGAAATATTTCCATATATTATATAAAAAAGTATATTAATTGGTTGTGAAGGGTTTTCAGAATCATCTTGTCAGGAGTCACGATGACGGCAGTTAACAGCATGCATATCGAAGCATTTTTTGATGCAGTCACAGGAACTGTCAGCTATGTCCTTGCGGACACGCTCAGTGCAAAGGCCGCTGTGATTGATCCGGTACTGGACTTTGAACCGAAGTCAGGCACATTGAGCAGCCGGTCTGCCGACCGCCTCATTGAGTATGTGCGCAGCCAAGGATGGCAGGTGCAGTGGATTCTGGAAACTCATGCGCACGCGGATCACCTGTCTGCAGCGCAGCACATTCGCCATCACTTAGGTGGCAAGGTGACTATTGGGGCGCATATTCGTGAGGTGCAAGCTGCATTTCGCAAGATCTACCATTTCGAGCGAAGTTTTTTGCCAGATGGAAGCCAGTTTGATCACCTTGTCGAAGATGGCGAGAGCCTGCAGCTGGGCGATCTGATGTTGACGGCCATGCATGTACCTGGACACACGCCCGCCGATATGGCGTATCGAGTGGGAGATGCCGTATTTGTGGGAGACACCTTGTTCATGCCCGATGTAGGTACGGCACGTGCAGACTTTCCTGGTGGCGACGCAGTGATGCTGTACCGCTCCATTCAGCGGCTACTGGATCTGCCGTCTCAGACACGTATTTTCGTCTGTCATGACTATCCGCCCGCATCACGCGTGCCGGCCTGGCAGACGACGGTGCAAGACCAGCGAGAGCGCAATATTCATGTGCGACAAGGCATCAGCGAAGCCGAATTCGTCAAGATGCGCCTTGCTCGTGATGCCACACTGGAAATGCCGACTTTGATCCTGCCCTCGGTCCAGGTCAATGTGCGCGCCGGAAAGCTGCCGCCGGCCGAGGCTGATGGCCGAACTTATATACAGCTGCCGGTCAATGCCTTCGCTGCAAGCGAATCTGTGCCACAAGGAGTGTGGCAGAAGGATCTGACTTCTGGCGTCAAATGACAAGGCTTGCTGGGCAAGAAGAGCTCAAGGTTCGGCAGGTGCAGCCTTGTGTGATTCGAGGCTGCCAAGAGCATTGAGCCTGAGCTGCAGGCGCATCATGTGCTCGGGATAGACCAGAACTTCCTGGGTAGGCAAAGGTCGAGTGACTCCCTGAGAGTAGACCTTTAGTGCTCCCTGTACGACCTCTGGGTCATTGCTGTCGGCATACCAGGCCCAGTCGGCTAGGTGAGCAGCAAGCTCCGGCTTGCTTTCTGCAAGGGCAGTGGCGCGAAGGGTCATCTGCTTGGCGCCTCCCGCCAGCCTTGCCAGCTCTTGGGGTTGCGCTGCAAGAGGTGCGGGCCGCTAGTGGGATGGATATCGTCCCACCACGGCTGTATTCGCTGGCAACCATGTGGTCAATGTTTTGTACTGACTCGTGGGTTGAGTGGCGCTGTTTGTGCAACAGGCTAGGTCAGTGATCCGGCATGCCAAAAAGATCATGAGCATCCAGCAACTCCCAGGCAATGGAGGGGTTGCGTTCCAGTCCTTTGCGTATGGCAGCAGGGATGCTTTGGCGGGTCTTGCGGCACAGGCCGGGCATGTCCGAGAGCACAATCTGGATGCCGCGCATGGTGCGCACTTCATTGCTGCCCGGCGCAATATGAACCTGTAGGCCTAGCAAGGCGTGGATGCGCTGCTGCATATGCTCCAGATCACGCAGGCTGGTGATGTGCTCCAGCCTCAGCAAAAGCTTTTTCTCTTCTTCTCGAGTGAGCTGAAGAATGCGCAGGTCGGCACCCGGTGTGTGCAGCAACTGCTCTCGCTGACAGTCGCAGGCACCGGGCGGGCATTCAACACGGATGGGCAAGAGAGGCGGCATAGGGGCTGGGAAAGTAGGCACTCATGCTAAGCGCTGACGCATGCCTTGACCAGTCATGAAATGGGCTCAGGATCGGGGACATCGCCCGTCAATTGCCGACTTCTACGTGAATTCACTTGCCCCGGTTGGCGTCAGGTTTGCATAGACTCAGGCATCATTGAGGGTTACTACTAAAAGTAGGCTGGCTTGATCTGCCTGCTTCTACAAGAACGAAGGCTCGCGTTGCTGCTGCTCAGCGGCTTTGCTGGCGGGATGGGATCAATCACTTTTTTATAGCTGTATCCGCATTGCTTATGCGCGATAAGCGGTATTTTTCATGATAGAAATTCGGGACTTATCCCTGACATACCAAGGCCCCAAGGGCCCGGTGCATGCTTTGCGCGGCATCAATCTGGAAATCGCCTCGGGCGAGGTGTTTGGCATCATTGGCCGCTCCGGCGCTGGCAAAAGCTCGCTGGTGCGCTGCCTGAATCTGCTCAACCGTCCTACCGAAGGCAAGGTCATTGTCAATGGCCGTGACCTGATGCAGTTGTCCGATGACGAGCTGCGCGCCGCGCGCCGCGACATTGGCATGGTGTTCCAGCACTTCAACCTGCTGTCTTCGCGCACGGTGTTTGACAACGTGGCTTTGCCGCTGGAGCTGGCGGGTATCTCCAAGGAAGAGATCGCCAAGCGCGTGACGCCGCTGCTGGAGCTGGTCGGTCTGGATCATCTGTTCGACCGCTATCCGGCTCAGATCTCTGGCGGTCAAAAGCAGCGCGTGGGTATTGCCCGTGCGCTGGCCAGCAACCCCAAGGTGCTGCTCAGCGATGAGGCCACATCCGCGCTTGACCCCGAAACCACCCGCTCCATTCTGGACTTGCTGCGCAAGGTCAACCGCGAGCTGGGCGTGACCGTGGTGCTGATTACCCACCAGATGCAGGTCATCAAGCAGATTGCCGACCGCGTGGCCGTGATCGACGGCGGCAATATTGCCGAGCTGGGTTCGGTCATCGATGTGTTCACCAAGCCGCAGCAGGCCATCACCAAGAGCCTGATCGACGAGATCGTGCCCCAGCAGCTGCCCGAATCGGTGATGACGCGTGTCAGCCAGCTGGCAGCCCAGTTGCAGCCCGGCCAGCAAGGCCAGTTGCTGCGACTGTCCTATGCGGGCGAGAGCGCTTATCAGCCCATCTTGTCGCACCTGATTCGTGAGCTGGGCCTGGATCTGTCGATTCTGCATGGCCAGATCGACGAGATTCAGGAGCAGACCTTTGGCTCGCTGGCTGTGTATGCCAGCGGCGAGGCAGCCAAGATTGAGGCCGCCGTGACCCATTTGCGCGCCAGCGGCGTGCAGGTGCAGATTGTGCCCAGCAAGGACTGATAGCGATGTTTGAGAATTTTTCGGAAATGATGCTCCAGCTGCTGCTGGATTCCTTCTGGGAGACGCTGATCATGGTCGGCGTCTCAGGGCTGATTGGCGGTCTGATCGGTATTCCGCTGGGCGTGTTTCTGCGCCTGACCGATCACGGCGGCATTTTGCAGAACGGCCCGGCCAACAAGATTGTGGGTTGGATTGTGAATGCCCTGCGCTCCACGCCTTTCATCATCTTGCTGGTGGCCATCATTCCTGTGACGCGCTTCATCACCGGCTCGTCCATCGGCACCTGGGCCGCTGTCGTGCCTTTGACGATTGCCGCTGCGCCTTTCGTGGCCCGTCTCGTCGAAACGGCTCTGCGTGAAGTGGACGGTGGTTTGGTGGAGGCGGCCCAGTCCATGGGCGCCAGCACCAGCCAAATCGTCTGGAAGGTGCTGCTGCCTGAGGCGCTGCCCGGCATCGTTGCAGGCCTGACCATCAGCTTTGTCAGCCTGACCGGCTACTCGGCCATGGCCGGTGCGATTGGCGGGGGTGGCCTGGGCGACCTGGGTATTCGCTACGGCTACCAGCGCTTCCTGCCCGATGTGATGCTGGTGGTGGTGATTATTCTGATTTTCTTTGTGCAGGCCATTCAGAGCCTGGGTGACTGGGCCGTGCGCCGACTCAGCCACCGCTGAGCGCGTGGGAGCATTACAAAACTTTAAGAAAGGGGCGCATGTGCTGGAGCGAATGCTGCCCCTAAAATGCAGGTTCAAAATTTTTTTGAAAGGCCACTGCCGCGAAGGGGGGCCATGTTTTTTTTTGGATAGATAACAGCAAATGATGGATGGTTTGATTACCGGGCGCCTGACCGGCATTCCCGAGAGCCGCGTGGACCGCAACCGCCGCCCCTATATGGTGGCCCGTATGCGCGCTAACGCGGGAGATGGTTCCTCGATTCCTGTGAACATCGTCGCTTTTGACAACGCACCCTGCGCCGTGCTGCGCAGCCTTTCCGAAGGGGATGCGATTGCATTGCGCGGTAGCTTCACGCCCAAGGTCTGGATTGACCGTCAGGAAGAGGCGCATGCCGTGCTCGATGTGGTGGCGCAGCAAGTGCTGGCAGCGCCTTCGCTGTCGGATCTCTGAGCTACCGCACTACACTCTCTTGTAAAAAGCCCGCTTTTCTACAAAGCGGGCTTTTTTGTGGCTGTCTGCGTGCCCGATTCTCTTCATGGTCAATCCGTTGTTTGCATCTGAGCAATCTGTCTAAGCCGCAATGCGGAGAGCGTGGAAACTGAAGCTACATTCAGAGCAATCCTCTTTTTTTGCATAAGGAATTCCCATGTTGAACAAGCGCTCGCTTTTACGCACTACTTTGGCTGTGGCCGCCGCCAGCGCGCTGGGCTTTGCTGCCCAGGCCCAGGACAAGACCATCAAGATCGGAGTGACTGCCGGCCCTCACGCTCAGATCATGGAAGTGGTCAAGAAAGTGGCAGCCAAGAACGGTCTGAACCTCAAGATCGTCGAGTTTGGCGACTATGTGCAGCCCAATGCCGCGCTGGCGTCTGGTGATCTGGATGCCAACAGCTACCAGCACCGTCCTTATCTGGATGCCCAGCTCAAGGACCGTGGCTACAAGATCAGCTGGGTGGCCGATACCGTGAACTTCCCCATCGGCATTTATTCCAAGAAGATCAAAAAGCTGGCCGACCTGCCGACAGGAGCCAAGTTCGGCCTGCCCAATGACCCCACCAATGGCGGTCGTGCCTTGCTGCTGCTGCAGGGCCAGGGCCTGGTCAAGCTCAAGGACGGCGCGGGCCTGAAGGCAACGCCGCTGGACATCGTGGCCAACCCCAAGAAGCTCAAGTTCGTCGAGCTGGATGCTGCGCAGCTGCCGCGTTCGCTGGACGATCTGGATGCCTCCACCGTCAACACTAATTTTGCAATTGCTGCGGGCCTGAATCCCAAGAAGGATGCGATCGCACTGGAGTCGGCCAAGAACCCCTATGTGAACATCATGGTGGTGCGCGATGCCGACAAGAACCAGCCCTGGGTGGCGCAGCTGATCAAGTCCTACCACTCCGAGGAAGTGCGCCAGTTCATTGACAAGGAGTTCAAGGGCTCTGTGTTTCCGGCGTTCTGATCGTTACCCCCTGAGGCGCTTCGCGCCTTCCCCCAAGGGGGACGACAGCCTCGCTGCGGGGCGGCCCTTGCTTGCTGTCTCTTGGATGGGGCATGCCTGCTTTGAGGGCATTTAGCTAAAGCGCTGCATTGGCAGCGCTTTTTCTTTGACTCTTGATTTTGTAGCTGCTTGCGCTTGCCACTTCTTGGTTTTAGGTAGTTAATGCCTTGAAACCTATTGTTTTCATGCGCTGGCAGCTATCTTTATTCAAGCACTATTCAAGTGTCTGAAACCACTCGCCCAACGGCGCACGCGTGGTCTGGGTCTGGTTGACGGGCGCGGATTCATCGGCCCAGCCCAGGGCCAGTCCGCAGACGATGTGCTTGTTCTCGGGCAGGTCCAGCACGCGGCGCACGGTGGCGGGGTAGGAGGCCAGGGCCCCTATGGCGCAGCTGCCCAGGCCCATGGCGGCGGCGGCCAGTTGCAGGCCGTAGAGCGTCATGCCCAGGTCCATATAGCCGCCGGGGCCGTAGTGGGAGTCAATCGTCACGACCAGTGCCACTGGCGCGTCGAAGAAGCGGTAGTTGCGCGCAAACTGGGCATCGCGCCCGGCGCGGTCGTCGCGCGCTACGCCAAGAGCGCCATACAAAGCCTGGGCCGAAGCCACCTGGCGCTTGCGCAGTTGCATGGGCATGGGGCGGGGGAAGTAGGCGTAGTCTTCCTGCTCGGGTGCCTGGCTTTCAAAGTCCTGCAGCAGGGCTGCTGTCAACTGCTCGCGCACCGTGCCGCGCACTGCAATCAATTGGCCGGGCTGCAGATTACCGCCGCTGGGGGCCTGGCGCGCCGTCAGCAGCAATTGCTGCAGCAGTTCATCGGACACGGCATCGGTCAGAAACGCGCGTGTGGAGCGGCGCTGCTGCATCAAGGCCATTCCGGCTGGTACATCAGAGTTCTCAGATGTTTTTGCGGTTAAACCAATGCTGGTCATGGGGTGGTGGCTATCAAAAATTCATTCAAGATGAGGGCGGAAGGCATTGCACCAGGGTTGCTGCGCCTATGCCTCCGGCTCCGGCGATGGCAGCAAGGCCCAGGGCAGGGCAGGCGGACTGAGCCTGAAGCTCCAGCTCAGTCAGACAGCGCACCAGCGCAATCGCACCCGATGCACCAATGGGGTGGCCGCGCGCCAGTCCGCCGCCTGCGGTGTTGATTTGCTCGGACTCAAGCCCCAGTGCGGCGCAGAAGGCCAGGCCTTGCACGGCAAAGGCGTCATGCAGCTCTATTGCAGCCAGATCCTGAATGGACAGGGAGGGCTGTGACAGCGCAGTCTGCCCTCTTTGCAGGGCCAGGCGTGCAGCGGCAATGGCGGCCAGCAGCGGGGTTTCGGGGGCCGCACCCACGCTGGCGCTGGCCAGCCAGTGGGCGCGAGGCTGCAAGCCCCATTGCGCGCAGGCCTGGGGTGTGGCCAGCAGCAGCAAGGCCGCACCATCGGCTTTGGCCGAAATGGTCAGTGCGCTCAGCGCATGGGCCTTGATGTGATCTGCGCCGCTGCCGTTGTCATTGTTGTTGATGCTGTTGCTGGCTTGGTAGTCGCCCTGGGCGACCACCGGCATGCGGGCCGCACGCTCGGGCGTGAGGGCGCGGGGATAGCTGTCATGCGCCAGGCCCGCTACCGGCACGATCTCTGCCGTCAGCCGGCTTTGTGCGGCCAGCGCCCGCCGGTGACTGTGCAGGGCGTATTGCTCCTGCTGCGAACGTGTGAAGCCGTGTTGAAAGGCATAGTCGGCGGCCGACTGCAGCATGTCCGGGTCTCGCGCCGGGTCGGGGGCAAAAGGTGGGCGTTCGTAGCTTTGCGGCAGCTCGTCACGGCTGAGCGGGCGGGTCTGGCGTATGGGCGAGCGGCTCCAGGCTTCGATGCCACCCGCAATCACCACCTCGGCCTGGCCGGTTTGCAGCAGGCCGACGGCCATGGCAACAGCATCCAGCCCCGAGCAGCACTGGGTATCAATGGTGTGCGCCGCGCAGCTATCGGGCAGGCCTGCAGCCAAAGACAGCATGCGGGCCGGATTGCCGCCTGCGCCCAAGGCATTGCCAATGACCACGGCGTCGACAGCCTGCGCGGGCAGCCCGCATTGCTGCAAAAGCGCGTGAAGCAGGGGGGCGCCCAGCTCGTGCGGAGCCAGTTGTGCCAAAGCCGTGCCTGCGGGGGCTATTGGGGCTACTGGGCTGCGCGCCCAGGCAAGGATGGGAATAGGAGTGGGCTGGGGCATGGCTTTAACGCTGCAAGGCTTGCAGGGCAGGCAGGCCGCTGTCTGCGTTGTGGGTGGGCGAAGCTGTTGCACCACTCGCCAGCAAAGCCTTGGCGAGCTTGCCGTGGTCGGTCTTGCCGCTGGCGGTTTGCGGCCATTGCGTGCAAAACCACCACTGGCGCGGGACCTTGAAGGCCTCCGTGCGCTCGCGCAGCCACTGACTGAGCTGCAGTGCGCTCGGAGGCTGCGCAGAGTGCTCTTCTTTCCATTGCACCACGGCATGCACCTGCATGCCGCGCAGGGTGTCTGCCTGACCGTGCAGCGACACCTGTGCAATGGCAGGGTGGCTGGCCAGCAGGTTTTCCACCTCTTCGGGAAACAGGTTTTTGCCCTGGGTGACGATCATGCGGCTCTGGCGTCCGGCCAGGCACAGCATTCCGCGCTCGTCGATATGGCCCATGTCACGCACGGACAGCCAGTCGCCATCGCGCAGCACGGCCGTGGGGTCGTGGGCGTCGCCCACATAGTCCATGAAAAGCATGGGGCTGCGAATGTAGATCAGCCCGTCATCGCCATGGCTGCTGGTGGGGTCGGCCAGGCTGTGATCGGTGCTGGGGCGAATGTCGAGGTCCACATTGCTGAAGGGCCTGCCCACGGCCTGCGGGCTGCTGTGCTCATCGGCTTCCATCCAGGCAACGAAGCTGGCCTCGGACGCGCCATAGAACTCGATGATGCGCGCCTTGGGGAACAGGGCACGCAGCGCGGGCGTGTGAGCGCGCATCCAGCGTGCGCCGCTGATGGTGATCAGTTGCACCTCGGCAATGGGGGCGAGCTTGCGGTGCTCGGCCCATTGCAGCATCAGCAGCAACTGGCTTGGCACGGCGATGAGGCAGGGCGTGTCGCCACGCGCCAGGGTGCTCAGACAGCGCGAGGCCGAGAACTTCTCTTGCATGACCGCGCCGCTGCCATACCAGATGCCTTGCATGGCGCCGAACAGAAACAGCGAGTGCGAGATGCGCCCCGGCGCCAGCGTGCGCTGGGCGACCACGGGGCCGAAGTCCTGCAGGCCGACGCGAAAGCTCTCCGTCCACGACCGGTGGTGGCGCTTGAAGCCCTTGGGCATGCCGGTGCTGCCCGAGGTAAAGCCGGTGTAGAAGGCCGCGGTTGGCTGGGCTTCTTTGAGGGAGCTGGGCTCGGTGGGTAGCCAGCTTTCGATGCGCTGGCGCACATTGGGCTGCCAGTCCGGGTCCGCCACGGCGGCGCAGCGGCCACTGTGGATGACGGCCAGAAAGTCCACCAGCCGCTCCAGTGTGGACTGGCTGGCGTCCAGCAGCACCATCTCCGGGGCGCATTGCGCGACAAGGCGTGCAGAGCGCCGCAGCACTTCACGGTGTAACTGGGCAAACGTCCAGCTCTGCGCCTCGTTCTCAAGCGCGATGACCTGGGGTCGGTGCTCGGCCCAGTGGGTCAGAGGCCCGTGCACCAGCTGCCACAGGCCTTGCAGGGGGGCGTGAAAGGGCGGCTGAAGCTGAGTGGCAGCGGACTCCAGACTCATGCCCGGCCACCAAAGCGCCAGTCCGGCATGCCGCGGGCCACGGTGTGAACAATGATGGCGCACAGCACGCACTTGATGAAGTCACCGGGCACAAAGGCCAGGGTCACGGCAAAGGCCTGGCTCAGGCTCATCTTGGCCAGCAGCATCAAGCCCATGACGCCGAAGGCGTGCAGGCACAGCAGACCGCCGATGAGCGAGGCCACAAAAGCACTGAGGGCCGTGCGGCGCGGCGTGCTCTGGGGCAGGGCCGCCATGAGGGCACCGATGATGCAGGCGGCCAGGGCATAGCCCACCAGATAGCCGGCAGACGGCGCCAGAAAGACCCCAATGCCGCCGCGCCCGCCCGACAGCAAAGGCAGGCCAACGGCCACCGCAGCCAGGAATAGCAGCATGGACTGCAGACCGCGCCAGGGGCCGAGCATGACGCCGGCCAGCATCACACCCAGCGACTGGATGGTGATGGGCACGCCCAGCGGCAGGTCGATCTTGGGGATCAGGCCCATCACAGCCATGAGCGCTGCAAACAGCGAAACCTGGGCCATGGAGCGTGCGCCGCGGCGCGATACGGTGTGAGAGGGAGTGGTCATCATCAAATCTCCTAAAAACCCAGTCTGGCCCAGAGGGCGTCGGCCACACGGCGCGTGGCCTGCAGCATGTGAATCGTCAGTGGTGCAATCAGGCGCAGGCCGCCGCCTTTGCCGGTGCGCAGGCGGTGCGCTTCATCGAGCTTCTTCCATTGCACAAAAAAATGCTCGGTAAAGCGCAGCATTAGTGCGATCTGCATGGCCACGCGCTCGGTGGGCATGCCCAGTCGCGCCAGCGGTGCCAGCAGCCATTCGAGCACCTCGACCAGATCGCTGGGGCGGGTGGTCACGGTCAGTGCAATGCCTAGCGTGGAGGCGCAGATCAGGCGCAGGCTGCTCACCGCTGCCAGCGCATGGTTGCCCATGAAGACATGAAAACCCGCCACCAGCAGCGCGGCAATGATGACCGAGCGCATCAGGCGACGGGCAATGCGTGTGGCCTGGCCCAGCGAGAACCAGAGAATGACGCAAAGCAGCCCGCAGCCCGCCAGAAGCATGGGGCTGCTCGTCAAAAAAAGCAGCGTTCCTAGCGCAGCCAGCAAGGCCAGCTTGAAACCGGCCGGCCAGCGGTGCAGCCAGGTGGGCAGTTCGCTGTAGAGGCTACCCATGGCGCACACCTGCTGTGCTCTGTTGTGTCAGCTGCTGCTTCACCGCCTCTTCGTAGGCGTGGCAAACCTCACGGCCAGCACCGTCGCCGAGCAAGTGGCCTTGCTCCAGCCAGATTACGCGCTCAAAGTCGCGCACATGGTCCAGCACATGGGTGGAGACCAGCACCTGCTGAGGTGCGGCGGCAATGTCCTGCGCCAGTCGCGCTTGGCCAGGCAGATCCAGGCTGGCAAAGGGCTCATCGAGCAGCAGCAGTTGAGGAGCGGCAATCAGCAGCGAGAGCCAGCACACCTGCTGGCGCTGACCCTGGCTGAGACTGCCTACGGCGCGCTCTGCCCAGTGCTCCAGCCCGCGCGCGGCCAGCAGCTCGCGGGCCTTGGCTCTGGCTTGCTGCTTGTTCAGGCCCTGAGGGCGCAGTCCCAGCGCCAGCTCTTCTTCGACGGTGGGAAAAATGATCTGGTCGTCGGGGTTTTGAAACATCAGTCCGACCAGCCCAGGTTTGTTTTGGCGAGCCTCCTGCAAGGGCGTGTCATCGATCAGAACTTGGCCGGACTGCGGCTGCTCCAGCCCGCACAGCAGTCGAAACAGGCTGGACTTGCCCGCGCCGTTATTGCCAATGACGCCAATGCGCTTTTCGGTCAGCTGGAGATTGAGGCCGTCAAAAACCTGTGTCTGACCGCGCTGCAGCTTGATATCGACCAACTGCACGCCGCTCATGCCAAAGCTCCTTCAATGTGGAGACGGGCGAGCGAAGAGGCTGCAAAAGCGACAGGAGCGAAAGAGGTGGCTGGAGCGGCAAGAGGGGACATACGGGGAAACCTGAAACCTTGATCCGGACTGCCAAACGAGCCGGACTGCATTGGTGGCGGATTCTAGCGCTGCCAAATTTCTTTCAAAAGCCTGCAATTTGATCTCTTTTTATATGAAATTCGTATAAGAGATGACTTCTTCACCGCCAGTGCTTAGGAGCCAGCGCGGGGCCGGCATTTGGCGGCAGTTAAGGGGCAGTTGCCTGTGCGTTGTGGAGAAAAGTTTTTTCATGCTCGCTTTTTGCCCTCTTCAGCAGCTAACTTCGCTGAAGCTGCGGCGGAAGTGCTTTGCAGATGAATGGTGTTGTGCGTGGATGGCGGTGTTTTGACGTCACTTGGATGCGAAAACTGGGGAAGTATGCGGATGCATTGCGAGCAAGGGGAAGGAAATACGCTCTGAGGTCCTGTTTTTGAGCGAGTTGAGGACTTTTTCAAGCCGGAAAAATTTTTGAAAAAGATGCGGATAGATGTGGATGAGAGGGTGCATGTGCAGTTAAGCCCATGAATACATGTCTCGGGGGAGCCGGAGGCCGTCTCTTGCGGATATCCCAAAGAACAAAAGCAGGAGCTGATTGCGCTTGTGGAAATTCAGTTTCAAAGGCTTTTGGTGCTGCAATCAATACACGCCTTGCGCTGCAAGCTCCTTTTTTGAGAGTTCCGACTTCTTCTTGGATCCTCTCTTGTACTGATGCACTCATATATAGAGAGACGGCATGGAGCGCCTCTTGAGAGGCTTCCCCGTTGGGTTAAGATCATGCGGCGCTCCGGGGTGCACAAGCGTGCTGAGATCGATACCCGCGAACTTGACCCGGTTCATACCGGCGGAAGAAGAGCTTGCAAACTGACCGCAGGGCAGAGATTTGTCGCATGGTCAGTGAGCCTTCGGAGCATGATGACCCCGCTCTCGAAGGAATTTCATGGATAAGGCCGCTTCTCTGGTCGCCGATCTGCTTGCTTTCATCGCTCTGGATGAGGGCTCTGACGACCAGTTCAACCAACTCGCTCTGCGCCTTTTCGCCTACCAGTACGAAAACAACGCACCGTTTCGCAGCTTTTGCCAGCGACGCGGCGCTACGCTGCGCAATGTGAAAAGCTGGCGCGATATCCCGGCGGTGCCTATCGATGCCTTCAAGGCCATGGAGCTGCGCAGCGAGCCTCCTCGTGCGGACGAGCGCGTATTCATGACCAGTGGAACGACGGGCCAGGCCAAGGGGCTGTCGGCACGGGGGCGTCACTTTCATCCGCAGCTGGCTGTTTATGACCTGTCCATGAAGCGCTATTTCTCCAAGCGATTCATGCAGGGCGTGGAGCGCATGCCCATGGGCATTCTGTTTCCGGATGAGCAGACTATGCCCAACTCCTCGCTGGCTCACTATCTGGCGCTGGCCAAGTCCGAGTTCGGCAGCGAAGGCAGCCGCTACTACCTGAACTCCGAAGGGCTGGACATGCCCGCTTTGTGCGCTGCGCTGGAGGAGTCAGAGCGCAGCGGCCAACCCTTTGCTCTGCTGGGCGCAAGCTTCAGCCTGGTTCATGTCATGGATGCCTTGCGTGCCCAGGGCCGCAGCTTTCGCCTGCCTGAAGGCAGTCGCATCCTCGACACCGGTGGCTACAAGGGGCAGTCGCGCGAGCTGCCGCTCGAGGAGTTCTATGCCGAGCTGTCGCAGCTGCTGGGTGTGCCGCGCCGCCTGTGCATCAATATGTATGGCATGACGGAGCTGAGTACCCAGTTCTATGA
The DNA here is from genome assembly GCF_057369555.1 of Comamonas sp. FUJ_7. Classification (NCBI taxonomy): domain Bacteria; kingdom Pseudomonadati; phylum Pseudomonadota; class Betaproteobacteria; order Burkholderiales; family Comamonadaceae; genus Comamonas; species Comamonas sp. FUJ_7. The sequence goes on from NZ_JBXXZI010000001.1 coordinate 224,651, forward strand.
CGATGGCAATGCCACGCTGCCGGCAGTCAAGTCCGGGCCGCACTGGATTCGCTCGCGTCTGGTCGAGCCCATCACCGGCCGGGACGTGGCACCTGGCGAGCGCGGCATTCTGGTGCATTGCGATCTGGCCAACTACAACGCAGTCACCACGATCCTGACCGAGGATGTGGGCTTGTGGGCGGGCGCGCAGGAGTCTGACGGATTCTTGCTGCTAGGCCGTGCCGAAGGCGCTGCGGCCAAGGGCTGCTCGCTGGCGGTGGAAGAGTTTGTGAAGGCTGCCAGCGCATGAGCCAGAAGCTTGCGGTCGATGCCGGAGCAGCTCAGCGTATCAAGGCAGGCTATTTGCCAGGCTTGAGCGACGATGAGGTGCAGTGGCAGGTGCTGCCCTTTGAGGCGCGCGATGGCCTGAGGCTGGAGGTGTGCGTGCCCATGCTGACGGCACCGCAGATGTTGGCGCTGGCCGAGCGCGTGCGCAAGGCGGCTGATATCCATCTGCGCTCCATGCCGGTGGCCGAAATCATTGAGGCCATTGACCGCGCCATGGCTCGGCTGCTTGATCGCAACGACGTCTATCGACAGCTGGCCGAGCGCTGGCTGCCCGTGGTCAGCGGCTATGACGTCGACATGGTGCGGCTGGGGCTGACGGGATTTTTCAAGACTTTCAGGGCAGCACAGCTCAAGCGCTTTGTGGCTGAAGATTTTGCCAACCCGGCCGTGCTCGACAGCTTTCAGCCTGCCGCCAAGGGCGGTGCGGTGCGTGCCTTTGGTCCGAATCTGCTGGTGCACAGCTGGGCTGGCAATGTACCAGCGCTGTCGCTGTGGAGTCTGGTTTGCGGCCTGCTGGTCAAGGCCCCTGCCATTGGCAAGCTGGCCAGTGCTGAACCTTTGTTTGCGGGCTGGTTTGCACGCCTGCTGGCCGAGGTGCACCCGCCGCTGGCCGATTGCCTGGCCGTGGTGTGGTGGCGCGGCGCAGGAGGCGAAGAGGCCGATGCGCTCTACGCCCAGGCCGATACGGTGTTGGCCTATGGCGGCAACCCGACGCTGGACGCGCTGCGCCGCCGCCTGCCGGTGACCACGCGCTTTTTGCCCCATGGTCACAAGCTGGGCTTTGGCCTGATTGCGGCGCAGGCGCTGGACACACTCAAGGCTCCTGCCATGGCAAGACTGGCCGCCTGGGATGTGATGCGCTATGACCAGCAAGGCTGCTACTCGCCCCATGTGTTTTATGTGCAGCGCGGCGGGGCCGTGTCACCGCGTGCGTTTGCCGACTATCTGGCGGCCGAGCTGGCCAATCTGCAGCGCCGCTTTGCACGCCGCGAGCTGGATCTGGAAGAGGGCGCAGCCGTCGCCCGCTGGCAGCAGAGCATGGAGTGGAGCGCCGAGCCGCCGCAACTGCTGGGCCCTGTGGATGCGGCCTGGAGCGTGGCTTACAGCGATGGTCTGCAGCCCCTGATGCCAACGGCGCTGCAGCGCACGATTGCTGTGGTGGCCATAGACAGTCTGGACGAGGTGCTGCCGGTGTTGGCTGCCCAGCGTGACTATCTGCAGACGGCCGGCATCGCGGCCAGCCCCGAGCAGTTGTACCGGCTGGCCGGTTTGCTGGGCGCAGCAGGCGTGACGCGCATCAGCGCCATTGGCTCCATGAGCATGCCCGAGGCGGGCTGGCACCATGACGGGCGCTTCAATCTGCTCGATCTGGTGCGCATGACGGAGATCGAGCAGTCGGCAGAACTCGCTGCTCAGCCGCTGGCCGCTTATGCAGACTAAGGGAGTGGACACAGCCGTGGCATTCATGGAGTTCAGGCAGGCTCGATTCAGCTATCCGGGGCGAGCAGCTGTGGTGGACGGTGTGGACTGGCAGGTCGGAGCCGGAGAGTTTCACTGCCTGCTGGGGCGCAGTGGCTGTGGCAAGACCACGCTGCTCAAGCTGGCGGCAGGGCTGCTCAGGCCTCAGACGGGCCATGTCTTGCTGGGTGGAAATGAACTGGCAAAACCCGGGCCGCAACTGGGCTTCATGTTCCAGGCTCCGACGCTGCTGGACTGGCATTCGGTGCTTGATAACGTGCTGCTGCCGGTGTCGCTGCAGCGCAAGCCCACGCAGCAGGATCAGCGCATTGCCATGCAGTGGCTGGAACAACTGGGGCTTGACGACCATGCGCAGCATTACCCCAGGCAGCTTTCCGGCGGCCAGCAAAGCCGCGTGGCACTGGCTCGGGCCTTGATTCTTGAGCCCGCGCTGCTGCTGCTTGATGAGCCGTTTGCCGCGCTGGATGCCATCACGCGTGCCGAGCTGCAGGACGATCTGCGGCGCACCTGCCAGCGCCATGGAACGACGGTGCTGTTTGTGACCCATGACATTAACGAGGCCGTCTACCTGGGCGACCGCATTGCGCTCATGCATGGTGGTCGCATTGTGGATGACTGGACGATCAAGCTGCCGCAGCCGCGTACTCAGGACATGCGCCACGGCACCGTGTTCAACGATTACTGTGCCCGCGTGCGTGCCTCCATGGACAGAGGTGTGGCATGAAGCTCCTGCTAACCAAGTCGCGCCTGCTGTCCGCTTTGCTTTTGATAGCTGTACTCGCAATATGGGAGCTGGCTACAAGGCAATTTGGCTTGTCCTCCTTGGTGCTACCTGCACCGTCGGCGGTGGCGGAGTCTCTGTGGTCGGGCCTGCGCTCTGGCTACTTTTGGCCGCACCTGTGGGCCAGCCTGAAGGCTTTGCTGCTGGGGCTGCTCATTGGCAGTGCCGTGGGGCTTGTCAGTGGCATGGCCTTGGCGGAGTTCCCCTTGATGGAGCGCGTGCTCAAGCCCTATGTGGTGGTCAGCCAGGTGGTGCCCAAGCTGGCCTTGGCTCCCTTGTTTGTGCTGTGGTTCGGCTTTGGCCTGCTGCCGGTTGTGCTGATCACGGCGCTGATCTGCTTTTTCCCGCTGTTGGAAAACACGCTCATGGGCTTGCGACAGGTTGACGCGCAGCGCTTGCAGCTGTTTCAGATGCTGGGCGCGAGCCGTCTGCAGACCTTGCTGCGGCTGAAGCTGCCGACAGGCTTGCCTGCCATTTTTGCGGGCCTGCGCGTGGCCGTAGTGCTGGCGCTGGTTGGTGTGGTGGTGGCCGAGTTCATGGGCGCAAGCCAGGGCCTGGGTGCCGTGGTCATCGCGGCGCAGGGAATGATGGACACCACGCTGATGTTTGCAGTGCTGGTGCTGATCGCCATGCTGGGGCTGATGCTTTATCAGGCCTTTCTATTGCTGGAGCGCCGCTTGCTGCGTGCGCATTCCCTCTCAACTCCGCAGTCCAGCCGCAGCAGATGAGTGTGCTACGACTGCATCTTTTCGGGTCATTTGTCATGCAAGCAAGTTTTCAGACTTTGTCTATCTCCCGTCGCAGCCTGCTCGGTGCCTGTGCAGGCCTGAGCGGTCTCGCCATGGCTGGCTCCAGCATGGCAACGCCCCTGCAGGGCAAGATTCGCCTGGCGGGCTGGAGCAAGCCCATCAGCGAGATCACCAATTTGCTGGTCGAGCCGGAAAAAGGCTTTTTCAAGTCACAGGGGGTGGAGCTGACCTACCTGCCGGGTGCGGGCGGTGGCGATGCGATTCGCAATCTTCTTAGCGGTCAGGCCGATGTGGCCTTTACCGATCCCGGCTCCTTTTTCATGGCATTGGACAAGGGTGAAAAGCTGGTAGCCATCTACGACATCTATCCGCAGAACGTATTCAATGTGGTCTCGCTCAAGTCTTCGGGCATTCGCAAGCCCGCAGACCTCAAGGGTAAGAAAATTGGTGTCTACAGCCTGGCCAGCGGTACGCGCCAGAACCTGCTGGTGATGCTGCATCAGGCCGGACTCAAGGAGTCCGATGTGACGATTGTGGTGACCGGGCTGCTGAACTTCGCTCCTTTGATGCAGGGCCAGGTCGATGCCACGGCGGCCACCGACACCGGGCTGGCTGTGGGCTTGCGCAAAGGGATTGGCGAGGTGAATGTGATGCAGGTCAGCGACCACCTCAATATGTCCAGCGACATGTTTGTGGTGCGTGAAGAAGTATTCCAGCAAAAGAAGGAATTGCTCAAGGCCTTCCTCAAGGGCTACCGCGATAGCGCGGCCTGGATGATGGCGAACCCCGAGGATGCTTCGGTGCTGGCCAGCAAATACGCGATTGACGGCACGCGTCGCGACATCAATCTGGATGTGATTCGACTGCGGAATGCGGCTTCCATGCCGGCGCTTAAGGGACAGCCTCTGGGCAGCTTCGATATGGCTGCGCTGCAAAAGGGCGCCGATGCCTATCGGGCGTTGGGCATGGTGCAGCGGCAGATCAAGGTGGCGGATGTGGTGAAGGCTCTTTGACCCCCTGAGCGGCGATGCCGCTTCCCCCAAGGGGGACGACACCATCGGTGCGGGGCGGCCCTTCCTCGGTGTCTCTGCTTGAGTGCATGCCTGTTTTGAGTGTTGTTGTTTGGCTAGATCAGCAGGAATAAAGAATATGAGTCAGTCTTCTTCCATGGGCTTGCGCGGCAAGGTGGTGCTGGTAACGGGGGGCAGTCGCGGCATTGGTGCGGCCATTGCCCTGGCGTTTGCGCGTGAGGGGGCGACGGTGGTCATCAACTATCTGTCCAATGACGAGGCTGCGGCCAAGGCCGTGGATGCCTGTCTGGCTGCAGGCAAGGATTCAGGCGGTGATGCCTGGGCCGTCAGGGCCGACGTAGGCTCCTCTGATGCAGTGCAGGGCATGGTGGAGAGCATCGTGCTTGAGGTGGGCGGCATTGATATCGTGGTCAATAACGCCTTCAAGCCTTATGCCTTCGATCCAGAGCAGCGCAAGCGTTTTGACGATTTGCAGTGGCAGGACTATCAAAGCCAGTTTGATGGTGCGGTGGGCGCAGCCTTCAATGTCTGTCGTGCGGTGCTGCCCATCATGCGCCAGCGTGCGCGGGGCAGCATTGTCAACATCGTCAGCAATCTGGTGGAGCACCCGGTCGTGCCCTATCACGACTACACCACCTCCAAGGGAGCACTGGTGGCCTTTAGCCGCAATCTGGCTTCGGAGCTGGGGCCGGTGGGGATTCGCGTCAACTGCGTGGCCCCCGGTCTGGTCTATCCGACGCAGGGCACGCAGGGCAGCAAGGAATCTTTCAGAGAGTCGCTGATGGCGGCTACACCTTTGAGGCGTCTGGCAAGGCCCGAGGATGTGGCGGGACCTGTGCTGTTTCTGGCTTCCGAACTCGGCAGCTTTGTCACCGGGCAGGTGCTGATGGTCGACGGCGGCTTGATGATGCGATAAGAGCAGTTAACACCACCCTAGATACGCGTCGTTGCTTCGCCTTGTCGTAGGCTTGTACTGCCTGTGGCTTCGCGCCTCGCCTCAACCGCAAACCTGTGGTTTGCTAAGTGGTGTTAGTCGCTCTCAGTGGTACTGCAGGCGCCATCTGCCTTGTCGAGCTCAGGGCTTGGCCGAAGACTGGGCGTGGTCTATGGCATCGATGATGGCTACGCCGGTCTCTTGCACGCCAGGGGCGTTGAAGCCTGGGCCGGGGGTGACGGCAGGGTGGCTGAGCAGCTTTTCAGCCATGCTCGGTTGTGCTGCAGCAGCAGGCTGCATGTGTACAGGGTCGGCTGGTGTGGCGGCAGGCTCAGATGCAGAGGTGTCTGTGGACTGCAAATAATCGTTGTAGCGCTTGTAGGCCTGACGGTTGGTGCGTTCTTGCTCCTGCTGCTGGGAGTGCTTCATGTATTGATAGGCACCCACGCCCAGAACCAGCGATGCCACGAGGAAGACGGCAATGGCCGTGAAAACGAAGTTTTCGTCGGAGCGATGGTGTGTGTGGGGGGCGGCGGCAGGGATGGGGCGAGAGGCAGGCATCGGCAAATCGGCTCGTTAGCCCGAAAGACGGGCTGAGCGAAAAACTAACAAACTGTTTTCAGCGTATCAAAAAACAGTGGCTTGGATCCTTCATATCGTCAACTTTCCGCAAAACTTAAGTCAGAAATAGAGTGAATTGCAAAAAAGCCGGTACTTCTCAGGAAGTACCGGCTTCATTCATGGATCTTGTCGGCGGCGTCTTTGGACACAGCCCGGTGATCAGGCTGCTACCGCCACCGCTTGCAGCTGTTCAATCTCTGCCTTGGCTCGCTGCATGGCTGCAGCCTTGGCTTCTGGGCCCATGGATACGCCTTCGGCGCGCACGATGGTGAAGTCGGTCACACCCATGAAGCCGAAGATGACCTTCAGATAGCTTTCCTGGTGTTCCATGGCTTGCCCGGCAGCGCTGCTGCTGTAGGCGCCGCCGCGGGCCGAGGCAATGATGACCTTCTTGTCGCCTGCCAGGCCGACAGGGCCTGTGGCTGTGTACTTGAAGGTGCGGCCCGCCTGGGCAATGCGGTCCAGCCAGGCCTTCAGCTGGGTGGGAATGGTGAAGTTGTAGAAAGGCGCGCCGACGATGATGACGTCTGCAGCCAGGAACTGGGTCACCAGTGCTTCGGAGATAGCGTTCTCTTGTCGTTCGATTTCTGTGGCAGCTTCTTGGCCGGTGCGAAAGCCCAGGGACTGAGCGCTCAGGTGGCTGGGGGCATTCAAGGCCAGGTCGAGGTAGTCAACCTTGGCTTCAGGGTGAGCCTGTTGCAGGCTGGCCAGAATATCGGCAGTTAGTTCACGGGTGATGGAGTTGTTGCCAGTGATGGCAGAGTCAATGTGCAGAATTTGCATGCTGATATCTGGATGCCTCAGGGTGGTTGTTGGAACACATTTCTTGAGCCTTGCCGGTGGCGAGCCGTGGCCTGCCGGGGATTGGGTCTGAAACGCGATGGAATAGATTGTAAATTCGACTCAAGCTCTCGATAAGTCTGCAAAAATGCGATAGATCGTTCCAAATATCAAATCAATCGAGTCCAAGGAAGTGTGCATGGTGGATCTCAATGACATGCTGTATTTCGTCGAGGTGGTCGAGCGCGGTGGCTTTGCCGCTGCCGGCCGGGCCTTGGGTATTCCCAAGTCGCGCCTGTCACGCCGTGTCGCCGAGCTGGAAGGGCATTTAGGCGTGCGCCTGCTGCAGCGCACCACCCGCAAGCTGTCATTGACCCAGGTCGGCGAAACTTTTTTGCGCCATGGACAAGCCATGCGCGATGCGGCCCTGGCGGCGTCCGATGCGGTGGCCGAGGTGCAGACCGAGCCGCGCGGCACCATTCGCGTGACCTGCCCGGTGACTCTGGCTCAGACGGTGCTGGGTGAGTTGATGCCCGAATTTCTGCAGCGCTGCCCCTTGGTGCAGGTGGAGATGCAGGTCACCAATCGTGCCGTCAATCTGGTGGAAGAGGGCATTGATGTGGCGCTGCGTGTGCGCGCCAATCTGGACGACAGCGGCTCCATGGTGGTCAAGCGGCTTGATACCTCACGCCAGATTCTCGTGGCCAGCCCCGATCTGCTGCAGCGCCAGGGAACGCCGCGCACTTTGGAAGATCTGCAACTGCTCGACAGCATGGCCATGACGGCTGTGGATGGGCATTACAGCCTGCTGCTGGTAGGCCCGGAGGGCAAGGAGCACAGGCTGCAGCTACAGCCACGTTATGTCGTGGATGACTTGCTGACGCTGAAGTTTGCGGCGCTGGCGGGTACCGGGATGTGTTGGTTGCCGGATTACATGTGTCAGGAGGAATTGACGCGTGGAACTCTGGTGCACTTGCTGCCCCAATGGGGGCCCCCGCTGGGCATTCTTCATGCGGTGTTCCCGTCCCGGCGTGGGCTGGCTCCTGCGGTGCGGCATTTTCTGGATTTTCTGGGTGAGCGCATGCCCGGAAGCCCCATCTCTGCGCCTGTGCAAGGCTGAGGTGGCTGCACAAGGCTGTCCTGTAGGTTCTCTTTCTGTATTAGCTTCTGCCCATAAGGTAAGAACAAATCATTGGTTGGGATTTACGCAGGCTCTGCCCACAATGGCCGCCTTGTTATCTGATCGCCAGCGGCAAAGCCTTGTTCGGGTTTTGAGTCGCTCTCGGTCGCAGGAGACGGCGCATGACATCCCCATTTCGTATCGTGATCGTGCCAGGCTGGCGCAACTCAGGGCCAGGCCATTGGCAATCTCTTTGGGCAGAGCAACTCCCGGGGGCGGTGCGTGTGCAGCAGCAAGACTGGCTGGTACCGCATCGCGATGCCTGGGTGGGGGAGCTGGAGGCGCTGCTGCTTTCGGATAAGCGCCCGGCCATTGTTGTGGCCCACAGTCTGGGCTGCATTGCTACCGTGCATCTGGGGGCGGAGGCAGCCTCTCGCGTTCGTGGCGCTTTGCTGGTGGCTCCGGCCGACCCGGAGCGGCGAGCGCAGTTGGCGGACTTTGCCCCCGTGCCCTATGCACAGCTTCCTTATCGAAGTGTTCTGGTGGCCAGCAGCAACGACCCGTTTTGTCCCATCCGCCGTGCAGGAGCCTATGCCAGGGCCTGGGGCAGTGAGCTGGTACGGCTGCAAAATGCCGGCCATATCAATGTGGAGTCAGGCTTTGGGGCCTGGCCACTGGGTCTGGCACTGCTGCAATCCTTGATGGATGAGCAGGCATGGCTGGCAGGATATGCGAGCTCTGGCGCTCAGGCTGCAGGTGAGCCAGCCTTGGTTGCTTGAGCATCAAGCCTTTTGAATGAATTTAATTTGATAGCTGCAAGCGCTTTCCCAGAAAGCGTTTGCAGCTATTTTCACTATATTTCTCTTGCATGGGCGCGGCTTTGTACTTTGTCAGCTGTCTCAAGCTCTCTCTATTGCAAGGCTGCAGCTTGAAAGGCTACAGCTACTGGCTGTTGGTGACGCAAGTCACTGAGCCATTGCCCGGCTGAGCTTCTATATGCTTTTTTCGAGAAAACAAAGAAGAATATATTCTTTTGAGTTTTAAAGACAAGTTCGCACAATGCCTGCACCGTTACACATTGCTCAAGAAAAGGCAGCGAACCATGCATTCCGTGAAGCTCAAGACATTGTTGGCATCCATCGCACTGGCAGCAGCAGGCGCTGCCTCTGCTCAGACCCAGTTGCTCAATGTTTCCTATGACGTGGCCCGCGAGTTCTACAAGGACTACAACGCGGCTTTCATTGCCCATTACAAGAAGACCAAGGGCGTTGACATCAAGGTGGACCAGTCGCACGGCGGCTCCAGCGCCCAGGCGCGCGCGGTCAATGACGGTCTGGCGGCCGATGTGGTGACCTTCAACACAACCACCGATGTGGACTTCCTGGCCCAGAACGGTGTGGTTGCCAAGGACTGGAACAAGAAGTTTGCGCACGATGCATCGCCCACGACCTCGACCATGCTGTTCCTGGTGCGCAATGGCAATCCCAAGAACATCAAGGACTGGTCCGACCTGACCCGCCCCGATGTGAAGGTGGTGGTGGTCAACCCCAAGACCGGTGGCAATGGCCGCTACGCCTATCTGGCGGCCTGGGGCTCGGTGCGTGAAAAGGGTGGCACCGATGCACAAGCCGCCGAGTTCGTGCAAAAGCTCTACAAGAACGTTCCTGTGCTGGGCAAGGGTGGCCGCGATGCGACCAGCATCTTCCTGCAGCGCAATATCGGTGATGTGCTGATTACCTTTGAATCCGAAGTCGTGTCCGTGGACCGCGAGTTTGGCAAGGGCAAGGTCGATGCTGTGTACCCATCGGTGAGCATCGTGGCCGAGAACCCTGTGGCAGTGGTCGAGCGCACCGTGGCCAAGAAGGGCACCACTCAGTTGGCCACCGACTATCTGCAGTACCTGTATTCCGACGAAGCCCAGGAAATTGCGGCCAAGCACGCGATCCGCCCCCGCTCTGAAGCGATCCTGAAGAAGCATGCCGACCAGTTCAAGCCCATCAAGCAGTTCACCGTGGCCAAGTACTTCGGCTCGCTCACCGAAGCTCAGAAGGTGCACTTCAATGACGGCGGTCAATTCGACAAGCTGTACAAGTAACACTCCCTGAGCCGCTGCGCTGCTTCCCCCTCTCTTTACGCGCTTTGCGCTACGGGAGGGGACGACGCCTTCGCTGCCGGGCGGCCCTTGCTTGGCGTCCCTGGTGTGGGGCGCGTCTGTTTATATGCAGTGGGCGAGAAGGGCACCCAATAACTCCTTGTGAGTCGCTTTTGAATATGTCATCTGCTGTCCCAGCCCCGCGCAAGGCGCGCGGCGTCAAGCGAGTGCTGCCTGGTTTCGGGCTGACACTGGGCTATACGATTTTTTATCTGAGCATCATCGTGCTCATTCCGCTGGTGGCGCTGATGTCCGCCAGCTTCACCATGACCTGGGCCCAGTTCTGGGAGGCCGTGGCAGCGCCGCCCGTGGTGGCTTCGTACAAGCTGTCGTTCTTCATGTCGTTTGTGGCGGCCTGTGTGAACGCGGTGTTCGGGCTGCTGATCGCCTGGATTCTGGTGCGCTATTCCTTCCCCGGCAAAAAGATCGTGGACGCGCTGGTGGACTTGCCCTTTGCGCTGCCCACAGCCGTGGCGGGTATCTCGCTGTCGGCGCTGTATGCGGGCAATGGCTGGATTGGTCAGTACTTCGAGTCGCTGGGCATTTCGATGGCCTATAACGCCAACGGCATTGCAATTGCGCTGATTTTTATCGGTCTGCCGTTTGTGGTGCGTACCGTGCAGCCCGTGCTGGAAGATTTCGAGAAAGAGCTGGAAGAAGCTGCGACCAGCTTGGGCGCGTCGCGCTGGCAGATTTTCTACAAGGTCATCCTGCCGCATATCGCCCCGGCCTTGCTGACAGGTTTTGCCATGGCGTTTGCCCGTGCGGTGGGGGAGTACGGCTCGGTCATCTTCATTGCCGGCAATATTCCCATGGAGTCCCAGATCACGCCGCTGATCATCATGGGCAAGCTCGACCAGCATGATCTGGCTGGCGCCACTGCCGTGGCTGTTGTGATGCTGGTGATTTCTTTTGTGCTGCTGCTGTTCATCAATGCACTGCAGGCCTGGCAACGCAAGGCTCAGGGAGGCCGTTGATGTCCAAGATTCATGAAGCCGTTCAGGCGTTGTTTCCCAATATGCTGCCCATCTGGGCGCATTTGCTCACCGGTGTGGTGCTGGCGCTGATTGCGCTGGTGCTGCTCTACAAGATCACGGCCCCGCCCCAGAGCACCAAGCTGGGCAAGATGACCACCACCGAGCCACGCTGGGTGCGCTGGGTGCTGACCACGGTGGGTCTGCTGTTCATGCTGATCTTCCTGATCCTGCCGCTACTGTCGGTGTTTGGCGAAGCCCTGCGCAAGGGCTGGGATGCTTATTTCGCTGCGCTGGCCGAGCCCGATGCCATCTCCTCGATCAAGCTGACCTTCATCACCGCGCTGATCTGCGTGCCGCTGAATCTGGTGTTCGGCGTGGCCGCCGCCTGGTGCATCGCCAAGTACGAGTTCAAGGGCAAGGCTTTTCTAACCACGCTGATCGATCTGCCGTTCTCCATCTCGCCCGTGGTGGCGGGTCTGATGTATGTGCTGGTGTTCGGTGCCAACGGCTGGCTGGGCCCATGGCTGGCGGCCAACAAGATCCAGATCATCTTTGCCGTGCCCGGCATTGTGCTGGCCACCATCTTTGTGACCTTCCCCTTCATCGCGCGTGAACTGATCCCGCTGATGCAGGCGCAGGGCAGCGATGAAGAGCAGGCCGCCGTGGTGCTGGGGGCGAGCGGCTGGCAGACCTTCTGGAATGTGACCCTGCCCAATATCAAGTGGGGTCTGGTCTACGGCGTGATTTTGTGTAACGCCCGTGCCATGGGGGAGTTTGGCGCGGTGTCCGTGGTCTCGGGCCATATCCGCGGCCAGACCAACACCATGCCGCTGCACGTTGAAGTGCTGTATGGCGACTACCAGGGCGCAGCCGCCTTTGCCGTGGCCTCACTGCTGGCCTTGCTGGCGCTGGTGACCCTTGTCATCAAATCGATTGCCGAATGGCGTGCCGAGCAACTGGCCAAGGCCGCTGCCGAGGCGCCGCCTGAGCGCCCTGGCCAGATCAGCATCCAACCGAGTAAAACCGTCAAGGCAGCCTGAGCGGCCTCGATCAGAACAAGAGATTCATCATGAGTATCGAAATCCGTAACGTCAGCAAGCAGTTCGGCGATTTTCAGGCCCTGCGCGATGTCAGCCTCGATATCAAATCGGGCGAGCTGATCGCCTTGCTCGGCCCATCGGGCTGCGGCAAGACCACCTTGCTGCGCATCATCGCGGGCCTGGAAACGGCCGATGTTGGCACCATCCATTTCAGCGGTGAAGACACGACCGACGTCCATGTGCGCGACCGCAACGTGGGCTTTGTGTTCCAGCACTATGCGCTGTTTCGCCACATGACCGTGTTCGAGAACGTGGCGTTCGGCCTGCGCGTCAAGCCGCGCAAGGAGCGCCCCAGCGAGGCCGTGATCAAGGAAAAGGTTATGAAGCTGCTCAAGCTGGTGCAGCTGGACTGGATTGCTGATCGTTTCCCCTCGCAACTGTCGGGCGGTCAGCGTCAGCGTATTGCGCTGGCCCGCGCTCTGGCCGTGGAGCCCAAGGTGCTGCTGCTGGACGAGCCCTTTGGCGCGCTGGACGCCAAGGTGAGAAAAGAGCTCAGAAGATGGCTGCGTCAGCTGCACGACGAGTTGCATGTGACTTCCATCTTTGTGACCCATGACCAGGAAGAAGCGCTGGAAGTGGCCGACCGCGTGGTCGTCATCAATCAGGGCAAGATCGAGCAGGAAGGCACGCCGCAGGAAGTCTGGGACAACCCGGCCACGCCTTTTGTCTATGGCTTCCTGGGCGATGTCAACCTGTTCAAGGGCCGCGCTAGCGATGGCCGCGTCTATCTGGACGAAGGCATGCAGCTGGACAGCACGGATGCACGCGGTGCCAACAATAGCCAGGCTTTTGCCTATGTGCGCCCCCATGATCTAGAGGTGGAGCGCTATTCACCCGGCCAGAATCTGGATGCCCAGGGTCGTCCCACAGGCATCGTGGCCCAGTTGTCGCGAGCGATTGTGGTTGGCCCCATCGCCAGGCTGGAACTTATTCCATCCGAGACAACACCAAGCGCTGGTGATGCAGGAGATGAGGGGCTGATCGAAGCCCAGATTCCTGCCCAGCAGTTCAAGGAAATGGGCCTGCGCGAAGGTGAAACCCTGGTGGTCACACCACGCCGCGCCAAGGTGTTTCTGGACGAGGCAGCAGGGATTTGACTCCCCCTGAGGCGCTATCGCACCTTCCCCCTGAGGGGGACGACGACTTCGCCGCAGGGCGGCCTTTGCTCGTCATCTCGTGCGAAAGGGGCGGTGCATGCGGTAGGGGAGGTTTCCCTGTGGCGTCTTTCCTCTCAATGCGCTTCGCGCTAGGAGTGGGGGCGATAGCCTTGCACAGAAACAGCTCTTGCCGCTGTCTCGCGCACGATGTGCGCTCGACCTAAGTTCAGGCGCTATCCTTGGTCCTGGCATATTTGGCTAATTTCGCAGAAAGAATATTGATGCTTCAATGGTTTGAAACCGCGCCGCGGCGCATCCTGGCGCTGATTTGCGCTGCTTGCGTGGCCATGCTGGCTTTTGGTCTGTACCTGCAGCATGGGGTGGGGCTGGAACCATGCCCAATGTGTATCGTGCAGCGTTATGCACTGATTTTGGTAGCTATCTTCACAGGTCTGGCAAGCATTAGAGCCCAAAAAGGCTGGTGGATGAGCTGGAGCGTTCTAGCGCTGCTGGCAAGTGGCTTTGGTGCGTTTGTGGCGGCTCGTCAGAGTTGGCTGCAGTGGTATCCCCCGGAGTTCGCCACCTGCGGCCGCGATTTTTACGGAATGATCGAGCACTACTCCTTCAGCCGCTCCATCCCCATGATCTTCCAGGGCTCGGGCGACTGCGCAGCGGTTGACTGGTCCTTTCTGGGTGGCTCCATCGCCAACTGGTCGTTTGTTTGCTTCGTGGCGTTTTTTGTGATGTTGCTCACTTTGCAGGTCAAAGGACAAAAGATTCGTTTTTGATAGCACTAAGCAAAAAATCCAAGCGCCTTCGGGCGCTTTTTTATTGTTTCAGCACGATATGTTTGAAGCCTTGTGAGATGTTCTGTGCGTCAGTTGCTAGTACGTTAAAGAATTTTTACAATTTCTGAGAGTTGTTTTTTTTCAACAGATGAAGACAAGTAAGGCTCATCTCCACAATTTTTCCATTTTTTGTTCTTTCTAAGGGTATTGAAACTTACGTAAGACAGCACCTACATTGACGAGAGGGTTGGGATTACAATATTTTTTACATGTCAATGAATTCTTTTTACAAACAGAAAGTATCTATTTGTATATTTATGTCGTGTAATTGTTAGATCCACAATCGCGCCAGTTTGACTTTGGGTAACTGGACTTATGGGGCGATTGAAGCTGTTCAACTGGCTGGCGCGCATCCTGCTGGCGCTGCAGATGCTGTGGCTGCCACAGGCCGTTCTGGCTGCTGCCTATGCCACAGGCGGTAGTGGCAAGTACAAGAATGAAATTCTCTGGCTGACCTGGGGCGACCCGGCCAGCCCTTATGGCAAGAATGGCGTCAGACTGAATGCTGGCGCAAGCACCAGTGCAAGTCTGGCGGTTGCGCAGGGCGTGATTCTCGATGTTTCCTGCAATATCACCTCGATCAGCGGCGGCTTGCTAACCAGTTACACCCCTGGTGGCTGGAAAGGCTCGGGCGGCAATGAGGGCGACCGGCTGGATGTGCTCTACAACATTGGCGGTGAAGGCAGCAAGAATCAGCTTGTCTCCGGCATCATTTCCGAGAACGCCAAGAACATTGATTTTGACGTCGAGTGCAACTCCAAGGTGGGCGGAAAAGATCTGAATCTGCGTGGCTTTGTCATTGCGGACGCAGAGTCGATGACAGGCAACGAGAACATTCGCTCCAGCGCAGAAGGTCAGTGGTATCTGATCGACAGCCTGACCAACCCAGCTGCTGGGGAATATCGCATTACTCGTAGCAATAGCCTGACGGGCAATAACAGCATCCAGATCGACACACCCAGCAGTAACTCGGGTAACGGCGGCAGAACAGCTGTCACTTTCCTCAAATTCTCCCAACCCAAGCGTACTCAGAAAATGAGCTTTGGCGTGAAGGGGCAGGGCAAAACCGCAATTGCCATTGGTCTGGTGGTTCCGTTTGCTGACTTTGGCGATGCTCCCCAGTCCTATGGCGACGCCATGCATCTGATCGACGACATCAACTTCAGCAATGATGGTGTTGGTACATCGGGCTCAGCGGTAAATATCAATGTGGCCGGATTCAAGCTGGCAGACTTTCTGGCTCCAGCTCAGAAATACCTGGGTTCTTCAGGGCCTGATTCCGAACCCAATAGCACGTATAGCGACGGCGCAACGGGTGACGACTCCGGTGGCTTGCTGGCGGCGGCAGGCAAGGAGGAAGATGCATGGCCTGTGCAGTACAAGACTATCAGTGTGCTTAAAGCTGGCGCAACCTTGGCCAATATTCCCATTGCCTGCCGTGGCAATGGCGAGGTGTCGGCCTGGATTGATATGAACGTCAATGGTCGTTTCGACAGCGACGAAAAGGCGACTGCGATCTGCAGTGGTGGACAGGCTCTTTTGAACTGGACGCTACCCAAGGATCTGAAGGCTGGCAAGACCTATGTGCGCCTGCGCTATTCGGATTTGACCCGCAATATGGATGCCACAGGCATTGCGGAAGATGGAGAGGTTGAGGACCACCAGATCATCATCGAGTCTCCCAAGCTCAACATCGTCAAGCGCGCGAGTGCATCCCAATGGGTGATCGGGCAGAGCAATGCATCCTATACGCTGACTGTGACCAATACGGGCACTGTTGCAACAGGCCCATCTGTTGTCGAGAAACCCATCAAGGTTCTTGATCTGCTGCCCAATGGCATCACGCCAAAGTGGACAGGTACGCTGCTCGCCAATAACTGGAGCTGTACCTATTCCGGTCAGTTGGTGAGCTGCGTCAGCAATAGCGGCAATTACCTGGCTGCCTCGGGCGGAAGCTCTGACATTCAACTGCCAGTGAATGTTTTGTCCGCAGCTGCTTTGCAGACTGCTGTTACCAACTACGCAAGCGTGGGTGGCGGCAATGACCCCGCTAACAGTGGCGAGCCACCTAGCCCGGGAGCTTGTCAGCAGGCGGACTATTGCTCTTCTGTCAGCGTGACGGTCAAAAAGCCAGCTATCGCTGTCAGCAAACTGGCATCGCCAGCAGATCAGTCCAAGGTCAAGGTCGATGATCTCATTACTTACACCTTGCAGGTGACAGTGGCGGACGCAGCGACCTTGTCGCCTGTCGTCCTGACGGACACGCTGGGAGCAGGCCTTGAATACCAAGGCATTAGCATCAATGCAGCTGGTTTTGTGGAAGGGGGCAGTGGCTCCAATCGCAGCTTCACTCTGGCTGCAGGAGCCAAGCCCGGAACATACGCAGTCAGCTACCGTGCCAAAGTGACGGCCAGCGCGGTTTCCAAGGTCGAGAACAAGGTCGTACCTGCGGGCGGTGGTGATCCGACTGACCCCAATGCACCCGCACCTTCGTGTGTGACCTGCTCGACCACCCACTCGCTGGAAGCGCCGGTGGTGACTTACAGCAAGACCTCCAACCCCGGCTCGAATGCGCAAGTCAAGGTAGGGCAGAACATTACCTACACCCTGAGTGTCGTGGTGCAGCGTTCGCAGACTACCGATGCGGTGGTGCTGCGCGATACGCTGGGCGCGGGTCTCAAGTTCGGTGTGGTGGTTTCCAACACCGGCTTCGTGCAGGGCTCTCAAGGCTCCGCGCAGACCTTTACCTTGCCAGCGGGCGCAGTGCCCGGCACCTATGTGGTGAGCTACACCGCAGAAGTGTTGGCAGGCGCCAAGAGCGCTGACCTGAGCAATGTGGTCACCGCAGACAATCCCACGGGCGGTACGCCACCTGCGGGTTCGCTGCCAAGCTGCTCGGCCGCCTGCAACACGGGTCACGTGATGAGTGCACCCAAGGTGGAGTACTCAAAGACCACCACGGCAGTGAAGGCTCAGCTCAACGACGAGATTGAGTATCAGGTCCTGGTCAAGGTGTCTGACGCACAGACCACTTCTGATGTGGTGCTAACCGATACTCTGGGCAAAGGCCTTGAATATGTGGCGGGCAGTGCCGCCGGTGATCTTCAGATTGCTGGCAGTGCTGCAGGTCCGCTGACATTGACCTTGTCTGCAGGCAAAGTGCCGGGCACCTATCGCGTGAAGTACAAGGTCAAGGTGGTTGCTGGGGCTGTGAGTCCGCTGACCAATGCGGTTCTGGGCAGCGGCGGTGGCGGTACTGCGGTGTGTGAGGCAGGAGCCAGCTGCAGCACTGCAACCCCCTACATCACTTCCAAGGTCAGCTACGGCAAGTCCGTGGCTCCCAGTGTCTCGCCGATTGCGGTGGACAAGGAACTGGTCTACACCCTCACGCTGAATGTCTGGGATGCACCTACCACCGATGAAATCCTGCTGCAGGACACGCTGGGCAAGGGCCTGAGCTTTGTCAAAACCAATACGGTCCCGGCCGGATGGGTTGTGACTGAGCCGACCGCAGGTAGTCAGGTGCTCAAGATCACGGTTCCTGCTGGTCAGGCACCGATGGCAGATGGCAGCAAGCAGACCTATACCTTCACCTATACGGCCAAGGCCACTACAGAGGCTTCGGGCATGGTAGTGAACTCCGTGATTGGCACGGGCTCGGACAACCCCAGCTGCGCCATCAACTGCGCAACGGAAACTCCTGTTGCCAAGCCTGTGGTGACCTTCACCAAGACTTCGGCAGCCACCAGCGCAAAGGTTGGGGAGACCATTCCCTATACGCTGACTGCAACGGTGAGCAATGCGTCGCTGACCGAAGCCGTCTCCAGCATGGTGGACAACCTGAGTCAGGGCCTTGAGTTTGTGGCTGTGACTTCGGCCCCAGGCTTCAGCTACTCCATCAATGGTTCGTCTCTGGTGCTGACCTTGCCCAAGGGCACGGTGCCCGGCACCTACACCGTCACCTACGATGCCCGCGTCACTGCGGCTGCGCTGATGCAGGTGAACAACAAGGTTGAAGGGGTGCCCAGTGATGATGGCTATACGCCTGTTTGCAGCGGCAATTGTTCAGTGACGACCGAGGTAGAGCGAAAAATTGATGCCGTCGATGATCCACTGCCTCCCGTCAAGAGCAATACAGGTTCCAGCAATGCTGGTAATGCCTATGCCAATGACAGTTTGAACGGCGAGCCCGTTGACCCCTCCAAGATCACTGGCAAGGTCATGACCCCCGCCACGCCCATCAACGGCGGCTCCGTGCCCGTGCTGGATGTGGCAACCGGCATCGTCTCCGTGCCTGCAGGCACGCCTGCGGGTGACTACTCCATCGTCTACCAGATCTGCGACAAGCTGGCCCCTACGGTCTGCGATACGGCCACCATCACCGTCAAGGTGACGGCTTCGCCCATCGACGCCAAGGACGACAGCTACACGGGCAACCGTGGCTCGGGTGATCAGGAAGTGGGCAATGCCTATTCGGAGAACGACACGCTGGACGGCACGCCGTTCACGCCCGATCTCATCACCGGCAAGGTGACTACACCGGCCCAGCCCATTGGTGGAGATCCCCGTGTGCCCGTGCTGGATGTGGTGACAGGCAAGGTGACCGTGCCCTCGGGCACGCCGGCTGGCGACTACACCATCAACTACCGCATCTGCGAGAAGCTCAATCCGAACAACTGCGATGACGCCGTGATCAAGGTCACCGTCAAGCCTGACGAATCGCTGCTGCGCATCGTCAAGACCGCTGCCGTGCGTACCGCCAAGATCGGCGATCTGGTGCGCTACAGCTTGCAGATTCAGAACGTGGGCGCCGTCAAGGTCGTCAATGCCAATGTGGTCGATACGGCAGCCAACGGCTTTACCTTTGTTGACGGCTCTATGAGCGCCGTGGGCCTGGGCTCGGCCGTGACCGCATCGGGCGTGCGCCCCGTGCAGTTCAGCGGCGTGACGCTGGATGTGAACCAGACTGGCACCATCACTTACATGATGCGTGTGGGCGCCGGCGTGCGTCCGGGCAACCATGTCAACACCGCCTTTGCCCGCAACAACGTGGGTGACAGCATCTCCAACCAGGCAACCGCTTCGGTGGAGCTGGTAAGCGATCCGCTGCTGGATGATTCTCTGATCTTCGGCACCGTGTTTGACGACCGAGACCGTGACGGCTGGCAAGACAGCGCCAAGCTGACTGGCCTCAAGGCCCAGGGCGGCTTTGCACCTGCGGCTTACATCGCCAACTCCACCACCGTGGACAAGGGTGACGGCGCACAGCCGCAGGCGGACGCCAGCTCGCCGCTGCTGCATGGCCTGGATCTGGGCAGCATCACCGCTCGCCAGTCCGAAGCCGACCCGGTTGCCAAGCACACCATGGTCATCCACCAGAAGCTCAAGAGCCTGGACTTCACCGACGACTTTGTGCTGACTAACGATCAGGGCATCACCGTGCGCATGAACGCTGCCGGTCAGACCCAGATCGAGAAGACGGGTGAAGCCGCTGCTGGTCGCAATGCCGCAGCCATCGAAGTCGAGCGCAAGATCAGCCAGACCGCTGACGGCTATGGTGTGGACTACATCATCAAGAGCACCGGCATTGACGAACGCGGTATTCCCGGCGTGCGTATTGCCTCGGTCGAAGGCCTGCTGATGGAAACCGACCCCTTCGGTCGCTACCACCTGGTCGGCGTCAATGGTGGTCGCTGGGAGCGTGGCCGACACTTCATCCTGAAGGTTGACCCCAGCACCCTGCCAGCGGGCGCTGAATTCACCACCAGCAACCCCTTGCTGCGCCGTATCACTCCAGGCCTGCCTGTGCGCTTTGACTTTGGCGTGCAGCTCAACCCCGAGTTCATGGCCGCCGAGCAAAAGACGGCCGAGATCGAACTGGGCAGTGTGCTGTTTGCCGCAGGCTCCACCGAGATCCGCAGCCAGTATCTGGGCGAGAACAGTGTGATCGCCAAGGTCGCTGCCAAGGTGCAGCAATACGGCGGCGGTGATCTGCTGATCAGCGCCAATGGAGAAAGCGAAGCCGTGGCCTTTGGCCGTGCTGATGCAGTGCGCAAGGCCATCGTGGCCCAGCTTCCTGCCGATGTGCAGGCAGCCACCAAGGTCACCGTGCGCAGTCAGGTCAATGATGCAGGCAGTCTGGTCAGCGGCGTCACCGCCAATGGCGCCGTGCTGGGTACCGTGCTGTTTGAAACCGACAAATCCGTGGTGCGCCCCGAGTTCCAGGAGCTGCTGCAAAAAGTGGCGGCCTATCTGAACGGGCAGGGCGGCGGCATTGTCTCCATCGTCGGTCACACCGATGTGCGAGCCAGCCATGCCTACAACCAGAAGCTGGGCCTGGCACGAGCCAAGGCGGTGTATGAGGCACTGCTGCCCCATCTGTCCGGTGAGTTGAAGCAAAAGCTTCAAGTCCAGGCAGAAGAGGGTGCAGCCCCAGCCTCCGCCCATCGCTCCAATAAGAAAGCCACGACTCACTGAGGTTCAGATCATGAAAATGAAATTGCTTGACTACACCATCATGAGTTTGATGGCTGGTTCGGCGGCAGGAGTCTGGGCCGCTGAAACCACGGCAGAGACCGTTGCTGGCAGCACTGCGCAGACAGTTGCTCCTAAAAAAGAAGCTGCTACCGCAGTCGTGGATCGCGCTGCAGCACAAAATGGCCAATGCGATGCAGATGGCCAGATGCTGTTCCGCCTTAAGTCCGAGAGCTACGACAAGCCCGTGACCCAGGGCAAGGACAAGCACTCCAGCTCGCAAGAGCTGGCCCCTGACCGCCGTGTCTCCCTGGGCCTCAAGGCTCCGGGCAAGGCCGATGTGCGTGGGCGCTTTTCCTTCTCGCTGCCCGATGGCGGCGTGGTCTGGGCGACCGAAGACCCGACACTGGGCCAGGCCGAGCTGACGGCTTCCGCTCCCACGCTGGTGCCGTTCGATATGGGTCGTATCACCAAGCCGGTCAACTTCTACGTGCGCAGCAACTATCCGGCCTTCATCGAGCGCATGGAACTGCTGGTCTACCGCAGCAGCGACACCGATCTGGTCAAGCCCGTGGCCATCGTGCCGCTCAAGGTCGGTGCCGTCGTGTCGACGGAGTGGGATGGTCAGCTGTCCAGCGACTACCGCTACCGAGTGGGTGACGAACTCATCTATGTCGTGCGGGCCTATGGTAAGGCTAAGGAAGACGGCAGCAACGTCCCGTTTGACGAAACCTACCCCAGCAAATTCCAGCTCGTCACCCCGCAGGACGAACAGCGTGCCAACACGCTGCTGCGTGACAACCTGGAAAAATCCATGAACGGTTCGCTGTCCGTGCAGCAAGCGCTCAAGCAAAGCCTGATCAACAGCGCCTTTGCCGGCAATGGTCTGCGCCTGCAGAACATCCCGTTCTATGGCTCCAGAGTCCGTGTTCAGGGCCGCAACATCCCCGAAGGCACGACCCTGAACATCAACGGCCAGAGCTACCCCGTGGATCTGGAAGGCAAGTTTGTTGCCGAATACATGATGCCCGTGGGCCAGCATGAGTTCGACGTGGCCGTGGGCGGCCGAGGCGGCAAGGTCGAGCGCAAGCTGGGCGTCCATGTTTCCGGCGAATACTTCTTTGGCGTGGCCCTGGCCGACGTCACCTTGCAGGGCAACCGCATCAGCGGCTCGCACGAGGGGTTTGTGCAAGAGGGCAGAGACAAAGACCTGCTCACCGATGCGCGTCTGGCCTTCTACCTAAAGTCCAAGCTTCAATCGAAATACCTGATCACCGCCCAGGCGGACACCACCGAGCGTCCCATAGGCAGCCTCTTCAACGGCTTTACCGACACCTATGCGCGTGACGTCTTCCGCCGTCTCGACCCCGATCAGTACTACCTGACCTACGGTGATGACTCCACCACCACGCGGGATGTAGACACCCAAGGCCGCATGTACCTGCGTGCCGATTGGGACAAAAACCAGGCCCTGTGGGGCAACTACGCCACCGGCCTCACAGGCACCGAGTTTGCGCAGTACCAGCGTTCGCTGTACGGTGCTGCCGCGAATCTGCGCAGCAACGAGACCACCAAACTGGGAGAGGCCAAGTCGCAGTTGCGCGTGTTTGCTTCCGACAGCAATACCGCTCATGGTCATACCGAGCTGCTGGGCACGGGCGGTAGCCTCTACTACCTGCGCCATACCGACATCCTGCCCGGCTCGGACATCGTCATGCTGGAAGTGCGTGACCGTGCCACGGGGCGCACCATCAGCACCCAGCAACTGGTGCGCGGTGCGGACTATGAGGTGGACTCCTACCAGGGGCGCATCATCACGCGCCGTCCGCTGGCCCAGATTGCCAGTGAAAGTGCAAATACCATCACCCGTGATGCGCCGCTTTCCGGCTACGAGCAGCGCCTGCTGGTGGACTACGAATACGCTCCCAGTGATCTGCGCAAGAACATGACCGTGGGTGGCCGCGGCAAGCAGTGGATTGGCGAGCATGTGGCCGTGGGCGGCACCTACGTCGATGAGCAAAACGAAGGCGACGACTACAAGCTCAAGAGTGTGGACCTGACGCTGCAGGCAGGGCGCGGCACTTATCTGAAGGTGGAGCGCAGCCAGAGCGAATCGACCAGCGTGCCGGTGTTCTTCTCGGACAATGGCGGCTTGAGCTTTACGCGACTCAATCCTCCTGCGGCGCGCAAGGGCGATGCCACTGCGGTCGAGGCCCGCGTCAATCTGCAGGAGCAGGGCATCACCGACAGCGCTTGGAGCGCCGGCGCCTGGTGGCGCAAGGTCGATGCCGGTTTATCTACCGCGCGCACCGACTATCTGGGCCAGGACGTTACCGAATACGGCACCGAGCTGCTGGGCGAGCTGAGCCCCGATATGACCCTCTACACCAAGCACAGCCGTGCCGAGCGCGGTGGCGAGTCATTGACGCAAACCCAGTTGACCACCGAATGGCGCATGGATGACAAGCGCGCTTTGACCGCTGAAGTGCGCCGCATCGATGAAGACCGCTACAGCGGCCAGGGCATTGGCACATTGGCGGCACTCAAGTATAGCCAGCGCATCAGTCCCTCTCTGGAGCTGTACGGGATTGGCCAGGCCACGCTGGACAACGACGGCGGCAAGTACCGCAACAACGATGCGGTGACGGCTGGCGCACGTTATCTGTTTGGCAACCAGTCCTCGGTTAGTGGCGAAGCGACACATGGCAGCCGTGGCAATGCGCTGACTATGTCGGGCGAGTACAAGCTGACGCCCGAGCACAGCTTCTACGGTGCCTATACGGTCTCTACAGACACGACGCAGTACGACAGCCTGTTCAACAACGGCAAGCGCCCCGGACTCACGCTGGGTCAGCGCTGGCGTCTGAGCCAGCGCACCAATATCTTCAACGAAAGCCAGTACCTGAAGGACCCGCGCACTGGCTCTGGCCTGGCCCATACCTTTGGTATGGATTTCTATCCGGGTCAGAACTGGCGTCTGGGCTACACGCTGCAGCATGGCGACCTGACGGCTACCACCGGCAATGTCAGCCGCGATGCCATCAGCCTTTATGGCGGTCGCACCAATGTGCGCACCAACTGGAGCAGCAAGGTCGAGTGGCGCCGCGACTCGGGCTCGGAAAACCGCACGCAATGGGTGCTGACCAACTACCTGACCCACAAGGTCGACAACAGCTGGCGCATCGCAGGCAAGCTCAACTACTCCGAAACCAAGGATAAGAACCATGCCGAAGCCGGTGCCAAGCTGGTGGAAAGCAGCCTGGGCTTCGCCTACCGCCCCTGGGACAGCTCGCGCTGGGGCGTGTTTGGCCGCTACACCTATCTGTATGACATGAGCTCGCTGGGCCAGGTCGGCTGGGATGGCACGGCCAGTACCTCGGCTGCCTACTATGACCAGCAGTCGCATGTGGTGTCGCTGGAAGGCGTGTACCGCTGGAATCACAAGTGGGAGTCGGCCCTGAAACTGGCCCACCGTGAAGGCAAGGCCCGCTTTGGTCGCGGCACAGGCCAGTGGTTTGACTCTGCCACCACGTTTGCCGCCGTTCAGGCGCGCTACGAAGTCATGAACCAGTGGCATGCGCTGGCCGAATATCGCTGGCTGGGCGTCAAGGACGGTGGTGACAAGAACGGCTGGCTGGTTGGCGTAGACCGTGACATCACCAAGAACCTGCGCCTGGGCGTGGGCTACAACTTCACCGACTTCAAGGGCGACCTGACCAAGGTGGACGATTACCGTGCCAAGGGCTGGTTTATCAATATGGTGGGCTACTACTGATCGCAGTCAGTGCCTTCAAAAAGAAAGCCCTGGCAGTGCAAGCTGTCGGGGCTTTTTTCATGCTCAAAACAGCCTGTAACGCTTATCTGTAAAGCGCTGACAGCTATGAAATTATTGGCTCTCGTCGCTTTCGCTGACAAACGTCGGGCCGGTAGCTCCAGGCACCCAGCCCGGATAGGTTTCCATGACTTCGGCAAACAGGGCAGAGTCAATCCAGCGCTGCAGCCAGTCCTGCAGATGGGGCCAGGGCTGCTCGTTCCACTGGGCTTCATCAATGCGGGCGTACTGGCGCACAAAGGGGCGCAGTGCCATATCGGCCAGGCTGGGGTTCAGGCCGAACAGGTAGCCGGTTTCTTCGAGCTGGTCGTTGAGTTCGGATAGCCAGGTCAGCGCATCGGCTTGGGCCTGATTCACGGCCTCGGCTTCATGGCGCTCGGGGTATTTGCAGCGGTCGAGTGCCTGCTTGAAGAAGCTGTCATTGCGCTCGATCAGAGCAAGCATCTCTTCCAGGCTGCCTTGTGTGGGCTGCAGCCAGCCATCGGGGTCGTTGCTGCGCAGCGCATGCAGCATAACTTCCAGGCTCTGGTCGATCACTTTGCCGTCCTGCAGCACCAGCACCGGCACCGTGCCCTTGGGCGATGCATCCAGCAGTGCCTGGGGCTTGTTGCGCAGATTGATCTCGCGCAGCTCGCAGGCCAGGCCCGCATGCGCCAGCGCCAGACGGGCGCGAATCGCGTAAGGGCAGCGACGGAAGGAATACAGAACGGGCAAGGTGGTTGCAGCGGTCAAGGCAGGGCAGTGAAAAAAGAAAAACAACAGCGCCTGAAAGTGCGGCGCCGACGGGATTACTACTGTAACTGCAGCAGCGAAGCCATGCGGTGTGATGAGGCTTAGTGCGGATGCTCTATTTGTAAATTTGATAGCTGCTTGCGCAATACTAGAAAGGGTTTGAAGTCGATTTAACTGCTATTGCGCATCCGCCTGCATCGCGCTCAGCAGCCATTGGCGAAAGATCTGCAAGGCTTCGCTGTCGTTGCGTGATTTCAGGTGGGTCAGCCAGTAGGCCCCTGTATCCACCTCATGCGCAAATGGGCGCAGCAGTCGCCCCTGCTGCAGCATGTGGCCGAACATGCGCGTGGGCAGCAGGGCCACGCCTGCGCCCTGGGCGGCGGCTTCGGCCAGCGTCAACGATGAATCAAACATGGCGCCGCTGGCCAGGGGCGTGGGCTGGCTCAGGCCTGCAAACCAGCCTTCCCATTCCTGCGTGCGGTAAGAGCGCAGCAGCGTGTGGCGGGCCAGGTCAGCAGGCTCGCGCAGTTGCGCCGCCAATGCGGGCGCGCACATGGGCGAGAGCGGGGCGCGCAGCAGCATCTGCGCCTCTGTGCCATGCCAGGCACCGTCGCCAAAGCGTATGGCGGCATCCAGCCCTTCGCCCGCCAGATCCACGCGGTTGTTGTGCGTCAGCAGCCGCAGGTCGATATGACTGTGCAGTTGCTGAAACTGGCTCAGGCGTGGAATCAGCCAACCAATCGCAAACGTGCCCACTACACCTACGGTCAGAATCTCGCGCGCACGCGGCGCGGCGACTTGCTGCAGTGACTGGGCAATGCGCTCAAAGCTTTGCGACACCGCAGGCCACAGGGCCTGGCCCTCGTCGGTCAGGGCCAGCCCGCGCGGCAGGCGGCGAAACAGCGGCTTGCCCAGCCGGTCTTCCAGATTGCGAATGTGCTGGCTGACGGCGGCCTGGGTGACATGCAGCTCCTCGGCCGCACGCGTCAGGCTCAGATGGCGCGCTGCGGCGTCGAACATACGCAGTGCATTGAGGGGGAGCTGCATGGCTATGTATAAGTTTATCTAATGAGTGATGGCAATTATTGTCGCTGGTGGCTCGTTGAATTCATTCGTAGACTGCTTTTTATTGCACATCAACATCAAGAGGAACTTATGCAAAGACGCCGCCTGCTGACAACTGCCGCCACACTGGGGCTGGGCACCTGGGGCATGTCGGGCTGCGCCATGGACGGCACAAAGCACATGCACGCCACCATGCTGCCCACGCGTGAACTGGCCAAGCTGGAAGCCATGTCTGGCGGGCGCCTTGGCCTGTTTGTGCGCGACACGGCCACGGGGCAGCAGGCGGGTTGGCGCAGTCAGGAACGCTTTCCCCTATGCAGCACCTTCAAGACTTTGCTGGCAGCCCATGCACTCAATGAAGTGCAGCGTGGACGCTTGCCGCTGGATCGCACATTTCAGTACCGTAAAGCCGATCTGGTGCCTTGGTCGCCGATTACCGAAAAGCATGCGGATACCGATGCAGGCATGACGCTGCAGCAATTGTGCGAAGCGGCTGTGGTGGTCAGCGACAACACGGCCGCCAATCTTCTGCTCAAGGCTACGGGTGGCCCAGAAGGGCTGACGGCTTGGCTGCGCCTGATGGGAGATCACCAGACCCGACTGGACCGCTTTGAGCCTGAACTCAATACGGCTGTGAAAGGCGATGAGCGCGACACGACCACGCCTGCTGCCATGCTGGTCAGTCTGCAAAAGCTGCTGGTAGGCACTGTGCTGCCAGAGGCAGAGCGCAATCTGCTGCTTCAATGGTTGATGGCCAGCCGCACAGGCGACAAGCGCCTGAGGGCAGGGATGCCTGCAGACTGGAAAGCGGGCGGCAAGACCGGCAGCGGCGAGAACGGCACGGCCAATGACACGCTGATCGTCTGGCCAACGCCTAAAGCCAAGCCGCTGCTGGTGACGGCTTATTTCACCGGCAGCCAGCTGGATGCGGCGGAGCGCGACGCCGTGCTGGCGCAGGCGGGAGATGCGGTCAAGCGCTGGTATCTGGCGCTTTGAAATGTGTTTGGAACCTCTTCAGCACAGGTGGCTGTGTGCTGGGTTTGGCCGGATGTGGTAATTGCATATGTGAATGTTTCGAATGCGGCGCAGAATGGGTTGGTTGACCGCCAGCCCTTACTACCCTTCTCATGCAGCAAGAGCCCGATTTTTTCCATAACCTCAACGAAGAAATGCGCGACGGTCAGCGATGGCTCGAGCGTACGGTAGTGCTGGCCTATGCGGCAGCAGCAGGTCTTAGTGTGGTGGCCTTTACGCTGTTAGCCGATGCAGCATTTGAGTTTTTCGAGAGCATCTACCAAGGCGTTCACGGCTGGCTGGTGCTGATCTGGATGCCCGCGATCACAGCCGCTGCAGTCTGGGCCACGCGCAAATGGGCTCCCGGTGCTGCAGGCTCAGGCATTCCCCAGGTGATAGCCACGCTGGAGCCATCGGTCGATGCCAGCTTGCGCAGCCGCTTTGTGTCTTTGTGGCTGTCATTGGCCAAAATCATCTTGTCCAGCGCCGGTTTTCTGGCGGGCCTTTCGATAGGGCGTGAAGGACCTTCTGTGCAGGTCGCTGCGGGTGTCATGCATTCGGCGCGGCGCTGGCTAGGGCCGAAATCCGTCATCAACAGCCACGCCTTGCTGGTGGCAGGTGGTGCCGCAGGTATTGCCGCGGCTTTCAACGCGCCATTGGCGGGTGTGGTGTTTGCGATTGAGGAGCTGTCGCGCAAACTGGAGTCGCGCTCCAGTGGCCTCATCATCGCGGCCATTGTGCTGGCGGGCCTGATGGGGGTTTCCGTCTTCGGCAATCTCAGCTACTTTGGCCGTATTCGTGTGGCTGAGCTCAGCTGGCGAGACTTGCTGCCCTGTCTGACGGTGGCACTGACCTGTGGCGTGCTGGGCGGACTGTTTGCCAAGCTGATGACCATGTCGCTGACCTCTTCGACCGAGAGGCTCAACAAGCTCAAGTCACGCTTTCCCATTCGCTTTGCAGCAGGGCTGGCCTTGCTGATTGCGGTCATCGGCGTTGTCACCGGCGGGGCTACCTTCGGAGCGGGCTCTGAGGCGGTCAAGCACATGTTGCAAGGCGAGGCCGATGTGCCCGAGTTCTATGTCACGCTCAAGTTCATTGCCACTTGGCTGTCTGCCTGGGTGGGCGTGCCCGGCGGTATTTTTGCGCCATCGCTGTCGATTGGCGCCGGCGTAGGCAACAACGTGGCCAGCATTGCCGGCACAACAGATATCGCACCAGCCCTGATTGCCATGGGCATGGCGGCTTTTCTGGCGGCAGTGACCCAGGCACCGCTGACGGCTTTCATCATCGTCATGGAAATGGTCGATGGACATTCGCTGGTGCTGAGTCTGATGGCCTCGGCCATGATTGCCAGCATGGTCTCGCGCATGATTGCGCGGCCACTGTATGAGTCGCTGGCTTTGCACATGCTCCATGTCGCCCGGGGAGCGCTGCCCAAGGAGCCTGAGAGCAGCCCGGCGCATGAGGGGGCCGCCGAGGGCACGGCTGCTGAAGGAAAAGCGGCGATTGATACGGTATCAGGCAAGCACAGGTAGGTGCTGCCATCAGAGAAGTGCTCTGGTGATGAAGAGCTTTTTGCATTGAGCTGTCGCGCAGTCGCTGCATGATGAGGGCATTTTTTCAAGGAAAAGTTATGAATGAGGTGCTGCAACTGCGCCCGCTAGAGCGCGATGATCTGAGGTTCGTCCACTCTCTTAACAACAACGCCAGCGTCATGCGCTACTGGTTTGAAGAGCCGTTCGAGACCTTCGATGAGCTCAGCAGTCTGTACGAGCAGCATGTCCACGACCAGAGCGAGCGGCGCTTTGTAGTGGCAGACGGGCTGGTAAGAGTAGGACTGGTGGAGCTGGTGGAGATCAATCTGATTCACCGGCGCGCCGAAATTCAAATCATCATTGACCCTGGCTTTCAGGGGCGGGGCTTGGCTTCCACAGCCATGCTAATGGCACTGGACTATGGCTTCAAGGTGCTGAACCTGTACAAGGTGTATCTGTACGTGGACAAGAGCAATGACAAGGCCGTCCACATTTACCACAAGCTGGGTTTTACTCCTGAAGGCGAATTGGTGGATGAATTCTTTGCCAACGGGGCATATCGCACCGCATTGCGCATGTACATGCTGCAGTCGCAGTATCTGAAGATGAATGCGGTGCCTCCCGCCGCTTGAGACTCTGACCGTGCCGTGCCGTGCCGTGCCGTGCCGAGCGGTCAGGTCTGTGGGCTGACGGGAAGTGATGAAGTGATTAAGTGATGGCTTAAGACTAAGACCTTGTCCTATCCACACGCACCCACATGGCCGCAGGCCGTGCAGAAGTTACAGCCGTCCTTGCGGATCATGGCGTGCGCGCCGCACTCCGGGCACTTCTTTCCGCTGACATGGCCGTTGAGCGGCATGTGAACCTCGGCAGGAGAAGCCGGCGACGCACTGGTGCTCGGTGCGGGCTGCGGCAGGCCCCGGTTGGCGATGATGCTTTGAATCGCATAGGCCAGCAGGGCGACTTCGCTGTCATGCCACAGCGGGATGCGGCTGCCGTCTTCGCGCGCCATGCTGCCGTAGCGTATGGGGCCGCGGTCCCAGGCAACTTTGCGCAAGTCGGCCAGCGCCTTGTCCAGAAAGCCGCCGCGTGCGGCCAGACTCAGGCTGCGCATGGTGGCGGTGATCCACTGCTGGCTCTCGCCCGTCTGGCCCACGGGCATAAAGAATTCGATGGGGCGCTCCACTCCATCCACGATCATGAAGCTCACCACCAGATACAGCCGCCTTGCGCCGTCGTGGGTGAAGTATTCGATCTTGTCCACCACAGCGTTGAGCGGGCCTTCGGGGCGGCGCTCAATCACGGTTTCAAGTCCTGAATGCATAGCTGCTAGCGCTTTGTCAGCCTGCGTTTGAGCCTGATTTTGCGTAGATTCCACCGACAGCACAGCGCCCAGCGTGTCGTTGGGGCGATAGGTGGCGCAGCCCTTCAGACCTGCTTCCCAGCATTCCATATAGAGCTTCTTGAAATCCTCAAACGGATAGTCGACCGGGATGTTGACGGTCTTGGAGATCGAGGTGTCGATATACGGCTGCACGCAGCGCATCATGGCCACATGCTCGCTGGCGCTCATCTCCAACGCGCTGACGAAATAGTCGGGCAGCGGCGCATCGTCGCCATGCAAAGCTTTGTAGAGGCGATACGCATGGTCTTGCACGGTGTAGAACTGCTCGCCGCCGTCTGCCGTGCGCTTTTTACGCGTGTAAGTCCAAGAGAAAGCAGGCTCGATGCCGTTCGATGCATTGTCGGCAAAGGCCAGCGACACGGTGCCCGTGGGCGCAATCGACAGCAGATGGCTGCTGCGCAGGCCATGCTTTTTGATGGCGGCGCGCAAGTCCTTGGGCAGGCGCTTGGCAAAGCCGCTTTGCAGATACTGCTTGGCCTTGAATAGCGGGAAAGCCCCTTTTTCCTGCGCCAGCTCGACCGAGGCGGCATAGGCTGCGTCGCGCATAGTGCGGGCGATGGTTTCAGCCTGCTTCAGACCTTCATCGCTGGCGTAGCGCAGGCCCAGCAGGATCAAAGTGTCGCCCAACCCGGTAAAACCAACGCCGATGCGGCGCTTTTGGCGGGCCTCATTTTGCTGCTCGGGCAGTGGCCAGACGGTGGCATCCAGCACATTGTCCAGCATGCGCACCTGAACGGCGACGGCGGCACGAAAGGCCTCCAGATCGAAGAAAGCCTGGGGCGTAAACGGCTCACGCACAAAGCGCGTGAGGATGATCGGCCCCAGGTCGCAGCAGCCGTAGGGCGGCAGTGGCTGCTCACCGCAGGGGTTGGTGGCGGCAATCTGCTCGGCGTACCAGAGGTTGTTGTCGGCGTTGATGTTGTCGAGAAACAGAATGCCGGGCTCGGCAAAGTCATAGGCCGACTGCATGATGCTGTCCCACAGCGCGCGAGCAGCTAGGGTTTGATAGACCCACAGCCCATCTTCGCGGCGATGGGCGCCGGCCTGAATCTGGGCATCGCTGGGGCTGGCGATATGCACCAGATCCCAGTCGGCATCGTCTTTAACGGCCTGCATGAAAGCGCTGCTCACACCCACCGAGACATTGAAGTTGTTCCAGCGGCCCTTTTGCCGCTTGGCGGTGATGAACTCCAGCACATCGGGGTGATCGATGCGCAGCACACCCATCTGGGCGCCGCGCCGCGCACCGGCTGATTCCACCGTGGTGCACGATGCATCAAACACATCGATGAAGGAGCAGGGCCCCGAGGCGTGCGAATTCGTGCCTCGCACCAGCGCGCCGCGTGGGCGCAGGTTGGAGAAGTCGTAGCCAACCCCACCGCCTCGCCGCATGGTCTCGGCCGCTTGCGACAGCGCGGTGTAGATGCCGGGGTTGCCCTGGGCGTCAAAGCCATTGGTAGCGTCGGCTACGGGCTGCACAAAGCAGTTGATCAGCGTGGCCTTGGTATCCAGCCCGGCGGCGGCCATGATGCGCCCCGCACCAATCGCGCCGCGCTGCAGATTGTGCAGAAACTGCTGCTGCCAGTGTGCTTGCAGTTCAGGCTTTTCAACGGCGGCCAGCGCCTTGGCGACGCGCTCAAACAGGTCTTGATCGGACTGCTCGCCAGCGGCCAGGTATTTCTCGGCCAAGACGTCCTGGCTGATGGCTTGGGGAGAGAGATGGGTCATGGCATGCCTCATACAACGTTCATATGGGCTTTGTAGCGCAGATGAGAGTTGGGTGCAGTGATACAGCGCAACCTTGGGCCGGCTTTCTGGAGATCAAAGCTAGCCCTAGCCTTGGGGCTATCTCACTGTGTGAATGATTTCACAGGCATTGGCAGGCGTGGCTCTTCCCATTGATAGGCTTGGCTTAAGACATTGCGCTCCAGGGACTGATTGCTCCAGCGGATATCGAGCAGGTCAGCCACAGTCCAGGCCGCCCAGTCTGAACGGAATGGCCTTTCCGAGATGTCCTCGGGCAGTTTGTCCGAAGGCGTCGCCCGCCAAATGATTGCGGGAATTCGGTAACCGGCTTCGGTGTTTTTGCTGTGCCCTGCATGATTGCGCTCATGCCCGACCTCTTGACCATGATCGGAAAGATACATCCAGGCCACCTTGCCTTTGCCTGAGGCGACCGATTGTGTGAGGTGCAGCATTTCCGCCACCACATGGTCGTGATAGAGCAGCGCAGCATCATATTCTTGGCGTTGCTGGCGCACCCACAAGGGCGAGCCCTTGTGCTTTAGCGATGCATCGATCGCATCAACTTCATCATCGAAAGGGTTTTGGCCCTTGGGGTAGCGCAGGCTGTAATGGGGATGGGCGCCCAACATGTGAACCACAATGAATTTGCGCTCGGAAGGTGCGTCAAGAGCTGTTTTCAGCTCATCCAGCATTTCTCCATCCAGAGACACCGTGGAGCGTCCGGGAGTGCGGTTCACGATCTGCACCGTGTCTGCAAGCCTAGCGTGCTGCTGTTCGATCCCTACATCGTCGTGGTTGCTGATCCACCAGGTCTTGTAGCCCGATGCTCGCGCAAGCGCGAGCAGGTGATGGGACTCAGGCGAGTCCGGGGCTCCGAAGCCAAATAAGTTGCGCACTGCAGGCAAGGTGCTGGCATCTACAGACCACGCATTGCGCAGCACGGTCATCTGAGGCCCTGAAGCCCTCTGATGCGCTTGAAGCCGGGGTGTTGTCTGCCTTTCATAGCCATAGAGCGACAGGTTGTCCCGGTTAATGCTCTCGCTGAGGACCAGCACGACGGTGGATGGCCCTGCATCCTCGAGCAGAGGATTGGCCTGAATGGCATGCTCCAGCAGTCTTGCACGTTCCTCTTGCTGATCACCCAGACTGGCCTTCAGAGCCTGAGTCGAGTGCGCCCATTGCGTCCAGAAAATGACAGGGTGCAGCCTGCGCCAAGGTTTGCTGGAATAGGCCAGCGCACATACAAGGGCAACGATGAGAGACAGCACCGCAAGCCTGCGGCTCTTGTGCATGGCACTCAAGGCGACTCGCCCCGTGAGGTGCCACACCAGCAAAGCGAGCAGGCTCAGGCCGCCCAGGATCAGCATGACACTGCGCCAGTGCATCAGTAGATATTCGGAGCTCTCTCGCCAGTTGGTGTTGGCTATTGCGCCTATCACCATCGATCCTTCCGGTGCCGACTGGTACAGGTCCATCAAATAGGCGCGGATGGAGCCGTCCAAGGCGAAGAGCATGACCCAGAAAAAAGCCAGCACACGCCTGGCCTTTTGCCAGACGGGACTGCGCACAGTCCAGGCAAGCCAGATGAACACCGGCAGCATGAGGGTTAGCAGTTGTGCAACGCGTTTACCGTCGTGTCCCAGAACGATAAAAAACAGGGCAATGAAGGCGAGGGTAGACAGCGCAGGCCAGGCAATGCTCTTGCCAGGCGACGCAGAAAAGTCAATGGAGGTAGGTGTGGGGGTCAAGACACTGCACTCAGAAAGATCCATCACTGCAGCAAAATGCTGGTCAAGTGCTGGAGACATGAATGCTCCAGGCTTTGAAGACGTTTGCTGCGTCAAATGCCCTCGCTTTTCGAGCTGCTCATCTGGATGGGGCAGGCGAATACTTCCGCAAAGTTATGTGTCTTTGGGCTGAAGTTGAAGCTGGCGGCGTGAGCCTAGCACTCTTTGCTTGATCTGAGGACAACACCGCGAGCAATTTGAGAGGGTAAAGCTGGTGACTGGCAGAGCTCGATCAGTGTTGCTCACCTCAAGCATTTGTGGAGATCATTCATCTCAAAAAATAGCTGCAACCGCTTGACTGATAAGCGCTGCAGCTATTTTGATGGATCAGGCGGAATTACAGCTTCTTGACCAGCACCTGGCTCTTGCGGCTGGTGTTGTATTTGGCTTTCTTGGCTTCGGGTAGCCAGTCGGGCGATACAGGCTGAAAGCCGCGTTTGATGAACCAATGCATGGTGCGCGTGGTCAGCACAAACATGGTCTCGCAGCCCAGGGCACGGGCGCGTTGTTCGATGCGCTTGAGCAGTTTTTCGCCGTCGCCCGTGCCTTGGCTCTTGGGCGAGACGGTGACGGCCGCCATTTCGGCGGTCTTGGCTTCGAGATAGGGGTGCAGGGCCGCGCAGCCGAAGATCACGCCGTCGTGCTCAATCACGGTGTAGCTGGAGATATCGCGCTCGATTTCGGTGCGGTCGCGCTTGACCAGGGTGCCGTCGCGCTCGAAGGGTTCGATCAGCTGGATGATGCCGCCCACGTCATCGATCGTGGCCTCGCGCAGCTCTTCGAGCTTTTCGTCGATGACCATGGTGCCTATGCCGTCGTGCACATAGATCTCCAGCAGCAGCGCGCCGTCGGTGGAAAACGGCAGGATGTGGCTGCGCTCCACGCCATGCTCGCAGGCGCGCACGCAGTGCTGCAGGTAAAAGCCCACGTCGGTGGGCACCTGGGCGGGCGGCAACTGGGCCAGCAAGCGGCGCGCAGCGTCCAGTGGCAGCTCGGTGTCTATGGGGTTGTTTTCGTCGGCGGGAGCATCCGGATCCATGCGGATGCCGGGCACTTCAGTGAGGAACAGCAGCTTGTCGGCC
This sequence comes from Comamonas sp. FUJ_7, assembly GCF_057369555.1. NCBI lineage: Bacteria > Pseudomonadati > Pseudomonadota > Betaproteobacteria > Burkholderiales > Comamonadaceae > Comamonas > Comamonas sp. FUJ_7. The sequence continues at coordinate 259,319 of NZ_JBXXZI010000001.1, forward strand.
TTGAGCTCGATGGCCACGCGGGTCGCGACTTCTTCCATGCTCAGATTGAAGGCTTCGCCCGTGGGCGAAAAACCAAAGGGCGAGACCAGCACCATGGCTTCGGAGTCAAGCGCACTGCGAATGCCTTCTACGTCCACTTTGCGGACCTGGCCCGAGTGCATGAAGTCCACGCCGTCCACAATGCCTACGGGTCGGGCCGTGAGGAAGTTGCCCGAGATCACGCGCACGCGTGCGCCAGCCATGGGTGTGTTGGGCAGGCCCTGGCTGAAGGCCGCTTCGATCTCGTAACGCAGCTGGCCGGCGGCCTCCTGGGCGCAGTCCAGGGCGACAGAGTCCGTCACGCGCATGCCGTTGTAGTAGCACGGCTCCTGGCCCTTGAGGCGCAGCTGCTCGTTGACCTGGGGGCGAAAGCCGTGCACCAGCACGATTTGCACACCCATGGCCTGAATCATGGCGAGGTCCTGCACGATGGAGCCGAGCTTGCCGGCTTCAATGGCTTCACCGGTCAGGCCCACCACAAAGGTCTGGTGTCGGAACTTGTGGATGTAGGGGGCCACAGACCGGAACCAGGGGACAAAGGTGAAATTGAAAACGGTGGACATGGCGTTGCGCGAAAACCTCGAAGTAGTGGGAAAAAAGGCCCGCGTTCCAAAGCTCAGGAAGACGCAGGCCAGTGGCGCAAAGTGTAGCGGCTACTTGCGCTGCTCAGCCGCTTGGAGAAAGGATTAATGCACGCAGATCGCGCAGTATGTGGTGCAGATGTTGCGATGCTTTCAAAAAAATAGCTGCAAGCGCTTGATAAACAGGTCTTTCAAATCAAAATATATTTGAAATCATTATTCGGCAGCCGCAACATGCTTCTTAATTGATAGCAATATGGAAGATCACCGCTCTGGCATGCAGCGCCACCGCAGGGCGTGGATATGATTCTGGCAGTACGGGGGCAAGAACAGAGCCGGGCGAGTTGCTGCTGACAGATGGCGCCATCTCGCCTTACCCATGGTTTTTCACTTTTTTCGATGATTCACGAGGCTGTTGCCATTTCTTTATGTATATCCGCTGCTTTCCCCTGACCTTGAGTTTGCTGATGACTGGCTCGGTGCTGTCTGCGCAGGCACAGACGCAGACGCAGAAGGCTGCAGCGGCCCAGCTCATGAGCTTTGAGCAAGCCCGCGCCGCGCTGATGGAACGCTCCGAGCAACTGGCTGCATCGGGCAAGGCGATAGAAAGTGCCCGTTTGCGCCGCGAGGGTATGGAGGGACTGGGCGGGCCGTCGGTGGCGGTCACCGGCATGGGTTACCGCTATTCGGCCAATGTCGATCTGGACCTGGACCCCGCCAAGCGGGCGCTGGGCAGTGGAGTTTCCTATTTGCCGCCGCAGCTTGGCGGTGCGGTGGCACAGCTACCCAGCTTGCCTGCCAACTACGATTTGCAGCGCAAGAACAATGTGGCATCGGCCAGCCTGTCTGCCGTTTGGCCGGTTTACATGGGCGGCTTGGGCGATGCGGTGCGCGGCGAGCTCGATGCCATGACGGATGAGGCCGTGGCCGATGCGGCCAGCAGCGCCGATCAGCTCAATACGCTGCTGGTGCAGCGCTACTTCACGGCGCAACTGGCCGAGCGGGCCGCAGCTTTACGCCGCCGTGCTCTGGAAGGCGTGCGGGCCCATGACGATGCGGCCCAGCGCATGCTCAAGGCCGGCGTCATTGCCCAGGTGGAGCGTCTGCAGGCCAGCGCTGCGCTGGCAGATGCCCAGCAGCAGTCCCTCAAAGCCGATGACGAAGCAAGGCTGGCCCGCAGTGCACTGCAGCGCACCGTGCATGCGGTGGGGGGCGTGCGCCCCAGCTCACCTCTGTTTGTCAGCAGCGAAGCTTTGCCGCCGCTGCTGCAGTTTCAGGATGCCGCCCAAGCCCATCATCCGGGCTTAAGCAAGGTGGCGGCCAAGCGCCGCCAGGCCGAGTCGCTGCACGATGCCAGTCAGGCGCTGCGCAAGCCCCAGGTGCTGGCCTTTGGCATGCGCGAGGTCAATACCTCGGGCAAGCCCAGCTGGGTGGCCGGTGTGGCTGTGCGCTGGACGCTGTGGGACAGCATTGACCGCGACAAGCTCTCGGCCGCAGGTCAGCGCAAGGTGGAGCAAGCCGAGCTGACCGATGCCCAGGTGCGTTCCGACATCGCGCTGCTGGTCGAGAAAAACTGGCTGGCCGTGGAGCAGTCTCGCACCCAGTACCTTGCAGGGCAGGCGCAGGAAAATCTGGCGCGCGAGCTGCTCAGGCTGCGCCAGGCCGGACTCAAGGAAGGTGCCAGCACGGCGCTGGACCTGATTGATGCCCAGCTCAATCTGGCCAAGGTGCAGACCGAACGCGCAGCGACCGCCAATCAGTATGTACAAGCCCTGGCCGCCTTGCTGGAGAGCACCGGGCAAAGCGATGAGTTCAGCCGCTATATGGCCCGCTCCGATATCCAGATCACCACAGACGCTCCATGAATACCCCCGCACCTCATCAGACCCCAACCCCTTCACCTGCACCTCAAGCCAATGCGAAAGCCAAGAGGCTGCCCGTGGTGGGCGCTTTGGTGGCAGTTGCCGTACTGATCTTTATTGTTTGGGGCTTTTGGCGCGCATCCCAGCCCCCAGCACCGTATTTTCAGGGGCAGATGGAGGCGCGTGAGTCCGATATCGCTCCCAAGGTCACGGCGCGCATCTCCAAGGTACATGTGACCGAAGGCCAGATCATCCAACCCGGTGATTTGCTGGTGGAAATGGACAGCCCAGAGGTACAGGCCAAGCTGGTCCAGGCGCAGGCTGCGCGTGATGCGGCCCAGGCGGTTGCCGACAAGGCCAGCAACGGTGCCCGACCCGAGGAAGTGCAGATGGCACGCCTGAGCTGGCAGCGTGCCCAGGCGGCGGCCGATCTGGCCAAGACCTCGTATGACCGCGTGCAAAGCCTGTTCAATCAGGGCCTGGTTTCTGCCCAGAAGCGTGACGAGGCTTATACCAACTGGCGTGCATCGGACGCCCAGGCGCGTGCCGCCAAGGCGCAGGCCGATATGGCCGCCAGCGGTGCACGCAGCGAAGACAAGAGCGCTGCCGCAGCGCAAGCCCGTCAGGTCGATGGCGTCGTGGCCGAAGTCAAGGCCGCCGAGGCCGAGACTCAGTTGCGCAGCCCCGTCGGCGGCGAGGTGGCCAATGTGCTGGCCAAGCAAGGCGAGCTGTCACCGCAGGGCGTTGCAGTGGTCACCGTGGTGGATCTGAAGAACCAGTGGGTGGTGCTCAATGTGCGTGAAGATCAGTTGCAGCGCTTTGCGATGAAGAGCCGCTTCCAGGGACGCTTGCCCGCACTTGACAATCGCGAGGCCGAGTTCGAGGTGTACTTCCTCGGCGTGCTGCCGGACTTTGCGACATGGCGTACCACGCGTGGCAGCCAGGGCTTTGATGCCCGCACGTTTGAAGTGAAAGCCAGACCGGTGCAGCCCATTGATGGCGCGCGCCCGGGCATGAGCGTGATTGTCGAAAGCTTTGGCGGGGCGGGCGCGTGAGCGTTTTTGCCGCCAGCCTGCGCCGCGAATGGGCAAGGCTCAGGGCCAGCCCCTGGGATATGGCCATGGTCAGCTGGGTGCCCTTGCTGGCGCTGGCCTTGATGTGCTGGATTTTTTCGGCAGGTCAGCCCTACCGTTTGCCGATTGCAGTCTGGAACGAAGACCATTCCGCAATTTCGCGCCAGCTGGTGCGCATGCTGAAGGCCACGCCAGGGCTGGAGGTGCGTCAGACGGTGCTCAACCGCGGCGAAGCCGCCGACGCTCTGCAGCGCATGGATGTCTATGGCGTGGTGCATATCCCGCCCGATCTGGAAACCCATGTGAAGCAAGGCCGTGGCGGCGCAGTGACCTTGCTGCACAACGCGCAACTGGCCACAGCTTCAAGCTTGCTGCAGCGGGACTTGAAGCAGGTGGTGGGCACCTTGTCTGCCGGTGTGGAGATGCAGGCCGCCGCCAAGCGTGGATCGCCCCATCAGGCGCTGCAGGTGCAGATGGAGCCGATCAAGACCCAGTTGCTGGCGCTGTTCAATGTCTCCACCAATTACGAGCAATTTCTGGCCGCAACCTTGGTGCCAGCCTTGATTCATATTCTGGCGATGACGGCAGGCGCCTGGGCCGTGGGGCGTGAGCTGCGAGATCGCACGCTGGGGCAGTGGCTGAGCCCGGCGGGAGAGTACACCGGCTTTTTTGATGCGGCAGCGGCCCTGGTGGGCAAGCTGCTGCTGCCCGCCGTTTTTCTGTGGGGCTGTGGCATGGCAGCGCTTTTGTATCTGGCGCAACTGCGGGGCTGGGCCGTGGCGGGCAGCATGGCCTGGATTGCGGTGGGGCTGGCTGCGCTGGTGGTGCTGAGCCTGGCCGCAGGCGCGGCGCTGGCGGCCATCACGCTGTCGCTGCGCACGGCGCTGTCTGGCGCGGGGCTGTTGTCGGCTCCGGCGTTTGCCTTCAGTGGCGTGGGTTTTCCGCTGCTGGCCATGACGGACAGCGCACGCGGCTGGGCCTTGTCCATGCCTTACACGCATTACGCCAGACTGCAGCTGGAGCAGTGGCAGATGGGCGCGCCCGTGGCACAAAGCTTGCCCGTGGTATGTGGCCTGCTGCTGGCCACCCTGGTGCTGCTGGCCGTGTCCAGCATGGGTTTGCTGCGCGGCCTCAAGCGGCCTGAGAAGTGGGGAGGGCGCTGAGTCATGACACCCTCATCTGCAGCCAGCTTCTGGCGTTTGTGGATGGCCAGTCTGGCCGGCATATTGCGTGACAAGGGGGCGGTACTGCTGCTGTTTGGCGCACCCGTGCTTTATGGTTTTTTTTACCCCTGGTTCTATAGCCAGGAAGTGGTGCAGCGTGTGCCTGTGGCGGTGGTGGTGCAGGACAACTCCAGCCTTGCGCGGCAGATGCTGCGCTTTGCCCAGGCCAGCCCGCGCATCGATCCGCAACTGGTCACAGCCGATGAAGGCGAGGCGCGTGCAGCGGTGCTGCGCGGGGAGGTCATGGGCTATGCGCTGCTGCCCAGAGATCTCAAGCGCGATGTAATCCGGCGCTCGAACGTGGTCGTTCCCGTTTATGCCAATGGCGCTTATCCGCTGGTCAGCAAACAGGTGCAATACGGTTTTGCCGAAGCCTTTGGCACGGTGTCGGCGGGTGTGGAGATCAAACGCTTGCAAGCGGGTGGGCAAAGCGCCCCGCAGGCCGCCATCAGCCGCTCTCCGGTCAATGTACAAGCGGTGGCTTTGTTCAACCCGACCGAAGGCTATGGGAGCTTTGTGGTGGCGGCCGTGGCCGTGCTGATCCTGCAGCAGACGTTGCTCATGGGCAGCGCCATGCTGGTGGGAACCTGGCGCGAGCAAAGTCAGCACCGTGTCGGCTCGCGGCAATGGCTGGCGCGCATGCTGGCGCTGTGCGTGCCCGGCTGGCTGGCGGGGCTGCTTTATTTTGGCTGGATCTTCATCTGGCAGGATTTTCCGCATGGCGGCAACCCATTGGGCGCCCTGGCAATGCTGGCCTGCTTTGTGCCTGCGGTAGTGGGCTGCGCCTGCTTGCTGGGCTGGTGGCTGGCAGAACGGGAAAGGGCCTTGCAGGTCGTGCTTTTTACCTCGATTCCGCTGGCATTCCTGGGCGGCTTTACCTGGCCTGTGGAGGCCTTGCCCGAGCCGCTGCAGTGGCTGCGCTGGATCTCGCCCAGCACAGCGGGCATACAGGCTTCGCTGCGCTTTAACCAGCTGGGTGCGCCCTTGGCGGCAGGCTTGCCGCATCTGGCGTGGCTGGCCTGCATGGGACTAAGCACCTGGCTGGCCGTGCTGTGGCTGGGCCGGCGCAGGGCTGAATAGGAAATAAAGGCCTAATTGGCCTTGAGCCCTTGCCCATCCTGCGCTCGCAGCTACGGTTTTATTTAGCGTGAGATGGGCTGTTGCGCGCTTGCAGGCCTAGCAAGATCAACACGCTGGCCACCAGCGGCAGCATGCCGATGTTGATGCCGTTCCAGCCCGCGCTGTGCAGCAACTGGCCCGAGCCAAAAGAGGCCACGGCCACGGTGCCAAACACCAGAAAGTCATTGAGCGCCTGTACCTTGGCGCGCTCCGAGGGGCGATAGCACTCGGTCAGCAGCGCCGTTGCGCCGATAAAGCCGAAGTTCCAGCCTACGCCCAGCAGGATCAGAGAGCCCCAGAAGTGGAAGATGTCCAGGCCCATCAAGGCCAGGGCACCGGCCGCGCCAATCATGATCAGACCCAGGGCTGTGATGGGGCGCTTGCCAAAGCGGGCAATCAGCTTGCCGGTAAAAAAGCTGGGCACAAACATGGCCAGCACATGCCACTGAATGCCCATGGCGGCCTCGCCCACGCTGTGTCCGCAGCCCACCATAGCCATGGGCGCAGCGGTCATCAAAAACGCCATCAAACCATAGCTGACCACACCGGCTGCGCAGGCCACGATGAATTGCGGCGTGCGGGCGATTTCGCCCAGTCGTCGTGCATCACCGGCCGCTGCGCTCTTGGCCTGGGGCGGCGGCAGGCGCAGCCCTATCAGCAGCGGCAGCGCCAGCAGTGCCAGCACGGCCTGGCTGTAGAAACTGCCCGCAAACGGTGTGGCGGGAAGGGCATCGCGTGTCCATATCACCACCTGCGGGCCGATGATGGCAGCAATCAACCCGCCAATCATGACGCGTGAAATCGCCTTGGCCTGCTCGTCGCTGGGCACCATGTCGGTGGCGGCAAAGCGGTAGCTCTGCACGCAGGCCGCATAAAAACCTGCCAGCGCCGTGCCGATGCAGAAGGTGATGAAGTTGCCATGCGCAATGCCTTGCGCAGCGACCACGCCGGAGATCACGCCCAGTATCGCGCCCAGCACATAGGCGGCACGGCTGCCCATGCGGTTCATGATCCAGGCGGCGGGCAGCGTGGAAAGCGCCAGCCCCAGCTGGTAGATGCTCACAGGCAAGGTGGATGCGGTGGGGTTGGTGGACAACTGCTGCCCGACCAGGCCGCCCAGCGAGATGATGATGGGCGGCGACGCTCCGCCCAGCGACTGGGCCGCCACCAGCAGACCCATATTGCGACGTTGTTGTGTGTGGTTGTCGGGTGTCATAAATCTCAAGATCGGTATGTCTGCCCACGGGCAGACCACATCTTGCTGCATTCACATTGAGACTGCATTAAAAGCCGCTTGGGCTCAAACCACCGCAGAACCTGGAAACGGCAGCAGAAGCCTCGTATCGACAGGGCGAGACAAACCTAACAGTGCATGCAGCGTGGGGGAACGCGGGTTCAGTCGGCTGTGTTGCGCGCGGCAGCGGCAAAAGGCTGCACAGGTGCCGCGAAGTACAGGGGAAGTGCAGGCAAAGCTCAAGCTAGGGAGATCTGAGCGGTGATGAAAAAAGGGGCAGACGCCCCTTTTTGTCATGATTTTGGCCTTAGCCCATATGGGTAAAGCGGTGACTGCTCTCTTTTTTATTTGAGCTTGTGGCCACATTCACCGCAGAACATGTCGGAGGTGGAAACCTCTGCCTTGCAGGAAGGGCAGTGAGGGGTAACGGCTTCTGCTTCTGCTTTGCGCTGCGCTTGGGCCGCATCGGCTTCGGCCTTGAGGCGCTCAGCTTCGGCAGCTTGCGCTGCTGCACGTTCCTCGGCCGCTTTTTGAGCAGCGGCTTGCTCTGCTGCAGCTGCTTGGGCTTCGGCGCGAAGGCGTTCCTCTTCGGCTGCCTGCGCCGCTTCTGCTTGCGCCTTCTGGCGAGCAGCCTCGGCCTCGGCACGTACGCGAGCCACTTCGGCTTCGGTGCGCTGGCGTGCAGCTTCCTCCTCTGCCGCCTGGCGCGCCAGAGCCTGGGCCTGCTGTGCGGCATCCGCATCTGCATCCGACTTGACGGAGTGCTGTTGAGTGCTCTCGGAGGCCGCAGCCATGCCCGCCGCCGTAGCGGCTACAGCGGCAGAGCCTGCGCTGTGGGTGGGGGCAGCGCTTGTGTTTTCGGATGCAGGTGACGCGTCTTTGGCCGTGGCTTCTTGCAGACGCTGGGAGGCCGCCTGCTTGGCACGCTCTGCAGCGGCCATGGTGCGCTCTGCGGCTGCCATGGTCTGGGCCTTGGCTTCCTCGGCCTTCTTGCGCACATCGCCAATCAGGCTGTCGAGCGCATCTTCGGCATCGTCCGGGTTCACGCTCTCGCGGGCCTGCAGGTAGATCAGGTTCATACCCATGATGGCCACCTGGGCCAGCAGGGCGCCAATCACGCAGTACAGCACGCCAAGGCCTGCAAAAATGCCAGTGCTAGAGCCGTTGCTCATCATGCCCATAGGGCTGAAGCCACCGCCGTAGCCACGGCCGTAGTAGCCGCCGCCCATGAACATGCCGGCCATGGCGTTGATGTCGCCAGTGATGCTCAGCGCAAGACTGGTCAGGTAAGCGGTGGCGGGCACCAAGCCGGCAAACAGCATGATGCTGATCAGGCCCAGAATGACGTAGAGCACGACTTCCATCAGCACGACTTCCAGCAGCCGCTGGCGGGCAATGCTCAGCACATTGGCCAAAGTGGCCTTGACGGACAGGCCGCTCCACAGCGCAGGCCCCATCAGCGGGCCGATGACCCAGATTAGGGTAATCAGCAGGGCAGCAGCCACCAGTACCAAAATGGGGTGGGCCACAAAGGCCAGAATGCCGCCGATGAAGGGAATCTTGCAGACAAAGTAGATGACGGCAGCGAGCAGGCTATAGGCCAGGGTGGCGACAAAAATCACCAAGCCGACGAGCAAGAATTTGGGCAGGCACAGCAGGCCTGCTGACGCAGCAGCAGAGAACGAGCGCACGGGCTCGTTTCTGGCCTTGTCCATGAGCATGATGCCGACTCCGGATGAGCCCGCCAGCAAAGCGACCATGGCCGCCAGCATGCCGATGAGGTACAAGAAGATGCCAGCTTTGACTGCCAGCCAGGTGCTGAAGACCACAAGGGCTCCCGTCACCAGCAACGTCAGAAAGCCCAATAGCAAAGGCCTCCATTGCGTCAGCCCTTCGGCGGCTCTGGCGAGGGTGGCAAAACGAATCTCTCCCAGGGATTGCTTGTTCATTGTTTGTCCTGTCAGGTGGATGGCGTGGCGGCTGGCAAGCCAGCTTGCTGGCCTTGGCGTGGATTAAAGCTTGCCGCGAATTTCGCCAGCTTCTATGGTGTAGCGCTCTGTGCCGACGGGCAGCAGGGAGTCGACTTTCTTGATGACCGTCACAGGCTTGCCGCCCTTGGACTGCGTGGTGCCAGTGGCGGTGTTCACGCGCCCGGCCTTGACGTCTTCAGCCGACTGCGTGACCACAATGCTGGAAGCCCCTCGGTTGTCGGCCAGTTCGTTGGCCAGCTCCTTGAGCAGGTTCATGGCCTGGGTGTATTCTTTGCGCCCCTTGGCTGCCAGAGGCATCTCCACCGTCAGGGCGGAAAAAGCCCGCATCTGATGGGTTTGACCGGACTGCCCGTCGGTAATGGAGACGGTCTTGGTTTGCACGGGCCCGGCCACTGCACGTTGCTTGACGGGGAGCTTTTGCATGGCCTGTATGGCCTGCGCTTGGAGGCTTTGCGCTTGCTGGGTTTCCTGGTCCAGAGCGGCTTGCAGGCGGCTGAAGCGCTCAGCCTGACCGCCGGAGACGGCAGTGGCGGGCGCATTGCTGCTGGCTTGGCAACTGGGGTCTGCCGAGTTGGTGACCCGCGAGAGCATGCAGCTCAGCGAGTTGGAGGCGTCTTGCAAAGTAGCGCAGCCGCTGAGCAGGATGGCGGCACAGGCCACGAGGGTGAGTTTGAGATTTTTCATTCTTTTCAATCCAGCAGGTCATCCAGGGAAGGGCCAGCATTCCTGGCAGGGGGCTCAATTCTGGGTGGTGCAGGTCTTGCGGCTTTCACGGGTGCTGGCGAAGCGGTCTGTGCCGTGCTGGAAGAGAGGGCTGGCACTGCTGCAGTATTGGAAGCACTAGCGGCGTCTTCAATGGCCAAGCCAGTCGATGCCGCGCTGGTGTTGGCCTGGTTTAGGCTCTCAGTCTGCGCCTGTGATGCAGGGGCGCTGCTGTCAGGCTGTGCAGGGGTTATAGAGGCTGCAGAGGCCGTACCGCTTTGAGGGCCGACCAGTGCGTCGGCCCTGGCCTTGTCTTCGGCTGAAACGGAGTCCTTGTCGGCAGCTGTTGAGGCGGAAGAGTTCTTGCCCGAGACGGCCATGCTCTTCATGCTGCTAGCCATCTGTATTCCAGCAATGATGGCCACAATGACCATTGCCAGTAGCGCCCACTTGATCCAGCCATTGCTGCTGGCAGTGGGCTCTGCTGGCAAAGCCGGTGCGCTTGCACTGACGGGTTGGAACGCGGGAGCCTCCCGGTACTCGGGCTGCCGCGCTTGCGGTGCTACAACGGGTTGAAAGGGTTCAATGGGCTCGATGCTTGGCGGCGCCATGGACTCTGCGGCAGCAGAGGTGGCAGAAGTGGGGGTGAAGGTCAGGCCGCACTGGGTGCAAAAGCGGGCATCTGGCTTGCAGGCCGCACCGCACTGGCTGCAGGATTTTTCCAAGGCGAAAACCGCAGGCTCAGTTTCCTGCCTGGTGCCGCAGTTTTTGCAGAACTTGGTATTGGGTGGCAGCGGATGGCTGCATTGGGAGCAATTCATTGTCTGCAATGGCTAAAGAATTTGCGGGCTATGGCTGCCGGCATGATGAGTATGTCGACGACGCCTGAATTTGCAGGTCTGCGTCACGGTTGGCATCGCGTGCTGAAACCCTGAGCGCCTTCGGAAATTTTTTTGTATCTTAGCGGCGCATTGCCGACGGACTGCTGAAAGCGTCGTCTTGGTTTGCCGGATGAGAGGAAGTTGCGACAGGGTTCTGTCAGATTGGAGCGAGTCTGTAAAAAAATCCTCGGCTGCCTATTTGCCTGAAAGATAAAAAAATTCAGTGGGGTCAATGATTTGAAGAAAAAAAATGAAATGAATGACGGCTTGCAGTCCATCATTTTGAAAAGAATTTGAACCTATCAGACTGTCAGATTTCTGCCAATCCCAAGACCTGCGGGGCGGCTGGCAGGGTCTGGGGGGAGGACAGGGACAGGAACAGTGGCCTGCAGACGTACTCTTTGCCCCTTCCTCTGTTTCTGGCTACTTCTCCGCCGTCAGATTCAGCACTTCAATGCGAGGCGGAACGCCCAGACGCACGGCAAAGCCTGCCCACAGACCTGCCCCACTGCTGACCAGCAGCTTCATGTTGCCAATTGAGTATTCGCCGCGCACAAAGCCGTTGTTGACAGGGGCAACCAGCCAGCGATCCATGCCCGCAATCAGGCCGCCATGGGTGTGGCCTGAAATCTGCAGGTTCACGCCCTTGGCGGCGTTGTCACGCGCGAACTTGGGCTGGTGGGCCAGAAGAATATGAAACTGTGCCTTGGCCTTGCGGGCCTGGGCGGCAACCGTGTCCACATCTGGAGGAACGCCCTCGGGGGCCATGGGATCGCTGTTGTGGGGCGAGGTGCGGCCATAGGCCGGGTCACCAATGCCGGACAGTGCCAGCTTGCTGCCCTTGATCTGCAGCAGCTGGCTGCGGTTTTCCAGCAGATTCAGACCAAGGCGGCGGAACTCTTCCATCCAGGCGTTGTAGCCGCTGTAGTACTCATGATTGCCCGGCGCGGCCCAGACGCCATAGCGGGCTGTAAGCTTTGCCAGGGGCGCCACGCTGGCGCGGCTGGTGGCGACATCACCGTCAACCAGGTCACCGGGCAGCACGATGAGATCCGGCGCAGCAGCCAGGGTGCGTTCGACAATGGTGTTGATGTACTGAGCGTTGTTCACGGGGCTGGCATGCAGGTCGGCCAGCACGGCAATGCGCAGGCCCTCCAGCGCCGGTGGCAGGCTTCTGACGGCCAGCGTCTGCTCGTGCACTCGGGGAGGCTGCAGGGCATTGAAAACGCCGATGGCGCTCAGGCCAGCCGTGGCGATGACTGCTCCCATGGTGATGGCAGGAATATGCAGTATCTGCGCGATGCTGCGGTGCCCGGTGAGCTGGGCGAGCAGCCACAGCAGATCGCGCAGCACCACGAATACCGCCAGCATCAGCAGTGTAGAGAGAATCCAGCCCCCTGGCACTTGCAGGCGGGCAATCAGGGTGTAGGGCAGGGCGTTGGTCTGCACCGCTTTGAGCAGCAAAGCCGGAGCAATGCCTAGCGAGGCGGTAAGCAAGACGGCGATCAGGCGAGTGAGACGAGAGGTGCCGTTGAGTCCGGCAACAGGCCACCAGAGCCAGAGCGCCAGCAGCGGAATGATGAGAGCAGCAGTCGAAACCATGGGAGATAGAAAACGAAAATTGCCGCGAGCATAGCAAGTGCCGGTGGCTGGCCTGTGAATCGCCAGGGCGCAGGCTGCGGTCGCTTTTGCCATGCGCACGCAAGAGTGGCCAAGGGCTGGGATAATCCCAGCCCTTATGTCTTTGAAGATCACCTTCCCCGAGTCGCTTCCCGTATCTGGCCGCCGCCAGGAAATCATGGAGGCCATGGATCGCCATCAGGTCATCATCGTCTGTGGCGAGACGGGCTCGGGCAAGACCACTCAGCTGCCCAAAATAGCGCTGGCGCTGGGGCGCGGCAAGCTGAACGCCACGCCCGACGCCAATGGCAATGTGCGCGGCCACTTGATCGGCCACACCCAGCCGCGTCGTATCGCCGCGAGCAGCGTGGCCAAGCGCATTGCTGAAGAGCTGAACACCCCGCTGGGCGAGGTGGTGGGCTACAAAGTGCGCTTTCAGGACACGCTGCAAAAGGGCGCTTCGGTCAAGCTGATGACCGACGGCATCTTGCTGGCTGAGACGCAGACCGACCCGCTGCTCAAAGCCTATGACACGCTGATCATCGACGAGGCGCACGAGCGCAGCCTGAACATCGACTTTCTGCTGGGCTATCTCAAGCAGATCCTGCCCAAGCGCCCCGATCTGAAGGTGGTGGTGACATCGGCCACGATTGATGCCGACCGCTTTGCCAAGCATTTCGAGAGCAAGGATGGACCAGCGCCGGTCATCATGGTTTCGGGCCGCACCTACCCGGTGGAGATGCGATACCGCCCGTTTGAGGGTGAAAAGGACAAGGATCTGAACGACGCCATTGCCGATGGCGTCGATGAACTCTGGGCCGGCGGCAAGGGCGGCGACATTCTGATCTTCTTGCCCGGCGAGCGCGAGATTCGCGAGGCGGCCGACCATCTGCGCAAGCATTTGCAGAATTCGCCCACCTTGCGATCTGCCGAGGTGCTGCCGCTGTTCTCGCGCCTGTCGCAGGCCGAGCAGGACCGCATTTTTGACGGTCACACGGGCCGTCGCATTGTTCTGGCAACCAACGTGGCCGAAACCTCGCTGACGGTTCCAGGCATTCGATACGTCATTGACGCAGGCACGGCGCGCGTGAAGCGCTATTCCTTCCGTAGCAAGGTGGAGCAGCTGCTGGTCGAACCTATCTCGCAGGCCGCCGCCAACCAGCGCGCCGGCCGCTGCGGCCGCGTAGCCAACGGCATCTGCATCCGCCTGTATGACGAGGTGGATTTCAACGGCCGCGACCGCTTTACGGATCCGGAAATCCTGCGCTCCTCGCTGGCTGGCGTGATTTTGCGCATGAAGGCGCTGGGTCTGGGCGATGTGGTGCATTTCCCGTTCCTCGAAGCGCCTTCGGGCCGCGCTATTGCCGACGGCTACCAGTTGCTGGCCGAGCTGGGCGCTGTGGACGACCACGGCCAGCTGCTGCCCATGGGCAAGGAGCTGTCGCGCCTGCCGCTGGACCCGCGCGTGGGTCGCATGATTTTGGAAGCGCGCGAGCGCGGTGCCGTGGCTGAGGTGCTGATTATTGCCTCGGCTCTGTCTGTGCAGGACGTGCGAGACCGGCCCATGGAGGCGCAGCAGCAGGCCGATCAGGCCCATGCCAAGTTCGACGACGAGAAAAGCGAGTTCACCGGCTATCTGCGCCTGTGGAAATGGTTGCAGGATGCGCGTGGCGGCAAGGTGGTGGCCAAGAGCCGCAAGGAAATGGCGGCTCAGCATGCGCCGGCGCCCAAACCGTCGGCCCGCAACCAGGCTTTCTTGCCTGTGAGCCAGCGCGCCAGTGGAGCGCAGGTGCAAGGCACGGTCGAAGAGCGGCTGGCGTTGTTCAACCCGGCTGAGCAGGCTCAGGATGCCACGCACAAGATCAGCAACCGCCAGTGGGAGCAGTTGCTGCGCCAGAACTTCATCAATATCCGCCGGGTGCGCGAGTGGCGCGACATTCACTCGCAGCTGCTCACGGTGGTCAAAGAGCAGAAATGGCTGCTCAACAACGAGGCGGCCGGCTACGACGCTGTGCACCTGTCCATGCTCTCGGGCCTACTGGGCAATATTGGCTATCGTGGAGAGGAAAGCGAAAGCTATCTGGGCGCGCACGGCATCAAGTTTCACCCGCACCCCGGCGCGCATCTCTCCAAAAAGCCGGGCCGCTGGATTGTGGCGGCCGAGCAGGTGGAGACCTCGCGCCTGTACGGCCGCGGCATCGCCGCGATTGAGCCGCAGTGGCTGGAAGAGGTTGGTGGCCATCTTTTGAAGAAGCAGCTGCTGGACCCGCACTGGAGCAAGAAACAGGCCGATGTGGTGGCGCTGGAGCGTGCCACGCTCTACGGGCTGGTGGTCTACAACGGCCGCCGCGTGAGCTATGGCCGCGTCGATCCGCACGAGGCGCGCAACCTCTTTATCCGCCAGGCACTGGTGGAGGGCGAGTGGGAGACGAAGTGGCATTTCCTGCCCGCCAACCTCAAGCTCATGCGCAAGGTCGAGGAGCTGGAGCACAAGAGCCGCCGCCAGGACGTACTGGTGGACGACGAGCTGATTTTTGCCTTCTACGACCAGCACCTGCCCAAGGATGTGTACAGCGGCGCGACCTTTGACAAATGGTTCCGTCTTGAATCCAAGAACCAGCCCGAGCTGCTGCGCCTGTCCAAGGATGAGCTGATGCGGCACGAGGCCGCAGGCATCACCACGGACAAATTCCCCAAGACCGTGAAGCTGGGCGGCGCCGATTGCACGGCCAGCTATCTGCACAGCCCCGGCGATGCGCGCGACGGCATCACCGTCACCGTGCCGCTGTTTGTGCTCAACCAAGTGTCGGAAGAGCGCGCCGAGTGGCTGGTGCCGGGCATGCTCAAGGACAAGATTCAGGCCCTGCTCAAGAGCCTGCCCCAGCGCCCGCGCAGCCGTTTTGTACCGCTGCCCGAGAGCGCGGCACGGCTGGCCGAGCTGTTTACACAGAGCGAGCGCTGGGCCCAGGGTGGGCTCATCGACGCCTTGCTCAAGCAGGTGCGCGACGAGACTTCGCTGGATGTGAAGCGTGCCGACTTCAAGCTGGACATGCTGAGTCCGCATCTGTTCATGAACTTCCGCATCACGGACGAGCATGGTCGCCAGCTGGGCCAGGGCCGCAATCTGGGTGCGCTCAAAGCCGAATGGGGTGCCAAGGCGCGCGGGGCGTTTCAGGCGCTTGCTTCATTAAAGGTAGCTGCTGGCGCTAGTCAATCAAAGGATTCAGATGCAAAAGTATCTGAAACTGAGAAGAGACAAGCGCAAGCAGCTCCTAAAAAAGATAGACCTGCAGATGCCAAGCCCGCTCAGCCGCATGATGCCCGCTATAAGGACTGGAGCTTTGGCGAGCTGCCCGAGTTGATGGAAATCAAGAAGGGCGGCACCACGCTGATTGGCTTTCCGGCCCTGATCGACCATGGCGATGCCATCGGCATCGAAGTGTTTGATGAGCCCGAAGTGGCAGCCGCCAAGCACCGCGTGGGCCTGCGCCGTCTGTTTGCGTTGCAGATCCGCGATGCGCTCAAGTACCTGGAAAAGAACATTCCCGACCTGCAGAAGATGGCCGTGGCCTATATGCCGCTGGGCACACAGGAAGAGCTGCGCGCCCAGATCATCGACGTGGCGATTGACCGCGCCTTTTTGCAGGAGCCCTTGCCGAGCAACGAGGCAGACTTCAAGCAACGCGTGCAGGACGGGCGTGGCCGCCTGACGCTGATCGCCAACGAAGTGGCGCGCATGTCTCTCACCATCCTTACCGAGTACGCGGCTGCCGCGCGCAAGATCAAGGACACCAAAAATGCGCCAGATGCCACGAAAGACGCGGGAGAGCAGCTGCAAAAGCTGATGCCCAAGAACTTTATCGCCGTGGCACCCTGGAGTCAGCTCGGCCATTACGCGCGCTACCTCAAGGCCATCACCACGCGGCTCGATAAATACCGAGCAGACCCGGCGCGCGATGCGGCCAAGATGAAGGAGTTGCAGCCGCTGGAGCAGCGCTACTGGCGTCTGGTGGCGGAGCGCAAGGGCCAGGTCGATGCGCGCATGCAGGAATACCGCTGGATGCTCGAAGAGCTGCGCGTGAGCTTTTTTGCCCAGGAGCTGCGCACACCGTACCCGGTCAGCGCCAAGCGTCTGGACAAGGTCTGGGTGCAGTTGCAGCAGTAGTGTGGCGCAGCCAGGCGCTGATGCAGGGGAGGTCGCAGATGTTCTGGAGCCGGGGTCTGTTGCCGCAGGAGCAGGATTTTGTGCAGCGGTATTTTGGCCACTCGCTCAAGTCTCTGCAGCCGCGCATTCGACTGCACCTGCGGCGTCTGGGTGACACGCGCCGTGCGCTGTCGCTGAATGGTGGCCGCCTGTATCTGCCGCGCTGCTTTTTTGAGGGCGATGACCCGCGTCAGCCGCTGCGACTGGCGCACCCGGGCGTGGCGGGTATCTTTGCCCATGAGCTTCTGCACCAGTGGCAGCGCCTTCAAGGCGTGGCCGTGACGCGCCAAGCCATGCTGCTTCAGGCGCGGGCTATTTGCCTGCGCCAAGACCCTTATGCCTATTGCGCCAGTGGCGACGAAGCACAGATGCTGGCGCTGTTTCAGGCGGCATCGGTAGAGCAGCAAGGACAGATGTGGGAAGACTATGTGCGCAGTGTTGTAGCCGGTGTCCCCATGCCTTGCATGAAGCGGGTGCGGGCCTATATTGCAGGTGCTGGTGACTTGCCTGCGGGGTTGAAGGCCGAGATCAAATCCTGATCCGAGACTTCACGGGCTGCACCGAATATGGTCGCCGTGCTAAGCGACTCTGTGGCGAACCGTGGGCCTGCGCCCGGGTCACCTGGGTGACGAAGTCTTGGGGCCATCCCGGATGCCGGATAAGAGGTCGAGACCTAGTCTTGCGGCTTGCTAGTCCTTCTGGACTATGTGCGTCTCGCTGTATCTCATTTACGGATGTCCGACCCATGCCCGCTCACCACCCGTTCTGGCCCAATCGCCTGCCTCACTCCATCACCGTTCCAGCGACCAGTGTCTGGGACAATCTGGCCATCAATGCCAAACGCTACCCGGACAAGCCAGCGCTGGTGTTTCTGGGCCGCACGACGACCTATGGCCAGCTGTGCGAGGGCACGGAGCGCATGGCGGCGTATCTGCACCGTTTGGGCGTGAGCAAGGGCGACCGGGTCATCTTGCTGATGCAAAACAGCTCTCAGCTGGTGCTGGCGCATTACGCCATCATGCGTGCCAACGCGGTGGTGGTTCCGGTCAACCCCATGAACATGGCCGAGGAACTCAAGCACTACATCACGGACTCCGGCGCCAAAGTCGCCATCACCACGGCAGACCTGGCACTGGAGCTGGCCAAGGCTAGCAATGCACTGGAGCCTCAGCAAGCGCTGGAGCACATGGTGGTGACACAGTTCACAGATGGCTTTGATGCCGATGTACAAGGCGTGAATGCGCTGCCCGAGGCATGGCGCAGCTGGCTGCTGAGCGAGAGGGAGACTGCCCAGCTCCAAAGTGGACAGGTTCATGCCTGGGCTCAGGCGCTGGCTTGCGAGGATGAGCCAGTGCCTCACCAAGTGGGGCGCGATGATCTGGCGGTGCTGCCTTACACCAGCGGCACGACAGGCCATCCCAAAGGCTGCATGCACTTGCACAGAAGCATCAACCACAACGCCATCGCCGGCGCTCTCTGGGGGACAGGCACGAGCGAGAGCGTGGTGCTGGCCGTGGTTCCCATGTTTCACATCACGGGCATGGTCTCTGTGCTGCACAGTGCCATCTACATGGGCGCAACGCTGGTCATCATGCCGCGCTGGGAGCGTGAGCTGGCAGGGCGGCTGATCTCTCACTACCAGGTCACCAGCTGGACCAATATTCCCACCATGGTGATTGACCTGCTGGGCAGTCCCAACTTTGCATCGTTTGATCTGTCCAGCCTCAAATACATCGGCGGCGGCGGCGCGGCCATGCCGCAAGCGGTGGCTCAGCGGTTATTGGATCAGTACGGCCTGCGCTTTTGCGAAGGCTATGGCCTGACGGAGACTGCCGCGCCATCGCACAGCAACCCGCCCGATCATCCCAAACAGCAATGTCTGGGGATTCCCTTCATGAGCACGGATGCGCGTGTCATCAGCCTGGATACGCTGCAGGAAGTGCCCCAAGGGGAGCAAGGCGAGATCGTGGTTCATGGCCCCGAAGTCTTCGAAGGCTACTGGCAGCGCCCCGAGGCGACCGAGCAAAGCTTCATGGAGCTGGACGGCAAGCGCTTTTTCCGCACCGGCGATCTGGGACATGTGGATGAGGAGGGCTACTTTTTCATCACCGACCGGCTCAAGCGCATGATCAATGCCAGCGGCTTCAAGGTCTGGCCCGCCGAGGTGGAGTCCTTGATGTTCCGTCATCCGGCCATTCAGGAGGCTTGCGTGATTTCTGCCAAAGATGCCTATCGCGGTGAAACCGTCAAGGCCGTGGTCGTGCTGCGTGCCGGGCATGAGGCCACGACACAAGAGCAGATCATCGACTGGTGCCACAGCAATATGGCGGTCTACAAGGCACCGCGTCTGGTGCAGTTTGTGACGGCCTTGCCCAAGAGCGGCAGTGGCAAGGTGATGTGGCGCATGCTGCAGGAGCAGGAAGCTGCTGCTTGAAGGCAAGAAGGGAGATGGCGGAAAGCAGCTGGAGTCGAACCAACCCGGGAGCGGCTGACGCCCCCCACCGGGTTTGAAGCCCGGCCGCGCCACCGGGCACGATTGCCTTCCTTATTGGCAAGAGCTGAAAGAAACCTCTGCAACTCTTGTAAAAGACAGGAAACCGATTGTAGCCAGCAATCATGATGTTGCTGCGATCCATTGCGACAAAGCCCCAGTGCGCAGTGCTTTATCAATTTGATAGTGCGCTGGGCAGACTGGATATGGGCTAGAGCCTGATTTTGCGAGTCATTCAGTGGGTGGAGCTCTTCCACTTCACGTCGGGTCGCAACAGGTGTGCGTCGCGCACGCGCCGGGTATAGCCGATACGGTCAAAGAATTCGAGGATTTGAATGGCGCGCTTGCGCCCCAGCCCCGTGGCATCCCGGAAGGCGGCAGCTTCTACCTCGGCTTTGCTGTGCTTTCCCGCCAGCTCGGCAATCAGACTGGCCAGCTCGTCCATACGGGCCGGCGCGTAGAACAAATCCTTGATGACCTGAAACACCAGGCCCTGGCGTGAGAGCTTTTTGAGCAACTGGCGCACCACTTCTTCGCCGGCACCATGCTCGCGCGCCAGGTCACGAACCCAGGGTGGGTCGAAGCGGCCAGCGGCAATGGCGGGCAGCAGTTTCTCGGCCAGCGCCTGCTCTGCGCTGCTCAGCTGAACGCTGTGCTGAGGCAGGTGCAGCCATGCCCCGGTGCTGCTGAGCAGCTTTTGCTCCAGCAGTGCATCGATCAGGCCCTGGTAGAGCGAGTCATAGCTGCTTTGCTGCAGGCCGGGCAGGGCCATGCGGCGCAGGCGAGCTGCGTTGACGCCGGGCTCGTCCGGAGACTTTTCATGAAACCGCGTGAGGCTGTCGATCACCTGTGTCTGCAACTGTTGCCAGCGCTGCTGGCCTAGGATCAGCGCATCGCCTGCAGCGGCAGGCAGCTCGATGGTGTGCGCCAGGCTGGCATCCTGAAGGGCATGACCGCTCAGCCGTATGAGCTGAGAGCGTGCAATGCCATGAGGGGCTTGCGCAATCAGTGCCGTGAAGTCATGTCGGGTGATGAGCTGCTCCATGGCATCCAGATAGGCCATGCGCTCTTTGCTGCGGCGTTTTCGCGCCGGTGCGTAGGGATCAAGCACCATGCCACCGGCAATGGTGCGATTGGCCTGGGCGTTGCGCACAATGATGCGATCGCCAGGCAGTGCAAGGACGGGGCTGTCGAGCACCAGCTGTACGCGTGCTTCTGTGCCAGGCTCGATGGCTTCGTCTTGCAGCAGGGCCACGTGAGCGGTGGTGTGCTTGGTACCCAAATGCACGTGCACGGGTGTCCATTGCGTGAGCTGAGGCGCTTCGCTGAGCAGGTGCAGGTGCAGGTCTATGCGGTCGGTTGCCTGCATCAGGCGCGCATCCAGGATCCAGTCGCCGCGCTCGATTTCTTCTTTGGTGATGCCTGCAAGGTTCAGGGCACAGCGCTGGCCTGCCGAGCCGGTTTCGCTGCTCTGGTTTTGTGCATGGATGCTGCGCACGCGCACGGATTGACCGGTACCGGAATGCACCAGGGTCTCGCCTGCCTTGACCATGCCGTTGAAGACGGTGCCAGTGACCACCGTGCCCTGACCGGGCAGAGTGAAGGCGCGATCCACGGCGAGGCGGAACAGGCCATCCCGGGGGCGGGCATTCATCATTTGTGCCTGCATATGCAGATGGTCGCGCAGCGCCTGCACGCCCGCATCGCCGGCCTGCGCGGCATTGGTCTCGAAGATGGGGCTGTCAGCAAGGGCGGTGACGCTGAGAATGGCCTCGATTTCGTGGCGTACATCGGCAATGCGCCCGGGCAGCACACGGTCGACCTTGGTCAGTGCCACGCTGCCGCGACGCACGCCCAGCAGTTGGAGGATTTCAAGGTGTTCTATGGTCTGGGGCATGACGCCGTCATCGGCAGCGACGACCAGCAGCGCATGGTCGATGCCCACGGCGCCAGCGGCCATGGTGTGAACAAATTTCTCGTGACCCGGCACGTCGATGATGCCCAGCACATCCCCATTGGGCAAAGGGCTGTAGGCATAGCCCAATTCGATGGAGATGCCGCGGGCCTTTTCTTCTTTGAGGCGGTCGGTCTCCACGCCTGTGAGGGCGCGTACCAGCGTGGTTTTGCCGTGGTCAATATGGCCTGCGGTTCCAATGATCATGGTTTGCTCAATTTTTGATAGCTGCTTGCGCTTATGTATCAAGCGCTAGAGCCTGTTTTTATATTGATAATTGCGAGTGCGGTCAGACCAGTTGCTGCAGTTGCTCGATGAACTGGGCTTGTGCCGCGCTTTCGAGACAACGCAGATCCAGCCAGAAGGCATCGTCATGCAGCCGCCCGATAACGGGGCGAGGCAGGGCGCGAAAGCGTGCTTCAAGCCGGGTCAGCTGGCGGCCGGCCTGCTTGCCGCTGGCTGGATAGATCTTGAGGCCAAAGCTGGGCAGGTTTTCTACGGGCAGGGCGCCACTGCCGATCTGGCTGTGCATGACGGCGCTTTCCACCACAAATCCTTGTCCCAAGGTTTGCTGCAGCAAGGGCTTCAACAGCTCGGCCTGGGTTTGCATGTCGCTCGCCTGGCGGGTGAACAGGCGCAGCGTGGTCAGCTCTTGCGCCAGCGTCTCTGGGTTCAGGTACAGGCGCAGTGTGGGCTCCAGCGCCGCCAGCGTAATCTTGCCCACGCGCAATGCGCGCTTGAGCGGGTTTTTCTTGATCTGGGCAATCAGCTCCTTCTTGCCCACGATGATGCCGGCCTGGGGGCCGCCCAGGAGCTTGTCGCCACTAAAGGTGACGATATCGGCTCCGGACTCCACGGTTTCGCGCACGGTGACTTCGTAGGGCAGTCCCCAGTCACGCATATCGATCAGTGTGCCGCTGCCCAAGTCCACAATCATGGGCAGCTTGTGTTCATGCGCAATGCTTGCGACATCGGCATCGCTGACGGCTTTGGTGAACCCGGTGATGGCGTAGTTGCTGCAGTGCACTTTCATCAGCGCTGCGGTGTTCTCGCTGATGGCTTCTGCATAGTCTTTTTCATGCGTGCGGTTGGTGGTTCCAACCTCCACCAGCTTGGCACCTGCGCGGGTCATGACGTCGGGGATGCGGAAGGCGCCGCCGATTTCCACCAGCTCGCCACGCGAGACGATGACTTCCTTGCTTAGCGCCAGGGTAGACAGCACCAGCAGCACGGCTGCGGCATTGTTGTTGACAACGGTGGCGGCCTCGGCACCGGTCAGCTCGCAGATCAGTGACTCCACCAGGTCATCGCGGTCGCCGCGTCCGCCGTCGGCCAGGTCGTATTCCAGGTTGGCGGGCGCGCTCATGGCTTGCACCACGGCATCGATGGCTGCTTGTGGCAGCAAGGCTCGGCCCAGGTTGGTATGCAGGACCGTGCCGGTGAGGTTGAAGACGGGCTGCAGGCGCGGCGCAAAGCGTGTCTGCAGTTGCTTATGGGCACTTTGCACAACGCTGGCGATGTCGGCTTGCACCACTTGTACGGCCTGGTCAGCCGGGCTCAGAAGCTGCTGGCGCAGCGCTGTCAGCACCTCGCGGACAGCTTGGGTACATGCATCTAGGCCATAGGTCTCGCGCAGCGCCATCATCTCGGCCGTGAGCAAGACCTTGTCTACGGCGGGAAGCTGAGAGGGGTGCGAGATTTCAGGGGCAGTCGCTGCGTTATTGCTCATGGCCTAGTTTTTCGGAATCGTTCGGAAAAAGGAAAAGGCGGCAGGTTGTCCTGCCGCCTTCATTATGGTGGCGGTTGGCGCCAGCGAGGGCTGAGAACGTGTTGACGAACTCCTCGCGGCTGCGTAGAGATCGTCAACACGTTCTTATGCCGCCGGGTCCACCAGCTCGTTGCTGGCTTCGCCTTGCTGTTCTTCGGCCACTGCGACAAACAGCAAAGGGTTGGCGCTGGCGCGCTGAAACTGGGTTTCGCTCATCAGCAGATCCAGCATCAGGGTGGCCAGGTCGTCGGCCAGTGGCTCGACCATGGGATTCTTTTCCTGGTTGACGATCTTGCGATAGCTTCCGCACTCGTCGCAGGTTTCGGCCAGAACTTCTTCACCTGCACCTTCGATGCCTTGGTAATGAATGCCCTTGGTCGATTCGCAGTGTGTGCATTTGACGCGCACGGTATGCCATTCGCAGGCGCAAGTGCCGCAATGGACGTAGCGATGGCCTGCGACCTTGCCGCCGATGCGAATGATGCTGGCCACAGGTTCACTGGCGCAGACGGGGCAGATGCTGGCAGGGTCTGTGAAAGGTATGTCACGAACACTCAGGCCGGCGGAGCGCTTGGTAAACACCACCTGCAGGGCGGCCATGATGAAGGGGGCCATGCCGACATGGCGGGCTGCCACTTCTTTTTGCAGCAGCTTCTTGGCGATGTCGTCACGCGTTTCGGCCGAGAGGTTGCGCAGCTCGTTGATGAGAGGCTGCAGGGGCTGCGGCAGGCCTTCGCTGCCTTGCAGCGTGTCCAGCATATTGTTCAGTACGGTCTGCCAGGCCGGGTCGATGTTGTCCACTGCGGGCAGCAGTGGCATGGAGTGCTCCTGGGCGCGGGCGATGAGTTCTGCATCGGCTGCCTTGACCTCCACAGCACTTACGGCTTTGTGCTGTGCATCCATGATTTGCGCCACGAACTGAAGATAGTCGGCGATGGGGTTGCCATCGGCGAGCTGACGCACGCGGGCTGCACGCTCGGCAAACAGGCTGCCGGCTTGCGGTAGAAGGACTCGGGGAAAGCTGGTGTGATCCAGTGCTTCAATTTCACCGGGTTGGAGGATGCGTTGCATAGTCAATCCCAAAAATAAATGGCCGCCGACCACCATGATGGAGGACGGCGGCTCCATTCAGGCCAGAAGCCTGAAGCCGGTCAGGACAATTACTTGTCTTCGCCGGTCACCTTGCGGAACCACAAAGGGTGGTGGAAGCGTGCCCAGGCACGGGTCACGGTACCGCGGGTCATGGCACGAATGGTGCCCTTGGTCCAGATGGCGGCATAGATGTGGGCAATGATCAGACCGATCAGGCCGAAGGCGCAGATGGCATGTACCAGGGAGCCGAGGCGAACCACGGTCACAGGCAGATTCCACCAGGAGCGCCACATCAGCACACCAGTCACGGTCAGCCCAAGCATGCACAGCACCAGCAACCAGAACATCACCTTCTGGCCGCCGTTGTACTTTTCAACGGGAGGCATTTTTTCATGCTCGCCATTGACCAGTGCACCGACGTTCTTGAGCCATTCCACATCGCGGTCCTTGATGATGTTCAGCTGCCAGAAGCGGAAGAACATCATCAGGAAGCCGATGGCCATGACGACTCCGATGTAGGGGTGCAGGATGCGTGTCCAGGGGCCGCCACCGAACAGGTTCGTCATGAAGAAGAACGAGGGGTGGAAGAACGCCAGACCGGACAGGGCCAGCAGCACGAAGCTGATGGCTACTACCCAGTGGTTGACGCGCTCGGCTGCCGTGTAGCGCACGATGTCACGAGATTTGCTGCGGGTCATGTGCGGTCCTCCTCACGCTTGGCTGCACGGTTTTCTTCCTCTTCAAGCTCCTCGGGCACTTCCAGAGGGCCCTTGGTGATGTAGTGGAAGAAGCTGCCAACAGCTGCTGCGCCCAGAGCGGCCAGAGCCAGAGGCTTGGCCACACCCTTCCACAGCGACACCATGGGGCTGATGGATGGGTCGTCAGGCAGCCCCTTGTACAGCGAAGGCTTGTCAGCGTGATGCAGAACGTACATCACGTGTGTGCCGCCCACACCTTGCGGGTCGTACAGACCCGCCTTGTCGTAGCCGCGTTCCTTGAGGTCCACGACACGATGGGCTGCCTGCTCCTTCATGGCGTCCTTGGTGCCGAACATGATGGCGCCGGTAGGGCAGGTCTTGACGCAGGCTGGTTCCTGTCCAACCGCCACGCGATCCGAACACAAGGTGCACTTGTACGCCTTGTTGTCCTTCTTTGAGATGCGCGGCACGTTGAACGGGCAGCCGGTCACGCAGTAACCGCAGCCCACGCACTGGTCTTGCTGGAAGTCCACGATGCCGTTGGCATATTGGACGATAGCACCTGGCGAAGGGCAGGCCTTCAGGCAGCCTGGATCTTCACAGTGCATGCAGCCGTCCTTGCGGATCAGCCATTCCAGATTGCCCGTAGCTTCGTTTTCGTACTCGGTGAAGCGCATCACCGTCCACGAGTCCGGCGTCAGGTCCGTCGGATTGTCGTAGACGCCAGCTGCGGCCGTGCCGACTTCGTCACGAAGATCGTTCCATTCCATGCAGGCGGTCTGGCAAGCCTTGCAGCCAATGCACTTGGAAACGTCGATCAGCTTGGCCACTTCGCCCGAGTGGGCGCCACGCGCACTCGGAGAGGGCGTGGTTGTGGCCGAGCGGCGTTTGATATCGAGAGACATGGTTGATGACATCAGCGTGGCTCCTTAGATCTTTTCCACCTTCACGAGGAAGGTCTTGGATTCAGGGGTCAAGCTGTTACCGTCACCCACGGAGGCTGTCAGGTTGTTCGCCAGATAGCCCTTGCGTCCCGTTGTCGAGAAGCCCCAGTGAATCGGCACACCCACGTGATGGATGGTCTTGCCATCAATCTGCATGGGCTTGATGCGCTTGGTCACCACGGCGACAGCCTTGACAAAGCCACGCTTGGACGAGACCTTGACGTTTTGCCCGGTCTCGATGCCCAGCTCCTTGCCCAGAGCCTCACCAATTTCCACAAACTGCTCGGGCTGAACGATGTTATTCAGCTGAACATGCTTGGTCCAGTAGTGGAAGTGCTCGGTCAGGCGGTAGGTCGTGCCTACATGCGGGTAATCCTTGGGATCGCCTTGGGTGCCCTTGGCGGTCTCGAGGATACGCATCACAGGACTGATGACGGCCTCCTTGTTCTTGGGGTACATGGGGTTGTAGCCCAGCGGGTTGTCAAACGCCTCATAGTGCGTGGGGAATGGACCCTCGGCCATGCCCTTGCGAGCGAACAGACGTGCCACACCTTCGGGGTTCATGATGAAGGGGTTGGTCGTTTCTGGGGGCATTGTGGGGCCCATGTCGGGCACGTCAGCACCCGTCCAGTTCTTACCATTCCACTTGATCAGTACGCGCTCAGGGTTGAAGGGGTTGCCTTCGCGGTCACACGATGCACGGTTGTACAGCACGCGGCGGTTGGCAGGCCATGCCCAAGCCCAGTTCAGAGTGTTGCCGATGCCTGTTGGGTCGCTATTGTCACGGCGGGCCATCTGGTTGCCAGAGGACGTCCAGCTACCCGACCAGATCCAGCAGCCACCCAAGGTGGAACCATCGTCACGCATTTCACCAAAGCCACCCAACTGTTCGCCCGCCTTGCGAATGAGCTTGCTGGGGTCCTTGGGATCGAACAGATCGACCAGTGCACGACCGTTGTATTCCTTGGCCACTTCTTCAGCAGAAGGGTGAGCGGCTTGGGCATAAGGCCAGTACAGATTGGTGATGGGCTCAGGGAACTTACCACCTTCCTTCTCATACAGGGCCTTCAGGCGCAGGTGCAGACCGGACATGATTGCGATGTCGGTTTTGGCCTCTCCTGGTGGTTCGGCAGCCTTCCAGTGCCACTGAAGAACGCGTGAAGAGCTGACTACGGCGCCTTCTTCTTCGGCGAAGCAGGTGGTGGGCAGGCGGAAGACCTCTGTCTGGATAGAAGCAGTATCCACATCGTTGAACTCGCCATGGTTTTTCCAGAATTCGGAAGTCTCTGTCACCAGAGGATCCATGACGACGAGGAACTTCAGCTTCTTGAGGCCTTCGCGCACGCTGTTGCTGTTGGCCAAGGCAGCCAGGGGGTTGAAGCCCTGGGCGATGTAGCCGTTGACCTTGCCCTGCGTCATCATCTCGAAGATCTGCAGCATGTCGTACTGCTTGTCCAGCTTGGGCAGATAGTCAAATGCCCAGTTGTTTTCAGCAGTAGCAGCAGGTCCCCACCATGCCTTCATCAGGCTGACGTGGAACTTGGGCGTGTTCGACCAGTAGTTCATCTGTCCTGGGCGCAGCAGTTTGGGTGTGCGCGAGGCGATGTACTGACCGTAGTCTTGCTCGGCTTCGTTCGGGAGCGTTAGGTACCCGGGAAGCGAGGCAGACAAAATGCCTAGGTCGGTCAGGCCCTGGATGTTGGAGTGGCCACGCAGTGCATTCATACCGCCACCAGCGATGCCGATATTGCCCAGCAGCAGCTGGATCATGGCGCCGGTACGCAGAATCTGCGCACCCGTAGTGTGCTGGGTCCAGCCTAGGGCGTACATGATGGTGGCAACACGACCTGCTTCCGCAGTAGATGCCAGCTTCTCGCATACGTGCAGGAACTTTTCCTTGGGCGTGCCGCAGATGGACTCCACCTTTTCAGGGGTGTAGCCGGCATAGTGCTTCTTGAGCCACTGGTACACGCAACGAGGGTGCTGCAGCGTAGGGTCGACCTTCACAAAGCCATCGTCACCCAGCTCGTAATCCCACGATGCCTTGTCGTAAGTGCGCTTTTCAGGGTCGTAGCCGGAGAAGATGCCTTCGTCGAACGCAAAGTCTTCGCGCACGATGAATGAGAAGTCTGTGTAGTTCTTCACATACTCGTGGTGAATCTTGTCGTTCGTCAGCAGGTAATTAATCACGCCACCGAGGAAGACGATGTCCGAGCCGGAGCGGATCGGTGCATAGAAGTCAGCCACGGATGCCGAGCGGTTGAAACGAGGATCGACCACCATGAAGTGAGCCTTGTTGTGCTCCTTCGCTTCTGTCACCCACTTGAATCCGCAAGGGTGTGCTTCAGCGGCATTGCCGCCCATGATCAAAATAACGTCCGCGTTCTTGATGTCGACCCAATGGTTCGTCATCGCTCCACGGCCAAACGTCGGGGCAAGACCTGCCACCGTCGGGCCGTGTCAAACACGTGCTTGGTTATCGAGTGCAAGAAGGCCCCAGGAGCGGGCCACTTTGTGCGTGATGTAACCGGCTTCGTTGCTGGAAGCAGACGCTGCCAGCATGCCGGTGGTCAGCCAGCGGTTGACCTTCTGGCCTTTTTCGTTGGTTTCAACGAAGTTGGCATCACGGTCTTCCTTGAGTAGCTTGGCCACGCGATCCAGGGCCTCATCCCAGGAGATGCGTTTCCACTCGTTGGAGCCGGGAGCCCTGTACTCAGGGTACTTCAGGCGGTTGGGGCTGTGGACGTAATCCAGCAGCGAAGCTCCCTTGGGGCACAGAGTGCCGCGATTGACCGGGTGATCCGGATCGCCTTCCACGTGCATGACAGACAGGCGAGAGTTCATCACGCCGTCTCCCAAGGAGTACATCAAGATTCCGCAGCCTACCGAACAGTAGGTGCAGGTTTGGCGAGTTACAGTGGTAGAAGCCAGTTTGTACTGACGCACCTCTGCTAGCGCTGCTGTGGGTGAGAAACCCATCAGCGCCAAGCTTGAACCCGCCAGAGTCGAACCAGTTACTTTCATGAACTGGCGTCTGGAGAATTGGACCATTGTGGGGTACCTTTTCGAGTGAACGCTTATGTGAAAGCAAATTTTACGGTGACGTCTAATTTTGATAGCAGCAACAAACCCTTAATAGTTGAGTAATTGTTGAGCGCATTGCAGTGTTTGGGTTCGTTTTTGATTTTTTTAATAATGAATTTTGATTGTTTGACTAGATGTTTGAGTGGTAGCGGTCAGCCATTGGCAGGTATCCTCAGTCCGCCAAATTGGGGCTTGCCTCTGATTCTCCGGATAACGGTTGTGGCTTGAGTTGTGAGGCGGCTTCATAGGGCGCTGTTATGTCTTTGTGTAGTCTCTCCGACTCTTGCTGCTGCATCAAAGTAAACAACTCCCAGGCGGCCATAAACAGGGCTGCGAGGGCTGGGCCTAGTACAAAACCGGAAATGCCGAACACTGACATGCCCCCCAGTGTTGAAATCAAGACGACGTAATCAGGCATCTTGGTGTCTTTACCAACCAAAATAGGTCGCAGCACATTGTCGACAAGACCTATGACGAGGATGCCGTAGGCTGCTAGTACCACTCCTTGAGTGATAGCGCCAGATGCCAAAAAGTAGATGGCTACGGGTCCCCAGACTAAACCGGCACCCACAGCAGGGAGTAGCGACAGAAAAGCCATGACAACGCCCCAGAGTACCGGCCCTTGAATGCCAAGAATCCAGAAAATCAAACCGCCGAGTACGCCCTGTGCAGCTGCGACAGCCAGATTGCCCTTGACGGTCGCACGAATCACGGTGATGAACTTGGTAGCTAGTTCGCGTTTGTGCTCAGGAGCTAATGGGGTAGCAGACCAAATGCGGATTACCAGTGCTTTGCCATCGCGCAGCAGGAAAAAAATGAGGTAGAGCATGACGCCGAAGCCGACGATGAAGCCCAAGGTGTTCTGTCCCAGGCCAAGTGCTTTGGTAGCCGCCAGCTTGCTGGCCTGCAATGCGAGGTTGGATAACTTGTTCTGAATTTCTTCAAGCGTGCCCAAGTGCAATCTTTCCAGCCAGGGTGTCATCCAGGAGGGAAGAGCCTTGAAAATTTGCTCTATGTAGCTGCCCGCGGAGAGGCTCCCCGTGCTGATGCGCTCATAGATGGCGGCTGTCTCTTTCAAAAGAGTAAGGCCTATCAAGGATAGAGGCAAGATGACCATTACCAGACTAATCAGCAAGGTTGCCAGAGCAGCCATATTGGGCATCTTGGGCATCCGCTCTTGCAGCTTGCGGTGAAGAGGGGCAAAGACAATGGAGAACACCACTCCCCAGAAAATTGCCATAGCATATTCCTGAAGAATCAAGATGAAGGCTAGGGATGATGCTATCAATAAAAGAATAAAGGCGCGTTTGTGAAGCGGCAGAAGCGGCATGCGATTCCTTGGTTATCGTGTTCTAGCAATGTAAGCGAGCCCATGAGGCGTAAACATCTTGTCTTTTATAAGACTAAGACTTTGAACAGTGGCACAATGACTGCCGCAACTCAAGGCCCTTCCCCAGCCACAGTCGCATCCGCCAATCGGTACAGCCGTGTCGCGGGAGGTTCCACAAACCAGCTAATGCTTTCTGAAGGAAAGCGGAGGTCAGCGAAACATGAGCGATCAGTCAACGATCTATCAAGCCTACCAAGGCAATACTTATCTCTTTGGCGGCAATGCGCCCTATGTCGAAGAGATGTACGAGAACTACTTGGCCAACCCTGGTAGCGTGCCCGATTCTTGGCGCGAGTATTTTGATGCGCTGCAGCATGTGCCTGCAGTCGATGGCACGGACAACAAGGACGTTCCCCACCTGCCTGTGATCAATGCTTTTGCCGAGCGTGCAAAGCAAGGTGGTACCAAAGTAGTGGTGGCTTCCGGCGCAGACTCTGAACTGGGTCGCAAGCGCACTGCTGTGCAGCAGTTGATTGCTGCTTACCGCAATGTGGGGCAGCGCTGGGCCGACCTGGATCCTCTGAAACGTACGGAGCGCCCCGAAATTCCCGAGCTGGAGCCATCTTTCTATGGCTTCACCGACGCTGACCAAGAAGTGGTGTTCAACACCAGTAATACCTTCTTCGGCAAGGAAACCATG
Organism: Comamonas sp. FUJ_7; assembly: GCF_057369555.1. Lineage (NCBI taxonomy): Bacteria > Pseudomonadati > Pseudomonadota > Betaproteobacteria > Burkholderiales > Comamonadaceae > Comamonas > Comamonas sp. FUJ_7. The sequence goes on from NZ_JBXXZI010000001.1 coordinate 289,909, forward strand.
ACTTTGCGCGAGCTGATGAATGCTCTGCGTGAAACGTACTGCGGCACCTTGGGGGCCGAGTACATGTATACCACCAATCAGAATCAAAAGCGTTGGTGGCAGCAACGTCTGGAGTCCATTCGCTCCAAGCCCTCATTCAATGCCGACGAAAAGAAGCGAATTCTGGAGCGGCTTACCGCTGCAGAGGGGCTGGAGCGCTATCTACACACCAAGTACGTAGGCCAGAAGCGTTTCTCGCTGGAAGGCGGTGAGTCATTCATCGCGGCGATGGATGAGCTGATTAACTCTGCCAGCGCTAAGGGCGTTCAGGAAGTGGTGATCGGCATGGCTCACCGCGGTCGTTTGAACGTGCTGGTCAACACCCTTGGAAAGATGCCCAAGGACCTGTTTGCGGAGTTCGATCACACAGCGCCTGAAGATCTGCCTGCTGGTGACGTGAAATACCATCAGGGCTTTAGCTCCGACGTGTCTGCCAAGGGGGGGCCTGTTCACCTTTCGCTGGCTTTCAACCCTTCGCACCTCGAAATCGTCAACCCTGTGGTGGAAGGCTCGGTGCGCTCGCGCATGGATCGTCGCAACGACCCTCAAGGCAAGCAAGTACTGCCCGTACTGGTGCACGGTGATGCTGCCTTTGCAGGTCAGGGCGTAAACCAGGAAACGTTGGCGCTGTCAGAAACCCGTGGTTACACCACTGGCGGTACGGTTCACATCATCATCAACAACCAGATCGGTTTCACCACTTCTGATCCCCGCGACCTGCGTTCCACGCTGTATTGCACCGATATCGTCAAGATGATTGAGTCGCCCGTGCTGCACGTGAATGGCGATGATCCAGAGGCGGTGTGTCTGGCCATGCAACTGGCTCTGGATTTCCGTATGGAATTTTCCAAGGATGTGGTTGTTGACATTATTTGCTTCCGTAAGCTGGGTCACAACGAACAGGACACTCCTGCTCTGACGCAGCCTCTGATGTACAAGAAGATCGGTGCCCACCCAGGCACCCGTAAGCTCTACGCAGACAAGCTGGCAACCCAAGGTCTGGGTGAAACGCTGGGCGATGAGATGGTCAAGGCTTACCGTGCAGCCATGGACGAAGGTCGTCACACCCAGGACGTGGTGCTGACCAACTTCAAGAGCAAGTACGCAGTGGACTGGAGCCCCTTCATCGGCAAGACCTGGACCGACGCTGGTGATACCGCCATTCCTCTAGCTGAGTGGAAGCGACTGGCTGAGAGGATCACCACATTGCCAGCCAGCGTGAACCCCCACGCTCTGGTCAAGAAGGTGTATGACGACCGCGCAGCCATGGGGCGCGGCGACGTGAACGTGGACTGGGGCATGGGTGAAACCATGGCTTTCGCCTCGCTGGTCGCTTCGGGCTACCCGGTGCGTCTGTCGGGCGAAGACTCTGGTCGCGGCACCTTTACGCACCGTCATGCTGTGATTCACGATCAGAAGCGTGAAAAGTGGGACGAAGGCACCTATATTCCTTTGCAGAACGCTGCAGAGAACCAGGCCGAGTTCACCGTTATCGACTCCATCCTGTCCGAAGAGGCAGTGCTGGGCTTTGAATACGGCTATGCATCGAACGATCCCAACACTCTGGTGGTGTGGGAAGCCCAGTTTGGCGACTTCGCCAACGGCGCTCAGGTGGTGATCGACCAGTTCATCGCGTCTGGTGAAGTGAAGTGGGGTCGTATCAACGGCCTGACACTGATGCTGCCTCACGGTTATGAAGGCCAGGGTCCTGAGCACAGCTCGGCACGTCTGGAGCGCTTCATGCAGCTGGCGGCTGATACCAATATGCAGATCGTGCAGCCCACAACGGCCAGCCAGATCTTCCACGTCCTGCGCCGTCAGATGGTGCGTGACCTGCGCAAGCCGCTGGTCATCATGACTCCCAAGTCGCTGCTGCGTAACAAGGATGCAACTTCGCCTCTGTCCGAGTTCACTTCTGGTAGCTTCCAGACCGTGATCCCTGAAAAGGATGAGGCCATCGTCAGCAACGCCGCCAAGGTCAAGCGCATCATCGCTTGCTCGGGTAAGGTGTACTACGACCTGGTCAAGAAGCGTGCCGAGAAGGAAGTCAAGGACGTGGCTATCATCCGCGTCGAGCAGCTGTATCCTTTCCCTCACAAGGCATTCGCTGCCGAAGTGAAAAAGTACGCCAATGCGACTGACATCGTGTGGTGCCAGGATGAGCCTCAGAACCAGGGTGCCTGGTTCTTCATCCAGCACAATATTCACGAAAACATGCGTGAAGGCCAAAAGCTGGGCTACTCCGGTCGCGCTGCGTCCGCTTCGCCCGCCGTTGGCTACGCACATCTGCACCAAGAGCAACAAAAGGCACTGGTGGAAGGCGCTTTCGCCAAACTCAAGGGTTTTGTCCTGACCAAGTAATACAGGCGACAACCCCTGTCTGAGGACAGGGGTGCACAAAAAACATCTTTGGAAAGAATTCAAAATGGCAATCGTTGAAGTTAAAGTCCCCCAGCTGTCCGAGTCCATCGCTGAAGCCACCATGCTGACTTGGAAGAAGAAAGTCGGCGAGGCAGTGGCCGTCGATGAAATCCTCATCGAGATCGAAACCGACAAGGTGGTGCTGGAAGTGCCCGCTCCTTCGGCTGGCGTGATCACCGAAATCCTGCAAGGCGACGGCGCAACCGTGGTGGCCGAGCAGCTGATCGCCAAGATCGACTCCGAAGCCGTCGCCGGTGCTGCTGCTCCTGCAGCCGCCCCCGCTGCTTCGGCTCCTGCAGCAGCCCCTGTGGCCGCTGCCGGCACTGACAAGAGCGGTGTGGCCATGCCTGCTGCTGCCAAGATCCTGGCCGATAACAACCTGTCCGCCGCCAACGTGGCTGGTACAGGCAAGGATGGCCGCGTGACCAAGGGTGACGCTCTGGGTGCGATCAAGGCTGGTGCCGCTATTCCTACTGGCGCTCCCAAGGCAGCTCTGCCCCAGGTGGCAGCTCCTGTGGTTGCAAGCCTGGGCGAGCGCCCTGAGCAGCGCGTGCCCATGACACGTCTGCGCGCCCGTATCGCCGAGCGTCTGCTGCAGTCGCAAGCCACCAACGCCATCCTGACCACGTTCAATGAAGTGAACATGGCTCCCGTGATGGAGCTGCGCAAGAAGTTCCAGGACCAGTTCACCAAGGAACACGGCGTGAAGCTGGGCTTCATGTCCTTCTTCGTCAAGGCTGCTGTGCACGCCCTGAAGAAGTTCCCCGCTGTGAATGCCTCTATCGATGGCAACGACATCGTCTACCACGGCTACTTCGACATCGGTATCGCTGTGAGCTCGCCTCGCGGTCTGGTGGTGCCCATCCTGCGCAATGCAGACCAGATGAGCTTTGCCGAAATCGAAAAGAAGATCGCCGAATTCGGTCAGAAGGCCAAGGAAGGCAAGCTGGGCATTGAAGAAATGACCGGGGGTACCTTCTCCATCTCCAACGGCGGAACCTTCGGCTCGATGATGTCTACCCCCATCATCAATCCCCCTCAGTCCGCCATTCTGGGTGTGCACGCCACCAAGGACCGCGCTGTGGTCGAAAACGGTCAGATCGTGATTCGCCCCATGAACTACCTGGCCATGTCCTATGACCACCGCATCATCGACGGACGCGAAGCCGTGCTGAGCCTGGTGGCCATGAAGGACGCGCTGGAAGACCCATCCCGTCTGCTGTTCGATCTGTAATTCAACGGATCAAGCTTCTATAAAGCCCACCACCAAAAGCGGTGGGCTTTTTTCGAGTTCAACAGAGAAAAGATTCAAATCATGAGCAAGCAATTTGACGTCGTCGTGATCGGCGCAGGCCCCGGTGGCTACATCGCTGCCATCCGCGCTGCACAACTGGGTTTCAACGTCGCCTGTATCGACGAGTGGAAGAACGCTGCGGGCGGCGCTGCTCCTGGCGGCACCTGCACCAATGTGGGCTGCATCCCCTCCAAGGCACTGCTGCAGTCTTCCGAGCACTATGAGCATGCCAAGCTGCACTTTGCCGACCACGGCATCTCCACCGGAAAGGTCGAGATGGATGTGGCCAAGATGATCGCCCGCAAGGAAGCGATCGTGAAGCAGAACAACGACGGCATCCTGTACCTGTTCAAGAAGAACAAGGTCACTTTCTTCCACGGCCGTGGCTCCTTTGTCAAAGCGGTTGAAGGCGGCTACGAAATCAAGGTTGCCGGCAAGGAAGAAGAAGTCATCACCGGCAAGCAGATCGTGGTGGCTACTGGCTCCAACGCCCGTGCACTGCCTGGCGTGCCTTTCGATGAAGAGCACATCCTGTCCAACGACGGTGCTCTGAGCCTAGGCAAGCTGCCCAAGAAGCTGGGCCTGATCGGCTCCGGCGTGATCGGCCTGGAAATGGGTTCAGTCTGGCGCCGCCTGGGTGCCGAAGTCACGGTGCTCGAAGGCATGGACAAGTTCCTGCCCGCCGTGGACGAGCAAATCGCCAAGGAAGCCAAGAAGGCTTTCGACAAGCAAGGTCTGAAGATCGAGCTGGGCGTGAAGGTTGGTGAAGTCAAGGTCGGCAAGAAGGGCGTTTCCGTTGCCTACACCAATGCCAAGGGCGAAGCCCAGTCGCTGGAAGTGGACAAGCTGATCGTGTCGATCGGCCGTACTGCCAACACCAACGGCCTGAACGCTGAAGCCGTGGGCCTGGCCCTGGACGAGCGCGGCGCCATCGTGGTGGATGACCTGTGCAAGACCAATCTGCCCGGCGTGTGGGCGGTGGGTGACGTGGTGCGTGGTCCCATGCTGGCACACAAGGCGGAAGAAGAAGCCGTGGCCGTGGCCGAGCGCATCGCTGGCCAGCACGGCCATGTGAACTTCGCGACCCTGCCTTCCGTGATCTACACTAGCCCCGAGGTGGCATGGGTGGGTCGCACCGAGCAGCAACTCAAGGCCGATGGCGTGAAGTACAAGGCTGGTACCTTCCCCTTCCTGGCCAATGGCCGCGCACGTGCGCTGGGTGACACCACCGGTATGGTGAAGTTCTTGGCTGATGCCGAGACTGACGAAATCCTGGGCGTGCACATGGTGGGCCCCATGGTCTCCGAGCTGATTTCTGAAGCCGTGGTGGCCATGGAGTTCAAGGCATCGAGCGAAGACATCGCCCGCATCTGCCATGCTCACCCCTCGCTGTCCGAATCGACCAAGGAAGCCGCTCTGGCCGTGGACAAGCGCACACTGAATTTCTAAGGTTTCATCAGTCTTGCGTACAGGCGATTGACATGGCTGTGAAGTGCTCGTGCGCAGGCTGAGTTTCTTTTAGAATTTAGATAAAAATGGCTGCTAACGCTTAGTACATAAGCGCTAGCAGCTATTGTTTTTTGAGCATCTGGAGACAAGACGGTGAATGTAAAACAGGCCTACGAGGCAGAACTGGCCGCCAAGGGTTTCAAAAGCGATCCCGCGCAACTGCGCGCTGTCGAAGCGCTGCAACGCTGCGCCGATGAGTGGACTGCGTACAAGGGCAAACGCTCCAATGCCCTCAAGAAACTGATCAACCACCCCGATTTGCCCAAGGGTGTCTATATGTATGGCGGGGTAGGGCGCGGCAAGAGCTTCTTGATGGAATGCTTCTTCAATGCCGTGCCTATCAAGCGCAAGGTGCGTTTGCACTTTCATGAATTCATGCGTGAGGTGCACCGCGAGATGCATCTGATGCAAGGCACGCAGAACCCGCTTGATGCGCTGGGTGCCAAGATTGCCAAAAAGTACAAGCTGATCTGCTTTGACGAATTTCATGTCGCCGACATCACGGACGCCATGATTCTCTACAAGCTGCTTGAGTCGCTGTTTTCCAATGGCGTGGGCTTTGTGACGACTTCCAACTTCGAGCCCGATGGTCTGTACCCGGGCGGTTTGCACCGCGACCGTATCCTGCCTGCGATTGCCTTGCTCAAGGACCGCATGGAGGTGGTGAACGTGGACAATGGCACCGACTACCGTCGCCGTACGCTGGAAGATGCCAAGCTCTACCACTGTCCGCTGGGGCCTGATGCTGACGCCGCGATGCAGGAGACCTTTGACCGCCTGGCAGAGGCCAAGGACGAAGAGCCCGTCATGCAGATCGAGACCCGCAAGATTGCGGCCAAGCGCCGTGCCGGTGGCGTGGTCTGGTTTGACTTTCGTGAACTTTGCGGTGGTCCACGTTCACAGAACGACTATCTGGAAATTGCCACGCAGTTCCACACTATCTTGCTGTCGGATGTGCCCGAGCTGCATGTAAACATGGCTTCGGCTGCGCGGCGCTTTACGTTGCTGGTGGATGTGCTCTATGACCGCCATGTCAAGCTCATCATGTCGGCAGCGGTACCGCCCGAAAAAATCTACACCGAAGGGCCGCTGTCGCATGAGTTCCCGCGCACGGTTTCCCGCCTCAATGAGATGCGCTCCAAGGAGTATCTGGCACTGGAGCGCCGTGTCGTGGACACCAGCTTGACCTGATTGCTTGCGGCGCTGGCTGCCGGCTTTAAGATATCGCCCTGTCCTTTGAGTCTTGAGCTGATGAAGATGTCTATTCCTTTTGCACAGCAGATCTGCCGACATATCGCCGGTTTCGCCTTGGTGCCGCTGGCGGCTGCTTTGCTGACATGCCTGCCAGCAATGGCCCAGGAGACTGACTCTGTGCAGGAGCAGGAAAAGCAGGTTCAAAAGGAGGCTATTCAGAAAGCGCGTGAGCAAAAGCAAGAAGCGCGCAATGCTGAGCGTGATGAAATTCTGAGCAAGCGTGCTGTGATTGAGCAGCAGCGCATAGAGGCTGAAAAGCTCTGCTATCAGAAATTCGCGGTGGAGGACTGCCTTGCCGAGGCGCGCAAGTCAGCGCGTGAAAAGGATGCTCCACTGAGGGCGCTTGAGCTGGAAATCAATGATGCAGAGCGCAAGGAGAAGGCGGCAGCCAAGCTGCAATCGATAGAAGAGAGGAAGGCTGAGAACGCTGCTGTCCCTATGAAATCTCAGCAGCGCGACAAGGGAGAGAAGGGCTCACCCCAGCCCTCGGGCAGCGGTGCAAAGCCCGCAGTTGATGAGCAGGCGGCCAGGGCGCAGCGTCAGGCTGAAGCGCAGCAGCGTGCAGATAAGCAGGCTGAGTACGTGCGTCGTCATGAGCACAATCGTGCTCAGGCTGATCAAGGTCGTGCTGAACGCGAAGTCAAGGCTAGAGCAGATTATGAGGCCAAGCTCAAAGCGGCAGCCGAGCATAAGGCCCGTGTGCTTGAGAAAGCCAAGGAGCGTGGACAGACGTCAGCTCCTCTACCTCCACCTGCCCCCTGAGCTTTGGCTAATTTTGCAATCGAGAAAAGCTGCTATCAAAGAGATTGCAAAAAACGCTTTTCTGCAAAGCGTTTGATGACTTTTTACTCTGAGGTAAAAAGGCCTTCAGACCTGCGCTGAGGTGGGGAGCTCCAGCTTGAGGATGGCCAAGGACAGGTTGTCCCCGCCACCTGCGGCTCGTTGGCGGGCTTTCTCGATGAGAAACTGTGAGCCTTCGCGGGGTGAGAGTCCGTTCAGTACCGTGCCCAGCTCCTGCGTGGTGAAGTAATGCCAGACGCCGTCAGAGCAGGCCATCAGCGTGTCTCCCGGCTGTAGTTTGGCAATGAAGTGGTGTGCCATGGGGGGCGCTGCTTCTGCGCCCAGGCAACCCAGAAGAATGTTCGACTGCGGATGATGTTGAGCTTGCGTTTCGGTAAGCTCTCCGCGGTCGACCAAGGCCTGCACATAAGAGTGATCCAGTGAGCGGTGTATCAGCGATGTGCCGCGAAAATGATAGAGGCGCGAGTCGCCAGAATGCATGAAATGACAGCTGCTGTCTGGTAGCACCACAAAGGCCGCAATGGTGCTGTGAGGCTCCTGCTCTGCGGCAATTGCTGTAAGTCGAATGACGGTGTGCGCATCCTGCACAATGGCGCGCAGCATATGCAGACAGTCTTCCTTGGCTGGCTCGAATCGCTCAAAAAGCTGACGTGCCGTCAACATGACCTGATCGGATGCCTTGCGTCCGCCGCTGCGTCCGCCCATGCCATCAGCCACCACGCCAAGAATGCAGCCTTTCGCATAGGGGTGCGTCATGAGCAAGACTTGGTCTTGCTGATATTCCCGGTCGCCGCGATGAATGCCGGTGGCCGCCTGGATGCGAAAGCTGGAGGACATGAATAGGTGTACGAGGCTGAATTTAACGTTGCGTTACATTTTATCGACTGGAAATAAAGTTGCAGCAGACCGGCGTGATCTTATGTGAGGTCACGCTGACTTTGATGATGAGAAGGTGAAAAGGTTTTGACTCAATTGCAGCAGGCGGTGGCCCAGGTTTTTGCGCCCGATGGAGTGCTTTCATTGGCCGAGCCTGCATTTCGGCCACGAGCGGGACAGACGCGCATGGCACTTGCTGTGGCGCAGGCCATAGAGGATGCTGGTGTATTGGTTGTAGAGGCGGGAACAGGTGTCGGCAAGACCTATGCCTATCTGGTGCCGGCGCTGCTCAGTGGACAGCGCGTACTGGTGTCCACTGCAACCAAGGCCCTGCAGGATCAATTGTTTGCACGAGATCTACCGCGACTGGTGCACGGCCTGGGGCTGCCGCTGCGCATGGCTCGCCTCAAGGGGCGCTCTTCTTATCTTTGCATTGAGCGGCTGGAACGTGTAAGGCAAGGCAGAGCCGCGCCACAGGATCCGCAGGTGTTACGCGTGGTTGCAGATGTGGAGCGTTGGGCTCGGGTGACAGCGACGGGCGATATGGGGGAGTTGACGGCCCTTGATGAGCGCTCTGCCGCTGTGCCGCTGGTTACGTCGACCAAGGACAACTGTCTGGGATCAGACTGTCCGCACTGGCAGGGCTGCCATGTCAATCGTGCGCGTCACCAGGCGCTGGAGGCGGACGTGGTGGTCATCAACCATCACTTATTGTTTGCCGATCTGGATGTGCGTGATAGCGGAATGGCCCATCTTTTGCCCAGTACCGGAGTGGTGGTGGTAGATGAGGCACACCAGCTCAACGACATCGGCGTGCAGTTTGCGGGTGAGGCGCTGTCCAGTCAGCAGCTGGTGGCCTATGCACGAGATACCCTGAGACTGACGCAGGAGCACGCACGCGGTATGGCCGACTGGCTGGTGCTCTGCGCCACGCTGGAGCAAGCCATACGTGAGTTGCGACTTCAGGCAGGGACTCACCCGCAGGAAGGGCGCTTGTCCTGGCAAGCAGTGACTCCACAGGGGCTGGATGCCGTGAAATGGCGTGCGGCGCTGGTGCGATTGGGGCAAAGTCTGCGCGCTTTGCTGATCGCTTTGTCTGGTCTTGACGGTGCAGCGGCCGAACTGCAGCGCTTGTATGAGCGTGGTGCCGAGTTGCTAGCGAGATTGGCGCGCTTTGCTGCTGCGGCAGATGATGAGTGTGTGCGCTGGTTGGAGGTGGGGGGGCAGCATCTTCGTATGCTGGAGTCGCCCTTGTCCATCGCTCGAATCATGCAGCAGAGGCTTTTGCAGCGCAGGCTGGATGAAGAGCTTGAGACTGAAAGAGAAAATCTTGTATCAGCCAGTGAAAAGGCATGGATTTTTACGTCTGCAACGCTTGGCAGTGATGAGCAGCTGACCTGGTTTACTGAAGCCTGTGGTTTGCGTGGGGCCCAGGTTTTGCAGGTGGAAAGTCCCTTCGACTATCAGCGTCAGGCGGGTGTTTATGTGCCTGAGCCTTTTGTAGCTGCAGGCAGTGCCCAGCATAGTCAGCAGGTGGCTCAACTGGTGCTGGATGCTGCTCAGGGTATAGGTGGCCGTACTCTGGTGTTGACCACCACGCTCAGGGCGCTGCATGCCATTGCACATTCATTACGCGAGCGCCTTGGGCTGTTTGCCGACCTGGATGTACTCGTCCAGGGCGAGGCTCCCAAGCTGGCACTGGTCCAGCGCTTCATGGCAGCAGGGGCGAGACGTGGCAGTCATCAGCGAGGAGCCATCCTCATCGCTTCGGCTACATTCTGGGAGGGGGTGGATCTTCCTGGGGATGTGCTTCAACTGGTCGTGATCGACAAGCTGCCTTTTCCCCCTCCGGATGACCCATTGGTAGAGGCAAGGTCACGTTTGCTTGAGAGCGTAGGGCGAGCAGCGTTTCACGACTACATGCTGCCGGAGGCAGCTCTGGCCCTCAAGCAAGGAGCGGGGCGCCTGATCCGCAGCGAGGAGGACCGAGGCGTATTGGTGATCTGCGACAGTCGCCTGGTCACCAAGGCTTATGGGGCACAGTTGATGGCTGCCTTGCCCCCCATGAGGTGGCTGGAAGGTGCGGCGGAGTTTGAGGCTGCCCTGGCTCAACTTGCGCATCCCGCAGGTGATGACAAGGCCGTAGCGGATGCCTGAGCAATTGCATTGAGGTGTAAATAAAAAAGACACGTCATGCGTGTCTTTTTAGGGAATGGCTGATGCTCTTACCAGAGCTTCCACCAGGAATCCTTTTTCTTCTCGACGCTCTGCTCGGCATTGGATCCGTAGGTTTTTTCCAAGACACGCTTGGCATCGTCGCGCAGCTGGGTCATACCTAGGGCATCGTAAGACTTGACCAGAATCACCATGGCTTCACGTACGGCAGGCACGTTCTGGTAGTCCTTGATGGCCGTCTGAGAGCGGGCAATGGCCGCTACATAAGCACCGCGGCTGTAGTAGTACTTGGCCACATGAACCTCATACTGGGCCAGCGAGTTCACGATGTACTGCATGCGGTCACGCGCATCCGGTGTGTACTTGGAGTCGGGAAAGCGTGTGACCAGCTCGCGAAAGGATTCAAAGGAGTCCTTGGCGGCCTTCTGATCACGCTCGGACAGGTCCTGGCGGGTCAGCCAGCCGAACATGCCCAGGTTGTCATTGAAGTTGACCAGTCCCTTGAGGTAGAGAGCGTAGTCCATGGCAGGGCTGGCTGGATGCAGCTTTGTGAAGCGATCCAGCGTGGCCAGAGCCTGTACTTTTTCGCTGGCCTTGTACTGAGCGTAGGCTTTTTCCAGCTGGGCTTGCTGCGCCAAAGGCGTGCCGGCAGCACGGCCTTCGAGCTTTTCGAACAGAGGCACAGCCTTGTCGTAGGCGCCAGAGGAAGACTCATCTCGCGCTTCGGTGTAGATGCGCTCGGGTGTCCATTTGGCCGTCGGATCGTCCTTGGTGCTGGAGCATCCCGCCAAAGTGGCGGCCATTAACACGGCAGGGACAAGAGTCAAGGAAATACGCGGCATGGTGGACAGTTTTCTGGCAATCATTAGCGGTAGAGGGCAGCAAGGCCCGGCGCAAGTGCTGGCAATGGGCAAACCCACACGATACACCACAAGGCAACACCTTCCTGAAAAAGATCGACGCATTGTAATGGGCTGCTGCACTGCGCCGCTGGGTCGCGGGGGCTTTGCGTGCGAGTCGGGTAAAGAGAGAGGCATTGAGAGCGCAGGGATGCCGTGCTCTTTCTACAATAGCGCCCATGTTTGTCCATCTGCGCCTGCACACCGAATTTTCCGTTGTTGACGGAACCACCCGCGTCAATGCAATGATCAAGGCTGCCGCCGAAGACGGGCAGGTGGCGATGGCCATCACCGACTTTAACAACCTGTTTGGCGGCATCAAGTTCTATCGGGAAGGTCGCTCCAAGGGCGTCAAGCCCGTTCTGGGTGCAGAGATTGTGCTGGAAGGGGTGGGTGATGCCCCTCCCTCGCGCATCATCGTGCTGGTGCAGAGCAAGCAGGGATATCACAATATTGCCGAGCTGCTGGCTCGAGGCTGGACACGCAATGTGGTGCGCGATCAGGCGCAGCACAAATGGGAGTGGCTGCAGGAGCTGGGCGAGGGACTGATCGTGCTGTCGGGCGCGCAGGCGGGGCCTGTGGGTATTGCACTGACCCGTGGCGATGAAAAAGGCGCGGCCGAGATTGCCCAGCGCCTAGCCACCATGTTCCCGCATCGCTTCTATATTGAGTTGCAGCGCTGCGGCCGCGCCGACGATGAAGCGCATGTGACGGCTGCCGTCAAGCTGGCCAGCCGCCTGAATCTGCCCGTGGTGGCCACCCACCCCATCCAGTTTTTCAAGCCTGATGACTATGAGTCGCACGAGGCGCGAGTCTGCATTGCCGAAGGTGAAATTCTGGGTAATGCCAAGCGTGTGCGCAAATTCACGCGCGATCAGCACTTCAAGACTGCTGCCGAGATGGAGCAGCTGTTTGCGGACATTCCTAGCGCAATCGAAAACACGGTGGAAATCGCCCGCCGCTGTAGCTTGACGCTGGTGTTGGGCAACCCGCAACTGCCCAACTTCCCCGTGCCCGACGGCATGACCATGGACGAGTTCTTCCGTCATGAGTCCTACCGCGGTCTGGAAGAGCGTCTGGCTCACCTATATCCCGACCCGGCCAAACGCGAGGCTGAACGCCCACGCTATGTGGAGCGTCTGGAGTTCGAGCTAAACACCATCATGCAGATGGGCTTCCCGGGCTACTTCCTGATCGTGTCGGACTTTATTAAATGGGCCAAGGGCAATGGCTGCCCCGTGGGCCCGGGTCGGGGTTCAGGCGCTGGCTCTCTGGTGGCCTATGTGCTCAAGGTGACCGACCTTGATCCGCTGGAATACAACCTGCTGTTTGAGCGTTTTCTGAATCCAGAGCGCGTTTCCATGCCTGACTTTGACGTGGACTTCTGCCAGCAAAACCGTGACCGTGTGATCGAGTACGTCAAGCAGCGCTATGGTCGCGATGCGGTGAGCCAGATTGCGACCTTCGGCACCATGGCGGCGCGCGCAGCGATTCGCGACGTGGGTCGTGTGCTGGACATGAGCTACACCTTCTGCGACGGCATCTCCAAGCTGATTCCGAACAAGCCTGGACTGCACGTCACGCTCAAGTACCCGCCCAACCCGCCCAAGGAGGGTGACAAATACACCTACGCCATCAAGGAAGAGCCGATTCTGGCCGAGCGCATCGAGCGCGAGGAAGACGTCAAGACCCTGATCGAGATGGCGCAAAGCCTGGAAGGCATGACCCGCAATATCGGCATGCACGCCGGTGGTGTGGTGATCGCGCCGGGCAAGCTGGCTGACTTCTGCCCGCTGTACCAGCAGCCTGGCAGTACCTCGGCTGTGGCCATGTATGACAAGGACGACGTGGAGGCCGTCGGCCTTGTGAAGTTCGACTTCTTGGGCCTGGCCACGCTGACGATTCTGGAAATTGCGCGCGAATTCATCATGAAGCGCCACAAGGGGCAGGAAAACTTCGCTTTCGAGAACATTCCACTGGACGACTACCCGACCTACAAGCTGTTCCAGGAAGGCAAGACCGAAGCCGTTTTCCAATTTGAATCGCGCGGCATGCAGCAGATGCTCAAGGAGGCCAAGCCTTCACGTCTGGAAGACCTGATTGCCTTGAACGCCCTATATCGTCCTGGGCCTATGGACCTGATTCCCAGCTTTATTGCCCGTAAGCATGGGCAGGAAGTGGTGGAGTACCCGCACCCGTTGGTCGAGCCCGTACTGGCCGAGACCTACGGCATCATGGTTTATCAGGAGCAGGTGATGCAGACCGCCCAGGTTCTGGGCGGCTACTCGCTGGGCGGTGCCGACTTGCTGCGCCGGGCCATGGGCAAGAAAAAAGTCGAGGAGATGGCCAAGCACCGGATGATCTTTCGCGAAGGTGCGGCCAAGAACGGTCTGGACGAAGCCAAGGCCGACGAAGTCTTTGACCTGATGGAAAAGTTCGCGGGCTACGGCTTCAACAAGTCGCACGCCGCTGCTTATTCGTTGCTGGCCTATCACACGGGTTGGCTCAAGGTTCACTACACGGCTGAGTTCTACTGCGGCAATATGACTGTGGAAATGGACAACACCGACAAGCTCAAGGTGTTGTACGAGGACGCGCTCAGGATGGGCATCACTTTCGAGATGCCCGATGTGAACCGCGGTGTGTACCGCTTTGAGCCGGTGACCGATAAAGTCATACGTTATGGGCTTGGGGCCATTAAGGGTACTGGGCAGGCTGCTATCGAAGCCATTGTGGCTGCGCGCAATGGCGAAGGCACAGGCCCTAACGGCCACGAGAAAGGTCCGTTCAAGAGCCTGTTCGACTTCTGCCTGCGCGTCGATCGCAGTCGCATCAACAAGCGCACCGTGGAAGCCTTGATCAAGGGCGGTGCCTTTGACTCCATCGACATGAATCGCGCATCGCTGATGGCAACGCTGGATACGGCTTTTGGCTTTGCTGCCACCTCGATCGCCAACGCCGGCCAGGGCGGTTTATTTGACATGATGGGCGATGACGCTCTGGGCTCAAGCACGGCGGAGCCGCCCATGGCCGATGTGCTGCCCTGGGGCGTCAAGGAAAAGCTGACGCTGGAGAAGACTGCCATCGGCTTTTATCTGACCGGGCATCTGTTTGATGAGGTGGAAACCGAGGTGCGCCGCTTTGTGCGCACACCAATCGGCGAGATGCGCGACAGCCGTGAGCCTCAGGTCATGGCGGGCATCATCAGCGGGCTGCGCACCATCAACGGCCAGCGCGGCAAGCTCAGCATCTTCACGCTGGACGATAAATCGGCGGTGATCGAAGCCTCGGTCGATGAAAAAACCATGGCCGCCTGCGCAGATGTGCTCAAGGAGGACGAGTTTGTCGTCGTCTCGGGTCGTCTGCAGCCGGATCGCTTCAGTGGCGGCTTGCGCATGAAGGTGCAGCAGATGTGGAACCTGGCCGATGCGCGTTGCCGTTTTGCACGCTATCTGCAAGTCAGTGTGGTCGATCAAATGCCCGATGTGTCCGCGCTGCTGCGTCAATTCCCGGCCAAAGTGGAAGAAACCGATAGCGGCAATATCCATCACGGTCTCAAGGTGCGCCTGGATCTCATTTGCCGGGACGAGCGTGGCTCGGCCAGCTGTGAGCTGGCGCTGGGCGAGGGTAGTCGCTTCTACCCCTCAGATGCAGCGCTTGCGGCCTGGTATGGCTCTGCCGGAACAGGCCAAGTCAAAGTGGTTTATGAGTAAAAAGCAGAGCAGGCATGTGTGTGTCTGTCTGCCTGTGCTTGGTTTGTCAGACGGTTGCTTGATTTTTTGATAGCGCCACACGCTTTCTGGCTATGGTCTTGGCATGGATTTCCCTCGGTTTTCTGGAATTTTTTCCTGGCTGCCTTGAAATCCCTAACAATGCTATGCATATGCCAGCGCAAAAACATGGCTACGGCTCGCTAGAATGGATTTCATGGCTACCCAACCCCCATCAATTCCCCCGGTTTCACCTGTGATCAGTACGCCTGACGGTGGTGATTCTCTGGTGCTGGAGCGCCGTCGTCAGCGGCTGCAGCCGCCGCGCATGTATCAGGTCGTGATGCTCAATGATGACTTCACGCCCATGGAGTTCGTGATTGCCGTGCTGCAAGAGCTGTTCGGCAAGGATCGCGAGTCGGCCACGCAGATCATGCTCAAGATTCACCTGGACGGCCGCGGTGTCTGCGGTGTCTATAGCCAGGATGTGGCGGCGACCAAGGTCGAGCAGGTGCTGCAGGCGGCCCAGAAAGCCGGTCATCCGCTGCAGGCTACATTCGAGCCTGTTGAATAAACACAGCTCGCCCCCAGATTAGTTAGCAGAGAAGTTAACCCAAGCAAGCCGAAAGGAGTCGCACATGATCGCTCAAGAACTGGAAGTCAGCTTGCACATGGCGTTTGTCGAGGCCCGGCAACAGCGCCACGAGTTCATCACCGTGGAGCATTTGCTGCTGGCGCTGCTGGACAACCCCAGTGCAGCAGAGGTGCTGCGCGCGTGCGCGGCCAATATCGACGATCTGCGTGCATCGCTGTCCAACTTCATCAAGGACAACACGCCGCAGGTGGATGGCACGGAAGAAGTGGACACGCAGCCCACGCTGGGTTTTCAGCGTGTGATTCAGCGCGCCATCATGCATGTGCAGTCCACCGGCAATGGCAAAAAAGAGGTGACAGGCGCCAATGTGCTGGTTGCCATCTTTGGTGAAAAGGATTCCCATGCCGTGTACTACCTGCACCAGCAGGGTGTGACGCGCCTAGACGTGGTCAACTACATTGCCCATGGCATCAAGAAGGGCGAGCCGCCCGAGCCCGCAAAAGCCGAGTCTTCTGCGGAAGGCGAAGAGGGTTCCGGTGGCGAGCGCGGTAACGAGAAGGCGTCGCCGCTGGAGCAGTTCACGCTCAACCTGAACGTGGCTGCCAAGGAAGGCAAGATCGATCCGCTGATCGGGCGCGAATACGAAGTCGAGCGCACGATCCAGATCCTGTGCCGTCGCCGCAAGAACAACCCGCTGCTGGTGGGGGAAGCCGGGGTGGGCAAGACGGCGATTGCCGAGGGGCTGGCTTGGCGCATCACCGAAGGCACGGTGCCCGATGTGCTCAAGGATGGCATTGTCTATTCGCTGGACATGGGTGCGCTGCTGGCCGGCACCAAGTACCGTGGCGATTTCGAGCAGCGTCTTAAAGGCGTGCTCAAGTCGCTCAAGGACAAGCCGCATGCCATTCTGTTTATTGACGAAATCCACACGCTGATCGGCGCCGGTGCGGCGTCTGGCGGCACGCTGGATGCGTCCAATCTGCTCAAGCCCGCGCTGTCCAGCGGCCAGCTGCGCTGCATCGGTGCAACCACGTTCACGGAATACCGTGGCATCTTCGAAAAAGACGCGGCCCTGTCGCGTCGCTTCCAGAAGGTGGATGTGGTCGAGCCTACCGTGCAGGAGACCGTGGACATCTTGAAGGGCCTGAAGTCGCGCTTTGAAGAGCACCACGCCATCAAGTACGAGCAGGAAGCTCTGCAGGCCGCTGCCGAGCTGTCGGCCAAGTACATCAACGACCGCCACCTGCCCGACAAGGCGATTGACGTGATCGACGAAGCCGGTGCGGCCCAGCGCATTGCCCCCGAGGACAAGCGCAAGGAGACTATCGGCAAGGCCGAGATCGAAGCCATCGTGGCCAAGATTGCGCGTATTCCCCCTGCCAACGTTTCCAACGACGACCGCAGCAAGCTGCAGACGCTGGAGCGTGACCTGAAGAGTGTGGTCTTCGGTCAGGACAAGGCGCTGGAAGTGCTGGCTTCGGCCGTCAAGATGGCGCGCTCGGGCCTGGGCAAGCCGGACAAGCCGATTGGCTCCTTCCTGTTCTCCGGCCCCACGGGCGTGGGCAAGACGGAAGCGGCCAAGCAGCTGGCCTACATCCTGGGTGTGGACCTGATTCGCTTCGACATGTCCGAGTACATGGAGCGCCATGCGGTGTCGCGCCTGATTGGTGCGCCTCCCGGCTACGTGGGCTTTGACCAGGGTGGTCTGCTGACCGAGGCCATCACCAAGAAGCCGCATTCGGTGCTGCTGCTCGATGAAATCGAGAAGGCGCATCCGGACATCTTCAACGTGCTGCTGCAGGTGATGGACCACGGCACGCTGACGGACAACAACGGACGCAAGGCCGACTTCCGCAACGTGATCATCATCATGACCACCAACGCGGGTGCCGAGACGATGAACAAGGCCACCATTGGCTTCACGAACCCTCGCGAAGCCGGTGACGAAATGGGCGACATCAAGCGCCTGTTCACGCCCGAGTTCCGCAACCGTCTGGACTCCATCGTCAGCTTCAAGGCCCTCGACGAGCAGGTCATCCTGCGCGTGGTCGACAAGTTCCTGCTCCAACTGGAGCAGCAACTGGCTGAGAAGAAGGTGGAAGTCACCTTCACCGATGGTTTGCGCAAGCATCTGGCCAAGAAGGGCTTTGATCCTCTGATGGGCGCGCGCCCCATGCAGCGCCTGATTCAGGACACCATCCGCCGCTCGCTGGCTGATGAGCTGCTGTTCGGTCGCCTGACCGATGGCGGGCGCCTGGAGGTCGAGTGGGACGAGGCGGGTAACGATGGCAAGGGTGATGTCAAGCTCACCATTACCGAGCTGCCCAAGGATCCGGCCAAGGCTGAGCCCGCTGTGGCTGAATAAGCAGTGCTGAACAGAAAAGCCGACAGTTTCGCGACTGTCGGCTTTTTCTTTGAGTGCTTGCTAATTGATAGCTGCTTGCGCTTGACTCGCTTGGAGTTCAGGTCCTTTTGATGCTGAATCTCAATCAGATCAGGCGCAAGCTGCTATCAATGTATTCATGCGGCCTGATGGTTTACTTCACCTGGCGCTTTTCCAGCTTGCGTGCCAGCGTTCTGCGGTGCATACCCAGGCGGCGAGCTGCTTCGGAGATATTGAAGCCGGACTCGGCCAGCGTCTCGTGAATATGCTCCCATTCCAGCGTCTTGATCGACGTGGTCTGGCTGCTGACCTCCACATCGGTGCGTCCCTCGACACGCCCAAAGGCGGCTTCGATGTCGTCGGTGTTGGAAGGCTTGGCCAGATAGTGGCAGGCGCCCAGTTTGACGGCCTCCACGGCAGTGGCAATGCTGGCGTAACCGGTGAGCACGACAATCAGTGCTTCGGGGTTTTGCTGGTGCAGCATCTGCACGCAGTTCAGGCCGGAGGCATTGCCCGCCAGTTTGAGATCCATGACCGCATATTGCGGCTGGTGCTGGGTCAGCAGCTGCTGCACTTCTTCACCGCTGGTGGCGTGCAGTACGCGGTAGCCGCGGCGCTCGAACGAGCGCTTGAGGGTGCGCGCAAAGGCCGCGTCATCTTCAACCAGTAGCAGTAAACGAATTTCTTCCATGCAAACAACAATGTCTTAAATCGCGAGTGCGGACTGGGGCAGACTCACCTCTACCAGCGCGCCGCCGCCTTCGTGGGCGGGCAGGTTGCCCGCCTGTACGCGGCCGCCCAGGGCACGTGCCACGTTGGTGACGAGAAACAGGCCCAGGCCACGGCCGGGGCGCTCTTGCTTGGTGGAGACATGGCACTGGCCCAGTTGCTGCAGCACGGCAGCGTCAAAACCCGGGCCATGGTCGCGCACCTGAATGCGGACCTGATCGTACTCACTTGTCAGGCTCAGCTCCACCCAGTCGGGTGAAGCTTCAAGGGCATTGTCCAGCAAATTACAAATCATTTGCTGCAGTGCAGTATCAGAGAGCATGGCAAAGTCGGTCACGCCTTCCTGGTGCAAGGCGAAGTGCTGCAGGCTGTTATGGGCCTGCCAGTGGCTGACCACGCCTTGCACAAAGCTCACAAAAGTCGTGCTTTCCGTGCCCTCGGCGCGGGTTTCGCCGGCCGATAGCAGCACGCCGGAGACGATGGATTTGCAGCGCAGTAGCTGGCGCTGCATCTCTTGCAGATCTTCTCTCAGGTCTTCGTCTTTCATCAGCGCAGGCATATGCTGCCAGTCGCCCAAAATGACGGACATGGTGGCCATGGGTGTGCCCAGCTCGTGGGCCGCACCCGTGGCCAGCAGGCCCAGGCGGACGATGTGTTCTTCCTCGCTGGCGCGCTGGCGCATATTGGAGATGCGCTTGTCGCGGCGGCGGGTGTTTTCGACGATGCGGGTCAGAAAGACGATGGTCAGGATGCTCGTCAGTGCAAAGCTGATGAGTACGCCCACCACGTAGAGGCTGGGCAGGCCTTCCTGACTGACGAACTGCACATGCAGGGGGTGGTGAAACAACGTCAGCCCTGTGACGCCGACAAAAGAGGCCGCCACCACGCACCAGGTGTAATAGGACGGCAGCAGCACCGCGCTCAGAATGCCTTGCAGTAGATACAGGTAGATGAAGGGGTTGCTGGCACCGCCACTCAGATACAGCTGAATGGTCAGCGCCAGAACGTCGGCCAGCAGCGCATAGAAGACGCTGCGCGAAGTGACCGTGCGGTGCAGGCCCTGACTCCAGTAGATATAAGCCAGATTGGTGGACACCAGGGCCAGCAGCACCAGGGCCATAGGCAGCAGCGGCAGCGCTATCTGAAAGCCATAGTGCACCAGCGAGATGGTGACGACCTGGCCAATCACGGCAATCCAGCGCAGCTGGATCAGCAGCTGCATGTTCTGACGGTCGGTCAGGCGCTGGACGCGAAACAGAGAATCTGAAATAGGGCTCACGGCATGATTGTCCGCGAGAGTGCCAGTCACAAAGCCTTTGGGGCTATGGTATTTTGCGGTAGCCGCGTGCAGCACGCACAAGAAAAAAGCGCTCATCAGAGCGCTTTGGAGGCTCAGGCATCAGCCTTCGAGGTGGACTTGTCATGGCGCCGCACCAGCCAGGCAGCCCCTAAAACCATAGCTGCAAGCCCATACCAGGTAAGGGCGTAAACCAGATGGCTGTTGGGGAAGCTGATGACGGTCATGCCGGGGCGCAGAACATCGGGCGAGATGCCGGCATTTGAAAGGGTCTGTGCATGGACAGGGTTGCTGGCAGGCACCCCTTGATCGACGAAGTAGGGCGCTGCCTGGCTTAGGCCCTTGGCCTGAGCGATCGCCGCCACATCGCGTGAGAACCACAGCTCGTTTGCAGCATCGTTCTTGCGCAAGAAGCCGCCACCGGGCTCGCTCATGCGCATCAGTCCGATGACCGTGACGGGCTCTGTCGATGGCTGCGCCTCGGCAATCTGCTTGAGCCATTGGCTGCGCAGTTTCTCGGGCGTGAAGCCGCGATTGACCAGCACCTGCGTGCCATCGCTCAGCTGCAGCGGTGTCATGAGCCAGAAGCCGGCACCGGCCTCGGTCAAGGCCTTGGCCAGCACGCTTTGCCGGTCCAGCCACACGCCTTGCAGCTTGACCGGTAGGTACTCATAGCTGGCAGCGTTGACCTGAGGCCACTGGCCGGCTGCAGGTGCAGCCACGGGGGTGCTGTGCACGCGCTGCTCAACGCGCTCGATCAAGTCGAGCTTCCAGGCGCGGCGCTGCACCTGCCAGGTGCCCAGTGTGATGAACCCTAAAAACAAGGCGATGCCCACAAATGCGAGCATCGCCTTGGCGAAGGGAGAGCGCTGCCGCGCAGCGCTCTGGGTCTTCAGGCCGTCAGTCAAGGTGCGACAACAGCAGGGGCGGTGTGACCAGCATGGTCGGCCGCCTGGTGCATCTCATGGCCGGGCATCATGTTGGTGTTCATGTGGAACATGACCCACAAGGTGCCGGCAATCGCAATGGCCAGGAAGATCACCGTGAAGATGGTGGACAGCAGGGTCCAGCCGCCCTGGATCTTGCCGTTCATGTGCAGGAAGTACACCATGTGCACGACCACCTGAACGATGGCAAACAGGCCCAGCACAGCCGCAGCGGTGGTGCGGTCTGTAATGACATCGTTCATGACCAGATAGAAGGGGATGGCAGTCAGGATGACAGCCAGGATGAAGCCCTTCACATAGTCGCCCATGCTGACGTGCAGGTCGTCGTGATCGTGGTGGTCGTCATGACCAGCGTGGATATCGTGTGCGCTCATTTACAGCACCCCCATCAGATACACAAAGGTGAACACGCCGATCCAGACCACGTCCAAGAAGTGCCAGAACATGGACAAGCAGTTGACACGGCGCACGTTCTCATTGATCAGGCCATGCTTCTTGATCTGGATCATCAGGGTGATCAGCCAAATCAGACCGAAGCTCACGTGGATACCGTGAGTGCCGACCAGTGTGAAGAAGGACGACAGGAAGGCGCTGCTCTGAGGCGTGGCACCCACATGGATCAGGTGATAGAACTCGTAGAGCTCCACGGCCAAGAAGGCTGCGCCCAGCAGGCCGGTGACGGCCAGCCACAGCAAGGTGCCGTTGACGTTCTTCTTCTGCTTTTGCAGCATGGCAAAGCCGAAGGTGATGGACGACATCAGCAGGAAGGCCGTGTTGATGGCGACCAGGGTCAGGTCAAACAGGTCTTTGCCGGATGGGCCTGCCGCATAGCTGCGGCCCAGAACGCCGTAGGTGGCGAACAGAGCGGCAAAGATCAGGCAGTCGCTCATCAGGTAGAGCCAGAAGCCCAGCGAGGTGCCGTTCTCTGGATGGGGCTCATGAGCGAGGTGGTACTCGCGCTGGCCCAGGGCGGCGGTAGTGGTATTGGACATCGTTTAAATCTCCGCCTTAAGCATGGCTTGCGTGAGCAAGCTGTTGCGTGCGAAGTTCTTCCGTTGCTGCCACTTCGGCTGCAGGGATGTAGTAGTCACGCTTGTAGTTGAAGGTGTGAATGATCGAAGCCAGGATGGTCGCGATGAACGAGGCGATCGTCAGCGGCCACATGTGCCAGATCAGAGCAAAGCCAAGAAGGGTGGACAGGCCGGCAATCACAACGCCTGCGCCGGTGTTGGCGGGCATGTGGATGGGCTGGAAACCTGTCAGCGGACGCTGGTAGCCGTGCTTCTTCATGTCGGTCCAGGCATCAATGTCGTGCACCACGGGGGTGAAGGCAAAGTTGTACTGGGGTGGAGGCGAAGAGGTAGCCCATTCCAGAGTGCGGCCATTCCATGGATCGCCGGTTTCGTCACGCAGTTCGTTGCGCTTCCAGATGGACACAGCCAGCTGAATGAAGAAGCAGCCGATACCTGCAGCGATCAGGGCAGCACCGCAGGCGGCGATGATGAACCAGATCTGCAGCGAAGGATCGTCAAAGTGATTGGCACGGCGAGTCACGCCCATCAAACCCAGGATGTACAGCGGAGTGAAGGCAACCCAGAAGCCGACCAGCCAGAACCAGAACGAAGCCTTGCCCCAGAACTCGTTGAGCTTGAAGCCGAAAGCCTTGGGGAACCAGTAGTTGATGCCGGCAAACACGGCAAACACCACGCCGCCAATGATCACGTTGTGGAAGTGGGCGATCAGGAACAGCGAGTTGTGCAGCACGAAGTCTGCGGGAGGCACGGCCAGAAGCACGCCGGTCATGCCGCCGATGGCGAAGGTGACCATGAAGCCAATCGTCCAAAGCATGGGAACGCTGAAGCTGATGCGGCCACGGTACATGGTGAACAGCCAGTTGAAGATCTTCGCGCCCGTAGGAATCGAGATGATCATCGTGGTGATACCGAAGAAGGTATTCACGCTGGCACCCGAGCCCATGGTGAAGAAGTGGTGCAGCCACACCAGGTAGGACAGGATGGTGATACATACGGTGGCGTAAACCATCGAGGTGTAGCCGAACAGGCGCTTGCGCGAGAACGTGGACACGATTTCCGAGAACACGCCAAAGCAAGGCAGGATCAGGATGTAAACCTCAGGGTGGCCCCAGATCCAGATCAGGTTCACGTACAGCATGGGGTTGCCTCCCAGCTCGTTCGTGAAGAAGTTGGTGCCGATGTAGCGGTCCAGCGACATCAGCACCAGAGCTGCTGTCAGTACGGGGAACGAAGCCACGATCAGGGCGTTGGTGCACAGAGCAGTCCATGTGAAGACGGGCATCTTCATCAGGTTCATGCCGGGAGCGCGCATCTTGATGATGGTCACGATCAGGTTGATACCCGATAGCGTGGTGCCTACCCCCGCGACCTGCAGACCCCAGATGTAGTAATCAAGACCCGTGCTTCCACTCTGGTGCCCCAGGTTGGACAGAGCCAGCCAGCCGGAGGTGGAGAACTCGCCCAGGAACAGGGAGATCATCACCAGCACGGCGCCGCCGGTAGTCATCCAGAAGCTGAAGTTGTTCAGGAACGGGAAGGACACGTCACGTGCACCGATCTGCAGAGGAACCAGGTAGTTCATCAGGCCGGTCACGAAAGGCATCGCCACGAAGAAGATCATGATCACGCCGTGGGCGGTGAAGATCTGGTCATAGTGGTGAGGGGGCAGGTAGCCCATGTTGTCGCCAAAGGCCATGGACTGCTGCAGACGCATCATCACGGCATCAGCAAAGCCGCGCAGGAACATGACCAGGCCGAGGATCATGTACATGATGCCGATCTTCTTGTGGTCGATGGAGGTCAGCCAGTCGGTCCACAGCGGACCCCAGAGCTTGAATTTGGTGATGCCGCCGACCATGACGAGGCCGCCGAGCACCACAGCAATAAAGGTTATGAGCACGATGGGCTCATGCGTCATGGGAATCTGATCCCATGTGATTCGGCCCAACAGCCAGTGGGCGGCCGGGGTTGTTGTTTCAGACATGTTGAGTCTCTTCTGTCGTATTGGCGCGGTTGGGTCAAACGCTTGCCCGCACCGTGAACTACTTATTGCTGTGCAACAGCTCCGGAGGTGGCGACTTCGTCGAGCAGGGCGACAACGCGGTCAGCGTCTTGGGATGTGCACACATCCAGCGGCAGAACGACACTGGAGGTCTTTTGGAGATGTGCAGGCGTCTTGCCGCCGGCAGCGTCAATGGCCATCATCTCGTTCATGCACATCTGGCCGTCTTCAACGCAGCGGTTGAGCACCTTGTTGTACAGGCCGTCATCCACGCTGGCAAAGCGCTCGACAGGATTGCGCTCGCTGGGCTTGGCCAGATCCAGATAGGCCTCGCGTGTCAGAGCCTTGCCTTCGGTCTTGGCCTTGGCAATCCATTGGTCAAACTGATCGTTTTCCAGGCCGTGGAACTTGAAGACCATGCCGGCAAAACCAGCGCCGCTGTAGTGAGAGGACTTGCCGCCATACACGCCAGGCTTGTTGATCACGGCGTTCAGCTCGGTCTGCATGCCGGGCATGGTGTAGATCATGCCTGCCAGATCAGGAACGTAGAACGCGTTCATGGTGTGGGTGGAGGTCAGCTTGAAATGAATGGGGCGATCCACCGGGGCGGCCACTTCGTTCACAGTGGCAATGCCTTGTTCAGGGTAGAAGAACAGCCACTTCCAGTCCAGAGACACGACTTGAATCTCCAGAGGCTTGACGTTGGGGTCAAGAGCCTTGGTGGCGGAGATGCGGTCCAGAGGACGGTAGGGGTCGAGCTTGTGGGTGCTGATCCAGGTAATGGCGCCCAAAGCAATGATGATGAGTAGAGGAACCGTCCAGATCACCAGCTCGAGCGCAGTGGAATGGTGCCATTCGGGGTCGTACTTGGCTTCGGTGTTCGACTGGCGGTATTTCCAGGCAAACAGCAGCGTCAAGAAGATGACGGGAACGATGATGAGCAGCATCAGCAAAGTGGCCGTAATGACCAGATCGCCTTGCTGCTTGGCGACATCGCCAGCGGGGTTGAGGACGACGGCCTTGCTGCAACCTGTGAGGGCTGCGGTCAAAGCGGCCGCTGAGAGCCACGCGGGCCCACGGATTTCTTTGATTTTTAACATGCTTTGGGCGTGACAAAGTCGCGCTTAGGTGTAAACGCGGATTACTGGATCTGGGCAAATGTAATACCAAACGCGCCCTTGTCCATTGGACATTTTGTCCAAGGTCAAGACTGGGTGCTTTGAAATCCGCTATGTGACAAGGGCTTAGCCTTGATTGGTCATGAGGCGCTGTTGGGCACCAAAGGTCTTGTAAATGACCAAAGACTCCCCTAGAGGTGCATGGATGGGAGGGTTGCCGACAGGCTTGAGGGCAAAAACTCTATTGCAGCACTACATGCTTGGGCGTAGAACAGAAAGCGTCCCTGGGACTGAAAAGTAAGACAAGGAGTAGAGCCTTTATGACAAGCATGAACCCGTCCATTGGTCTTACTCAGCAAGACTATGAAAACTCGGAAACCCTGGCCTATGCGAATACCGACGAGGATGTGACCCCTGGCGAAATTGCTGTGGGTGTGATCATCGGGCGCTCTTCCGAGTACTTTGATTTCTTTGTGTTCGGCATCGCCTGCGTGCTGGTCTTTCCTTCGCTGCTGTTTCCCTATATGAGCAAGCTCGACGGGACGCTGGCGGCTTTTGCCATCTTTTCTCTGGCCTTCATTGCCCGCCCCGTGGGCACAGCCTTGTCCATGGCCGTGCAGCGACGCTGGGGGCGAGCCACCAAGCTGACCCTGGCGCTTCTGCTGCTGGGTGTGTGTACGGTAGGCATGACCTTTTTGCCCAGCTATGAAGCTGCAGGAATGAAGGCTGTCTGGGCTTTGGTGGTTTTGCGTTTGGGACAGGGCTTGGCCTTGGGTGGCTCCTGGGATGGCCTACCTTCCTTGCTGGCCATGTCGGCACCCCCCAACAAGCGGGGCTGGTACTCCATGATTGGGCAACTGGGCGCGCCTCTGGGCTTTGTGCTTGCTGCGGCGTTATTTGCCTATCTGTACTTCAGCCTCCCAGCTGACGAGTTCTTGAGCTGGGGCTGGCGCTATCCCTTCTGTGTGGCATTTGCTATTAACGTAGTAGCGCTTTTCGCACGCCTGCGCTTGGTTGTGGGGCAGTCCTATACACAGCTTTTGCAAGAGCGGGAGCTGGAGCCGATCAGCGTCACAGACCTCATGACCCATGAAGGGCGCAACGTGATGATTGGCGCCTTTGCTGCGCTGGCCAGTTTTGCGCTGTTCCATCTGGTCACGGTATTTCCCTTATCCTGGATTTCCATGTATTCCGATCAGTCCATGACAGAGGTGCTGGTGGTTCAGATGATTGGCGCGTTGCTGGCAGGTGTGGCCATCATGCTGTCGGGCTGGCTGGCTGATCGCGTGGGCCGTCGTAACACCTTGGGCACCATGGCCTGCCTGATCGGTATCTTCAGCTTCTTGGCCCCCTGGCTGCTGAGCAGCGGAAGCACCGGCAACAATGTCTTTATTTTGGTGGGCTTTGTGCTGCTAGGCCTTTCCTACGGGCAAGCCTCTGGAACGGTGACCGCCAATTTTTCTTCGCGCTATCGTTACACCGGTGCGGCCTTGTCCGCAGACATGGCCTGGCTGATTGGCGCGGCCTTTGCGCCGCTGGTGGCACTGGGCGTGTCTGCCAAGTTCGGCCTGGTGGCTTTGGGTGTGTATCTGCTGTCTGGGGCCTTGTGCACGCTGGCGGCTCTGGGCATTAATCGAGCGATAGAGGCACGTGACCAGTAACCGCTCTGGTTGCTATTTTGACGAAGCAGCCGGTTCATGAACCGGGCTTTTTCTTGTCTGACTTACTAAGGTCGGCGTCGGAAAAATAAAAGCCTGATGAAAAAAGCCGCCTGAAAAGGCGGCTTTTGTGCTGAGTCTAGGAGCTTAGTCCAGAGCTAGGCCAGCCTTCTTGATCACTTCACCAAAACGCTTGCTTTCGGCTTCCATGAAGGCCTTGAACTCAGCGGGCGTGGGGTTGAAGGGCTCATAGCCGAAGGCGGTGAACTTGTCCTTCACGTCCTGGCCCGTCAGAGCCTGGCGAACGTCGGCGCGGATTTTTTCAACCACGGCTTCAGGCGTGCCGGGGCGCACGGCCAGGGCGTTCCAGCCGATAGCCGTAAAGTCCTTGGGGCCACCCGATTCGGAGACCGTGGGCACATTCTCGAAACCGGCAATGCGGCTGGGCGCAGCCACAGCCAGGAAGCGCAGCTTGCCGCCACGCACCAGCGGGCCTGCGGTACCCAGAGAGCCCAGGGCAAAGGTCAGCTCGCCATTGGCAACGCCCTGGTACAGCTGGCTGGTCTCCTTATAGATGACGTGCTCCATCTTGGTGCCGGTCTGGTTTTCCAGCAGAGCCGAGCCCAAATGCACGGGATTGCCCACGGACCAGGAGCCGTAGTTCAACTTGCCGGGGTTGGCCTTGGCATCGGCGATCAGGTCTCCAATGGTCTTGTAAGGGCTGTTGACGGGAACGCAGACAAAGAAGAAGTTGCGGAACAAGGGCATCAGGATGTTGAAGTCCTTGTTCAGGTCGTAAGGCAGCTTCTTGAACAGGTGGGGGTAGGCGGCGATATGGACGTTGTCCAGCTGGATCATGTCCGTGCCGTCTGTGGCGCCACGCTTGAACTCATTGATAGCGATGAAGCCATTGCCGCCGGGACGGTTTTCGACTACGACGGACTGACCCCAAGCGCGGCCGAGCTTGTCAGCCACCAGGCGCGAGATCCCATCGGGGCCGCCGCCTACGGGGAAGGGGTTGATGATGCGTGCTGTCTTGGTGGGCCACTTGCCCGACTGGGCAAAGGAGGGGGCTGCCACGGCAGCAGCGATGGCGCCCAGTGCGAATGCAGCTTGGCGCCGGCTCATGTTGAGCTTGTGTGTCATTTTTGTCTCCCTGGAAGGACTGTCGAGGATGGCTTGCGTGTGATATCACGCATTTTTCATATCATCGGCTGTTGTTTTAGGTATTTGCGCCCAGTTGAATACATTGTGTCAGCGGGCTATTAAATGCCTAGGCCTAGCTTGGGCTAGCTGCTATAGCAAAATAGCATAGCTTAACTGGGGGATGCGGAATTGAACTTGCAGCAGATTGAAACCTTTGTTCGGGTGGCCGAAGTAGGAAGCTTTAGCAAAGCTGCTGTACTGCTGGATACGGCGCAGCCAGCGCTCAGTCGTCAGGTGCGGGCGCTAGAGACGGAATTGCGCGAGACACTGCTCATCCGCACCGGGCGCGGGGTGACGCTGACGGATGCGGGTAGACGCCTTTTGGAGCATGGTCACGCCATCATGCAGCGCGTGGCCATGGCCAAGGAAGACCTGGGCAGTCAGCGTGACGAGCCTGTGGGGCGCATCACCGTGGGCCTGCCGCCAAGCCTGGCGCGGCGGCTGACCTTGCCGCTGATCGATGGCTTCAGCCGTGACATGCCCAAGGCACGACTGGCAGTGGTCGAAGGCTTTTCCATGAATATCTCGGAGTGGCTGACCTCGGGGCGCATGGACCTGGGGCTGGTCTACACGCCGGAACCCCACCCGCAGATCGAAGTCTCACCCGTGCTGGAAGAGCGCCTGTGCCTGATCGGCCCGGCCAGCGCCTTGGCCGGGCGCACCAGCATCCCGTTCGCGCATCTGGATGAATTTCCACTCATCATGCCCCAGCATGGACAGATATTTCGCAAGCTGATGGAGGCGCAGGCCACGCTCTCCCAGGTCAAGCTCAATGTGGTGTGGGAGGTTTCCAGCGTGCCTGCCATTCTGGACTTGGTGCGCGGTGGCTATGGCTATGCGGCCTTGACCGATAGCGCCATGCACAGCCATGCCACGGATGCATCGTTGGTGGAAGTGCCCATCAAATCACCGCATATCGTGAGCACCTTGTGCCTGGTTCAGCCGGCGAAAAAGAAGTCCACTCCACTGATGCGGCGCACGGCAGAGCTGCTGCGCCGTCTGAGCCTGCAGGTGTGCTCGGTGGAAAGTGGTCACATCTGAGGACTCTGGGTTTTCTGTATTTATTAATATTGCTTTGAATTCAGGAGCTGTAAGCGCTGGGAAGCCTTTGATTTCAGATAGAAATGAATCTGAAATCAAGGAAATACAAGCGCAAGCAGCTTTGAGTTTGATAGCAAATATCAAAGCCTTGCATCAGACCAGCGGGCGCAGGGTTCTGGCTGCTTCCTGCAGCAGCGGCAATATTTCCTGCCGTATCACCTGCGGGGTCATGCGCTTGGCCGATGTCACCATGTTCAAGGCTGCCACCGTGCGTCCTTGCATATTGCGCAAGGGGACGGCGACTGCCTGAATCGCCAGTTCATGCTCTTCCTGCGCCAGGCAATGGTCGAGGCGGCGCACCTCATCGAGCAAAGCCTTGAGTTCATCGCCGCTGGAGATGGTATGCGCGGTGAGCTTGGGCAGGTCATAGGCGGCCAGCCATTCGTTGAGTTCGGCAGGGGAAAGCGCGGCCAGCAATACGCGCCCGGTAGAGGTGGCGTGAGCAGGCAGTCGTGTGCCCAGATGCAGGCCGTGGGCCATCAGGCGCTCGCCTTTTTCATGCACGGCACTGCGCGCAACGATGACCACTTCTTGCCCTTCGCGCACCACACAGGAATAAGACAGGCCCGTCTGCGCTGCCAGGCGGTGCAGCACCGGCTGCACGATGCGCGGCAGCCGCGCCGAGGCCAGATAGCTGCCGGAAAAGCGCAGTACCTTGGGTGTCAGCCAGAAGTAGCTGCCATCGCTTTCCAGATAGCCTAGATAGGTCAGCGTAAGCAGGTGGCGTCTTGCTGCAGCGCGGGTGATGCCGGCGCGTTCGGCGGCCATGGTGGCGTTCAGGCGCTGGCGCTCGGTGTCAAAACTCTCCAGCACAGACAGGCCCTTGGCCAGGCCTGCAATAAAGTCTGCAGGGGCTATCACGGGGGCAGCGGCGGTGGAAGGTGGTTTGGGCTCGGTCATGCTGCGATAAAGAGAGTCTGTGTTTTGCGCGATTATCGGCCTCTTTGTGCGATTATCGCGCAAGCAAGAGCGCATACCTTTGTTTTGATGCAGCACAAAACTTAGTCTTACGGCAGTGCTCAACCAGCGCTGCAAGGCGATCTGGTTGCCCCATTTTTGAGCCATAACAAGGAGTCATACATCATGCGCACTCAAGTCGCCATCATCGGTGCAGGTCCCTCGGGTCTGCTGCTGGGCCAGCTGCTGTACAAGGCAGGCATCGACAACATCATCATCGAGCAACGCAGCGCCGACTATGTGCTGGGCCGTATCCGCGCCGGCGTGCTGGAGCAGGTTACGGTTGATCTGCTGAAGAAGGCCGGTGCCGACAAGCGCATGAATGAAGAAGGACTGCCCCACGACGGTATCGAGCTGCTGTTCAAGGGCAAGCGCCACCGCATCAACTTGCACGACCTGACGGGCGGCAAGCGCGTGATGGTCTATGGCCAGACCGAGGTGACGCGCGACCTGATGGAAGTGCGCGCCCAAGAAGGCCTGACCACGGTGTATGAAGCCAGCAATGTGCAGCCCATCGACTTCGAGAGCGACAAGCCCAAGGTTCGCTACGAAAAAGACGGTCAGGTGCATGAGATTGAGTGCGACTTCATCGCCGGTTGCGACGGCTTCCACGGCATCTGCCGCGCCAGCGCTCCTCAGGACAAGATCAAGACCTTCGAGAAGGTGTACCCCTTCGGCTGGCTGGGCCTGCTGTCGGACACACCTCCTGTCTCCGAAGAACTGATCTACGCCAACACCGAGCGCGGCTTTGCCCTGTGCAGCCAGCGCAGTGCTACGCGTAGCCGCTACTACCTGCAAGTGCCCCTGACAGACAAGGTCGAGGACTGGAGCGACGAAGCCTTCTGGGAAGAACTCAAGAAGCGTCTGGACCCCGAAGCCCGTGCCAACCTGGTGACCGGCCCATCCCTGGAAAAGAGCATTGCGCCTCTGCGCAGCTTTGTGACCGAGCCCATGCGCTTTGGCCGCATGTTCCTGGCCGGTGATGCTGCGCACATCGTGCCTCCCACAGGCGCCAAGGGCCTGAACCTGGCGGCTTCCGACGTGGGCTATCTGTCGCAAGCCTTTGTCGAGTACTACCAGGATAAGTCCGAAGCCGGTATTGACCGCTACTCCGAGCAGTGCCTGCGCCGCGTGTGGAAGGCCGAGCGCTTCTCGTGGTGGATGACTTCCATGCTGCACAACTTCCCCAATGAGGGCGAGTTCAACACCAAGGTGCAGGAAGCCGAGCTGGACTACATCGTCAACTCCGAAGCAGGTTCTACCTCGCTGGCTGAGAACTATGTGGGCCTGCCCCTGGTGTAAGCCACAAGCTGTATTGCTCTCGTCACTGTCGTGATGAACGTTCTGGCATCCGGACAGGATGTCAGACTTGATCTGCCTGCTTTGCCTTGTGTGAAGCAGGCAGTTTTTTATTCATGCAATTTGGTTGTTGCTGCCTTGCGCAAATTTTGATGCTGAGCCATGGGCCAGCAGGTGCTGCAAGGAGTAAGCTTGCCGGCCTTATGGCGCACATCATGTTTTCTCCTCCCTATATTGCCGCCTCCCAGGCTGCTCAGTACTTGCGTACTCACGGATATGCCGTGATCCAGCCCGAGGACTTTGCCCAGTGGATGGGTCTTAACATGAGTGATTTGCATGCCATGAATGCAGACTGGCAGAGCCTGCCACCCGATGCTTTTCTCAAGGATGGCGGGCGCTATCGTCGTCGCCGTCATTCCTGTTTTGTCAGCGAGGTCGAGGGTGTGCAGCAGGTGCCGCACCGACCCCACTGGCAGCCGGTGGAATACAACGCATTGCACGGCGGCATGCAGCGTCTGTTTGAACCCATGCTGGATGCGACTACGCAAAGCACTGCATGGCTTGCCATGATCAATGCGCTGGGGCAGCTCGCCGACCAAGTGTTTTGCACGGATGACGCGCACGAGCGCTGGTTTGTGGAGGCGCACCAGTTCCGTATCGATACCACGGACGGTATCGGTCGCCCAACCCCAGAGGGAGCCCACCGCGATGGCGTGGACTTGGTTGCCGTGGTGCTGGTAGGGCGAGACGGTATCAAGGGTGGGGAGACGCGTGTGTTTGAAGCCGCAGGGCCGAACGGACAGCGCTTTACGCTGACCGAGCCCTGGTCTGTGATGCTGCTCGACGATGCACGCATGATCCATGAAACCACTCCGATTCAGCCGGTTCAGCCAGGCGGCGTGCGTGACACGCTGGTGCTGACCTATCGCCGTGAAAACTTTCAGGGCGCGCAGCTAGCGCTCTAGCGCTTGTTTGAGGTCGCTCTAACGGAGTGCGCTTAGGGCTTGGCGGCTGCCTGGCCCATCAGTTCATCTAGCAGGCCGGGCGGCATACCCGTGCGAATCTCTACCAGACCCTGGCCGTTTTTCCAGATGGTGGCCGGCGTGGCACGCAGCCCGGCATTGCTCATCAAGGCAGCGTTGTTGGCCAGTGCGTCACGGGCCGACAGGGGGATGCGCTGCAGCGGCGCAATGCCCAGGGCATCCAGACTTTTGCCCTGGGTGTTCGCGTAGGCCATGGCATGGCTGGCTAGCGCTTGCTCTGGAGGCTTGGAGGCCAGAATGGCGGCAGCCTTGCCCTCGCTGCTGGGGCGCAATATGCCCACCAGGATATGGCGCAGCTGCAGCTGTCCCGATTGCACAAGGGGACGCGCATCGCGCCAGAGCTGGTTGCAATAAGGGCAGTTGGGGTCGGTGAAGACGTAGGCAATGCGCGGTGCGTCTGGCTTGCCATCACCAATCCAGTGCGTGCTCTCCAGGTCTGTCCAAAGCTCTTGCCCCATGGGCTTTTGCACGGCAGTTTGCAAGGCCTTGGCGTTGACATCCTTGCCCTGTGCGTCGATGACTGTGCCTATGACCCAGTGCTTGCCGTCTGGCATGCGATAGATTGGGATGGGCTGCTGATCTCGGTAGGCAGCCCAAGCCTTGAGGCCGCCGTTGGCTGTCATGGGGCCCACAATTTGCAACCCTTGCTCTGCCAGAAACTGGGCGGAAGGCAGCTCAGTGGTCGAGCTGGCGTTGGCACTGGCACTGGCACTGGCACTGGCACTGGCACTGGCACTGGCACTGGCACTGGTGCCGCTGCTGGCGGCTATGACATCGCGGCCATAGGCAGCAGCGACCAGCGTGGCGGCGGCTGCGGCCAGCAATGGCAGCAGCAAGGCGGTTGTGGAGCGCAGGCGAGGGAGGCGATGTTGCCAGTTTTGTGGCAATAAATGGGGCACGAGAAACCTCTTGGTGGCTTTTATGGTTGGGGCGGATCGTGGGGGAGGACGCTTTGCAGCAACTCGATCAGGCTGGCGCGAGAAAGCTCTCCTGTACGCATGGCCTTGAGTTGTCCGTCAGCGTCATAAAAATACGTCGAGGGCAGGCCGCGCTGCTTCCAGTGCCGGCTGGCATGCTGCTCTGTGTCCAGAAGTACTTGCTCAGGAGGTAAAGGCATGGTTTGAAGATAGCGCAGCACGGTGGCTG
Source organism: Comamonas sp. FUJ_7 (assembly GCF_057369555.1). Lineage (NCBI taxonomy): Bacteria > Pseudomonadati > Pseudomonadota > Betaproteobacteria > Burkholderiales > Comamonadaceae > Comamonas > Comamonas sp. FUJ_7. Next base: position 323,402 of record NZ_JBXXZI010000001.1, read on the forward strand.
CTTCTTCGCCTTGATTGAGCCAGATAAAGCGCACGTTCGGGTGATCTTTTTGCGCCTGCAGCAGTACGGGCATTTCGCGCTTGCAAGGTGGGCACCAGCTGGCCCACAGATTGATAACCAGGGGTTGGCCCTGATGGCGGCTCAGGTCTACGGACTGCGCCGCTACATTGACGAAGGCTTGGCTCGGTAGAGGAGTGTTTTGGCCTCCAGTGCTTGTCTGCATTCCGCTACCTGCTATCAATATCGAAGCTCCGGCAGCCAGTGCCTGAACGCTGTGCTTGCGCAGGACACCTGTGCTACGACTGCGCCACAGTGTCCACAGCAGTGCGGCCAGAAGGCCGGCCCAGAGGTTCCAGCCGCCGTCGCGAATGTCGATCATGCGTAGCAAAGCGGAAGCCAAGGGAGCTGTCTCTTCTGGGGTGCTTTGCCAATACTGACTGGCCCACTGAGCCACGTAGGCAATCCGCGCCATGAGCAAGCCAGCCACAGTGGCTTGAAACAGTACGGACTCCACGGGCTGACCACTGCGTAGCTGCTGGCGCCTGGCCCACCATTGGCTGGAAAACAAAGCCAGAAAAACGACCACTGCCATGGTGGGCAGGGTAATGGGGCCCAGCAGGAGGCTGGGGGGGAGATGCAGCCAGCTCAGGCTAGAAGAGGGTGCAGGATTATCGTCAGTTGCGATAGGGTCGCTCGGTATAGAGGAGCCTTGTTGCAGAGGCAAGCTCAGTTGCTGTGCCGTGATCTGTATTTGCTGGGGCGGATAGCACACACCGATGTCGGCACAGCCCTGCCATTGCAGCTGCAGCGGCCATTGCAGGCCTTGTGAGGGTAGAGCGGCAGTGGCACTCAGCGTGTTGCGAAAGACTTGCACGGTGCCGAAGAAGGCGTCGCTCAGCACCTGGCCTTCGGGCAGCGTGACAGCCAGGGGCTGCCCTTGTGCATCTGTCAGGCGAACCTGCTCTCGGTAAAGGTAGTAACCGGAGGCAATGCGCCAGCTGAACTCAAGCGTCTGCGCTTCATCAGCTTTGATGGCTGACAGCATTGGTGGCGCAAGAGTGAATGCCTGCTCGGCGCTGAGAACATCACTGCCGGAGCCGCTTTCTTCAGCATGGAGGCTGGGAATGCTGAGCGGCTGCGCCCCAGACGTCAATCCCGTCAGCAAGGCCGCTGAGAGCACAAAAAAAGCAATAAGGGGGCGCAAATGCATGAGGTTGCTGAGAGTGCTTGCAAGTGCCTGATGAGGCCGGGATTGAGAGGAGGTCTGGCTCATCTTGTGTGCATGGGATTAAGCAGGGGTTAACGCTGAGGAAAGATAAATCTGCGATGCTTGTCGCATTTCGATCAAGAAGGGCGCGCAACGGGTACTTACTTCGGCAAGAGTCGAGGCTACTGGCGGGTGTGCGATGACGACGATGCATGTACTGTTAGTAGAAGATAACGCTTTGGTTGCCAGCGGGGTCAAAACGGGCCTGCAGTTACAGGGCTTTGGTGTGGATGTTGTGGGCAGTGCCGCTCAGGCAGATGCGGCCATCAAGTCCTCCCACTTTGATGTGTGTGTGCTGGATCTGGGCTTGCCTGATGAGGATGGCTTGCAACTGCTCTCACGCTGGCGTCGGCAGGCGGTGGAGCTGCCCGTGCTAGTGCTGACGGCTCGTGATGCCGTGGGGCAGCGCATTGAGGGCTTACAGACGGGGGCTGACGACTATCTAGTCAAGCCTTTTGATTTACACGAGCTTGCCGCGCGCCTGCATGCTTTGCTGCGCCGCGCGGCCGGGCGCAGCGTGGACTGGATTGTGCTCGGTGATGTCAAGGTGGATCTGGCTGCCAGCCAGGCGCTGCGCGATGGTGCGGCAGTAGACCTGTCTCGACGCGAGTGGGCGCTGCTGAGCGCTTTGCTGCAGTCTCCCGGACGGGTGCTCAGCCTGGAGCAACTGAGAGACAGCCTTTATGGCTACAGCCTGGATGTGGAGAGCAACGCGGTGAACGTACATGTGCACCATCTGCGCCGCAAGCTGGGTACGGACATTGTTGAAACCGTGCGTGGCGTAGGCTTTAGGCTGGGGCGCGTGCAAGGAGCGCGCTGATGCGCAGCCTTCGTGTTCGCTTGCTGGTTTCCCTATGTCTTGTGCTTTGCACGCTATGGGGCGGTGTGGCGGCATGGATGTTTGCCGGCATGCGACATGAGTTGCGCTCGGTGTTGGATGATCGCCTGATCGCATCTGCCCGCATGGTCGCAGGCATTGTTCACCAGTTCAAGCCGCATAACGCCAGCCCGGAAGACTGGGGGCCTATGCTGAATGTAGTGTCGCGTGATGGCGTGGCTTGCGAGGTCAGCCTGTTGCGCAGCGAAGTCCACACAGCACCTGCGTCCCCTCAGCAAGAGCAGCATGCGAGACAGGACTCGCGGCAGGGGCTGATTCCAGCCTCTCCGCTAGACGCTCCTCGTACTGCACCGCGCAGAGGTACAGAGCAAGAGCCCGCTGCAGACAGCGCAGTGCAGCCGCAGGATGCGAGCGATGACTCCCAGGTGCTGGCGCGTACAGCAGGGGCTCCAAGCTTTCAAACCCCTTTGCCTCTGGGCTTCTCGACCATCAGCAAGGGAGGCAAGCCCTGGCGCACTTATGTGCTTGAAGAGCATGGTGTGCGTATTGCAACGGCAGACCGCATTGATGTGCGCGAAGGGCTGGTGCATGGATTTGCCTACACCATCATCTTGCCTTTCGTGTTGGCGCTGATGGTCAGCCTGGTATTGATGTGGTGGGTGGTGACGCGCGGGCTGCGTCCGCTGGAGTCACTGCGGCAAGAGCTCAGTCAGCGACCGCCTGGAGATGACTCTCCCGTGACTCAGGGTCGGCAGGTCAAAGAGCTGGCTCCATTGGTGCACACCATCAACCATTTGCTGCAACGCGTGCACAGTGCGATTGAGCGCGAGCGCCGTTGGAGCGACGACGCGGCCCATGAGCTGCGTACACCGCTGACGGCGGTGAAGACCCATGTGCAGGTTGCACAGATGGCCGTATCCAGTGCCGGAGTGCAGATGGTGACTGCGAAGACGCAGCTGAATCCGGGTGCAAGCGAAGCAGTGCCGATTGCCGACACCGATCAATGGAAGATGACGACCCAGGCACTGGAGCAAGCTGGTGAAGGGGTAGAGCATCTGCAGCATACGCTGGAGCAGCTGCTGTTGCTGGCCAGGCTGGACTGTCAGCCGGTGAGCGCCGATGAAACAGGCTCTCGGGCCATGCCTTGCGGAAGCGAGCCAGCCTGTGCATGGGATGCGCTGGAGAAGGCTTGGGAGTTGACGGCAACGGCCATACCTTCCGGGCAGCATCGGTTGCAATGGCTGCCGGGACAACGACAAGACGATACTTTTTTGCAGGATGTGCGAGTGGTGGTGCCGCAGCCATTGCTTGTCTCTGCATTGCGAAACTTGATGGAAAACGCGCTGCACTACGGGCAAAATGCACATGATCTGGCGAGAAAGTCGCAGGTGCTGCTGGGGGTGAAGCACATTGAGAAGCTGGATGTGCAGTCAGGAGATAGTTTGAGTGCAAGGCCTGTGAGTGAGGCGGGCTATGTGGAGTTCACCGTGCTCGATCATGGGCCAGGCCTCAGTGAAGAGGACTGCGCTGTCGCGACGCAGCGCTTTTGGCGCAAGCAGCATCAGGCTCATGGCAGTGGGCTGGGGCTGGCCATCGTGCAGCGTATTGCTCAGTGCAGCGGTGGTGCTCTTGAGCTACTCTCGCTTGCGCAGTGGCTCCAACGCGAACAGCGCTGTATCGAGGTTGAGGGGGACTCGATGACCGGACTGGTGGTTCGCCTGCTCTTGCCGGTCAAGTCCTGCGCGCAGCTCTCTGCTGACTGACGCGGATGAGGGATCCCATGGCAGTTAATTACTGCTTAATCTTGTGCAGGTATTGTTGGCTCATGTGCTTGCTGTCACGGGGGATATATGCCGGGCAGCAGAAGTCAAACTTCGGCGTCTAGCACACGCCTGATGCGCGGCAAATGAGCGCCGCATCAACCCCCTTCCCAAGATGAATCGCTTGAACACAAAGACCCTGCCCCGGTCGTGGGTGGCTGTCGGCATTTCCATGCTGATGGCGACCAGTGCCTGGGCACAAGAACCCGCTGCAGCTACGGCTGCACTGAACGGCAATGTGAGCGCCGGCGCCAAGATCGCTCAGTCCGGCTCTGCTGGTGGCGCCGCAGCCTGTGTAAGCTGCCACGGTGCCAAAGGTGAGGGCCAGCCTGGCTTTCCGGCCTTGGCTGGACAGCATTCGGGCTACCTGGAGCGTCAGCTGAACCAGATGGCTGCCGGTGCGCGTCAGTCGGCAGTCATGGCTCCTATGGCCAAGGCTCTGAATGAGCAAGAGCGCGCTGATGTGGCGGCTTATTACGCCAGCCTGCAGTTGCCTATCAAGGGTGTGCGTGGGGCTTTGCCCGGCAAGGACGACGACAATGGAGCCTGGCTGGTCGAGCGTGGACGTTGGGCGGATGGTATTCCTGCCTGTGCTCAGTGTCATGGCCCAGGTGGCGTGGGCGTTGGCAAGGACTTTCCAGCCATCGGACACCTCACTGCTGACTATATGCAGAGCCAGATTGATGCTTGGAACAAGGGGCAGCGTGAAGCAGGACCTCTGGGCTTGATGGGTACAGTTGCCAAGAAGCTGACTGCTGATGACATCAAGGCCGTGGCAGCGTATTACCAGCGTTTGCATAACCCCGCCGCTGCTGCACCTGCAGCGCCAGCAAAACCTTAAGCGTTGGGGAGTTGACTATGTCGGACCAACAAAAAACTGCTTCCAAAAGTTCCAATATTGCTGAATACGCCGTAGTGGCCTGCATGTTTGCAGGTCTTGGCGGTGCGCTCTGGTATGGCATGAGCGTCAGCAGCCCAGACAAGGCCAAGGAGCCTGCACAAGTCGCTGCGCCCGCAGCAGATGTCAAGGCGGTTGCTGTCTCAGCCAAGCCTGGAGAATTTACTCCTCCAGGTGAGAAAGACTACCCGGAAGGCCCAGCGGGCGAATGGGTGCGTCGTGGTGAGGCGATCTTTACTCGTACGCCTGCCAATGCAGTAGGCTACTCTGGCAACCCCTTGAGCTGCACGAACTGCCACTTGGATGCTGGCCGCTTAAAGGGTGCTGCTCCCATGTGGGGTGCCTACCCCATGTATCCGGCGTACCGCAAGAAGACGGAACACATGGACACGTTTGCAGAACGCGTGCGCGGCTGCTTCATGTACTCCATGAACGGCAAGGCGCCTGAAGACGGTCACGAGATCTTGGTGGCACTGGAAAGCTATGCCTATTGGATGGCTCAGAAGGCACCTACCGGTGAGAAGCTGCCTGGAGCAGGCTTCAAGAAGGCAGCCCAGCCTGAACAGACACCTACCTATGAAGCAGGTGCCAAGGTCTATGAAGCCAAGTGCGCGCTATGCCACGGTAGCGATGGCAAGGGTCAATTTGTGGGTGATATCGCTGTATTCCCGCCACTGTGGGGCAAGGACTCCTACAACTGGGGCGCAGGCATGCACGAAATCGACAAGGCGGCCAACTTCATCAAGAACAACATGCCTTACGGCAATGCAACCTTGACGGATCAGGAAGCCTGGGATGTCTCCACGTTCATCAATAGCCAAGAGCGTGGTCAGGACCCGCGTTTCAATGGCGACCTGAAGGCAACTGCTGAGAAGTACCATGCCGGCAAGTACACCTTGTACGGCAAGGAAGTGAATGGCAAGGTGCTCAAGGGGCTGTAAGCATCCCTTGTGTGCTGTATCCAGCCAATGAAAAAAGGCCAGCTCTTGAAAGAGAGCTGGCCTTTTTTGCTATCCAGCTGCCAAGGCTAACCACGAGTCATGGCATACAGAGGGATATCTTTTTCCTTCGCCAGCTGACTGAGCTGTGCACAGTTGTGAGCTGCAAAGAAGATGGCAATGCCCCGGTGCACTTCCTGCCTGCGCATGTCCTCATGGTGTGTGAATGACATGCCTGCAACAGCACATAGACGTTGGGCAAAGTGGGGCTCCAGTGCTGCAACCGCCACGATACCGTCGCTGCAGGGGTAGATGGAGTAGCCCGCATGGGCACCACCCACATCGCCCAATGGCTGCGTCAGCCCCCAGGTCCAGGGCAGAGCTTGCCATTGAGCGGCCTGGGCCAGGCCGATATCTCGCACAATGCCACGTCCTGTACGGAGGCTGACGAGCGCGGCTTGTAGCACAGCTTCACTGGCCATGAGTGCACCAGTCATGTCGGCGAACAGGCTGGGAGGAAGCGTGGTGCTGGTGATCAGACCGGCTTCTGCCTGATAGGTCAGGTCATGTCCGGGCATGTCAGCGAACTGGTCTGCGCTACCGAAAATTCTCACCATGGAGAGCTTGGGGTAGAAGGTCTGTAAATCCTCCCAAGCCAAGCCCAGCTTGTTCAATGCCGTGGGTCGAAATGAAGTCAAGAGAATATCGGTGTGTGCCAGTTGCTCATGAAGGCTGCGCTGTCCTTGAGGCGTTTTGAGATCCAGTTGAACCACTTGCACGCCATCGTGCATCTGAGCGTAGGCTTCGGGGCAATACATCGCCATGGGGTCGCTGCTGCGCCCATCTGAAGTCAGCGGCTCAATTTTGTGGCAACTGGCCCCCATGCTGACGCAGCGCCACAGGGCTGCAGGTCCAGGCAGGTTGAGGCAAAGGCTAAGAATGCGAAGCCCTTGCAGAGGACGGGGTGCTGCATCTGACATAAAAACTCCTTGTGTATGGATTTTGTAGCGCAGATGGAATGCAGTGAAGTACTTTCAGGACAGTCTGTCTTATGACTGAGGCTGCGCAGAGGGATTGCACTGTGGCAAGCTAACCCCATCTTGAAAGAGCACCGGTCAACGGTGTATTTGATTGACTGAGATGCGTAAACGCACGCTTTTGTCCCTGAGCGGCGCTGTGATTGCAGCAGCTGGCGGGGGCTGGAAGGTCTATTCCATGAATTCCATTTCCTCTTCTGTACTGCCAGAGCAGTTGCTGCAGCAACTCAAACCTTCTCCGCGCATGCCGGTTATGTTCCTTGGGCATGGCAGCCCCATGAATGTGATTGAAGATACGCACTGGCGCCAAAGCTGGAAAGCTCTGGGGCAGGAGTTGATGGAAAAAGGCATTGCACCACAACTTATTTTGTGTGTTTCCGCGCATTGGTTGACAGAGTCAGAGTGGGCTTTGACTGCCATGGCCCAGCCGCGAACCATTCATGACTTTGGCGGCTTCCCCCAAGAGCTGTTCGATCAGCAATATCCTGCGCCAGGAGCCCCGGAGGTTGCCAGGCAGTTGGCTGCTGAGCTTCATTCGCCACTGGATGGTTCAGGTCTGTTGCTGGATCAGCAATGGGGCTTCGATCATGGCACCTGGTCTGTCCTGCTGCCCATGTTCCCTGCTGCAAAAATTCCCGTGATTCAGTTGAGCATGCCTTATGGCCTGTCTCCAGAAAAGCACTTCGAGATGGGGCAGCAGTTGCGAGCCTTGCGTGACCGAGGCGTGCTGATCGTCGGCAGTGGCAATATCGTGCACAACCTGCGGGCGATGCGTAGAGATGTCACTGACAATCAGGCCTTTGACTGGACCATTCAGTTTGACTCTGAGGTTCAGCAGCGTTTTGACAGCGGCAATCTCGCCGAGCTGAGCACCTTTCTGGAATGGGGTCCTCAGGCGCGTCTGGCACACCCTACACATGACCACTATCTGCCTTTGCTTTATGCGGTAGGTGCTGTGCATGAGAAAGAAGCTCCGCGCATTTTTAATGCGGCATATCAGTACGGTGCATTGGCCATGCGCTCAGCGATATGGGGCTTTGAGGCCTGAGGGCTAGCGCAATAGTTGAAATTTGAAGTGCCCACGAAAAAGCCACCTTCTCAGGTGGCTTGGCAATTGAAGAACGCGCTTTCTTAGAAGGCATCGACGCTGTACTCACCTTCTGGAGGTGGGTTTTGCGACAGCATGCGCAGTACTTCTTCCGGGGAGCGTGGGTCGGGTAGGGAAGTCACAACCTCCTGCGTCGCTTTGAGTTCTGGATAGGCGGCGTATAGGTAAGTCATGGCAACTCCTTGAAGGGGTGAATGGAAACTGGTGTAGATGATCTTTTAACGCATGATCATGTCAGTTGGTTGACAGGAAAGTCAAAGAAATGAAGATAGCCCAAAACTGGGAACAATCTTGATACCGTTCGTTAGGTGGCTTGACTTGCTTACATCTTGAATACCAGTGCGGTTGGCTTGCTAATAGACTCCCACTCATGAAGAAGTTGTTTGGAGTCTCGGCGCTTGCGCTGTTTTTATCAGGTTGCTACGCCACAGGGCCTGGTTACAACTACGGCTACAGCGAGACCTATGTTTATCAGCCCTATGGCGGCGTTTACTACGCTCCTGGATATCGACCTCCAAGACATGTACATCACCATCATGCCCATCGACCGCCAGTGCATAGACCACCCCATGGGCATGGGGTACATGGAGGACATAGACCGCATCCTGGTCATGGCGCATCGGGAGGACATCGCCCTCCAGGCCAGGGTGGGCATAGACCATCGGGAGGAAGGCATCCAGGTTCTGGCTCCGGGCATCCTCATCGCTAAGTCGGATTAAGACCAAACTGCTCTCTCGTTCATTGTGCCGTGCACCAGCCAGAGTTGATGCACGTCAATACGGTGGCGCATGATGAGGGCAGACTCGTGTCATCGCAGAAAGCGGCAGCGTTATATGCGTTGCCGTCAGTCACCTCAAAGGAGAAGCACATGTCCATGTTCAATCACATTCTGGTCCCGGTCGATGGCTCCAAGCCCTCCATGCTGGCAGCGCGCAAGGCCGCCGAGCTGTCCAAGGTCTTCGGCAGCGCAGTGACTGCGGTGTATGTCGTGGATCCTTATCCTTTTACGGGCGTTGGCGCGGATTTTGCCTATGGCCAGTCTCAGTATCTAAGTGCGGCCACGGCAGAAGCCAATACGGCGCTGGATGCGGTAAAGACCATCATGGAAGAGGCTGGTGTCTCCGTGAAGACCGTGGTGGGTGAGGGGCATGCCGTGCACGAAGGCATCGTCAAAACCATGGACAGTGTGGGCGCCGACCTCATCGTCATGGGTTCTCAGGGCCGTCGTGGCCTGGAAAAGCTGATGCTCGGCAGCGTCACCCAGCGCGTGCTGGGCGCCGTCAAGATACCTGTGCTCGTAGTCCGCGAATAAACAAGCAGAGCTTAAAAAACAAAGACCTCCATTTGGAGGTCTTTTTTATGGGGCAATGCCGAAAATTAAGCATGCCCTGAACGTAAGAGACAGCAAGCAAGGGCCGCCCCGCAGCGATGCTGTCGTCCCCCTTTCTGGGGGAAGCGGCGTAAGCCGCTCAGGGGGTTATTGAATCGTCGCGCCAGAAGCCTCAACAATAGCCTTGTTGGCTTTGAAGTCTGCCTGGAAGAACTGTTCAAAGGCTTGCACGCTCATGGCCTGTGGCTCGGCTCCTTGTGTCTGAATCGCTTCCTTGATTTCGGGCATGGCCAGCAGCTTGTTCACTTCTGCATTGACCTTGCTCACGATGGGCGTGGGCGTGTTGCGGGGCATGAAAATGCCGTACCAGGTGCTCACGTTAAAGCCCTTGAGGCCGGATTCGGCCAGAGTGGGAGTGTCAGGCAAGGAGGTGGAGCGGCTTGCCGAAGTTACAGCGATTGCCCGCAGCTTGCCGGACTTGATCTGGCCAATGGCAGAAGGCACGGACGACACAAGCAGGTCCACATTGCCGGCCAGTGCATCCATCATGGCGGGGTTGGAGCCCTTATAGGGAACGTGGGTCAGTTGAATGCCAGAGGCTTTCTCCAGCATCACGCCAGCCAGGTGAATGCTGGTGCCGTTGCCAGGAGAGCCATAGGTGATCTTGGCGGGGGTTTTCTTGGCGGCCGCCACCACGTCGGCCAGCGTCTTGTAGGGCGAGTTGGCAGATGTGGCAATCACGATGGGGGTGTAGGCCACGTGAGCTACAGGCGTCAGGTCCTTGGTGGGGTTCCAAGGCAGGCTTTTATAGAGATAGGGGCCAAGAACGACGTTGTCCTTTTGGCCCATGACCATGTCATAGCCTGTGGGAGCTGCCTTGACGACTTCGGTAATGCCAATCGTGCCGCCTGCGCCTGAGCGATTGTCCGGGACCACAGTCCATTTGCTGACTTCGGTGAGCTTGTTGGCAATCAGGCGCGAAAGAATGTCCGTGCCGCCGCCGGGCGGAAAGGGCACGATCATGCGTACGGGTTTGTTGGGGTATTCGGCGACGGGGTTTTGGGCAGCTGCGGAAAAGCTCAGACTTGCACAGGCAATCGTTGCCGTGCTGAGGATGATTTGGCGAAACATGAAAAAGAAGCTCCAGAGACGAACGGGGGAGCGCTGCTTCAAAAGATGGCGGCGCGGTCGCGGCTGGTGTCCTGAGCTAAAGATCAGGAGCCAGAGTCACGGAAGGTGGGCTTTTCGATGATCGGGGACGGTGGTTCCGCCATCAATGGGTATTTGTCTTTACCGGAGAGCGCTGGCCGTGCCGTACAGACATAGCCAGCATCCGCACGCGCTGCATGGCAGGGTTGCTGCCGGTGCTAGCACGGGGGTAGCGTACCGATCGGGTGTCGCTACCAATGTGGCCCACGGGTGCGGATTGCAGTGTTTCGCTCAGCGCGAAGCTGTTTGAAAAGCTGTGGAAACATTTTGCCATGTATGCCGAGCTGCCAAGGTCTTGGTGCAGGAATAGACCAACCTGGCACACAGCCTTTTCGTGCTCAGACGAAATCAAGCTGAAAATAGCTGCAGTCCATTGGCCAGCATAGGATTACAGCTATTCTTTTTTGAATCTATAAAGTCAGGCTTGCCGTACGTCGGCAATCACTTGTTCGCCAAAGTCCGGGCGTGCCAGCCAGGCCAGAACACGGGCGGCAGCATCCGCAGCCGAGGTCAACTGGCCATGGCTGTGCAGGCTGGCAAAGCGCTCCACATCGGGAAAGCTGTCGGCAGCTGCGCTGCGCAGTTGCACCTGCATGTCGGTGTCGATGACGCCGGGGGCGAGTGAAACAATGCGTGCGCCGTTGGGCTTGGCAGCCTCTTCAAGTGCTACACAGCTGCTGAACTGGTCCATGCCCGCCTTGGCGGTGCAGTAACTGGCTTGCGATGCCATGGCACGGCGACCCAGACCTGAAGAAATATTGAGCACCTTGCGTGGCACGCTCCAGTTGTCGGTGGCCGCGAGAAAGGCGCCGGTCAGAGCCATGGGGGCTTCAAGGCCTACACGCATGGCATTGATGACGTCGGCGGCGGACACCTTGGAGAGCGGTGCGATCTGAGGGATGACACCGGCGTTGTTGATCAGGGTGATGCTGCCCCAGTCACCTGGATTGAGCGTTTGCAGCCAGGCTGTCAGCCGCTGTGCGCAGGCCTCGCTCTGGGCCAGATCTTGCTCCCATTGCAATAGCTGATCGGGCTCACTGACGCTTGATTTCAGGGCAGTACTGCTGGTACGGGCGATGCTCAGCAGATGGCTTCCTTGCTGCAGCAGTTGTTGCGCCATGGCAAGGCCCATGCCACGGGAGCCGCCGGTCAAAATCGTTAAATGCTTGGTCATGGCAGCGATCTTACGAGGGATTGCTAAGCTAAAAAACAAGCCTCGCAGGGCTTGTGCCGAGCGAGGCTTGATGTGAGGTTTGAGGTGAACTGGATATGAGGGACCCACGCCTCAATGGCCCAGATAGGCCTTGCGAACCTCGTCGTTGGTCAGCAGATTGGCGCCCGTATCTTCCAGCACTACCTTGCCGGTTTCCAGCACATAGCCGCGATCGGCAATCTGCAGGGCGCGGTTGGCGTTTTGCTCGACCAAAAACACGGTCACGCCCTCGGCGCGAATGGTCTGAATGATCTCGAAGATCTGCGCAATGATCAGCGGTGCCAGGCCCAGCGTGGGCTCGTCCAGCAGCAGCAGGCGCGGCTTGCTCATCAGCGCGCGGCCAATGGCCAGCATCTGCTGCTCGCCGCCCGACATGGTGCCCGAGCGCTGCGTGGCCCGCTCCTTCAGGCGTGGAAACAGCTTGAACACATGCTCTATGCCATCGGTGATCTCGGCCTTGTTCAGAAAGAACGCGCCCATCTGCAGGTTCTCGGTCACTGTCAGGTCCTTGAAGACGCGGCGGCCCTCGGGGGAGATGGCAATGCCGCGGCGCATGATGTGGTGGGTAGACATCTGGGTGATGTCTTCGCCCTCAAACACAATGCGTCCGCCACTGGCGCGCGGGTTGCCGCACACCGTCATCAGCAGCGATGTCTTACCCGCACCATTGCTGCCGATCAGCGTGACGATCTCGCCCTGATTGACATGCAGACTGACTTGATTGACCGCGCAGATGGCGCCGTAGTGGGTGGAGACCTGCTCCAGTTTCAACATGGGCTGGCTCATCAGGCTTCTCCCAGATAGGCCTTGATGACCCGTTCATCATTGCGAATGGCCTCGGGCAGGCCCATGGCGATGGGCTTGCCGTACTCCATGACCAGAATGCGCTCGGACACGCCCATGACCAGACTCATGTCGTGCTCGATCAGCAGCACGGCCACACCGTATTGCTTGCGCAGCTCGTCAATCAGGTGCTGCAGGTCTTTTTTCTCCTGCGGGTTCAGTCCGGCGGCAGGCTCGTCCAGCATCAGCACGCGAGGCTTGGTGATCATGCAGCGCGCAATCTCCAGCCGCCGCTGGTGGCCATAGGCCAGGTTGCCAGCCTCGCGGTTGGCGAACTGACGCAAACCCATCACATCCAGCCACTTCAGCGCGTTGTCGACTTTTTCAGCCTCTGCGCGGCGATAGCCGGGAGTATTGAATAGGCCGCCCAGCATGGTGGATTTGGACTGGCGATGCTGGGCGACCAGCAGGTTCTCCAGTGCCGTCATGCTCTTGAACAGGCGCACGTTCTGGAAGGTGCGCACCACGCCGTGGTTGGCCACTTCATGGCTGCTTCTGCCTTCCAGATTCTTGCCGTCAAGCACGACGGAGCCGCTGGACGGCTGGTAGAAGCCGCTGATGCAGTTGAACACCGTGGTCTTGCCTGCGCCGTTGGGGCCGATGACGGCAAAGACTTCCTGTGGGCGCACGTTCAGGCTGATGCTGTCCACGGCCAGCAGACCGCCGAAGCGCATGCACAGGTCTTTGACTTCTAGCAAATACTCGCTCATGCGCTTGTCCTGCCTGTGGTTGTAGTTATGAAAGTGATAGCGTTGAAGCGACTCATGCCTTGACCTCCACCTGATGGCGTTTCATGGGCAGCAGGCCTTGGGGGCGCCAGACCATCATCAGGATCATCACCAGGCCAAAGATCAGCATGCGGTACTCGGAGAACTCGCGCGCCAGCTCGGGCAGCACCGTCAGGATGATGGCGGCCACGATGACACCCAACTGCGAGCCCATGCCGCCCAGCACCACGATGGCCAGAATCAGCGCTGACTCGATAAAGGTAAACGACTCGGGGTTGACAATGCCCTGGCGGGCCGCAAAAAAGGCTCCGCCGAAGCCCGCAAACATGGCGCCCAGCGTGAAGGCCGAGAGCTTGATCTTCATGGGGTTCAGTCCCAGGGAGCGGCAGGCGATTTCGTCCTCGCGCAGCGCTTCCCAGGAGCGGCCAATCGGCATGCGGATCAGGCGGTTGCTGATGAACAGCGTGATCATGGCCAGCAGCAGCGCCATCAGATAGAGAAAGATCACCATGTGCATGGAGTTGAACTCCAGCCCGAAGAACTGGTGGAAGGTGGTGCCGTCTTCGGTCATGGGGCTGCGCGTCATGGGCAGACCGAACACCGTGGGTTTTGGGATGCTGGAGATGCCGTCAGGGCCGCCCGTGAAGCTGTTCAGGTTGACCAGCAGCAGGCGGATGATTTCACCAAAGCCTAGCGTCACAATGGCCAGATAGTCGCCGCGCAGGCGCAGCACGGGAAAGCCCAGCACAAAGCCGAACAGCGCCGCGGCAGCGCCGGCCAGGGGCAGGGCTTCCCAGAACGACCAGCCAGCCCAGTGGAACAGCAGCGCGTAGGTATAGGCACCCACGGCGTAAAAGCCCACAAAGCCCAGATCCAGCAGACCGGCAAAGCCTACCACCACGTTCAGGCCCAGACCCAGCATCACGTAGATCATGGCCAGCGTGGCAATGTCTACAGCGTTGCGGCCCGCAAAGAAGGGCCAGGAAGCGGCCATCATCAGCACCACAAAGATGACGACATTGCGTGTGCCCGACTTCATCTCGGGCATGGCGGGCAGGCTGACCTTGGGCAATTTGCCAGTCAGCAAAGGCTTGAGCATCTGCACGACAAACACGGCAAGACAGGCCCAGAGCGTCCACCGCCAGTCAGGCACGATGTTGGTGCGCATGCCAGCTCGCTCCAGGTGCAGGCTGAAGATGGGAGTGACGACGATGGCCGTCATCACCGTGGCGATCAATGCATCGCGCAAAGCAGAGGAAAAGCTGTACTTCATCAGACTTTCTCCACTTCAGGTTTGCCCAGCAGGCCCGAGGGGCGGAACATCAGAATCGTGACCAGCAGGCCAAAGGCCACGATGTCCTTGTATTCCGAAGAGATGTAGGCGGCGGCAAAAGTCTCTGCCACGCCCAGAATCACGCCGCCCAGCATGGCACCGGGAATGGAGCCAATGCCGCCCAGCACGGCGGCTGTAAAAGCCTTGATGCCAGCCAGAAAGCCGATGAAGGGGTTGAGCTTGCCCACGGCCAGTGCAATCAGCACACCACCCACGGCAGCCAGTACGGCACCCAGCACAAAGGTGAAGGAGATGACCTTGCCTGTATCGATGCCCAGCAAATTGGCCATGTGCATGTCTTGCGCGCAGGCGCGCGAGGCGCGGCCCATGCGTGAATGCTTGATGTACATGGTCAGCGCAATCATCAGCACCACCGTCACCACGATGATGAGAATACGGGTGTAGGGGATGAAGACCTCAAAGTCCCCCATGTGGAAGTTAACGGCGCCGGGCAGCAGCGACGGCACGGCCATGTCGCGAGCACCCTGACCCAGAGCCACCCAGTTCTGCAGAAAGATGGACATACCGATAGCCGAGATCAGCGCCACCAGACGCGGGCTTTGCCGCACCGGTTTGTATGCCACCTGCTCGACCACCAGCCCATAGACGCCGGTGACAAAGATGGCGACCACCAGCATCAGGCCGATGATGGCCCAGATGGGCAGGCCGCTTTGCGTGCCTATGGCTGAAAGTGTGACGAGGCCTATATAGGCCCCGATCATGTAGATGTCACCGTGCGCAAAATTGATCATGCCGATGATGCCGTAGACCATGGTGTAGCCAATGGCGATCAGGGCGTAAATGGCTCCGAGTGAGAGCCCGTTGAAGAGCTGTTGTATCAGCTGGGGGAGAATGTCTGACATGTAACGCCACCCTTGAAACAGGAAAAGGCCCGAGGGCCATATACGGATATCCGGAGGCCTGGCCCCTGCCTTAAGCCCCCGGAAGAGAGTGGTGGAATTACTTGGCCAGCGACTTGCTGCCGTCCTTGTGCCACTGGAAGACCTGGAAGTCAAAGGAGTTCAGGTCGCCCTGCTTGTTCCAGGAGACGGGGCCCAACACGGTGTCTACGGTGGACTTGTGCATCCAGTCGGCTACCTTGGTCGGGTTGTCGCCCGCAGCCTTGATGGCGGCCAGCAGAGACTGAGTGGCGGCGAACGAGGTCAGCTGGAAAGCGCCCGAAGCATTGCGCTTCTTGTCGGCAAAGGCCTTGACCACGGCAGCGTTCTTGGGGTTGGCTGCAAAGTCGGCGGGCAGTGTCACCAGCATGCCTTCGACGGCGGGGCCGGCAATGGCGTTGACTTCAGGGTTGCCCACACCTTCTGGGCCCATCATCTTGACCTTCAGGCCTTGCTCGGCAGCCTGGCGCAGCAGCAGACCCATTTCGGGGTGGTAGCCGCCGTAGTAGACAAAGTCCACACCTGCGCCCTTGAGCTTGGTAATAACGGCGGAGTAGTCGCTGTCGCCAGCGTTAATGCCTTCAAACAGCGCCACGGGCACGTTGGCCTTCTTCAGGTCGTCGCGCACGGAGGATGCAATGCCCTGACCGTAGGACTGCTTGTCGTGCAGCACGGCAACCTTCTTGGGCTTGATGGTGTTGACGATGAACTTGGCAGCCGCAGGGCCTTGCTGGTCATCACGACCGATGGTGCGGAAGATGAAGTGGTAATTCTTGCCGTCGGTCAGTGCGGGAGATGTGGCCGAGGGGGTCACAACGACCACGCCTTCGTTGTTGTAGATGGGGGCAGCTGCAATCGATGCGCCTGAGCAGACGGGGCCGACCACATAGCCGATCTTGCTGTTGACCACGCGGTTGGCTGCCACAGGGCCTTGTTTGGGCTCGCAGGCGTCGTCCACGGGAACCAGCTCAACCTTCTTGCCACCAATGCCGCCGGCGGCATTGGCCATTTCCACGGCGGTGCTTGCACCTTCCTTGACCATGTCGCCGTATTGAGTCAGCGCGCCGGTGGTGGGGATGACTAGGGCGATCTTGATTTGGGCATGCGCGGTGGAGACCAGGGAGGCACCAGCCAGACCCAGGGCGGCAACAACGGCTTGCATGCGGAACGGAATGCTCATGAGGACTTCCTTCAATCTCGAGAGATGTTCGAAAAACGCGAGCACTGCCATGGCAGTTCGCGCAAAGAAGCTCAGATTAAACGAGCCGTTACTGAAGGCAACAGGGTATGCAGGGGGTGGTGCAGAAGGTCGGTTTTTGCTATGTCGTGCATAGCAACTGGCGCACGCTTGGTATCGGTTTGAGCTCATTTGCGCTGCAAATGTGCTGTCTGGCTCCCAAAGGTCTAAAAATGGCAGGAATGACAGTCCCTTGCCGGGCTGCGGCTGTCTCAGCTGCTTGACATTTGATGGATTTTGTTGCGGCGCGGCAACTCTCTGGAGGAGGCTTGTTGTTCAGGGTTGATGCAGCTTAAAAAGTGGGTTCGCTTTTGAGCGTCAACAACTCTTGCGTGACGGGGTGCTGCAGCTCCAGCTCGCAGGCATGCAGCAGCAAGCGCGGTCTTGCGCGGGCCAGCTCTTCACTGGCATACAGCGCATCTCCCAGTATGGCGTGGCCAATGGCAGCCATATGCACGCGTAACTGGTGGGTGCGCCCAGTCAGCGGGCTGAGCAGAACCCGGGTGCAGGGGAGTTGAGGGTGTTCTGGCGGGTGTTCTATGTGCTCAAGCACCTGCCACAGGGTTTGACTGCTTTTGCCTGTTTCATGATTGATGACTCGCAACGGGCGACGCTCCCAGTCGGCGGCAATGGGTAAATCAATGCGCTTCCAGTCATTGGCATCGGCGCTGGAAGAGGGGACTTGCAAAAGACCAGCCACCACTGCGACATAGTGCTTGCGGACCTGGCGTTCGGCAAAAGCCTGGCTGAGCTGGCGCTGCACTTCTATGTTGCGGGCCATGAGAACCAGGCCGGAAGTGGGCTGATCCAGCCGGTGCACGATCAAAGCATCGGGCCAGTGCTGTTGAGCTCTGGCACTTAGACAGTCTTGTTTGTCGGGGCCACGTCCCGGCACGCACAGCAGGCCAGAGGGCTTGTCCAGCACCAGCAAGTGCTCGTCTTCATATACACAGTTCAGCACGCTCATTGCGAGGCTATTCATGAGACAGCAGCAATCAGGAGTTGAGCAGCTCATGCACCGTGGTGCAGAACTCCTGTACGTCATTGGGTTTGTGGATCAGGGCCTTGGCCCCTGAGGCGATAGCCTCCTGCTCGATCTCAGCAGTGACATAGCCTGAAGCCAGTGCAACTGGCAGGCGAGGATTGGTCAGCAGCACCTGCTTTAGCAGATCAAGGCCGCTAAAGCCCGGCATGTTGTAGTCGGTGACGACAAGATCAAAGAGTAGGGGTTGCTTTTGCAAGGCTGCCAGAGCTGCATGCGGGTCGGTGAAGGTCGTGACTTGATAACCGCGGCGGCGCAGCAGGCGATCAAAGAGAAAGACCAGAGCTTGATCGTCGTCCACATACATGACATGGCTGGCGCGTGCTGCCTGCTGCAGTTCTGGCTCAGGGGCCTCGGGTTTGTCCATGCGCAGTGGAGGCTGGGCGGCAGGGTTTGTGGGGGAGCCGAGTGGGAAATAAAGCGTAAAGCAGCTGCCCTGTCCAAGCTTGCTGTGTACATCGACAACTCCGCCGTGGGTGCGCATGACGCCATGCACGACGGACAGGCCCAGGCCTGTGCCTTGGCCTACGGGCTTGGTGGTAAAGAAGGGCTCGAAAATACGTCTTTGGGTTGCAGCGTCCATGCCAGGGCCGGAGTCCTGAACCATGAAAGCAAGGTACTCAGCCGCAGGAAGCCCCAGACGCTCGCACAGGAGGAGGTCCGGCGTAATGCGCATGGCCTGCATCTTGATGACACCACGTCGATTGCCAATGGCCTGTATGGCGTTGTTGCAGAGATTAAACAAAGCCTGTTCCACCTGTGTGGGGTCGGCCATCAGCGGCGGCAGGCCTTCACTCTCCAGAACCTGAAGACTAATCGAAGGGGGAAGGGTTACACGCAGCAGGCGGACGGTGTCTGACATGACCTCCTGCACATGTACGGGACGACGCTCGGGCGAGTCGTTGCGACTGAAGGTCAGAATCTGGCGCACCAGATCACGCGCCCGTCGGCCGGCTTTTTCAATCTCGCGCAGGCTTTCCATGACAGCTGCGTTGTCCAAGCTGTCGGCCTTGGCCAGCTCGACGTTCCCAAGGATTGCTCCCACGATATTGTTGAAGTCATGGGCAATGCCACCAGCCATGGTACCCACAGCCTGCATCTTGTGAGACTCGCGCAGCTGTGTCTCAAGTGCATTGCGCTGAGCTTCTGCACGTTTGCGACTGGTGAGATCGCGCGCAAAGATGGTCGTGGTGTCGCCACTGCTTTGGCGCTCGAATGAGACGCTGATTTCCACCGGAATTTCGCGCCCCGATACCGTGAGTCCCGTCATCTCGCCAAGCACGGCATGAGTGGTCAGCGATGCAAAGCTCAGCGCCTTGGCAGCATTGGGCAGAAAACGCTCCAGCGGACTGCCCAATGCATCTTGCGGAGAGCATAGAAACAAGGCCGCAGCCGTTGGATTGAAGACGGTGATCTGCTGCTGCTGATCGAGGCAGATGATGGCGTCCAGCGATGAGTTGATGACCGACTCCAGCCGGCGCTCGCTGGTATAAAGTTGCTGATTGCGTTCCTGTAGCGCCTTGCGCTCGGCCAGCAAGGGGCCTTGATTGACTACAGCGCACAGATACTGCCAGTGCGCCGGGCCATTTTGCTGAGGCACGACAACACCCGCAACATGCAGGTCGGCACATAGTTCAAAGCTTTTGGTGATCTGGAAGCGCACTTCATGGGCTTGCGCGCGGCCCAGGAGCTTGGCCTGAGCGAATGCAGCGTTGACGCGATCAATGTCTTCAGCGTGCACAAAAGGCTTGAAATTGATCAGTAGCCGGTCTTTTTCCGAGGGCTGAAACGCCCGGTGAGCCATGGCGTTGGCCTGAACGACCATATCGTACTCGTCGACCACCAGCAAGGGCAGCGGAATGCTGGCAAACAAGGTCTCGAAGCGCTCGGAGGCACTCTCAGCCACGGCCTGGCTGTAATTGAGGACCTCGTTCTGCAGCTCCAGCTCATGCTGGTAGTTGCGCAGCTCGGCTACCAGCGCCTGCAGCGGGTCTTCATCGTCAGGAACCAGGGGTAGAGTCTGCGCACTCAATCCCAAAGGAATCGCACCAGGGACCAGGAGAGCATGCAGAGGCAGGTCGTCTTCAAGCTCGGGTGGCAATGGTGTAAATGGTGGTTCTGAGGCGGTCATGAAGCAGGTGCCAGGCTGAGCTGGTCAGCAGCAATAATCTGCGCAGTGTAAGCCGCGCAAGCTTGCAGTCTGGTAACAAGCCATGGCCTTTGTGAGCGGCTAGGGAGCCGGCCCAATGGCCTTGGAGCAAATGTCCGTTTTGAAGGCCGGGGCCTTTAGAGACTCTCTTGTTCACTAAATGATAGCTTTTTGCTCCCTCTCTATAAGGTTTCTGACTTTTTGTTCCGCCTAAAAAGGAGACTGTGTCGTACCTGCAGTCACAGTCCTTCTCAGATGCCAGAGGTTTGCCTCAATCTGTATAGGCCTTCAGGGGCACGCAGCTGCAGAACAGGTTGCGGTCGCCGTAGACGTTGTCCACGCGCCCTACAGGGTTCCAGTACTTTGCGCGGCGCAGGGCGGGTAGGGGGTAGGCCGCAGCTTCGCGGCTGTAGCTGTGCTTCCAGTCGGCCGCGAGCAAGGCCTCGGCCGTGTGCGGCGCGTTCTTGAGCGGGTTGTCGTCCTGCGGCAGCTTGCCCGCTTCAATCTCGGCAATCTCGGCGCGGATGGCGATCATGGCTTCGATGAAACGGTCCAGCTCGTAGAGATTTTCGCTCTCGGTAGGCTCAACCATCAGCGTGTTGGGCACGGGGAAGGACAGCGTGGGCGCGTGAAAGCCGTAGTCGATCAATCGCTTGGCCACGTCCTCGGCCATCACGCCGCAGCTTTCCTTGAATTGGCGCAAGTCCAGAATGCATTCGTGCGCCACATGGCCGTGCTCGCCCGCGTACAGCGTGGGGAAGTGGTCTTTGAGGCGCGCGCTGATGTAGTTGGCGTTCAAGATCGCAGTTTCGGTGGCGAGCTTGAGGCCGGGTTCGCCCATCATGCGGATATACATCCAGCTGATCGGGAGCACGGCGGCGTTACCCAATGGCGCTGCGCTGACGGCGCCTACATTGCGCACATCGCCGCCCGTAGCGTGGCCAGGCAGGAAGGGCACCAGGTCTTCGACGACGCAGACGGGGCCAACGCCGGGGCCGCCACCGCCGTGGGGAATGCAGAAGGTCTTGTGCAGATTCAGGTGGCTGACATCGCCGCCAAACTCGCCGGGCGCTGCCAGGCCCACCAGCGCGTTCATATTGGCGCCGTCCACATAAACGCGGCCGCCGTGGCTGTGTACCAGTTGGCACAGCTCTTTCACCTGGGTCTCGAACACGCCGTGCGTGCTGGGGTAGGTGATCATGATGCAGGCCAAGTTGGCGCTGTGCTTTTCGCACTGGGCCTTGAGGTCGGCCATGTCCACATTGCCCTTGTCATCACATTGGGTGACGACGACCTGCAAACCGGCCATCTGCGCACTGGCGGGGTTGGTGCCGTGGGCGCTGGAGGGGATGAGGCAGATATTGCGGTGCGCTTCACCCTTGGATTCGTGGAAGGCCTTGATAGCCAGCAAACCGGCGTACTCACCTTGCGAGCCCGCATTGGGCTGCAGGCTGATGCCCGCATAGCCGGTGGCCTGACATAGCCAGCCGCGCAGCAATTCATCCAGCTCGGCGTAGCCTTGCAACTGGTTGGCGGGTGCAAACGGGTGGATGTTGGCAAACTCCGGCCAGGTGATGGGAATCATCTCGCTGGTGGCGTTGAGCTTCATGGTGCAACTGCCCAGCGGGATCATGCTGCGGTCCAGTGCCAGGTCCTTGTCGCTCAAGCTGCGGATATAGCGCAGCATGGCGGTTTCGGAGTGATGGGTGTTGAAGACCGGGTGCGTCAGATAGGCCGAGCTGCGTTGCAGCGCTTCGGGAATCAGCGAGGACGGACCTTCATCCATGGCTTCAATGGTTGGCAGGGCTTGGCCGTCTTTGGCGAAGATGCTCCAGATCAGCTCCACATCGGCGCGGGTCGTGGTCTCGTCCAGGCTGATGCACAGGTACTCATTCCAGGCTTTTCGCAGGTTGGCGCCCTTGGCCACTGCGCGAGCAGCTATGGAATCCGTAGCGTCCTTGGTGTGCAGGCTGATGGTGTCAAAAGCCGTGTCATGGTGGTGAGCGCTAAAGCCCAACTGGGCCAGACCCCGGCTCAAAATCGCCGTGAAGCGCGCTACGCGCTGGGCGATGCGCTTGAGGCCTTGCGGACCGTGGTAGACGGCATACATGCTGGCGATCACTGCTGGCAGTACCTGGGCCGTGCAGATATTGGAGGTGGCTTTTTCGCGGCGAATATGCTGCTCGCGTGTTTGCAGCGCCAGGCGATAGGCCGGCTTGCCATGCACATCGACGCTGACGCCGACGAGGCGCCCTGGCAGCGAGCGCTTGTATTCATCACGGCAAGCCATAAAGGCCGCGTGGGGGCCACCGGCGCCCATGGGCATGCCAAAGCGCTGGCTGTTGCCCACCACAATGTCGGCCCCCCATTCGCCGGGCGGCGTCAGCAGGGTCAGGGCCAGCAGATCGGTGGCCACAATGGCGGCGGCCTGCTTGGCGTGAATGACATCCACATCGGCCTTCCAGTCCACAATCCAGCCGCTCGATGCGGGGTACTGGATAACGGCGGCGAAGAAGTCGCCGGCCAGCGCCGCCTGCCACTCGGCCTTGCTGTTGGCCACCATCACTTCCATGCCAATGGGCGCGGCGCGGGTCTGTATGACTTCGATGGTCTGCGGGTGTAGGTCACCGGCCAGCACGATGCGGTTGCTCTTGGATTTGACCGAGCGCTTGGCCAGTGTCATGGCCTCGGCGGCTGCCGTGGCTTCGTCCAACATGGAGGCGTTGGCGATGGGCATGCCGGTCAGGTCGGTCACCATGGTCTGGAAGTTGACCAGTGCTTCCATGCGGCCCTGTGAGATTTCGGCCTGGTAGGGGGTGTAGGCCGTGTACCAGGCGGGGTTCTCCAGAATATTGCGCAGGATGACGCCCGGTGTGTGCGTGCCGTAGTAGCCCTGGCCGATAAAGCTTTTGAGAATCTGGTTCTTGTTGGCAATGGCTTTGAGCTCGGCCAGTGCAGCAGCTTCCGTCACCGGTGCTGGAAGGTCCATGGGTTTGGTGCGCGCGATGGAGGCAGGTACGACCTCGGCGATCAAGGCCTCTAGCGTGGGCTTGCCAATGGCGGCCAGCATGGTCTGCTGCTCTTCGCGATCGGGGCCGATATGGCGGGCAATGAACTCGTGCTTGTTTTCCAGAGACTCAAGCGTAGCAACGGGAGGGAACATCAGCATGGGAGGGACCTATTCTCTAAAGCTGTGACTGGCGATTCCTGGCTGGTGGAACCGGGCATAAAAAAGCCTTCGCATTGGCGAAGGCCTTGTGCCATTAATTGCCCTTGGCGAAGGTTTCGTAAGCGGTTTCTTCCATCAGGCCGTCCAGCTCGCTCACGTCGCTCATCTTGACCTTGAAGAACCAGCCGGTGGCCAGCGGGTCGCTGTTGGCCAGCGAGGGGTCGTTGCGCAGGTCTTCGTTGACTTCAACGATTTCACCGGTCACGGGCATGTATACGTCTGCAGCGGCCTTGACGGACTCGACCACGCCGGTCACGTCGCCGGCCTTGAAGATGGTGCCGACGGCGGGCAGATCGACAAACACCACATCGCCCAGTGCGTCTTGTGCGTGGACGGTGATGCCGACAATCGCGGCATTGGTGTCAGCGGCGTTGATCCATTCGTGTTCTTTGGAATATTTGATGCTCATGCAAAGCTCCAGATGGGGAATTCAGGGATTCGGAGGAATCGGGGTTGTGTTGGAGAAAGGTCCAGCCCGCACTTTAGCGGCGTTCTGAGTGCTGTTGGGCAAACTGGCCGCTCTCATGCGCGGCGACAGACCTAGCCACGGTAGTAGTTGGTGGGCACAAAGGGCATCTCAGCAACCTTCATGGGCACGGGCTTGCCGCGCACCAGGGCAAAGATTTCGGTGCCTACGGCCGCATAGTCGGGCGCCACATAAGCGATGGCAATGGGCTGGTTGAGAGTGGGGCTGAGCAGGCCGCTGGTGATGTGACCTATATGCTGGCCGTCCATGTTTTCAAGCACCGCAGGCTCGCGCACGGGAGTGCGTTCCTGTGCAAGCAGGCCAACGCGCTTGCGCGTCAGCTGCTGCGGATTTTGTAGCTGCTCCAGCACGATGGCAGCGCCGGGAAAGCCTGCTTCGCGTGCACCGCCGCTGCGTCGCACTTTCTGGATGGCCCAGTTCAAAGCGCCTGCGACAGGAGTGGTCGTGGTGTCAATATCGTTGCCGTACAGGCACAGACCCGCTTCAAGGCGCAGCGAGTTGCGGGCACCCAGGCCGACGGGGGCGACTTCGGGCTGGGCCAGCAGCGTCTCGGCAAAGGCTTGTGCCACATGGGCGGGCAGGGAGATTTCAAACCCATCCTCGCCCGTATAGCCGCTGCGCGTGATGTAGAACGCATGGCCTTGCCAGTCAAAGTAGTTGCCGGTCATGAAGACTAGGGCGTTGACGCTGGGGATCAGTCTTTGCAGCGCTGTCACGGCCTGAGGGCCTTGCAGTGCCAGCAGGGCGCGGTCGGGCAGGGGCACGACTTCGCAGCGCTGACCGATGTGTTTCTGGATATGGACCATGTCGGCCACCTTGCAGGCACCGTTGACGATGAGGAACAGGTCGTCGCCCCGGTTGACGAACATCAGGTCGTCCAGAATGCCGCCTTCTTCATTGAGCAGCAGTCCGTAGCGCTGCTTGTGCAGGCCCAGGTCAATGACATCAACGGGCATCAGCGACTCAAGAGCTGCCGCTGCATCTAGCCCGCGCAGCAAGAGCTGGCCCATGTGGGAGACATCGAACAGTCCTGCCGCCTTGCGGGTGTGCAGATGCTCGGCCATCAGCCCTTGCGGGTATTGCACAGGCATGGAATAACCGGCAAACGGCACCATGCGCGCGCCCAGCTTCTGGTGCAGGTCGAACAAAGGTGTGGTTAGCAGGTCAGGCGAGGTTGCAGCAGTCACAGGCAAGCGCTCCGGTTATTCAACCCATATGAGTGGCCCTGCATGACGGCTGCCATGCGCGGCGGGCTTGCCTTGCTGTCCGCTTTACCTGAGAGATTCACTGCCGCAGTGATGTCGGGCAGTTTGCTCCTTCGGTGGATGCAGGCGCACCATGAAATGGCGGCTCACATCTCTCTCCAGCAAGGAACGCTGGCAGCTTGTACGCCGCGCAGCGCTTGTCAGTCCTTTTGCCTGAGCGTTTGGATGGACTGGCCATCTGCGCCTTCGGCGGTGCCGGGCGGCTGGGGCCGCTGGCACTCTCTCCTGACGCAGGCAATTCTAGCGGTGCATCACGGGCCTGCACCACCGCAATTTGCAACTTCTGGGGTTTTCGATAGGGCCCAGGAGTGGCTGTTACTGCTTCTTGAAGATCAGGTCGTAGGGCTGCTCGAAACAGGTGGTGACAGGCTGGCCATTGCGCAGGGCGGGCGTGAAGCGCCAGCGGGCAAAGGATCTTTCGATGGCTTTGATGATGCGTGGGTCGGCATCCTCAGGCTGATAGATCTTGCGGCCCATCTTGCCTTCGGGCGTGACTTCGAACTGATAGACCACTTTGACCAGTGCCCCCTCGGGATACCAGTCAGGGTCGATACGGACATTGGAGGAGGTCTTGATCTTGGCGGGTGTGTCGACTTGACTGGCGGGCGTGCATTCAGCAAAAGGCTTGCGGGTCTGATTGCCGGTGGTTGAGCAGGCGCTCAAAAAGACGACGCTGAGAGCGGTGGCAAGTAGTGCGAGAGGTTGGAGTGGGTGGCGGGTCATCATGCTTCGATTGTGCTGGCAAACATTGCATGGGCATTGCTGCGTTGTCAGGCTGGACGGTGCGACACTCTGACTTCGACAAAGGTGACAAAAGGAGTGTGGGCCATGAATCCCATGGTTGGAAATCTGGAAAAGCTGCTGGCTCAGGGCAAGGATGGGGCGCTGCTGCGCTATACGCTGGGCAAGGCTTATGCCGATGAGGAGCAGATGGGCATTGCACGAGAGCATCTGCTGCAGGCGACGGCGCTGGATGCCAGCTACTCGGTGGCCTGGAAGCAGCTGGGCAAGGTGGAGCTGGCGTTGGGCGATGCGCAGGCGGCGCGTCATGCCTGGGAGCAGGGACTGGCTTGCGCACAGGCCAAGGGGGATTCGCAGGTCGTCAAGGAGCTGCAGGTGTTTTTGCGCCGTCTGGACAAGCAGGTCGCTTCAGATTGAATACTCCTGAAAAAATAGCTTCCAATGCTTGCTGAACAAGCGCTGGAAGCTATTTTTATATGAAATTTCAGTAGCGACTAATGCGCGCCGGCTGCAGCATCGGCCCCTGAGCTGTGGGCGGCAGGGCGCTTGGTGAACCAGATCAGCACGATCAGGCTGAGGAACATAAAGGACGAGGCCAGAAAGATATCGTCCGCCGCAAGGGTGAAGGCCTGCTGGTCGATCAGCCGGTTGATCTGGGCGTAGGCCTGCTCGGCGCTCATGCCAGCGGCCTGCAGGTTTTTGACCGTGACAGCAAAAGTGCCCTGGCCCTGCACCAGCAGCTCCGTCAGATGCGCGTGGTGCATGGAGGCCCGGTTTTCCCACAGTGTGGTGGCAATCGAGGTGCCCATGGCGCCGGCCGTAATCCGCACAAAGTTGGACAGGCCCGCAGCGGCGGGAATGCGATCTGGCGATAGACCGCTCAGTGTGATGGTTGTCAGCGGGATGAAGAAGAAGGCCATGGCGCCGCCCTGAATCAGCGTGGGAATCAGGATATGGCCAAAGTCTGTCTCCACCGTAAAGCGCGAGCGCATCCACAGCACAAGGGCAAACACGATAAAAGCGCCGGTTGCCATCTTGCGTGGGTCCCACACCGCCACTTTGCGGCCCACGATGGGCGTCAGCACGATGGCCAGTATGCCCACGGGGGCCAGCGCCAGACCGGCGGAGGTGGAGGTGTAGCCCATCCACTGTTGCAGCCACAGTGGCAGCAGTACCACGTTGCCAAAGAACAAGCCGTAGGCAATGGACAGCGCTATCGAGCCCGCCGCAAAGTTGCGGCCCTTGAACAGGCGCAGATCCACCACGGGGTGTGCATCGGTCAGCTCCCAGACCACGAAGATGGCAAAGGCGACCACGGCAACCACGGCAAAGACAATGATTTCTGACGAAGCAAACCAGTCCAGCTCCTTGCCCTTGTCCAGCATCAGCTGCAACGCGGCCACCCAGAGCACCAGCAGGGACAGGCCAATGGTGTCAATGGGCAGCTTGCGCTTAGGCGTCTCGCGGCTGCGATAAAGGCTCCAGGTCATCATGGCCGATAGCAGGCCCACGGGCACGTTGATGTAGAAGATCCACGGCCAGGAGATGTTGTCCGTGATCCAGCCGCCCAGCAGCGGCCCGACCACGGGCGCGACCAGCGTGGTCACGCCCCACAGCGAGAGCGCCACCCCGGCCATGGCAGGCGGGTAGCTGGCCAGCAGCAGGGTTTGCGACAGCGGAATCATGGGGCCGGCGACCAGGCCTTGCAGCACGCGAAAGAAAACCAGTGCCTCTAGCGACGAGGCAAAGCCGCAGAGCCAGGAGGTCAGCACGAACAGCAGCACGCTCATGGTGAACAAGCGCACGGCGCCGAAGCGCTGGGTGAGCCAGCCCGTCAGCGGCACGGAGATGGCATTGGCCACCCCAAAGCTGGTAATGACCCAGGTGCCCTGGCTTGGGCTAACGCCCACAT
This sequence comes from Comamonas sp. FUJ_7, assembly GCF_057369555.1. Lineage (NCBI taxonomy): Bacteria > Pseudomonadati > Pseudomonadota > Betaproteobacteria > Burkholderiales > Comamonadaceae > Comamonas > Comamonas sp. FUJ_7. The sequence continues at coordinate 350,925 of NZ_JBXXZI010000001.1, forward strand.
CGCCCGAGATGGCCGGAATGGCCACGTTGGCGATGGAGGAATCCAGCACGTTCATAAAGGTCGCCAGCGATAAAGCCAGCGTGCCCAGCACCAAGGGGGCACCTTTGAGCGGTGCAGGCACAGAAGAGGGGGAGTGCATAAGTGCTGGCGCCGTCTTACTGTGCAGGCTCAGGTGCCGGTGCAGTGGCCGAAGGAGCGGCCGCCGTGGTAGGGGCCGCAGCAGTCATCTCTGGCAGTTGGGTCAGCGCAGGCAGCTTGTCGCCAGCAATGATGTGGCGGATGCGCTCTTCGGCCTGCGCCAGCGTGCCGTCGTACACGGCAGTCTGAGCCACAGGCTCGGTGCGCGGGGCGTTGGCCAGAGCCAGGCCATCTTGATTGCGGATATCGACCTTGGCATCCATGGACAGGCCTACGCGCAGCGGGTGCTGCTTGAGGGCTTCGGGCTCCAGGCTGATGCGCACGGGAACGCGCTGCACCACCTTGATCCAGTTGCCGGTGGCGTTCTGCGCGGGCAGCAGCGCAAACGCGGCACCCGTGCCTGCGCCCAGGCCCACGACCTGGCCTTCATAACGGGTCTTGTCGCCGTAGACATCGGCCGTCAGCTCCACCTTCTGGCCCATGCGCAGATCGGCCAGCTGGCTTTCCTTGAAGTTGGCGTCCACCCAGAGCTTGTGCAGATCGACCACGGTGAGCAGGGGCGAGCCCGCAGCCACGCGTTGGCCCAGTTGCACGCCGCGCTTGGCTACAAAACCGTCCACGGGGGCGATCAGGCGCGTGCGCTGCAGCGCCAGATAGGCCTCGCGCACCTTGGCTGCTGCGGCCATGACGGTCGGGAAGTCTTCGGCCGTTGTGCCTTTTGTCTGGGCTTCAGCGGCCGTCAGCTGGGCCTTGGCGGCACGCACGGCGGCTTCGGCGGCCACCACCGCGTTGCTGGCGGCGGTGGCCAGTGCCTTGGCGTGGTCAAACTCTTCCTTGCCCACGGCGCCGGTCACAGTCAGAGGGCGGCGGCGGGCTACATCGTCATTGGCCTTGGCGGCGTCGGCCTTCAGGCGCAGCAGGTCGGCTTCGCGCTGGGCCACCTGGGCGGCCAGCGGGGCGTTGTTGGCATACAGGGTGCGCGTCTGGCGCGCGGTCTGGGCCAGTTGCGACTCGGCCTGGGCCAGTTGCACCAGATAGTCGGCGGGGTCCAGTTGCACCAGCACCTGACCGGCCTTGACGTAGTCGGTGTCGTCCGCGCCGATGCTGATGACGGTGCCGCCCACCTGCGGCGTGATCTGCACCACATTGCCGGCCACATAGGCGTTGTCCGTGGTCTGGTAGTTGCGGGCCACCATCCAGTGCCAGCCGCCCCAGGCAATGGCGGCGACGGCGACGGCGGCTGCGACGATGGTCAGGCCCTTGCGGCGGCCTGCGGGGTTGGCTGAAGGTGATGCGGCGACAGGGGCTGCTGCTGGAGCTTGAGGAGCAGGCTGGGCAGGCTTGGTATCGGTCATGGTGTTGGCGCTTTGTTATGTATGAAGCGGTTTTGCGCTATGAAAAAGAGGAGCTGCATGCGCTAGCCAATCAATCCTTTTGGCATGTTTTTGCCTTGAAAGTATTGAATAGAAAGCGCAAGCTGCTATGAAATAGTTTTTTGAGACTTACTGCAGGGCCAGCGTGGCGGTGTCGTCTGTCCAGCCGCCGCCCAGGGCAGTGGCCAGGGCCACGCGGGTGTCCAGTTCGCGGGCCTGCAGGTCCACGGCCAGACGGCGCTGGGTGATGAGCTGGGTTTCAGTGTTGAGCACGGTGATCTGCGTGCCCAGCCCGGCCTGATAGCGCTGCACGGCAAAGTCATAGGCGCGCTCGGCTTTGGACAGCGACTCTTTTTGCAATGCTTGCTGGCGCTGCAGCGATTGCACGGAGGCAATCGCGTCGCCGGCTTGCTTGACGGCATCGAGCACGGCACCGTTGTACTGGGCGATCGCGGTGTCGAGGTCGGCCTGCTTGCCGCGCAGCTGGGCGCGCAGGCGCTTGCCGTCAAAAATCGGCAGACGCAGCGCGGGCGTGATACCCATCTGGCGCGAGCTGCCCTGCAGCAGATTGTCCAGCCCCAGCGCGTTCAGGCCGATAAAAGCGGTCAGATTCACATCGGGATAGAAGTCGGCCTTGGCGGACTCAATGCCTTGCGTGGCCGACTCCACGCGCCAGCGCGCGGCGACCACATCGGGGCGGCGGCCCAGCAGGTCGGCGCTCAGCGTCTGGGGTACAGGCTGAATGCGTAAAGTGGACAGCTTGGGCGACAGCGCATTCTGTGCATCGGGTGCCTGCGCGCAGAGCACGGCAATGGTTCGGCGCGCCAGCGTGATCTGCTCGGCCAGCATCTCGATCTGGGTGCGGGCATCGGGCATGGCGGCTTGGGCCTGTGTCAGCTCGACCTGACTGTCCAGACCGGCCTGGGTGCGCTGCTCGCTCAGATTGAGTAGCGCCTGACGCTGGGCCAGCGTGCGCTCGGCCACTTCTTGCTGTGCCATCAGGCGAGCCAGCGTGATGTAGCTGCGTGCGACTTGAGAGGCCAGCTGGTTGGCAGCAGCCGCACTGTCGGCCTTGGCGGCGCGGGCCTGGCCCAGAGCGCTTTGCAGCTCGGCGCCATGCTTGCCAAAGAAGTCGGGTGACCAGGACAGACCGGCCTGCAGATTGCCGCTGTTGTAGGTGTTGCCTGCAATGGGCGCGGGAATCATGCCGTTGGCCGTGTAGCGCTGGCGCGTGGCATCGGCACTCAGCGTGCCGTGAATGTCCGTGGCCGTGCTGCTGGCCGTGGCCAGCGCCGCAGCCTTTTCAAAGCGGGCGTTGCTGGCGGCCAAGCTGGGGCTGCCAGCCAGGGCCTGATCGATGAGCTGATTGAGCTGGGCATCGCCCAGACTCGTCCACCACTGAGAAGAAGCGAGTGCGGTAGCGTCTGCTGTATCTGCTGCTGCGTTCAGGCCCACATCGGTCGCGCCAAGCGTGGTTAGTGGTCTATGGGCTGGCCCTTGTGAGGCGCAGCCTGCCAAGGCCAATGCAGCCGTCAGCGCAGCAGTGGCCAGCAGCGGCTGACGTGCGGTGCGCGGCGCTGCGGGAGTCGGTAAAAGTCTGGAGGTCATGGAAAAGTGCCAGTGGTTTTTATTGAAATAGGGCGGTGAAGAAATCGGAAGGCAAAGTGCAGCCCTGGTCTTTGGGGCTGCTCTATGACTCGTTCATGGGGGGCGAAGGATTGAGCGATTCTTGGCTCATGGCCTCGCGCAGCGCATCGCCATTGGCCAGCATGCGCTGGAGCATGGACAGCATCAGCGTGCATTCGCTGTGGCTGAAGCCACTGAGATGGCCGTTGAGTACACGGGTCAGCACCTGCGGAACGTGCGCGGCAACGCTGCGGCCTTCATCGGTCAGCACCAGATGCACGACGCGCCGGTCGGTGGTGGAGCGCTCGCGCCGCAGCAGACCCTTGGCTTCGATGCGATCCAGCGCACGGGTGACGGAGGCGGGGTCCATGGCCAGATCCTTGGCCAGCGTGCTGCAATTGGTATCGGCGCAAATCAGCAGCTTGTACAGCGGCAGCCACTGCACATAGGTCAGGCCATGCTCGGCCAGCTGGGCATCGGCCAGCTGCAGTACGGAGCTGAGTACCCGGCGCATGAGAAAGCCAATGCTTTTGTCCGGTGCATAGACCCCGGCCTTGTAGAAGTAGCTGGCTTCATCCTGCGGATCGATGACGAAGTCGGTAGGTGTGGGTGTGGATATTGGCAATGATTGACTGGTCAATGATTGGGCGGGCAATTATTGTGCAATCGCAAAAAAATGTCAGCTAATTTTTTGGGGGACATGGCCGATTTTTTCTGCTCTTACCCGGCTGTTTTGCGACTGAAGATAGAGCTGAGAGTGCAGGTCTATAGGGCCTGGAAGCCCGTTTTTGCGTAAAAAAAGCCCGGTCATCAAGACCGGGCCTGTTGGCGCTGGGGGTGAGTGCGGCGCAGCTCAGCTGGTGTTTACAGCGGCAAGCGCAGCATGACCACAATCACCAGGCCCAGAGCCAGATTGAGAGAGACCCATTTGCGCATGCTCTCCAGCGCCTTGCCGCCTGCGGGCCAGTCCTTGGCCGTGACTGCGGTGTTCAGACGCTTGAACAGCGCAAAGCGGATATGGCCGAACACGGCCATCATCACCACGCCCAGAATACTCATCACCATCCAGTTGATGGGCATGTTGAACTGGCCGCCGGCCTGTGCCGCCATGGCATGAATGCTGCCAATCATGCCAATGCCAGAGACCAGCACGACTACGGCAAGCACCAGCACCCAGGCAAAAAAGCGCTGCAGCACGCCGTGCATCAGCGTCACGCGATCAGACGGCTGCAGACCCTGAGCGGCAGGGCGCAAGAAGAAATGGGCAAAAAACATGCCGCCCACCCAAATGATGACGGCCAGAAGGTGCAAAAGTTTGAAGCCAATAAAAAGCATGGGGTTTGGAGTGTCAGAAAGAAATACCCAAGCCTAACGGAGATTGGGGGCAGGAGTGATCAAGCGGCGCTGACCGAGCAGCGACAATGGAGGCTAGGCGTGAGCCCCATCACGCAAGCCAAGCCCTCTGAAACCATGTCTTCTGCCTCTCTTGCATTGCGTCTTCCCGTTTTAGTGAGTTCTTGCCTGCTTGGTAAGCCGGTGCGCTATGACGGGCGGCATGCACAAGTGTGTCACCCCGTTTTAGAGCGTTGGCAGCAGCAGGGGCGTTTGCGAATTCTGTGCCCCGAAGTAGCTGGTGGACTGCCAATTCCGCGCGCGCCAGTGGAGATCGAGCCCGGCAAATCGGCCCGCCAAGTGCTGATGGCACAAGCCCGGGTGCAAGACCTCCAGGGCCAGGATATGAGTGAGAGTTTCAGGCAAGGCGCGCAACTGGCCGTGGATCTGGCTCGCCGGGAGGGAATCAAGCTGGCCATTCTGAAAGAAGGTAGTCCTTCTTGCGGCAGCAGCCTGGTGGCCGATGGCCATTTTCTCGGTCATCGAATCGCGGGCCAAGGCGTGACAGCGGCGGCGCTCGAGCAGATGGGCGTGCGTGTTTTCAGCGAGAAACAGCTCGATGCTGCCGATGCATACCTGAAGCAGCTGGAAGAAAAGCCGCTGTGAGGATTTGAGCGGCTTTTCCGCCTTGTGACTGTCATGCTCAGCGCATGGCGCGGCGCAGGGCGGCGCTGCTCCAGTCCACGGCAATGCTTAGTAACAGCATGGCAATGATGACCGTGCTGGCCTGCGCGTAATGGAATAAAGACAGCTCAAAGTACAGCAATTGCCCCAGACCGCCAGCGCCCACAAAGCCCAGAATGGCGGCCATGCGGATATTCATCTCCCAGCGGTACAGCGTATAGGCCAGCAACTGCGGCGCGGCACCGGGCAGGGTGCCGTAGCAAAAAGCCAGAAAGCGGTTGCTGCCGCTGAGCCTGAGCGCGGCGGCGGGGGCGGGCGGGGCATTTTGCAAGGCCTCGGCAAACAGGCGGCCCAGTACGCCAGCTGTATGCAGGGCCAGAGCCAGTGCGCCGGCAAACGGGCCCAGTCCCACGGCCAGTGCGGTGATGGTGGCCCAGACCAGCTCGGGTACGGAGCGCAGCACATTGAGCAGCCCATTCCACGGAGCGCGCCAGCGCGGCAGGGCCAGCAGCAGCCCGCCAACAACGGCCAGCAGTGTGCCGATGATGGAGATAGCCAGCGTCTCCCACACGCCTTGGAGTACCTTGAGCAGCCAGGGCTGACTTAAATCCGGCGGGAAGAAGCCACCCACAAAGTCGCCCATGCTGGCAGCGGCATCGGCGGTGAAAAGCGCCGAGAAATCAATATCCAAAAGCCGCAGACTGCACCACAGTGCTGCGCTGCTAGCTATTAAAAATGCAGCGGTACGCCAGCCAAAGGGCAGGGCGCGGTCAGCAGGGGCGGTGTCAAGCGCCCGGCGCAGCCACCACGACAGCAGATCGGCGGCAGCCACCAGCAGCATGAAGGCCAGCAGGATGCTGGCCGCTTCGCCGCCGTTGAGCATCTTCATGGCCTGATCCATGAGCTGGCCCAGGCCGCCAGCCCCCACAAAGCCCATAACCACAGAGGCGCGCACCGCGCATTCCCAGCGGTACACGGTGTATGAAGTCAGTTCTTTGGCGGCCTGCGGCAGCAGCCCATAGAGCAGGGCCTGCAAGCGCCCAGCACCGCTAGCGCGCAGGGCGCGGGCGGGTGCAGGGTCCGTCGATTCGAGAATTTCAGCATAGACCTTGGCCAGCATGCCGCCGTAGGTCAGGCCCAGCGCCAACACGCCAGCGGCGGGCCCTAGGCCGAAGACGCGCACAAAAACCAGTGCCCAGACCAGCTCGGGGATGCCGCGCAGGATGGTGAGTACGCCACGGGCAACAGGATTGAGCGTGACCTTTTCACGCGCGGCACCCGTGGACAGATAAGCCATGGGCACGGCAATCACAAAAGCCAGCGCCATGCCGGCCGTGGCAATGGCCAGTGTCTGCAGCGTGGCCTGCGTCAGATACTCCAGAAACTCGCCACTGGTGTCGGGCGGCAGAAATTGCACCAGAAAGCCGCCAATGACTTTGAGGTTGTTGGCATCCAAAAAAGGCTGGAGCGAGAAGCCCGAGGTCTGGGCCATGGGCCAGAGCACTACCAAAGCCACCAGCAGCCATGCCAGACGCCCACGCGCTGCCGGATCGCGGTAGCGTTTTGCTGCTGGTTCCGCTGATTTTGCTGACGTCGCCTTGTTCAGCGGCATGCCATCACCTGAATGGGGGCGGCAGCCGAGGGTGGCAGATCAGGCGTGGCCTGCGGGTTGTACAGCGTGGGCAGACTGGCCGCGCTGCCGTCGGCACGGGCATAGAGCGCCTGCAACTGGGCTTGGCTGACCTGCGCAGCCGGCAGATCAAAGGCCATACGGCCATCGCGTATGCCGACGATACGTGCAAAGTTGCTCAGCGCCAGGTCCACCGCATGCAGGCTGGCCACCAGCGTGGCATTGCGCGCCGCGGCTTCTTGCACCAGCAGCTGCACCGTGGCCTGAGAGAGTGCGGGGTCGAGTGCGGAGACGGGCTCGTCCGCCAGCATCAGCTCGGCACCTTGATAGAGCACGCGGGCAATGCCCACGCGCTGCAGCTGCCCGCCGGAGAGCTGGTCACAGCGGGCAAAAAGCTTGTTCTCTAGTTGTACACGGGCCAGGGCCTCGCGTGCGCCCGTCATGTCCTGTGGGTAGACCAGTGATGCCAGTGCCTTCCAAAGTGGCCACTGGCCCAGCTTGCCGGCCAGCACGGCCGTCACCACGCGCTGGCGCAGCGGAATGGGGGCACTCTGGTGCACCGTGCCTATGCGGCTGCGCAGGGCTTTGAGGCCGCGGGCGGCAGATTGTGCAGACACGGGCTGGCCCAGCACCTGCATCTGCCCGGCAGTGGGCAGGTGGGCGGTGGCAATGGTGTGCAGCAGCGAGGTTTTGCCCGCCCCCGAGGGACCGATGAGCGCAATGCTCTCGCCCTGCGTGGCGGACAGTGAGATTTGGGACAGGGCGGTAAAGCCGTTGCTGTGGGTCAGGCCCACATCGTCCAGCATGAAGCTCATGAGACGAATACTCTGAAAATAATAGCTGCCAGCGCTTTTTGGATAAGCGCTGACAGTCAAAAAGGCTTGAAGTCTTTACTTCAGCAGACCAGCGGACTTGGCGGCGGCTTCAATGCCGTCGTAGTTCTTGGTGTCGGTGGCGATGAACTTGCTGGCGCGCTGCAGGTCCATGATGGCCTTGTGCTCGGGCTTGGCGGGGTCCAGTGCCAGGAAGGCGTCTTTGAGCTTTTTGACAATGGCGGGGTCCAGATCGCCGCGCACCGTCCAGTTGTAGTCAAAGTAGGTGGGCGTGGTGGCGAAGACGCGCACCTTGCTGGTGTCCACTTTCTTGGACTCGACCAGCTTGTCCCACACCGAGGTGTTGAGCACACCGGCCTCGGCCTTGCCAGCAGCGACAAAGGCCACGGTGGCATCGTGTGCGCCGGAGTAGGCCACGGTCTTGAAGTCTTTTTCAGGGTTCAGGCCGGCTTGCTGCAAAAAGAAGCGCGGCATCAGGCTGCCCGAAGTGGACGAGGGTGCGCCAAAGGCAAAGGTCTTGCCCTTGAGGTCGGCCAGAGTCTTGATGGCCGGGTCTGCCGTGATGAACTGGCTGGTGAAGACCGCATCTTCGGCGCGCTGCACGATGGGGATGGCCGTGCCGTGGGTGCGAATCTTGGCCTGCACATAGGTAAAGCCGCCCAGCCATGCCATGTCCAGCTTTTTGGTGGCCAGAGATTCGACCACAGCCGCATAGTCGGAGACAGGGGTGAACACCACCTTCATGCCGGTAGCTTGCGACAGGTATTCACCCAGAGGCTTGAACTTGCGCTGCAGCTCGGTCGGCGCTTCATCGGGGATGGCAGAGACACGCAGCACTTTGGGCGTATCCGCCTGAGCGGTGGACAGCAGGGAGGAGGAGGCGAGAGCAGCAACGGCCAAGCCGCGCAGAGCCTGACGGCGAGCGAAAGAGTGCGTCATCAATGTTCCGTTCATAAAAGCCACCGCCGTCCGGATACACGGCGGTTTAGTAGGTCGCAAGCCATGACTTGCAACGAATGAGAGCCCATAGGCGGTACACCGACCGCTGGCGCGTATTGTTACGTAATTGAGAAACCCTGGGCGCTACCTTCACTTGCTTTGCATAGCAAAAAGCCCCGCAGGGGCGGGGCTTGGCGTGAAAGCAGCTGCTTCGCAGACAGCCAGTGCTTTGCAGATCAGTACTGCAGATTGAGCTGGTAGATGGCCGTGGTTCCGCTGACCTCGTTGCCCACCATCAGCAGGGGCTTGCCATTGGGTGAGTGCTTGGCAGAAATGAAGTGCAGTCCTTCGGGGCCCAGATCGCCCACATTGCTGAGTGCGGTGTCAGTCAGCGGGGTTTTGTCGTCAAAGCTGGCCGTCCAGTTTTCACGGGTGTTCAGATAGTCGATCTGCTTGGGAGCCTTGGGGTCGGTAATGTCAAGCACCAGAATGCCGCCCATGCGTTCCAGACCCACAAAGACAAATGTCTTCTCGCCGATCTGGCCCACGGTCAGGCCTTCGGGCTCGGGGCCCTTGGCGCTGCTGCGCGCATCGAGCTGGGCGGTTTCATCATGGCCGGTGTTGAAGTAGGTAGCACAGGCAATGTCGCGCTTGGCACCCAGCTTGCACTCGGGGCTGGCGAGGAATTTCTCAATGGCTGCGCCAGAGTCCCAGACTTGCTTGCCCTTGGCATCCCAGATGGAGATGGAGCGACCGCCATAGGCGTAGAGCTTGTCGTAGGTCAGAAAGCCCTTGCCGTCCTTGACGGGACTGCCATTGCTGTCGGTCTGGTAGCCCATGGTCCAGGTGACTTTGAGGCGCCCCAGCTTGTCATCGTCACGGCAGGTCTTTGGGTCTGTGCCAACCGCCCCGCACCAGGCAAAGTTGGCCGCATTCAGGTAGGCACCATTGGCCAGCTGCGCCAGATGGGCGGGCAGATCGTCACCCGCACGGCGCAAAAAGCCGTCCTTGTGTACCAGATGCTTGATGCGCCACTCTTCCACAAAGCCCTGGGTCATATCGCCTGCCGCAGCCGGTGCGCCGCTCGCTTTGTCGGCGGCCGTGCCGAAGTAACGCTTGTTGCCTTCGCCCCAGGCGCGTGCATCGCCTTCGTTGGCCGTGACCAGATAGGTCGCACCATCGGCGGCCTGGTAGGCGGCGATGGAGTCGGGCTGGAACATGCCAAAGACGTTAGGAGCCTTGGTTATGTTGATGACCGGGTTCTTGCCATCGCTGTCGGCGAAGTCCAGCTCGTTGCCTGTAGCACCATGATCCTTGTAGCCCAGAGCCACCACATCGGTCACGCTGGCGCTGGCAATATCCACAATCGCTAGCGCATTGTTTTCCTGCAGTGTCACCCATGCCGTCTTTCCGTCCGGGGCCACGGCAATGTATTCGGGCTCCAGGTCGTTGGCGACGTCGGCCGTGCCCTGGCCATCGGCTGTGGGGCCGAAGATGCGCACGCCCTTGGCAAGCAACTGAGCCTTCTGGCTGTTGAAGGCCTTGAAGTCGGCCGTGCGTGCCACAGGCTTGGCCGGTGTACTCACATCGATCACGCTGATCGAGCCTTCGGGGTCGATCTGGTAGTCATCACTGGGCTCGCCCTCGTTAGCGACCAGAAGGGTCTTGCCGTCGGGGGTAAAGGTCAGCATATCGGGCAGGGCACCCACGGGCACTTGGGCAATGACCTGCAGCTTGTCGGTGTCGTAGAGAACGACCATGCCGGGGTCCGTCTTGACGGGGGCCTGCACGGCTGCAGCGACCAGGCCGCCATGTACGGCGACGCTGTTGATGGATGCACCAGCACCCAGTGAGAGCTTGGTGGCGTCCAGGCTGGCAATCATGCGTGGCGCGGCGGGGTTGCTCATGTCCAGTACATCGAGCGCACCTTTTTGGGCATTGACCACAAAGCCGCGTTGGTGGACGGGATCGAACGCCGTAATCTCAGCGGCGCTCTGCAAAAAGATGCCCGATTGGTAGCTGCCGATTTTTTCCAGCGTGAACGAGACCGGTGTTTGCTCCGGTTCCGCCTCAGGGGCAGGAGCCTCTGGCGACGGTGCTGGTGTCGTGCTGCTGGTGTTGTTGTCGTCACCACCGCAAGCGGCCAAAGCGGCGGCAGCCAGCAGAGAAATCAAAAGAGGTTGGCGCAAGGCTTTTGCAGATGTCATTGAGGGTTCGGCAGGTGCAGAAAGAAAACCCTGAATTTGTAACCAAGCCATGTTTCATCTCTGTGAAACCGTTGCGTGTGCTTTGCGCAACAGGTTGCGGGCAGACACTTGGCAACTGGGCCTGCAAGCCCATACACTCGCCAGCCTTTACTCCTGCTGCGTTATTCGCTCTCATTTTCGAGTTGCACCATGTTCCGCCGTCTTCGTTTTTGCTAAACGACTGCCACACACGCTGATCGCAACGATCTTTCATGTGTGTGCTTCTGTGCGGACATATCGCTTTTTGAGTTGAGGTGCTTTGCGCCTCTGTCTATCTCACTCCACAAGGCACGGCCTTCGGGCGCTGCAGCCTTTATCTCGTGTCTCTGAGCTGGAATTTTTCCGGGCTCGGCTCTCCCACTCTCACCCGCTCTGCCGCGCTCCTCGCGCTGTGGAGCGATGTTTTTTCGCTGGTCTCAGGTCTATGGCAGTACTGCTCTAGGACTTGGCTTGTCTGCCGCGATTTTGCGCGTGGCTTATTCCCCTTTAGGAAAGCACAACATGACTTCACCCCATTTATTCAATCTGGAAATTCTCAAATATCCGCGCACGCCGCACTTGCGGGGATCGCGGCTGCAGGTCGGAGATCAGGCCGATACCGTTGCCTATGAAGCGCTGGCTGGCCGCCACATCGTGGTTGAGGAAAAGCTGGATGGTGCCAATGCGGCGTTGAGCTTTGGCGGCGACGGCAGCCTGCTGCTGCAGTCGCGCGGCCATTATCTGCAGATCGACCAGATGGGCGGGCGCGAGCGCCAGTTCAATGCCTATAAGCAATGGGCCAAGGCCCATGAAAGTGCGCTGATGGCCTTGCTGGATGATCGCTTCATCCTGTATGGCGAGTGGTTGTATGCCAAGCACTCGCTGTACTACGACGCACTGCCGCACTGGTTTTGCGAGTTTGATGTCTGGGACCGCTCCACCCTGCAGTTTCTGGACACGCCGCGCCGCCATGCGTTGCTGGCTGGCGTGCCCGTGGTGTCTGTGCCCGTGCTCTACAGCGGCGTGGCACCCAAGCGTGTGCAGGACCTGCTGGCGCTGTTGGCCCCGTCGCTGGCGCGCAGCGCGCAGTGGCGTGCGGTGTTTGAGGATCAGGTGCTGCGCCAGCAACTGGATTTGCCGCTGGCCTGGAAGCAGACCGATGGCTCGGATCTGGCCGAGGGCCTGTATATCAAGGTCGAAGAAAACGGCCAGACCGTGGCGCGCTACAAGTTTGTGCGCTCTGACTTTGTGCAGACGATTCTGGACTCCGGCTCGCACCACAGCGAGCGGCCCATCGTCGCCAACGGGCTACGCGCCGGTGTCGATATCTTCGCCAATATGATTCAAAAGAGCTGGTAACGCTTGTCCATCAAGCGCTAGTAGCTATGGAAACCATAGTTCACAGAACTGTGGAGAGGAGATTTTTATGTGGAGCTGGAAACAGATGACCAGCCTGGTGCCGCAGTCCGCCTGCGACCCAGTGGACTGGGCGGCCTGTCTGGACGCCTTCCCCCAACTGCAGTTTGCCAAGAGCACGCCGCAGGACCCGGTCTATCACGCCGAGGGGGATGTCTGGACCCATACGCAGATGGTGGTGGGCGAGCTGCTGCAGGACAGTGACTATGTGCTGCTCACGAATGAGGAGCGCGAGACGCTTTTCCTGTCTGCGCTGCTGCACGATGTGGCCAAGTACTCGACTACGCAGATTGGCGACGACGGCCGTATTTCGCAGCCCGGCCATTCGCGCCGGGGCGCGATGGATACGCGATTGATGCTGTGGGAGGCGGGCGCACCGGTGGCCCAGCGCGAGGCGATTTGTCGGCTGATTGCCGTGCATCAGGTGCCGTTTTTCGCCTTTGCCGATTCACGCCGAGACGTCTCGCCAGAGTTCATCGTTCGCGAGCTGTCCTGGCAGGTTGATCTGCACCTGCTGGTGCTGCTGGCGCGGGCCGATATTCGCGGCCGCATCTGCCCTGATGTGGGCAATGTGCTGGTGAATATCGAGCTGTTCAAAGAGCTGGCGCAGGAGGAGGCCTGCTTGCGCACGCCGAGAAAGTTTGCATCGGCAGAGACGGCGGTGCGCTATTTTCGTGGGGCCGAGCTGCATCCCGACTATGCGCTGCACGAAGAGCCGGGCTCACGCGTCATCGTGATGTGCGGCCTGCCGGCGTCGGGTAAAAACACCTGGGTGGCGCAGCACCATGGCGACCTGCCCGTGGTGTCGTTTGACGATGCGCGCACCGAGCTGGGCCTCAGGCACGGAGAGAACGAAGGCGCTGCCGCGCATCGCGCCGTGGACAAGGCCAAAAGCCTGCTGCGCGCCAAAGCCCCTTTTGTGTGGAATGCCACGCATTTGTCGAGGCAGATGCGTGGCAAGTCCGTGGACTTGTGCCTGGCTTATGGCGCGCAGGTAGAGCTGGTGCACCTGGAGGCGAGCCGCTCAACCTTGCTGGCGCGCAACAGCAAACGAGACACCACGCTGAGCAATGCAGCGCTGCTGGGCATGCTGCACAAGTGGGAGGTGCCGCTGCCCACAGAGGCGCATGGGCTGCAGCTGCTGGACGGTTTTTGAGCCTCCGCTCAGTGCTTGGCAAGGCGGTGTTGGTGGCGCTTAAAAGCGGAAGGTTGCGCCAACGATAGGGCCGCTTTGGCTAAAGTCCAGTTGCTTGCCGCCATCGCGGTAGTCCACGCTCAGGTGACGGTAGCCCAGAGAGATATAGATATTGTCTTTGAGCTGATAGTTCACCGAGCCATGTACCTGCCAGGTGAACTTTGACCCCATATCCAGACCACCCATATCGGCATAGAGCAAGGTGGACCAGCGCGGCGCTATGTCATAGCGCCAGCGCGCGGCGACCACCGGGTCCACAAACGAGGTATTCGATTGGGCGGACGCCAGACCGGGTACCTTCACATCGGCCTTGATCTGCCACAAGCGCAGGCCTGCCATCAGGTCAATGCTCGACTGGGGATTCAGCATCCAGTTGCGGCCACCGGTCAGCGTCAGCGAAGTCTGCTTGACTTTTGCATGAGCGCTCAGGCCCATTGGCAGTGCAGCTTTGTCCGATGTGGACGCATAGCTCAGGTCGCCGTGCAGCACATAGTGGCCCTTGCGTGCCGTGCCGTTCAAAAAGGCGGCGGCATCCAGGTTGTCCAGAACATCGGAGAAAGATTTGTTCACATGCGCAGTCGGCGCACCTTTGAACGGACGCACGCTGCCGTCCAGTCCCGTCAGCCACACATAGGGCGTGAGCTGAAACCGCCAGGCGTCGGCTGCGGCCTTGTCCTGCGCCCAGGCCTGTGTGCCGAGCAGGCCCAAGGCCAGCGCAGCGACAGCCTTGCCAAGAGGGGTCTTGATGTGCTGTGTCATTGTTCTTCCTTACAACGTGTTCTTGTGCACCTTGCCGTCCTTCATGATCAGGCGCAGGTTCTGGTCCGGATTGATCAAGAAGTCCAGATTCACGGAGGGATCGCCATCGGCCACGAGCAGGTCGGCAAACGCGCCGGGGACGATTCGGCCTAGTGGCTGAGGGTAGGGGTTGCGCTCACCGGACAGGGCCAGCAATTCACCATTGGTAGCCGTGGCCTGCTTGAGCAGCGTCAGCGGGTCATAAAAACGCGTCAGCTTGGTCAGTTGCTTGCCCTGCGTGGCCGTGCCCTTGGGGTTGAACAGTACATCGGTGCCCCAGCCGGTCTTGATGCCGTACTTTTGCGCCATTTCATAGGCCCGCACCGTGCCTTGAGCCACTTTGGACTGACTGGCATGGCGTTCAGCATCGGGGTAGACATTGCTGTCTTCATCCTGCAAGAAGGGCTGCAGGCTCCACCACACCCCTTCGTCGCGCATCATCTTCACGCTGTCTTCATCGGCAAGCTGGCCGTGCTCTATGCTTTTGACACCTGCCTTGATGGCGCGCTTGATGCCCTTGGGTGTGTACACGTGTGCCATTACATAGGTGTTCCAGTCACTCGCAGCTTCCACTCCCGCGCGCAGCTCTTTTTCGGTGAACTGGGTGCTGTCCAGCGGGTCGTACAGCGATGCCACGCCGCCGCCCGCCAGCATCTTGATCTGCGATGCGCCCAGCATCAGCTGCTCGCGCACGCGGCGCAGCACCTCGGCCTCGCCATCGGCAATCATGGCCACGCCCGTCAATTCCACCCGGCTCAGCGGCTCATTGGCTGCACGGGGGATGTCGCTGCGCATGCGAAAGTCGCCATGGCCCGAGGTCTGAGAAATCATGGCCCCGCTGGGGTAGATACGCGGTCCCACCACCATGCCCTCGTCGATTGCCCGCTTGAGAGCAAAGGCCGGGCCTCCCGCGTCACGTACCGAGGTAAAGCCGCGCATCAGCGTGCGCTGAGCCTCCTGCGCTGCAGCCAGGTAGAGATAGCCTAAATCTGCCGTCATGGCTGTCATCTGCGGTATGGCCGCCAGCATGGTGTGCCAGTGCGTATCGATCAGGCCCGGCATTACCAGCTTGCCCTGGCAGTCGATCACCTGGGCACCTTCCACTTTCTCGCCGGCAGAGGGCAGGGCCGCAATCAGCTGGCCCTGAATCAGCACCTGCACGCCTTGGCGTACAGGCTTTCCCGTTCCGTCGAAGAGGCGCAGATTGGTCAGCAAAACAGGGCGCTCGGCGGGTTTGGGCGTACCAGCTGCTCCGGCTTCGACAGCATGCAGGCCCATGAAAGGAGCCAGCATGGCGGCCAAACCGCCTGTAAACATGCGGCGCGACATATCAGCCATGACCCGTTCGTGCAGCAACTGACACACCACGCTGCCACAGGTACAGGCTCTGGGGCGAATGGGGCCGGTCTTCCAGGTCAGGCTGGCATCGGTCGCAAGTGCGTTACTCATCTGCTCTTTTCCCTTTCTCAATGAACAAGAGGCGTTGGCGCCACTGTTGCAACTGGAGCGGCTTGCTCACAATTTGCGACATCAATGCTACACGACGACATGCCCATGAAAAATGCCCCAGGCCGCGATGGGGGCTGGGGCATTGCTTGTGTTTTGAGAGCAAGCTTGGGCTGGAGACTTTATTCTCCGCGTGGTGTATGGCTGACAGGGAGCGGGCACTGGCTATTCCGCGATTCATCTCGCAGACAGGAAGATGAGTCCCTTGACTGTTGACCCCTCAGCCCAGAAAAGACTAAAGGGCTTAGCCAATTTCTTAGCTAAGCCCTTGAATCATTTGGTCGGAGCGGCGGGATTCGAACTCGCGACCCTCTGCTCCCAAAGCAGATGCGCTACCAGGCTGCGCTACGCTCCGAAGGTCGTTACTTTAACTGAATTTTGAGGCGATTTTTTCTTCATTCGATAAATGCGGCAGATATTCTGCTTTTCCCTTGGGCTCTGGATGTAGGTATGTGCTCAGGTGGTTCGCTTGCCTGGAGCGAGACGGTCATGGTGGGATGCGAAGCGAATTGCTTGGGCCTGGCAGATTCGACAGAATGCCGACTTCAACAACAGGGGGAGCTATGAATAAAAAAGTGATGGTGTTTGTCGCTTTGACTATTGCGGCTATGGGCACTCAAGCGGATCAGAAGTCGAATATTTCGGCTGAATATGCAAGGTGTAACGACAACGTAGACCTGGGCGCCTTCAAGAACTCCCGATGGGCCGCTTGCGATGAAGCGGAGCTGGGTAGGCTGGATGTCAAGCTCAATGAAGTCTACAAGCAGGTTCGGACACAGATGTCGGAAGAAGAGAGAAAGGCGTTGGTGCAGGCCCAAAGAGATTGGCTGAAATTTCGTGAAAGCTCTTGCAAGCTCTGGGAGGTGCAGAGTTTTCAGGCGCCGTCTGGGCATCATGGCTACACGTCTTGCATGGTGGATATGACCGATAAGCGTGTGTCAGAGTTGCGCACCTGGGTGCAATGAGCGGTATTTCTTTGATGAGGTAGCTTTAGGGATCATCTGCAGCCAGTCTTGCCGCATCTTGGAATAAAGAGCTGTTGATTTTGTTTTTGAGGGCAACGAGTTCAGTACTTCGTTGCAGACATTAATTCAGAGGAAAACGGCTTTCAGGCTTGTGCAGAAAGAGCGCGCAGCTATCAAAAGAGGTAGCGCTTGAGATCCCGTCACCCAATGAGTGAAGCGCACATCGCGTTGGACAAGCATTAAAAAAGCCCGCGAAATCGCGGGCTTGCATGAGAAAAAAGTCTAAAGATCACGAGTTGCTTCGCGACCGGCTTTTATTCCCACTCTATTGTAAACAAGACATTTTTATCTTTTATATTCAATGGCTTATTTTCCTGCTAATTGGTAATACCATGAAAAATACCATGCTCAGAAAAGGCTTAACAATATTTTGAAAAATTGCCTACTGAGCGCTGCCGCACAGCTCCATAGGCCGCTTTCCTGGCTTTGCTTCCAGATGTATGCTCTTCTGCTCCTGCAGCTAATGGATCACCGCAAACAGGTTACTCGCCTGGGGATTCCCTTTCGACCCGAGCATCCGTATGAGACTCATGCTCGATTATTATTATTATAGAAGCCCCCATGAATAAATCGCTCATCATTTTCGGCATCGTCAACATAACCTCGGACAGTTTCTCCGATGGAGGCCGGTATCTGGCGCCAGACGCAGCCATTGCGCAGGCGCGTAAGCTGATGGCCGAGGGGGCAGATGTGATCGACCTCGGTCCGGCATCCAGCAATCCCGACGCCGCGCCTGTTTCGTCCGACACAGAAATCGCGCGTATCGCGCCGGTGCTGGACGCGCTCAAGGCAGATGGCATTCCCGTCTCGCTCGACAGTTATCAACCCGCGACGCAAGCCTATGCCTTGTCGCGTGGTGTGGCCTATCTCAATGATATTCGCGGTTTTCCAGACGCTGCGTTCTATCCGCAATTGGCGAAATCATCTGCCAAACTCGTCGTTATGCATTCGGTGCAAGACGGGCAGGCAGATCGGCGCGAGGCACCCGCTGGCGACATCATGGATCACATTGCGGCGTTCTTTGACGCGCGCATCGCGGCGCTGACGGGTGCCGGTATCAAACGCAACCGCCTTGTCCTTGATCCCGGCATGGGGTTTTTTCTGGGGGCTGCTCCCGAAACCTCGCTCTCGGTGCTGGCGCGGTTCGATGAATTGCGGCTGCGCTTCGATTTGCCGGTGCTTCTGTCTGTTTCGCGCAAATCCTTTCTGCGCGCGCTCACAGGCCGTGGTCCGGGGGATGTCGGGGCCGCGACACTCGCTGCAGAGCTTGCCGCCGCCGCAGGTGGAGCTGACTTCATCCGCACACACGAGCCGCGCCCCTTGCGCGACGGGCTGGCGGTATTGGCGGCGCTGAAAGAAACCGCAAGAATTCGTTAACTGCACATTCGGGATATTTCTCTATATTCGCGGTTCAGCAGGCATGTCCCCTTTGAGGGCGACCCGACGACAGGATAATCGACCTTATGGTGCGCAAATATTTCGGCACAGACGGTATTCGTGGCAAAGCCAACGAAGGCGCGATGACGGCGGAAACCGCCTTGCGCGTCGGCATGGCGGCTGGCCGTGTCTTTCGTCGCGGTGACCACCGCCATCGTGTCGTGATCGGCAAGGATACGCGCCTGTCGGGCTATATGCTTGAACCCGCGCTCACAGCCGGTTTCACCTCGATGGGCATGGACGTATTCCTTTTTGGCCCGCTGCCGACAACGTATAGGAAGAATAAACGCCCTTTTCACCCAAGTCCAACAGCTTTGGACCGCAGTTGACTCTTTCGACACCCCTGCGATGCAACCCAATCCGGCTGACGGGGAGCCAGCAACGCTGAAAATTTACCCTCCTCTTTCCCACTAGCGGCTCCTTTTCCGACAACCAGCACGGCGGATCCCTGCCGCGGCGCTGTGAACGCAGCATTTTGATTGGTATCGTTGGCCTTCAGGCTCGTCAGTCAAACAGACCCAGGAGCAGCTCAGCCGGTGGCGCCCGGCTTTCGGGTAACGCCCTGGTCCCGCTGGTTTCGGCTTTGTGCTTCAGGTGATCAAGGATCTGCTTGATCACTATAGGGTCTTCAATGCAGGCGATGACTTTCATGGCGCCGCCGCAGCCGCTGCAGGTCTCGATGTCGATATTGAAAACACGCTTGAGCCGTTGCGCCCATGTCATCGACGCTCGCCGTTGTGCTGGTGTTGCCGGTTCATCAGCCACCCTGACCTTGTTGCCCCTGCCCCGTTTTGCCGGCGTGACCAACGCCCGGTGCCGACTGTTGGGTGCGAACACCCCGTGGAAGCGGGTTAGGTTGACTCTGGGCTTCGGTACCAGGGCGGCCAGCCTTGCAATGAAATCCAATGGTTCGAAAATGACGTGCGTGGTGCCGTCCCGGTACGGCGTCTTGAGCTGGTAGCGCACGTTGCCGCCTCGTGTTAACGACAGCCGCTTCTCGGATACCGCCGGGCGGCTGATGTACCGGCACAGCCGTTCGAGCTTCTTGCGTTCATCGGCCCTGGCCGCCACGCCGGCGTGCAGGCTGGACCCGGCTACCTTGCCAATCCCGTCACCGAACGGATCACCACTGGTCGGCAGAGTTTGCAAAGTGAACACCTTTCGCCCCGCCTGTGAACCGACAGCGATACGGTAAGTGATCGAGTGCCCCAGCAGGGGTGTCATCGGGTCGTCATCCACCGCATCCGAGGCCAGATAGCTGTTTTCGACATCCCGTTCCAGCAGGCCTTGCCGTTCCAGATAGCGACCCACCCGGTGGGCGATGGTGTGCGTCAGCTGGGTGAGCTCTGGGCTGGTCGGCGCCTTGACCCAGCGGAAACGCGCTGAGCCGTGGGATTGCTCGACATACACACCGTCGAGAAACAGCATGTGGAAGTGAACATTCAGATTGAGCGCCGATCCAAAACGCTGGATCAGGGTGACCGCGCCCGTCTTGGCCACTTGGTGGGTATGGCCCGCTTTCTTGACCAGGTGCGTGGCAATGACGCGGTAAACGATGCCCAGCACCCACCCCATGATCTCGGGCCGGCTGGCAAACAGGAAACGCAGCTGAAACGGGAAGGGGTCGTTTGCGGGAGAGGGCGAAATCCTACGCTAAGGCTTTGGCCAACGATATTCTCCGGTAAGATTGATGTGTTCCCAGGGGATAGGAGAAGTCGCTTGATATCTAGTATGACGTCTGTCGCACCTGCTTGATCGCGGCCGCGATAGCTAGATCGCGTTGCTCCTCTTCTCCATCCGCGTTCCAAGCTGCGGAAAGGCACCCATAAGCGTACGCCTGGTCGAGCAGGCGACGCGGATCGACGTCCAGCGCACGAGAGAATGCGTCCGCCATCTGTGCAATGCGTCTAGGATCGAGACAAAGGTCGTCTCTGTCAGCCGGATCGTAGAACATATTGGCGGCGCCAAAGCCCACTTCACCGACCAGACCGACGGGATCTATCACCAGCCAGCCGCGACTGGAGAACATGATGTTTTCATGATGCAGATCGCCATGTAGCCCACGCAGTTCCGAGGCATTGCTCATCATTTGATCGGCTATAATCGCCGCGTGGACGTAGTCAGTTTGACAACCTGCGTTTTGATCATCGCGCGCCCGCTGAAACAAAGCTGCAAAGCGATCCCGGATCGGGAGAAGGGCAGAAGGCAGGGGTTCCTCAGATGCGGCATACAGCTTCGCCATTAGTTCCGCTGCAATTTCGGTCGCCTGGTAGTCGCCGTGCTCGGCAACGATGTGAGAGAGCATTCGCTCCCCGGCATATTCGAGCAACATCAGATTGTTCTCACGACCGAGCAACCGGACTGCTCCCCTCCCATTGCGCCATACCAGATAGTCGGCCCCGCGCAGTTCATCAGCAATGTCTTCTATAGGTTTCAATCCCTTGACGATTGCAGGAGTCCCGTCTGGCAATGAAACTTTCCAAACGAGGCTGGAAAAGGTGTCCGCAATGAGAACAGGTTGCGAAACGTGCCAATGAGCAGGAAAAACAGGCGGCATGAACATCAACCCCAAGTCAGAGGGTCCAATCGCAGATAGAAGGCAAGGCGTTCGCGGTCGGGGGCTTCGATCCCCAATACATTGAATAGGACAGCGAAGGCGCGCTCTGCTTCATCTGGCGCTGCCCAGTTCTCTTCGGCGTTAGCAATCATGAGTGCCAAATCGGCATAGCGATCTGCTGTTCCGAGCCGCCCAAGGTCGATCAGACCCGTGCATTGAAGAGTTTTAGGGTCCACCATGAAGTTCGGCATGCAGGGATCACCATGGCAAACAACCATATCGGTGCGCTCTTGGTCGAGCCGCACCGGTAGCTCTCGTTCGACACGAGCCAAAAGATCGAGCTGCGGCGTACTCTTGTCCTCGTCCGGTAAGAAGTCGGGATTGACGGCATTGCGGGACACCACATCAACGGCGCGTCCGAACATTCGCGACAGCCTGCGCTCAAACGGACATTGATCAACCGATAGGCTGTGAACAGCGCCAAGTTGCTGCCCCATTGACGGCCACGCTTTGAGCAAATCCGCTCCAGACAGATCAGCCGCCGGTACTCCCGGAATTGCCGTTATCACCAAGCATGCACCCTCCTGTTCCTCCTGCCAGTTGATCACCTCGGGGCAAGCCACACCTCGACCTTTGAGCCAAATGAGGCGGTCACGCTCTCCAGCGAGCTCACCGCGGCGGGAAGCAGGTGCGATTTTCGCGAAGGCATGCCCGTCACCACGTCGAAAAACAAAATCACCAGATTCTCCGCCTCTGACAGGCAACCAGTCAGAATGCGATTCACCAAAAAAAATATTAGTTCGATTCAATGGAGGTTCCTTCAGTTTTCTGATGAAGCGCGGAGGTGGCTCAACCTGCGAAAAGAAACGAGTTGCTACGTAAGTCCGAGAACATGCTTTCCATGGTCTCTGAGCTCGCCTTTGGGACCGACATATCGGTAGAGAGTGACGCGCTCGATGCCGAGTTCCTTGCAGAGATCGGAAACTGAAGTATCGCGCTGGGCCATGGCGGCTTGCGCGAGACGCACCTGAGCTTTGGTGAGCGCGAATTTTCGTCCGCCCTTGCGACCGCGCGCTCTCGCGGAGGCGAGACCCGCCATGGTGCGCTCTCGGATCAGATCCCGCTCGAACTCGGCCAAGGTGGCGAAGATTCCGAACACCATGCGACCGGACGCAGTCGTGGTGTCGATCTGAGCGCCCTTTCCAGTCAGAACCCGCAGGCCGATCTTGCGGTCTGACAGCTCCTTCACCGTGTTGACCAGATGGGCAAGCGATCGTCCGAGGCGATCGAGCTTCCAGACCACCAGCACATCGCCGTCACGCAATGACTTGAGGCAGGCAGTCAAGCCAGGGCGATCATCACGACCGCCGGAAGCAAGATCATCATAGATATTGTCCCGTTCGACACCTGCGGCGCGCAAGGCGTCGTGCTGCAGGTCGAGAGACTGCGAGCCATCGGCTTTGGAGACGCGGGCATATCCGATCAGCATGTATCACAAACGTTGGTTTGAGGCGGCGCTTCGGCCACGATTGCATTGACCTCTGGAAATGTATCTCAACCAGCTTCATAAACAAAGCGTCTTGAACGCTATCAGATTTTGAAAAAGGAACATGTATGCCGCGTCGCGTCACTCTAACCGATCGGCAGAAAGACGCGCTGTTGCGCTTGCCGACTTCACAGACGGATTTGCTCAAGCACTATACGCTGAGTGATGAAGACCTTGGGCATATCAGGCTGCGTCGGCGCGCTCACAACAGGTTCGGCTTCGCCCTGCAATTGTGTGTCCTGCGCTATCCCGGCCGGGTGCTGGCTCCAGGCGAACTGATCCCTGCAGAGGTCATCGAATTTATCGGAGCGCAGCTTGGCCTGGGTGCCGACGATCTCGTAGACTATGCTGCCCGGGCACTGTTGCAAAGTTAGCGATGAGGCAGCCTTTTGTCTTATTCAAAGGCCTTACATTTCAAAAACTCTGCTTACCAGGCGCATTTCGCCCAGGGGATCACCATAATAAAATGCTGAGGCCTGGCCTTTGCGTAGTGCACGCATCACCTCAATACCTTTGATGGTGGCGTAAGCCGTCTTCATGGATTTAAATCCCAGCGTGGCGCCGATTATCCGTTTCAGTTTGCCATGATCGCATTCAATCACGTTGTTCCGGTACTTAATCTGTCGGTGTTCAACGTCAGACGGGCACCGGCCTTCGCGTTTGAGCAGAGCAAGCGCGCGACCATAGGCGGGCGCTTTATCCGTGTTGATGAATCGCGGGATCTGCCACTTCTTCACGTTGTTGAGGATTTTACCCAGAAACCGGTATGCAGCTTTGCTGTTACGACGGGAGGAGAGATAAAAATCGACAGTGCGGCCCCGGCTGTCGACGGCCCGGTACAGATACGCCCAGCGGCCATTGACCTTCACGTAGGTTTCATCCATGTGCCACGGGCAAAGATCGGAAGGGTTACGCCAGTACCAGCGCAGCCGTTTTTCCATTTCAGGCGCATAACGCTGAACCCAGCGGTAAATCGTGGAGTGATCGACATTCACTCCGCGTTCAGCCAGCATCTCCTGCAGCTCACGGTAACTGATGCCGTATTTGCAGTACCAGCGTACGGCCCACAGAATGATGTCACGCTGAAAATGCCGGCCTTTGAATGGGTTCATGTGCAGCTCCATCAGCAAAAGGGGATGATAAGTTTATCACCACCGACTATTTGCAACAGTGCCTTATTTTAAAATAATAGTAGTGAAGATTTTCTAAAATTAACATAATACACGTTATACGAATTCCCAAGGCATGGCTTTTAGTCATGCTTTTTTTATCAAAAGACTATACCTGAATGATAGCGAGCCAAATCGCATACAATATCTATCATTAGACTTAATGCAATAATTAAATGATAGTATTATCATTAATCTAATAGAATTAAGATTAAATGATAGAAATGAATACACGTATTTATCTACGAGCTTCAACTAAAGATCAAGATGCAGAAAGGGCTTTGCAGATTCTTCAGGATCTAAACCAAAACTTGAATTTGGGTGAAACCATTGTGTACGTGGAAAACTATAGTGGTACGAAGTTAGACCGACCTGAATTGAATAAGCTACTGTCAGAAGCAAATCAAGGTGACACATTGTTAGTTGAAAGTATTGACCGCTTATCACGCCTAACCCAACGAGATTTTCAAGAGCTGAAGCGCAGGATCCAGGAGAAGGGACTTCGTTTAGTCGTAGCAGATCTTCCTACTACCTACCAAATGATTCAAACCAGTGACAGCATTACTCATTCAATCTTGGAACTCATCAACAATATGTTGATTGATCTTCTGGCAACAATGGCCCGCCTAGACAATGAGAAACGTATAGAACGTATTAAGCAGGGCCTGGCACGTTCGGGTTACAAACCAACAGGCAAGAAGGCAAATGAGGCTAAACATAAACGAATAAAAGAATTGCTAGTAGTTGGCAATATGACTAAGGAAGAAATTGCCAAAGCAGTGAATTGTGGAGTTGCAACTGTCTATCGAGTTGCTAAAGTTATCTAAAAGAGGCTTATCTCAACGCGCCCCCAATGGGGCACCGCTGCATTCAGGTTACTTCACATAAGAAATTTTATGTTAAATGATTGTTAGAAATGCCCCTTGATCGAGGCATTTTCTATAAAGAATACTAAAAACTAATTAAAGCCAACCAAGTTTCAAAACAAGGCAGTTCTCAGCAATCATATTTTTAAATTATATAACTCCCAACTGAGCTTTTGCTCCAACGATAAGGCTTTCATTTTGAGTTTCTAAGGCAAATAAACCATACATCAAAGGAGAGGCCGCTGCTCTTTCTAAAGTCTGTTCATATAGTTTATTCCAAACTTTACCCCCTAGTTTTTCATACTCGATGATTAGAGTTTTGAGGCTTTCTTCTCCAAACAAAGTTACATGCCCAGCAAAATCAATCGCTGGGTCATCTATATGGGCTGTTGACCAATCAATAACGCCTGAAACAGCTCCATCCTTTGAAGCTAGTACATGCCCAGCATATAAATCGCCATGTATAAATTGGGTGAAATCTGCCCATAGAACATCATTATCCAACCATTTTCTGTAGCGGGTTTCCAATTGCTCACTTATACCAATTTCAGATTTTACTAACTGCAAATTGTTTGCTATTTCAGGTCTTAAATCTGAAGGTTTCATAATTTTCAAATCATTTTCCCGAACTTCTTTTTCAGGAATACTATGGATTTCAAATAAGGTTTTTGCCAAAGATGTTATGTATTTCGGGCTATCTTTGTCCATATTCCAAATTATTTCATAGGTTTCAGCATCCAAATTTAAAACAGGATTATCTTTAAGTATGGGATAAGCCACTAATTCTGTAGATGAAATTCTCCAATCAGGAACCTCTACAGAAAGATGTTTTTTTACCAATTCTAAAATGCGTTTTTCTTTCTTGATTTGTTCCCTCATGCCATCACGACGAGGAATACGCAGCAACCATTGTTGCCCCTTTGTATCAAGAGCAAAAACGACCTTAAAATCAATGCCCATTTCATTGAAATTCATTTTGTCCGTAAGCAACAAGCCGTGTGCTTCAGCAAGTGATTGAATATCTTGAATTGTCATTTTTAATTTCCTTTAAAGAGTTCAATAATTAATGTTCGGATTAGATTGGCTATCATTAACAATCTCTCTCAAAAGTCTTGATGATTTTGTGGTCTTTGATCTCGTAGATAATGTCAGCAATATTATCGACCAATTGCTTGTCATGAGATACGAAGATAATAGTTCCTGCATAGGACTTCATCATTGTTTCTAATGCGGCAATACTTTTTAGGTCAAGATAGTTTCCTGGTTCATCCATAAGCAAAATATTATATTTTCCTAAAAGCATTTTGGATAAAAGCAGTTTGATGATTTCACCTCCCGATAAGTCGGATAAGTTTTTTTGAATATCATTCGCTCCGATCCCCATTGAAGCCAATACTGCACGAATTTCCGCAACTGTGTACTCGCACTCTTCCTGCATAAAGGAGAGCACAGATTTATGCGTGTTAAATTTATATCCTGTTTGTGTAAAGTAGCCAATTTCAGCTTTTGGAGATATGGTTAATCCATCAGCACGTTCTGATATCATTTTTAACAAGGACGTTTTCCCTGTTCCATTCGATCCAGTTATAGCGACTTTAGCGCCAAGCGGTATTATAAAGTTAGCGTCATCAAAGATAGTACGGCTACCAAATTTTAAGCTCAGACCATCTGCCGTAATCGGGAACTTATTGTGCAGTTCTAGGGCTGAACTTTGACGAAAACGAATAGAACGCAAATGCTCTGGTGCTTGAATATCTTCTAATGCAGCCAAACGCTTTTCCATACTCTTAGCTGCCTGATACAGTTTTCTTTGCTTGGTGCCAGTCATTTTTGCATGCCCAAGTCGTCCAGCACTTTCGGTAGAGTTTTTGGATTTTTCTCCTTTTTTCTTATTGTCTAATCGATTAGCTTGCTGGCGTTTTTCTTGCACAGCAGATTCTAATCGCTCCCGTTCCTTCATCATCAGCTCATATTCTACGGCTTGGTGTTGTCGCTCTTCTTCTTTTTGACGCAAGTAATCCGAGTAACCACCCCAATATTCCGTAATTTTACCGTCTTTTAACTCCCATATCTTGTCTACAACCATATCAAGAAAATATCGGTCATGACTGATAACAAGTAATGCTCCATCAAATGCTTTAAGTTGACCAATAAGTAGATCTATTCCATTGAGATCAAGGTGGCTGGTTGGTTCATCCGCTAGAATGCCATGTACTTGTTGGGAAAATGCGGCAGCAATTTTTGCACGAGTTTCCTCTCCGCCACTCATTGTGTCGTTTTGTACATTGGAAACACCAAGGCGAGATAACATTGCCCGGTCTTCGACCGTTTCTATTTCGATTCCGCCCAGTTGGCTGATATGTGCAAAATCACCAAAACGCTGTAATGTCGCTTCGGCTAAAACAATTTCGCCATTAAGTACTTTGAGTAAACTACTCTTTCCTGCTCCGTTATCACCCACAAGACCAATACGGTCATAAGAGTGAATTTCCAATTCATCAATATCCAAAACATCACGCCCAGCATAATCCAAGCGTATGTTTCTCGCTTTAATAATTAAACTCATTTTTATTTACTCCTGTTTAGCTCTTGAAATTTTTTATGCAGCAAACAGGATTTAGGTGAAAACAAAAGCTAGCATCACAGTGTCCTCCCAAAAAAAAAGCTATTCATCCACAGGGTGGACAAATAGCTAGTCAATTAAGTTATAACTGGAAACTATGCACTAAAAGCATACTTATAAATTAAGCATACTTTTACTTTATATATCCGCATATATTCTTAAAGACACAACAAAAGCCCACCATTATAAAATAGTGTCACTATGCAAATAGTTGTGTCTTAACGAATGCGGATAGAATGCATAAACTTACCTAAAAAATAAAATTCAGTTTTATGATAACTTTACTGTTAAAAGAAGTCTAGACAACCTTGTTTTATGCTTGGATATAAGGCTTATTTTAGGCACTGTTGCAAAGTTAGCGATGAGGCAGCCTTTTGTCTTATTCAAAGGCCTTACATTTCAAAAACTCTGCTTACCAGGCGCATTTCGCCCAGGGGATCACCATAATAAAATGCTGAGGCCTGGCCTTTGCGTAGTGCACGCATCACCTCAATACCTTTGATGGTGGCGTAAGCCGTCTTCATGGATTTAAATCCCAGCGTGGCGCCGATTATCCGTTTCAGTTTGCCATGATCGCATTCAATCACGTTGTTCCGGTACTTAATCTGTCGGTGTTCAACGTCAGACGGGCACCGGCCTTCGCGTTTGAGCAGAGCAAGCGCGCGACCATAGGCGGGCGCTTTATCCGTGTTGATGAATCGCGGGATCTGCCACTTCTTCACGTTGTTGAGGATTTTACCCAGAAACCGGTATGCAGCTTTGCTGTTACGACGGGAGGAGAGATAAAAATCGACAGTGCGGCCCCGGCTGTCGACGGCCCGGTACAGATACGCCCAGCGGCCATTGACCTTCACGTAGGTTTCATCCATGTGCCACGGGCAAAGATCGGAAGGGTTACGCCAGTACCAGCGCAGCCGTTTTTCCATTTCAGGCGCATAACGCTGAACCCAGCGGTAAATCGTGGAGTGATCGACATTCACTCCGCGTTCAGCCAGCATCTCCTGCAGCTCACGGTAACTGATGCCGTATTTGCAGTACCAGCGTACGGCCCACAGAATGATGTCACGCTGAAAATGCCGGCCTTTGAATGGGTTCATGTGCAGCTCCATCAGCAAAAGGGGATGATAAGTTTATCACCACCGACTATTTGCAACAGTGCCTCCGCGAGCTGCTGGCCCGCGTGGCCGCCCGCGATGCTGAAACGCTGGCCTGGCTCGATGAGGCACGCCGGTGACCGACCCGAAGCAACTGGAAAACTGGCTGCATGAGAAGGCAGGCCCGGCCTATGACGCCTTGAAGGCTGACCTGACCCGCGCCGTCACGCCTGACCAGGTGCGCCACACTCTGGCCGAGCTGCTGACCGAAGCCGAGGCCGCCGGCGTGTACCCATTGCCGAGGGAAGAACGCGAATGGGTGGATGCTCCCGCCGTAGGCCGTGAACTGACGCCTTTCGACCCATCCGAGGAGCTGACGACGACCGAGGCGATCAGCGCCTTCCTGGCCGAAGCCGAGGCCACGGCTGATCCGGCCTATATCGAGCACGCCCGCGAAGTCGCGGCGCGGGCGAGGGCCATGCACGGCATCGAGTAGGAGGAGCTGGCCACCATCGCCATTCCTGGCGGTGCTGCAGCTCGACGTGCGCGACTTGGTGCGCTGGATCTCATCGCTAGAAACGACGATGCGAGATCCACGCCAAGGAGAAGGCCAGAGCGGCCGTCATCGTCCGATCTGGCGATGCTCGAGCACGCCGGCGCGCATCGCCGTCTTTGACGATGCAGGCCCGAAAATGGCAAGGGCGGCCATCGGCCGCCCTTGCTGTTCCTGGTGCGCGTGCCTACGCGGCGCGGAGTGACTGCCGCACCGCGTCCAGGGCCTCGCGGAAGTCAGCAGGCGTCGCCTGCCCCGTCTCGGCCTGGTAGAACACGACCATGAAAGCGTTTGCCACGGCCTCGGCGAGCGGCCCGAGCTGCCGCGCTGTGTCCTGGTCGAGCCAGTCGAGCGCGGCGAGCTGCACGGCTGCATGATGAACTGCCTGCGTTGCATTGGTAGGATTCAGAGTTGCCATGATTCACCTCTCTAACAGGTGGGTTTGTGGAAGTGTCGGCCGGCCCCACGCCGGCCGGCGCGCTTATCGGCTGCCGCTGCTGTAGAAGCCGGCGGCCTCGGCCAGCGGCGTACTTCTCGCGCTGCCACCGCTGTAGTTGCTGGCGTTGCCGCTCACCTTGGCAGCCGGCCTGGCGGCCTCGATGGTGGCCGAGGCAGGCCGATTCACGAAGGCGGTGACTTCCGCCTCGCGGCCGGCATCGGTCGATTGGTCGCCGACCGGCTCAAACTCCACCGCCTGCGCCTGGCGCTGCTCGGCAGCGGCAACGTCCAGGCAGTCGAAAAATCCTCTCTGCGTCATCGTCATACCTCCTTGTCGCGGTTGGCGAATGCGGCCACTTCATCGTCAGGATCAGCAGCGCCCGAATCGGCACCTGCCAAGCTGTTGCCGCCGAAGCTGGGCACATCCTCGGCCGCCTGGTCCGTCTGGCTGCTCGCCCGGATCGCGGCAGCGATCTTCCCGCCCGTGGTGTCGGCGATGCGTTCGGCGGCGGCGTCGCGGATGCTGGCCGCCTTGGCCTTCGCAACGTCGCCAATGCCTTGCGCCAGGTTCGCAGCCGTCGCAGCGAGAAGGCTTCCCGCACCTTGGCCGGCTTGGCCGCCAGCGTCGCCGCCTCCGCTGGCCTTCGAGCTGGAGCCGGCTTTGTCGCCGCCCCTCGATTCGCCGCCGCTGCTGCCCGAACTGCTGGAGCTTCCCGAGCTGTAGAAGCCGGCCGCCTGGCCGAGCGGCGTACTTGTGCCGGCACTGGAACTGCCGCCACCGACGCCCGCTGCCTGCGCGAACGATCCAGCATCGGAATCACCACCAGCACCGCCACCAAACATGGGCATTCCGCCCGATTCGCCACCGGCGCTAGTCCCTGCTTTCTCGAACGCTGCCTTAATCGCCGACATGCCGCCGGCGGCCGAGGCTGCACCGCCCATCACGGCCGCTCCAGCCACGCTTGCGGCTCCGGCGGCCATGCTCGCCGCGCCCATCGCCGCACCGATGGCGGCACCTGCACCGAAGTTGCCGATGCCACCAGCGCCACCGATACCCGAGCCGGTGATGATGCCAGCGACAAGCGGGGGCACACGATTGACCAGCATGAGCAACGCCACGCAGAAAACGAGCATCACGCCCAGCTCTTCAAAGTTCAGGGTGCCGGTGTTCATCCTGGCGTAGAAGCTGGAAAGCAGGTCGTTCCCGATGCCGACCAGGAGCACCATCGTCATGATCTGCACGGCCACGCCCAGCACGGTCTTGTAGTAGTTGATCGCCATGTCTGACGTCCAACGCGAGCCGCCGAAGCCAAGGAAGAAGATACCGGCGTACATCAGCAGCCAGCCTGACACGAGAAGCAGCAACATATTCACGGCGACAACGGCCAGCAGGATCAGGATGCCGACGCTCAAGGCCACACCGATGAAGCTATCCACGGGCGACCAGATCGACGAGTTCCTGAATGCCTGCTTCAAGATCATGAAGCCAATATCCACGATGCCCGAGGGTGTCACCGACGCCACCCCAGACGCCTGCTCACCAAGCCGGGCCAGTGACTGGATGATCGAGTTGGCGAAGGTCGGGCCATAGCGCAACAGCCAGAGGAAGAAGCCGAAGAACAGGATGAACCTGATGAACTCGGCGAAGAACTCGCCAATGTCGGCCTTGCGCAGCGCCATGAAGCCGAACGTGAAAACCAGCGAGATCGTGCCCAGCGTCCAGAACAGGAACATCGCGGCATTCATCACCACCGTCTGCCAGGACGTGGCCCGCGTGGCGAACTCCGTCACCACCTGGTCAAGCATCCCTTGGTTGGTGAGCTGGGCCGACGCGGCGGTGGAGTAAAGCGCGAGGGCGACGCCGATCAGCGCCGCCTTGTGCAGTGCTTTCATGGCTTCGCCTCCTTCTGGTCTTTCGGGTCGGCCAGTTCGAGCCAGTTCATGGGCTTCTCGGTCGGCGCGATGCCGCCGGCGGCCGGCGACCGGCGCGAGCACAGCCCGGCGAATTTCTCGCGCGTGGCCCTATCCTCGATCTTCGTGATCGCCTCAATCTGGCAATTGGTGTCATTGACCTCGGGCATGGGCGGGATGGCTGGCTTGTTGTCGCAACCAGCCACCAGCACCACCACGAGGCCGGCAAGCAGCATCGTATTCTTCATGGTGCAGGGCCTCCGTCAGCGGGTCAGTTCGAGCCAGTTTCTTGGGTTGGCCGTGCGCTCGATCCTGGATTCCCTGGAAGTCGCGCCGGCGGCCTGCTGTTGCGCCTCTACGTCGGCCTGCGCCTGCATCCTGGCGGTCGCGGCGTTCTGCTGTGCGATCAGCAGGCCACGGATTTGCAGGAGCTGGTTTGCCTGGTTGGCGGCGAGCTGGTTGGCGTAGCCGATGGCCTGCATCTGCCCGGTCGCGCCCTGCGCGGCGGACTGGAGCCGTTCGAGCTGGCGAGCATCGGCGGAAAGGTTGCGCTGCTGTTGCTCCAGGCCCTTGAAAAGCGCGTCGTTCGCCTTCTTCTGACTCTCGCTCGCCAGGCTGCGGTTTTGCTCCATCGCGGCGCGCTCGGCATCCGAGCACCCGGCGGCCGAGAAGCACGGCGAACCACGGTAGTAGGCCACATCCTGGAACTTGCCCAGGTACGCATCGACGCTGCCGAGCTGATTCCGGTAGTAGTTCAGCGTGTCGGTGGCGGCCATCAATCCGTTGATGGTGGACTGCGCCTGATCCCAGATATACGCGGCCGGGGCCATTGTGTTTTGCAGCATGTTTTCGTACTGCTGCAACTGGGTCTGGTACTGCTCGATCTGCTTGAGCGTCTGCGCCACCGACTCGATGGCCGTCATGACGTTTTGCACCAGGTTGCCGCCGTCGATGACGGGGATGCCTGCCTGCGCCGGGGTGATGATGATGCTGCCGGCCAGAGCGGCGGCGAGCGCGGTTTTAGCCGCTAAAAAACGGACGTGCTTCATGGTCGCAATCTCCATTCGATGAAAGAAAGGCAATGCCTTGACCAAGCTCGCGCTTGCCCACGGCAAGGTTTCATCGAAGAGCTACGCCACTAGCTAATCGGTATCGCCCTTGGCACTGAGGCCCGGGCTTCGGTGATTCTGTTCTCGGCCCTTACGGGGTGTCCCTGGCCTTATGCGTTCTCCCAAGAGTTGATAACGTCCGGGCCGGCGGCCTGGAAGGGGCTTGTGTCGCGTGCAGCACACGGTAATTTAGCTGCTAAAACTCTCAAGGTTCGGCCCTCGGCTGCACCACCGACTTCATGAGCCGGCTCATTTCGTCCTGGGTGGCCTCGATTCGACCCAGCAGGGCAAGGATCGTGGCATCGCCGAACCGGGCTGTGCGCGGATCGTCGGTCAGCCATAGCTTGAGCAATCCGCCCAGCCGGCCAAGGTCGCCATTCACTCGCACCAACTCGCGCACATAGTGGTAGTCCATGACACCCCTGACCTGGTAGCCCTGGCCTACGTCGCGCAGGTAGCGCGCCACGCTGATTCCCGCCATCTTGGCGTTCGCCTCAATCAGTTCGCGTTCTTCTGGAAGGCAGTACACCTTGATCGGTGGGCTGCCCTTCCTGGTGATTCGATTCTCGTCGCCCATTTGTCCTCCAACCGGCGGTAGCCGGCAGCCTCGCAGAGCAGGATGCACGTTGAGCGCCCCGCGCGAATAAGGGACAGTGAAGAAGGACAACCGGCTTGCCGGTGGGCCTACTTCACACATCCTGCCCGCCTTACGGCGTTGTTTTTGCCTCGTATGACTCATCGAATTTCGCGCTGTAACCGCACCATTGCTTCGCAACAGCGCGCCAGCAGCGGGAAAACCAACGGAAATTGCCAATGTCCATGTGCTTGCAGCGATCCAAGAGGCCGGTAACAGCGTTTCAGCCATGCGCTGGCAGCGATTGAGCATGAGACTTTGCTTACTCCGTGCCCTGACCCGTGGAGCCAGGCGGCGCATTGGTGATGTGCTGGCGAACGTATTTCAGGAACGTCTCATAGCGGAAAGGGATTCGCCCGATCTCGCGCATGTGCTCCCAGATGATCTTGAGCGCGTAGCCGGCCTCCATCGCTTCCTTCACGTCCGCGCGCGCCGCCATGAAAGCGGCCAGGTAGTCCCTGCGCTTTATCTGCGAGGTCTGCTGCTGAAGAGCGAGCCGTGCGGCCAGCTCGTCGGGATAGCTGCTTTCTGTCGTCGCCATGTCCGTAAACCTCCGTTATCAACTGAACTACTCCGAAGGTTACGGAGTGCCGGCCTACACAACATTCCAATAATTGGCCGAAATGGTTGACATGGAGCCGACGACACAGGCACGCCCATCGAAACAGGGATGGCAGCCCATTCAGCACGGAAGGTTGAACGCCAAGAGGGAGGCCGGGAGAATCCCCCGCCGCTCGGCCCCTCAAGTGTCAAAGAGTGGATCTCATCGTCAGAAGCGGCGATGCGAGATCCAGCGCCGGCGGCCGCCATCGTCGGAACTGGCGATAGTCGACCGTGGCCTGGACGTGGCCAGCCTCGCCGAAAATGACGATGCTGCAGCTCGACGTGCGCGCAAAAGAATGGCCGGCCTCATTGCGTGGCCGGGAATCGAATTGAACTGTTGTATGTTGTAGCGCGCTACAACATACAACGTACAACACCTGCCTATTGACACTTGAGGGGCGCAGCGTTTTAGCCGCTAAAAAGAACCGGCCGGAGCTGAACACCCTTCTGGCGTACAACTCGGCCGAAGGCCGACCATCGGCAAGGGCTTGGCGTCGCCCTAAAGGGCGGCGGCAAGTGCCGCGCCTCGTGGATGATCTTGGAAGATCATGGATGGAATTTGCGAACTAGCCGCAAGCCCGCGCCGTTGCTGTGTTTTCCGGCTTGAGGCGGGGAGCGTTGCTACGGGTGAAGGGGAACATTGCTACGGAGCTTGGGGAACGTTACTACGGGCTTCGGCCTGCCAATTTCCCACTTCCCTGCCGCATACTCGCTGACCTTCCAGCCCACGGTGGCAAGCTCGGCCAGAGCCTTGCGGGCCTTCTGGCGGCGCTTCTTCATGGCCTCGGCGTTCGCCTCGTCCGGCCAGACGTAACCGGAAAGGGTATCCAGCTCCACGCGCCCGGCTTTGCCCGGATCGATCCAGCCGCATAACCGTTGGTGAATCAGGCGGGCCGGGTCGGTCTGTAGCGCCCGCACCTCGGCCATCTCGATGCGGGTATACGGGCGCCTACCAAGAATCGCCTCTGCAATCTGGGGATTCAACGCGACGAATAGCCGTCCGTCCTCCTCGTCGAAGGCGTAGCTCATCAGGTGAAAAGACCTTTGCCTGTTCCCCTTGGTGACTACCACCGTCACGTTTGCCATGCGCAGCAAGCTCGCCTTGATCGCCCTGATATTGTCGCCGCCATCGGTCAAGCCGATTTCGCCTAGCAGGCTGGTCATACTCTCTCTCACGACCAGCGCATCCTGCCCTACCGCGTCGAACTTCGGCTCAAGGAATAGACGGAGTTGCTTCGGCAAATCCGCTGTTGGCTCTGGCGTCAGGATGATGCCCTTCGGCCCTCCAAGAGCCACAAGACCTTGCAGTAGCCGCATGTCATCAGCACCAAGAGGCTCGAAGCCGACGAACCGCGCTTGTTCATTTTCGGCGTAGTGATACGTCACATCGAGCTTGAGCTTCTTCCGTTCGCCGCGCTTGAGACTGCGGAACAAGCCGGGGACCAAGCAGTGCATTGGATCGTGCCTGGCATGGGTGAGGTCAAAAGCCATCGCCTCGCCTCCGACCATCACGTCTTTCCTCATTCCTGCACGCCTCATACAGCTCCACCGGTACCAGCACGCCGCCGGCGTGCCGCATGTACCAGCGATCAAGCGGCGTGGCGTCGTAGTTCTGCTTGCTGACGCCGAAACGCACGAAGTAGCCGCGCCGCTCATCGCCGATGGGCTGCCGATCATGGGCGCGGTCGCTGAGGCGCTTCGCCTCGTCCTCAGTCATGCGGGCGACGTAACCGCACCACCTGGCATTGTCGATCAGCGCGGACGCGCCACGCGCGGCCTGCTGCTGGTCGGTCTGCCCTTCGCGGGCGCTTCCCTTGCTGACGTGGTGCAGGTAGAGCACGGATGCGCCCGTGGTAGCCGCGACCTGCTCCAGCACGGCCACGAGGTGGGCCATGTTGCCGTTGCTGTTCTCATCGAGGGCGTGGATGCGGCTCAGGGTGTCCAGCACGATCAGCCTCGCCCCGGCGCTGTACTCGATGACGCGGCGCAAGTGAGCCTCGTCCATGACGTTCAGGCGCTTGCCCATGATCGGCTCAAGTGCAAGGTTCTCTGCGATGGCTTGGCGTGCTGCGTGTCCGAGGTGCTGGCCGATGGCGTGAATGCGCCGCACAAGCGCGGGCGGCGGGTCTTCCCCAGCCAGATAAACCACGCGCCCGGTGTGTGCGGGGGCCAGGCCCACGAGGTCGCCGCCGGCAACGCTGCATGCGATGCTCATGGCCGCTTCCAGTGCCCAGAAGCTCTTGCCCGTGGCCCCTGGGGCGACGAGCGCGCCGACGGTTCCCGCGAGGAAGCCCGGCCATATGAAGTCCAGCACCGGCGGTTCGCACTCGAACGCCGCCAGGACGTCAATCGCCACGGCTCAGTTCCCCGTTCCGTACAGGGACTCGTCGCTCAACACCTCGGCGATCTGCGAGGTTCGGAAGTAGACCCGCCGGCCGATCTTCAACCGAGCCTTGTTGATCCGCTGCGTCCACTCGTTCGTCGCGCGAAGGCTGATCCGCAATCCATCAGGCGATCGATCCAGGACAGAGGCGAGCTGCGCCATGCTCAGCAGCGGGCCAAAGCGTTGCAGCAGCGTGTCTTCTATCGTCATTGCGTAAACCTCCGTTATCAACTGAATTGCAACGAAGATTAGGCGCTATTGGGGGTTGTCTACATCTTATTAGTTGTCCAAAATGGTTGACATGAAAAACGATCCAACCATTGTCATCTGGGAAGGCTGCGATCCCACTGTCTCGGAAGCCATCGAGCAGTTTGAGGATCGCTGGCGGCCGTATTCCGCCTCCTCGCGGCGCTACCCCATCGTTGGGCTGTTACAGGAACTCATTGACCCCGCCGTGGCTGCGTACACGGCGACGCTGCCACAACGCTACTTGGGCCATATCCCCGGAGCAGGGACAGGGGTGGGCCTCAGCGGGATCATTCGACTGGTTGGACTTGATGCGATGGTTCGCATGCAGAGGCAGTTGCTGCGCCAGTTCATCAAAACGGAGGATAGGCAGACGCCAAGAGATCGGCGGTTTGTTGCGACACTGGAATCGTTGATTGGGCTTGTATGGGACTGCGCCTGCAAACGGCCGGTGAAGTCGAAGGTGCGCGACACCCGACTGAATGGCGAACGCCTCCAGGGGTTCTGCCGGTTCTGCGGATCACTCGCCGAGCTGACCTCATTCGCCGGTGGGAGCGATGATCCGAAGGCGGACGATCCAGAGGAAAAGCTTCGACTAAGCAGCCTGTATTGCCTGGATCACCGGCCTAAATTGCCGAGCGGCGCATGGAACCCTGTCTACAGACAAGCAAGGCGATCCCTCGCGCAATTCGACCTCGAACTGGCGAGACTCAACCAGCAATGCGCGAAGCCGGCCACTGCCCAAGTGAAATCGGGCGATCAACTGGTTGACAGCTACTTCTTCCACTATGTCGCGGGCCAGACCTTACAGCCGGCGGACAAGGCAGAGCTGCGCAATCAAGCACGGCTGATGGTGGACTCGAAGCTATCGGATCGCAAAAAGCAGATGCTGATGCTCCAGTGGTCTGGACTCAATCAGTCGGAGATTGCGCGAAAGCTCGGCATCGAGCGCCAAGCGGTATCGAAGGCGCTGGCGGCGATCCCCGCAATGTTCCGCTTGAGTACAAAGCCGCGCTCACGGCGTCAACCTAATTGACCAACTAATAGGACGAAACAATCCGCATTGCCAGGCACCATCAGGCACATGTTCGCAAGTGACTGAAAGAGGCCAGGGGATGCAGGCAACGACAAGCAAGACGCTCATCAATCGGAAGAAGCTACTGGCGATGATCCCGCTGTCTGAGCGCACGATCTTCAACATGGAGCAGCGCGGGGAGTTTCCGCGCCGGATCGCACTCACCAGCCGAAACGTCGCCTGGGACTTGGCCGAGGTCGAGGAATGGATAGAGGCGCGGAAGTCGTCGGGCACTCAGGCCATGCGCCCTGGCTTCACTCCGTCTGCCGTGGCCGGCGGCTCTGCTGCCCCTTTTAGCGGCTAAAACGCTGCGCCCCTCAAGTGTCAATGAAACCCGAGGCCATGCCTCGATGCTCAGGCGGCGCTGCCTAACCTGCCTTCGTCTGGTTTACACCTTCGGCCGTCTCAGCGTCCATTCGTCGATCATGTCCGCCCAGTCCTGCAACATCGCCGTGCGCTGCTCGCGGTACTCGGCCTTGTTGTAGACGGCCCTGACGCCTCTCTGCTCGTGTGCCAGGCACTTCTCGATCCAGTCCGTGTTGTAGCCGGCTTCATGCAACAACGTGCTGGCCGTGCGCCGCAAGTCATGTGGCCCGAACTTGGCGAGCGACCGCCCCTCCTTCTGCGCCAGCCGATACGTCAGCGTCAGCACCTGGTTGAGCGTGGCGCTGCTCATGGGTAAATCCGAGTCATACCGCGACGGAAGCACGTAGTCCGATCCCCCTGCGAAGGTTTTCAGGGCAATGAAGATGTCCAGCGCCTGCCGGGACAGGAACACCAGGTGCGGATTGCGCCGCTTCATCCGCTCCTTCGGGATCGTCCAAAGCGCGTCGCTGAAATTGATCTCGCTCCATGTCGCGTTAGTCAGCTCGCTCTTGCGCACCATCGTCAACAGCAGCAGCTTGGCCGCCGCCCGAATGGATGGCGCTGTGCCGATGCGCTCCATGTACTGGTACATCAGGCCGATCTCGTCGGGCGTCAGCGCACGGTCGCGCGGCTCGAACTTGGCAATGGTCGTCGGGCGCACCAGCTCGGCCGGGTTCTCGACCTTCTGGCCGCGCTCGATGGCCCAGCGAAAGACCTGGAGCACCACCTCGCGGACATGCACGGCTGTCGCCGGCGCGCCGCGCTCGACGATGGCATCGGTCAGCGCGCGCAAGTCTTCGTGGGTGATCTCCACCAGCTTCTGATTGCCGAACTTCGGCTTCAGCTCGCGCTCGTAGACCGAGCGGCGCATGTCGCGGGTGGAGTCGGCCATCTGGTAGCCGCGCAGCCACTTTTCCGCCCAGGCCCCGAACGTCTCCGCGTCCTTGACGCGGGCCTTGTCCCGCGCCTTTTCCTTGGCCGGTGACTTCCCGGCCGCGACCATCTTCTTGGCCTCGCCCAACCGCTCGCGGGCTTCCGCCAAGGTGATGCCGCCGACACCGTAGCGGCCGAAGGTGATGGTCTCCTGCCTACCGTGGATCGAGTAGTTGTAGCGGAACGAGATCGCTCCGGCGGCCGTGACGGCTACATAGAGGCCGTCACGGTCATTCACCTTGTAGAGCTTGTCCTTCGGCTTGAGGTTGCGCAGCTTGGTATCGGTCAACATGGTTCTCGCCCTGATTCAGCTCAAATACCATGATCAGAAAACCGGCCCATCCTGGCGTAAAACAACAATTAAATCATCGTCTTACACAAATTCGATACCATGAACATCCGCAAGGTGGTTGCATGGTATTGGCGACTTCTCATGGCATAGAAGCATTCAATGCCATCCATCATGCCATGAAAAAACGGTGCTTGGCGATGCCAAATGTTGCCAGGCGGTGCTGAACGAAATCACAAAAAAGCCCGCAGTGACGCGGGCTTAGGTGTGTTTTAGTGCTACTAGATGCCAGCCAGTGCCAGACGCCGGATCACTCCCACTCGATGGTTGCTGGCGGCTTGGTGCTCACGTCGTAAGTCACGCGGTTGATACCACGGACTTCATTAATGATTCTTCCAGACACCTTCTTCAGCAGGCCGTAGGGCAGCTCGGCCCAGTCGGCGGTCATGAAGTCGCTGGTGACTACGGCGCGCAGGGCCACGACGTAGTCGTAGGTGCGCCCATCGCCCATCACGCCCACGCTCTTGACGGGCAGGAATACGGTGAAGGCCTGGCTGGTCAGGTCGTACCAGCTCTTGCCTGTGGCCTCGTCGATCCAGTTGTTCAGCTCTTCGATGAAGATGGCGTCGGCGCGGCGCAGTAGGTCGGCGTATTCCTTCTTCACTTCACCCAGGATGCGCACGCCCAGGCCGGGGCCGGGGAAGGGATGGCGGTAGACCATGCCTCGGGGCAGGCCCAGGGCCACGCCCAGTTCGCGCACTTCGTCCTTGAACAGGTCGCGCAGGGGCTCCAGCAGCTTCAGACCCAGTTGCTCTGGCAGGCCGCCCACGTTGTGGTGGCTCTTGATGGTGACAGCCTTCTTGCTCTTGGCACCGCCGGATTCGATAACGTCAGGGTAGATGGTGCCCTGGGCCAGGAAGGTAGCCCCCTTGCTGCCAGCATTGGCGGCCTTGAGCTTGGAGGCTTCGGCCTTGAAGACATCCACGAACAGGCCGCCGATGATCTTGCGCTTGGCTTCAGGCTCGGACACGCCAGCCAGCTTGCCCAGGAATAGCTCGGACGCGTCGACGCGAATGACCTTGGCGTTGAGCTTGCCTTCGAACATTTCCATGACCATATCGCCTTCGTTCAGGCGCAGCAGGCCGTGATCGACGAACACGCAGGTCAGCTGGTCGCCGATGGCGCGGTGGATCAGGGCGGCAGCCACGGAGGAGTCCACGCCGCCGGACAGACCGAGAATCACTTCTTCGTCACCGACCTGCTCACGGATCTTGGCCACGGCTTCTTCAATGTAGTCGCCCATGATCCAGTCGGCTTGCGTGCCGCAGATGTCCAGCACAAAGCGGTTGAGCAGCGCCTGGCCTTGCACGGTGTGCGTGACTTCGGGGTGGAACTGCACAGCGTAGTAGCGGCGGGCTTCGTCGGCCATGCCGGCGATGGGGCAGCTGGGGGTGGAGGCCATGACCTTGAAGCCAGGGGGCAGCTCGGTGACCTTGTCACCGTGGCTCATCCAGACCTTGAGCATGCCGTGGCCTTCGGGGGTCACGAAGTCTTCGATGCCCTTGAGCAGTTCTGTGTGGCCATGGGCGCGCACTTCGGCGTAGCCGAATTCGCGGGTGTTGGAGCCTTCGACCTTGCCGCCCAGCTGGGTGGCCATGGTCTGCATGCCGTAGCAGATGCCCAGAACGGGCACGTTCAGTTCGAACACGGCGTCGGGCGCGCGGTCGTCTACTTCATAGACGGACGCGTGGCTGCCAGACAGGATCACGCCCTTGAGCTTGCCATCGGCGGCAAATTCGCGCACCCAGTCGCTGCTCACATCACAGGGGTGGACTTCGCAGTAAACATGGGCTTCGCGCACGCGGCGGGCAATCAGCTGCGTGACCTGGGAGCCAAAGTCCAGAATGAGGATCTTGTCGTGTTGCATGGTCTTCAAGGGCTAGAAGGTGAAGGAAAACAGGGTTAAAAATCTTCGGCTGCCAGGAGCGTGACGCCGCTTTTGCGGGCGGCAGCGATCTGGGCAGCATCGAATGTGGCCAGTGGCAGGCGCAGCGACTGCGCCAGCCACAGATAAGCGGCGTCGTAGGTGGGCAGGCCCGTGTCCAGCGCCACGTCGAGCACGGCCTTGTGCTGGGCAGGAGCCAGCTCATGCAGCTCCACGCGGTGACGAATGGCTTCGAGTACTCCCCACAAACCTTCAACGCTGGTGTGCGGGATGCGTCCATGATTCACACCCGAGGCGATGAGGTTGCCGCATTCCCACTGCCAGAGATTGGGGGCATGGGGGTCGACCTCGTCGCGGCGGATGCGGGTGTACAGGCGCTGGGTGTGCTCGCTTGCGTCGTCAGGCAAGAGCCAGGCGGCGGTGACAGAAGCATCGAGCACAAAGGCGGTAAAAGCGGTGGAACTCATGCTTTGCTGCGTCCATTTTGGCGCAGGCTTGCTACGGAATCCGTAGCTCCTTGCGCACGTACCGTCTGCTGCAGCGCCTGAATTTGTTCTAATTCTCGGGCGATCTGCTCATCGGTGATCACGGGCTTGCGGCGCACAGGCAGCATGCGCACGACTTCTTTGCCATGGCGCGTGATGCGCACTTCCTCGCCTTGTTCGACCAGTTCGACCAGGGCAGAAAAGCGGCTTTTGGCTTCGTAGATACCGACGCTATGCATGGGGTGTGGAGTAATCCGTCTGAATGTTGAGTTCGGATGGAATTTTAGCATTCTGACTAGAAATTTAAAATCTGGTCAGAAATCTGTGGGTATCAAAGCAAAGAAGAAAAAAGTGGGGAGCGCTGCGTCAGTGCAAGGTAGTGAGCGGTGAGTTCTCAAAGGTCCGTTGTACAGAGTGATGGGCTACGTTGTGAGTGTGCCTAAGCACAATGCGCTGCCCGCCGCGCTGCATGGAGAGCCCCAGTATGTTTTCAACCCCCTGTTGCTCATTGGGGTCTCTGCACTCGCCCGCAGCGCTCGAAAAACTCAGATGTCGATCTGCCAGTTGGCGGCTTGCACCGTCACATTGACTTCGCGAATCTTGCGTGATAAATCATCGGCCTGTTTTTGAAGGCTGGAGACTTGAATCTGCGGCACCCACTTGATTTCGCGCGGGCTGTACCGATCCACATCCTTGTGGGTCGCTGCAATGGTGCTGATGAGTAGCGAGTGTTGGGCAATCAACATTTCACGCAAGGCCAGCACATCGGCCAGCAAGCGGCCATCGCTGAGTTTGGCTGATTCATTGACAGCATTGATGCGGCGAACCAAGGCTTGTTGCTCTTGCAGCGTAGAAGTGGCCTCGGTCAGCAAATCCTGGACCTTTTCCTTGGGCTCTTCACCTTCTTGAACGATGGCGTTGTGAGCAATGCGCTCGCGCAGCGAGGCCAGCTTTTTCTTCAGATCGGCTCTGAGAAGCAGGGCTTCGGCAAGTTTCATGAGGATTCCTGGAAAAGAAAAAAGCAGGATGGGCATTGTGGCCCATCCTGCTTGTGACCCGTGTCAGTCGATCAATCAGTCAGCGCGGTAGTTAGGCGCTTCTTTGGTGATCTGCACATCGTGCACGTGGGATTCACGGATGCCAGCTGCGGTGATTTCCACAAACTCGGCCTTTTCGTTCATCTCGGTGATGGTTGCACAACCGCAATAGCCCATGGAGGCGCGCACGCCGCCGGCCATCTGGTAGACGATGGAAACCATGGAGCCCTTGTAGGGCACGCGGCCTTCAATGCCTTCGGGAACCAGCTTGTCGGCGTTAGGGTTGCCGGTGGTCGACTCCTGGAAGTAGCGGTCGGCAGAGCCTTGCTGCATGGCGCCAATGGAGCCCATGCCGCGGTAGCTCTTGTAGGAGCGGCCCTGGTACAGGATCACTTCGCCGGGCGCTTCTTCGGTGCCGGCAAACATGCCGCCCATCATGATGGTTGATGCGCCCGCAGCCAGAGCCTTGGAAATGTCACCAGAGAAGCGGATGCCGCCGTCGCCGATCAGAGGCACGCCAGTACCCTTCAAAGCATCAGCCACGTTGGAGATGGCCATGATCTGGGGCACGCCCACACCGGCCACGATGCGAGTGGTGCAGATGGAGCCAGGGCCGATGCCGACCTTGACGGCGTCCGCGCCAGCTTCGACCAGGGCGAGAGCTGCAGCACCAGTGGCAATGTTGCCGCCGATGACATCGATCTGGGGGTAGTTTTGCTTGACCCAGCGCACGCGGTCGATCACGCCCTTGGAGTGGCCGTGAGCCGTGTCCACCACGATGGCGTCCACGCCAGCCTTGGCCAGCAGGTCCACGCGCTCTTCGGTGCCTGCGCCCACGCCCACGGCGGCGGCCACACGCAAGCGGCCAGAAGCGTCACGCGCAGCGTTCGGGAAGGTGGTTTGCTTGTTGATGTCCTTGACGGTGATCAGGCCCTTGAGTTCAAAGGCGTCGTTCACGACCAGGATACGTTCGAGCTTGTGCTTGTTCAGCAGCGCCTTGGCTTCGGCGGGGCTGGTGCCGTCTTTTTCATTGACGGTGATCAGCTTTTCGCGGGGCGTCATGATCTGGCGGACCTTGACGTCGTAGCGCGTTTCAAAGCGCACATCACGGCTGGTCACAATGCCGACCACCTTGCCGCCGTCGCAGACGGGGAAGCCGGAGATGCCCAGCTCTTCCGACAGCTGCAGCACCTGCAGTACGGTGTGCTCGGGGGTGATGACCACAGGGTCGTGCACCACGCCGGATTCGTGGCGCTTGACCTTGGACACTTCAGCGGCTTGCTGCTCGGCTGTCATGTTCTTGTGGATCACGCCGATACCGCCTTCTTGCGCAATGGCGATGGCCAGGCGCGCTTCCGTCACTGTGTCCATGGCAGCGGACACCAGAGGCAGATTCAGGCGAATATTGCGGGTGAATTGGGTGGCGAGGGAAACGTCCTTGGGCAGGACTTCGGAGTAGGCGGGAACGAGCAGGACGTCGTCAAAGGTCAGTGCTTTTCCGAGAAGGCGCATGTGATGGCTCCAAAAGACGCATTGTACCTGTGACTTGCCGCACAATGTGGGCTCGCCGGCTAGAACCCCTAGCGGTTGTTCAAGACTTATTGACTCCCCATGAATACCATCAAGTTCGCTTTGTTGGCAGCCATTGCTTGCTGCTCGGTTCCCGCAATGGCCCAGTGGCAATGGATCGACGGCCAGGGGCGCAAGGTGTTCAGTGATAGAGCGCCTTCCGCAGATATTCCCGCCAAGAATATTTTGCGCAGTCCAGGCATGCAAAGGCCAGCGGTCGGGACTGAGGCAGCAGAAGCGCCTGCAGCGGTGCCGGCGACAGCTGCAGCCGGCTCAGCACCCGGCCAGGGCGTAGACAAGGGCCTGGAAGAGCAAAAGCGCAAACAGCAAGAGCAG
Organism: Comamonas sp. FUJ_7; assembly: GCF_057369555.1. Lineage (NCBI taxonomy): Bacteria > Pseudomonadati > Pseudomonadota > Betaproteobacteria > Burkholderiales > Comamonadaceae > Comamonas > Comamonas sp. FUJ_7. The sequence goes on from NZ_JBXXZI010000001.1 coordinate 394,849, forward strand.
GAAGCTGCAAAGCAGCAGGCTGACAAGCTGAAGCAGGAAAAAGTGCGCCAGGAAAACTGTGCTCGCGCCAAGCAGGCTAAAGAGACGCTGAGCTCCGGGCGAATGCTCTCTCATGTCAATGCCAAGGGGGAGCGAGGCTTTATGGATGAGGCCGCGCGCGATGCGGAGATCAAGCGAGCAGACGCGGTCATCGCCTCTGAATGTGGACCCATGCAGGATTCGGCTCAGTAGTCGGTCTGTGATCGCTTCCAGCGATCTGACCCAGAAAAAAAGAAGCACCTTAGGTGCTTCTTTTTTGTCGCAGTGCTCAGTACCCCGCTTTGGCTTCAGGCCGTCGGCGCTTGAAGAGTCCGGTGCTGCGTGCACCTTGGCGTGCAAAGCGCTCGCGCCGCGCAATCTTGGGGTCTACGGTAAGGGGGCGGTAGATTTCGAGGCGGTCGCCATCGTGCAGAACCTGCGTCATGTGGGTCGTTTTGCCCCAGATGCCCAGCATGTCCGGGGCTGCACTGTGGATGTCTGGAGCAAGCTGGGGATGGGCGAGGGCTGCTGCTGCGAGAGCTTGCTGGACTGTGCTGCCCACAGGCATGTTTAGAACAGCTTCGTGAACGACGCCGGCTTGGGGCGAGATGCACAAGCACAGTGTCAAATCACCCATAGATCTGCTCTGCACGCTTGATGAAGGCGTCGACCATGGAGCCGGCAATGCGGTCAAAAACCGGGCCAATGATGGCCGCAACAGCCCCGCTCTCAAATCCGTAGTCCAGTTGCAGCTCGACCTTGCAGGCGCGCTGCGTGCCATCGCCCACGGGATGAAAGCGCCAATGGCCTTCCAGACGGGAGAATGGGCCCTTGACCAGGCGCATGCTGACCTGCTTGCCGCCGTTGTCCATGGTAGTGTTCGTGTTGCGCGTCACAAAAGACTTGCGCAGTCCGCTGAAAGCAATACCAACCTCGGCAGTCATGCCTGTGCTGTCTTGCTCCAAAATCTTGGCATGATCGCACCATGGCAAGAACTCAGCATAGTGGGCCACGTCCGTCACAAGGGCAAACATTTCTTCGGGGCTGTACCAGATCAGGACGGACTTGTTGACGTTTTTCATGAACAAAGAGTAACCGGCATGGCGCAAGACAGGCGTATTGAGCAGTGCTCATTGGCCCACAGCGCGATGCGAAACTAAAATCAACGCCTCAGAGGCGAGACAGCAATCCAGTATTGTAGGGAGAGCTTTCATCTCCAGTCAGCCTGCAACTAATATTCCATGGCCAAGAAACCAGAAACATCGTCGCGCATTGCCGACAATAAAAAAGCAGCTTTTAACTATTTCTTCGAGGAGCGCCACGAAGCCGGCATGGTGCTGCACGGCTGGGAGGTCAAGGCCCTGCGCAGTGGCAAGGTGCAACTGACCGATGGCTACGTCATCATCAAGGATGGCGAGCTGTTCCTGCTCGGCTGCCAGATCAACCCGCTCAAGACCGCATCCACACACGTCAACCCCGATGCGGCCCGCATCAAGAAGCTGCTGCTCAAAAAGGATGAGATCAAGCGTCTGGTCGGCAAGGTGGAGCAAAAGGGCTACACGCTGGTGCCCATCAATTTGCACTGGAAAAACGGCTTTGTGAAGTGCGATATTGCGCTGGCCAAGGGCAAGGCTGAGCACGACAAGCGTGATGTGATCAAGGATCGCGAAGGCAAGCGCGAGGTCGAGCGAGCGATGAAAGGTCGCAATCGCTGATTGCCCAAATCAGTCCCAGGCCTCAATAAATAAGAGCTGCTAGCGCCCGTGTTCTCTTGATTTCAGGTACTTTTGTATCTGAAATGAAGGATTCACGAACGCTGCCAGCTCTTTTTTGATAGTTCACTATCCCTGCGGTCTTCTGGCAGGCATCTGGCAATGCGGGCAGACCTCCGTCACTCAAGGGTTCTCGCCGTAGCGGGTCTTGAAGTCAAACTCCAGGCGCTCGCAGTCTTCTGGGGACTTGAACTCCTGGGTCTTGCGCTCGGCTTCAGGCTTGGCAGTCTGCTTCCAGCAGATCTTGATGGTCTCGGCTTCTGTCCAGCGCTGCTGGCTCTGCGGGTCGTCCATGAACTGGCCGACCAGCATCAGCGCGCCAAAAATAACTACGGGCAGAGCAATCAGCCAGATGACCAGGCGGTTTTTGGCAGGGGCGGCAGGCTTTGGGGCCTCGGTTTTTGGGGTGTCGTTCATAGTGGTTGCCGATTATCCGCAAGCCGATGATGACTGCATTAATGCAGCTCATGAAAAATCATGATCGCCCAAACGTCGCAGCGCCGCGCGGGTCTGTAGTCGCAAACCTATAATGTTTGGCTGATTTGCCTTTGCGCGTGGTTTGGGAACCAAGCTGCGCCGGCCGTACCGATCGCAGGCGTCTTGCAGGCGTCTTCATACCAAATACCATGAGCACACCCACTTTTTCCGTAGCGGACATCCGCAAGACGTTCCTGGATTTTTACGCTTCCAAGGGCCACACCGTCGTGGCGTCCAGCTCGCTGGTTCCCGGCAACGACCCCACGCTGATGTTCACCAACTCCGGCATGGTGCAGTTCAAGGATGTGTTCCTGGGCACGGACAAGCGCCCCTACAACCGCGCCACATCGGTGCAGGCCTGCCTGCGCGCTGGCGGCAAGCACAACGACCTGGAAAACGTGGGCTACACCGCGCGCCACCACACCTTCTTTGAAATGCTGGGCAACTGGTCTTTCGGCGATTACTTCAAGAAGGAGTCCATCGAGTGGGGCTGGGAGCTGCTGACCAAGGTTTTCGGTCTGCCTGCCGAGAAGCTGCTGGCCACCGTCTATCACGAAGACGACGAAGCCTATGACATCTGGAAGAACGTCATCGGTCTGCCTGCCGAGCGCATCATCCGCATCGGTGACAACAAGGGCGGCAAGTACAAGAGCGACAACTTCTGGATGATGGCCGACACCGGCCCTTGCGGTCCTTGCTCGGAAATCTTCTACGACCACGGCGAGCACATTGCCGGTGGCCCTCCCGGTAGCCCGGAAGAAGACGGCGACCGCTTCATCGAGATCTGGAACCACGTGTTCATGCAGTTTGACATGAAGGAAGACGGCTCTGTAGTGAAGCTGCCCGCGCCTTGCGTGGACACCGGCATGGGCCTGGAGCGTCTGGCCGCCATCCTGCAGCATGTGCACAGCAACTATGAAATCGACCTGTTCCAGGCATTGATCAAGGCTGCTGGCCGTGAAACCAATACGGCCGACCTGAACACACCTTCGCTGAAGGTGATTGCCGACCACATTCGCGCCACATCGTTCCTGGTGGCCGATGGCGTGATTCCTTCCAACGAAGGCCGCGGCTATGTGCAGCGCCGCATCATCCGCCGTGCCATTCGCCATGGCTACAAGCTGGGTCAGAAGACTCCCTTCTTCCACAAGCTGGTGGCCGATCTGGTGGCGCAAATGGGCGATGCCTATCCCAAGCTCAAGGAGCAAGAAGCACACATCACCAGCGTGCTCAAGGCCGAGGAAGAGCGCTTCTTCGAGACCCTGGCCCACGGCATGGAAATTCTGGACAGCGCGCTGGCGGGCGACGTCAAAGTGCTGCCCGGCGATGTGGCCTTCAAGCTGCACGACACCTACGGCTTCCCGCTGGACCTGTCCAACGACGTGGCGCGCGAGCGCGGCGTGACCGTGGATGAGGCGGGCTTTAACGCCGCCATGCAGCACCAGAAGGAAACCGCCCGCGCCGCTGGCAAGTTCAAGATGGACCGCGCGCTGGAATACTCGGGCGCAGCCAACACCTTTGTGGGCTATGACAAGCTTGCAGAAGCAGCAAAAATCGTAGCGCTGTACGCTGACGGTGTCTCAGTTTCTGAGCTGAAGGCTGGTCAAAACGGCGTGGTAGTGCTGGACAGCACTCCTTTTTATGCAGAGTCCGGCGGTCAGGTGGGTGATCAGGGCGTGATCGCCGCAGCTGGCAACCGCTTTGTGGTGGAAGACACGCTCAAGATCAAGGCCGATGTGTTTGGTCACCACGGCCAGCTGGAATCCGGCTGCCTGAAGGTGGGCGATGCCGTGGAAGCCCAGGTGGACACCGCCGTTCGCGCCGCCACCATGCGCAACCACTCGGTCACCCACATCATGCACAAGGCCTTGCGCGAAGTGCTGGGCGGCCATGTGCAGCAAAAGGGCTCGCTGGTCAACGCTGACCGCACCCGTTTTGACTTTGCGCACAACGCACCCGTGACGGCTGAGCAGATCCGCGAGATCGAAGCCCGCGTGAACGCTGAAATCCTGGCCAATACCGCTACCGATGCCCGCGTGATGGACATTGAAAGTGCTCAGAAAACCGGGGCCATGATGCTGTTCGGCGAAAAGTATGGTGAGACCGTGCGCGTGCTGGACATCGGCAGCAGCCGCGAACTGTGTGGCGGCACGCACGTGCAGCGTACCGGCGACATCGGCCTGTTCAAGGTCGTGGGTGAATCCGGTGTGGCCGCTGGCGTGCGCCGTATCGAAGCCATCACAGGCGAGAACGCGCTGGCCTATCTGCAGTCGCTGGAGTCCACAGTGGGTGAAGCCGCTGCGGCCTTCAAGGCACCTACGGCCGAGCTGAACAACCGCATCGGTGGTGCGCTCGACCAGATCAAGGCGCTGGAAAAGGAAATCGCAGCACTCAAGGGCAAGCTGGCCTCCAGCCAAGGCGATGAACTGGCCACCACGGCTGTCGAAGTCAATGGCGTTAAGGTGCTGGCCGCCAAGCTGGAAGGCGCGGATGCCAAGTCTCTGCGCGACACCATGGACAAGCTCAAGGACAAGCTGGGTGCAGCTGTCATCGTGCTGGCCGCTGTGGACGGCGACAAGGTGCAGCTGGCTGCAGGCGTGACCAAGGCCGAAACCGCCAAGGTCAAGGCTGGCGAGCTGGTGAACTTTGTGGCCCAGCAAGTGGGCGGCAAGGGCGGCGGCAAGCCCGATATGGCCATGGCCGGTGGCACCGATGCTGCAGCTGTGCCTGCAGCGCTGGCCAGCGTACAGGCTTGGGTAGCAGAGCGCCTGTAAGCAAACAAGCTGCCGAACTAAGGCTGCTTTGATCTAAACACCCCAGATTTCTGGGGTGTTTTGCTATTATTTGCAGGCGAACCAAGGTGCTGAGCTGGGCTTTGCGCCACAGGATGAAGACTTCAACTGGCTTTGTGTATTGCTGATGCGCTGGAAACCACATTGTTCAATTTCCATCGCGAAAGCATGGTGGAATGCCTTGCTGGTGATACTGGCGACATGGCCTGCAATAGGCGGTGCTCAAAGCGTTTTCTTTATCAATCCAGGGTATGCCAATGAGACCTATTGGCGTACAGCCTCGGATGCCATGCAGGCTGCAGCCAATAGCCTGGGCATGCAGCTCGAAGTGCAATACGCACAGCGCAATCCCTTGAATGCCATTGCCATCGCCAAGGAAGTGGGAGCGAGGCCTGTAGCGACTCGTCCACGCTTTGTCATTTTTGGCAATGAAGGAGGAGTGGCTCCGGAGATGCTGCGCATACTGGACGCTGCAAAAATTGACCATTTCATGGTTTTTAGTGGCTTGCCGGATTCGGCCCGAGGCCAGCTTGGGAAGCCCAGAGAAAAATTCAAGCACTGGCTGGGAAGCCTGGAGCCGAAGGCAGAGGACGCGGGTTATCTCACAGCCAAGGCTTTGATAGACGTGGGAAGAGCAAACAAGGCATTTTCCTTGCTTGATGCCAAGCTGCATTTGCTGGCCATTGCCGGAGATCGCTCCACCCCCAGCTCCATCGCTCGCAATACAGGTATGCGCAAGGCCGTGGCGGAGTCCTCTGATGTGATGCTGGTGCAGGAAGTTTTTGGCGAATGGAATCGTCAAAAAGCAGCTGAGCAGATGCGGGCTTTGATGCTGCGCTACCCGGAGGTGCGCCTGATCTGGGCAGGCAACGATGAGATGGCTTTTGGGGCCATGGATGTCTGGCGTACCCGGCCAGGAGCTCCCGGTAAAGATGCTTTTTTCAGCGCCATCAATACCTCAGCAGCGGCTTTTTCTGCCATTCGTTCGGGAGAGCTTTCTGTTTTGGCGGGAGGCCACTTCATGGCGGGAGCCTGGGCGATGGTCATGCTCTACGACTACGCACATGGCAAGGACTTTGGAACGGAAGGGCTGGAGCTGGTGCGGCCCATGTTTGTGCTCTTTAACGCCCCATTGGTTGAGCGGTTTGAGCAGCGCTTTGGAAGCATGCCAAAGGCATTGAATTTTCGACGCTACAGCAAGGCTCTCAATCCCAAAGAAACGACATACCGTTTCGAAATAGAGAAGCTGCTTCGCTAAGCCTATGCCGGAGAAACGCTTTCGTTCCATTGCCACGCACTTGATAGTGCGCATTGTCTTGCTGGCCGTGCTTTGCATGACGGTCTTTGTGACTTTGCTGGCGAGCTGGGAGTACAAGTCAGGCAGGCGTAACTTCAAGCTGGATATGGAGCAGCATGTCAGCTCCAGCCTTTTGCTGCTGTCTGCCGCTCTGTGGGATATTGAGCCTGCGATGGTGCGAAAGCAGGTGCAGTGGCTCAGTCAGCTGCCTCAAGTGGGCTATGTGCGTGTGCACTCCAGCACGACTGGCGAGAGCTTTGAGGCCGGGTCGGAAGGTGCACTGCCCATGCGCTTGCCAGCTTTGCAACTCCAGATCCCGATCCCGCGAGATTTGGAGACTCCCGCCGCGCAAGACATGCCTTTGGGTACGCTGGAGGTTTGGGAGAGCCGCAGTTATTACATGGCGTTGATTCGCAATTCGATATTGGGCGTCGTTGTCGGCTATCTAGTATTTACCGGCATGGTGTGCCTTGTGGTGATGATGGTCATGCGCAGGCAGCTGCGCGATCCTTTGCGTCAGATTGCCAGTTTTGCGCGTGGCCTCAAGCCCAATGGACTGTCTCAGACTCTGGTGCTGAACAGGGCGGCCCGCGATCATGTCGATGAAATTGACCAGGTTGCCAGTGGCTTTGTGCAGTTGCAGCATGATTTGCAAAACCATATTGCCCACCTTGACCAATTGGTGGCTCAGCGCACGGCTCAGCTGGAGCGGATGGTGGAGGAGGTAAGGGGTCTGTCAATGACGGATGCATTGACGGGTAGCTTGAACCGAAGGGCTTTGGACGAGCGTCTGCAGGCAGAAGTCGAGCGCAGTTGCCGCTACCTGCGCCCTTTGTGTGTGGTCTTCATGGATATAGACCATTTCAAGCAAATCAATGATCAGTACGGACATGGCGCTGGTGACCTGATCTTGCAGCAGGTCGTGCAGCGCTGCCTGAAGGGCTTGCGCGCTCAGGTCGACTGGCTTGCTCGCTATGGAGGGGAAGAGTTTCTTGCAGTGCTGCCTGAGTCTGACGTGGCTGAAGGAGTGCAGCTGGCCAAGCGCTTGGGAGAGGCTATCCGTGATCAGGCCTTTGAAGTGGATGGCCAAAGCTTGCGGGTTACTGCCAGCTTTGGCGTGGCGCAACTGAGGTCTGGCGAAAGCATGGAGTCTTTGCTTTACCGCGCTGATGCGGCACTGTATGAAGCAAAGGCGGCAGGGAGAGATGTGGTCTATTGCGGTGAACCGCTGATGCTTAACCCCGAAAAAATACCGGCCACTTAGAGAAGTGGCCGGCATGGACTGATACAGGCTTGCGGCCCTTTTCTATAAGGAGTTAAGCCTTGCGGCGGAACACCAAGTCCCACACGCCATGGCCCAGGCGGATGCCGCGGTTTTCGAACTTGGTCAGGGGGCGGTAATCAGGCTTTTCAGCATAGTTCTCGGCGGTGTTCTGCAGTGCTGGCTCTGCATTCAGCACTTCCAGAATCTGCACGGCATAAGGCTCCCAGTCGGTAGCGCAGTGGATATAGCCGCCGGGCTTGATGCGGGCGGCCAGCTTGGCAATCAGCGGGCTTTGAATCAAGCGGCGCTTGTTGTGCTTTTTCTTGTGCCAGGGGTCGGGGAAGAAAATGTGCACGCCGTCGATGGAAGCCTCGGGCAGCATGTTGTCAATGACTTCCACGGCATCGTGCTGCAGGATGCGAATGTTTTCGATTTCCTGCTCGCCAATGCGCTTGAGCAGCGCGCCCACGCCGGGCTCGTGCACTTCGCAGCACAGGAAGTTGTCGTCAGGGCGAACGCGTGCGATATGGGCTGTTGCCTCACCCATGCCGAAACCGATTTCCAGAATCAACTTGCCTTCGCGGCCATAGGTGGCTGCGGCATTGAGCGGGGCCTTCTGGTACTGCAGCAAAAAGCGCGGGCCCAGTTCTTCAAAAGCCTTGGCCTGGCCTGTGGTGGTGCGGCCAGCGCGGCGCACATAGCTTTTGATGGTCTTGGGGTAGGCCACGCCTTCTGGCGCCTGGCCTTCAGGCGTTGCAGTGGGCTGCTCGTTGGCTGCGGTCTCGGCCATATCGGTGGTAGGTGTAGGAATAGAAGAAGTCACGAGGCAATATTGTAGGTTTGACGCCAGCACTGGACCCAGAAGCTCAGCGCCAAAGGCAAGGCGGTTGCGGGGCTTTCAGTGCTGCTGTGGGGTGCTGAAGGCGCTTGTGGCAGGCCCAGCTGCTGTGCCGCTGCCGCCAACGCGTCCAGCGCAGCCCTGGGTTGGCTTACATCTATGGCTGGTGCGCCGTGTTGTTTGGAGAGCTTTTCACCATTTTCCATGCGCACCAGTGGAGTGTGCAGGTAATCAGGTTGCTGATAACCCAGTGCATGCTGCAGCATGATTTGGCGAGGGGTGTTGTCGGTCAGGTCTTCGCCGCGCACCACATCGGTAATTCCTTGCCAGGCATCGTCCACCACCACGGCCAGCTGATAAGCCCACAGCCCATCGGCGCGGCGCAGCACAAAGTCCCCCACGCTGGAGAGCAGATTTTGCTGCTGTTGACCCAAGCGACGATCCAGCCAATGCAGCACGGGATTGTCACACTCCAGAGTGGTCTGCTTGTTTACTTGTATTTTGATAGCTTCACGCGCTTTGTCTGTCTGCGCTTGAGGCGAATTTTGATATAAATCGCACATCGACTGCTCAAGAGCAAAGCGCCAAGCTCTGGCAGGTTTGCCATGAAGGCCGTTGCGGCAGGTTCCGGGGTAGGGGCGTTCAACGTGGCGCTCGTGGATCAAGCCCTGCGCTTGCCATACGGCTTCAATTTCTCTACGTGTACAGCCGCAGGGGTAGGCCAGATGCTGAAGTTGCAGCTGTTGCAGAGCGCTCTCATACAGAGAGTGGCGCTGTGATTGCCAGACGACAGGTACATCCGAGTGCAGCCCGCAGGCGCTCAGCTGGCGCAGGATTTCTTGATCGGCCCCGGGCTGGCAGCGCGGCGGGTCTATATCTTCAATGCGAATTAGCCAAAGGCCGTTATGGGCCTTGGCATCCAGCCAACTGGCCAAGGCCGCGACCAGTGAGCCTGCGTGCAGAGGGCCGGTAGGAGAGGGGGCAAAGCGCCCGACATAGCGACGACTTTTCGCAAAAGGGGCGTGGGCGGGGTGAGAAGAGGCAGGGGCCGACGTCATGAGGGACGTTATCTTACGCCCCTTGCCTGCTGCGCCACAGACTCAGGCTAGGGCCAGCCCCATTTCCAGGCCGGAGATGAAGGCGTCCTCCAGACGCAGGCCCTGGCACCAGTCTCCGCAAAGGCCCAAGCCTACGGAAGGGTCATGAGCATAGCTTTTGCCCAGAGAGGCCAGCGTATGCGCATGCGGCCAGAGGTAAACACTGGCGTGGCGCGGCGCAACACGTATGCCTGTGATTTCGCCAAAGCCTTTTTGCAGCTTGCTGAGAACACGCGTGGCGTCATCATGGCGGTGCTCGTTGGACCACAAGGGGTTGGCGTGAATGGTCCAGCGTTCTGTCTGTGCGCGGCCGGGCTTGGAGGATTCGCGTGCTACCCAGGCAATGCGCTCGTGGGTGCTGCGTGCGGCATTCCACTGTGGTCCCAGAGTGCTCAGACCCGCTTGAGCGGCCATGGGGTAGGACAGCGTCATGGCCCAGCAAGGCGCCATCTCCACGGTGGCCAGTGTTTTGGCCAAGGCTGCGCCTTGGGGGGCCGTTTGCAGCAACTGCACGGCCAAAGGTGCGGGCAGGGCCAATACCACAGTGTCAAAGTCTGAGGCGATCTGCGGGCCGTGGTCTTCGGTGTCCAGCATGAGTGACCACTGATGGCGGCTGTGGTCATTGCCATTGGCAATGTGATGATTCAGGGCGCGAAGAGATTGACCCAGGTGCAGGCGACCGGCATCCCATAGTGGTGCAGCCCATGCCAAGGGCAGGGATTGCATGTCCGGCATGCCCACCCAGTGCTTTTCACGGGTGGGGGCAATTTTGTCGATTCGGCGCCCTTGGGCATTGCGTGTCTGGATGCTGTGCACGCTCCAGGCGCGCAGATTGGCGGGCGTGGTGTCCAGTGCTTGCTGAAAGCGCGGGTCGCGCACGGTGAAAAACTGGGTGCCGATGTCAAAGCTGCCGTAAGGCCCGTTGACGGAGCGCATGCGCCCTCCGGCCTGGGTCAAGCGCTCATAGACATGAACATCATGGCCGGCCTGCATCAGTGTGCGTGCGCAGGCCAAACCTGCAATGCCTGCACCAATGACGGCGATGCGCTTGGCGCGAGGGTGAGGGGAGGCAGAGGCTGCTGCGGACACTCGAGTGCGGGAAGCGTTCATGAAAAAGCCTTTTCGACACTGTTTGAGTGTGAGCGTAGCAGCTATCCAAAAGAGAGCAAGTGCTGCTTGTGCTCAATTGTTGCGTCGCAACCCACATCCGATCGCGGTGTGAGGGTTGCGGTTTTATGTGTTCACTGGTGGTGGTGGTTTTCCATCAGCGCCTTGCGCGTGGCGGGGCTTTCCAGCTGCGCCAGCCACCATTGCAGGGCACGCCCCGGAGTGCGCTGGGCCGGGCCGGGCCAGGCGTAGTACAGGCGCAGGTCACGGTTGGCACGCTGCACCTGTCGGGTGACGAGCAAACCGGCATCCAGATAGGCCTGCACCATGCCACGCGGCAGAAAGCCCGCACCAATGCCGCGCACCTGGGCCTCCAGCTTGGCCTGCATGCTATCGACGGTGAGAACATCTTGCCCGTTGACCAGACCGAAGCTGGTGTTGCTGCGCAGGCCTGAGTCCGCCACAGCAATCATGCGGTGCTGCAGCAGAACTTCGTCAGACAGGGGCTCCTGCAGCTTGGCCAGAGGATGGTGAGGCGCCAGAGCAAAGACGAACTCTATCTCGCCAATCTCGCGGGTTTGCAGCTCGGAGACGTTGCTGGTGTTGACGGCCACGCCAATGGCCAGATCGGCCTGGCCGCTGGTCATCAGCTCCAGCGTGCCGTTGAGAATGCCGTCGCGCAGCTTGAGCGTGGTGGGTGGGTTGAGTGCGTAAAAGGCTTCCACCAGCTCAAAGATGGGCGTGCGGGCAATGACACCGTCGAGCACGATGGTCAGCTGAGGCTCCCAGCCCGTGGCCACGCGTTTGACACGGTGGGCCACAGCATCAATTTCCTGCAACAGACGGGCACCTTCGCGCAGCAGGGCCTGACCGGCCTCGGTGGCCTGTGCATGGCGCGAGCTGCGGTCAAACAGCAGCACATCGAGAGCATCCTCAATCTGCCGGACGCGATAGGTCAGTGCACTGGGCACCAGCCCCAGGGAGCGCGCGGCAGCCGCAAAGCTGCCGGTTTCGGCAATGGTCTGGAGCATGGCCAGACTGTCGGGGGTGAGCACGTCGCGGGAGCTGGGCATGGTGGTATGGAGTGTTCAAACAGTTTGAATGATGCCATCAAGCGCATTCAGCCACAGCTCGATGGCTGACTTCTACAGTAGAGGGCATAGACAGACAGCAGCGACTGAAAGCCGCTAACACCACTCTCGATACGTCGTTGTTTCGCCTTGTTGTACTTTTGCAGGTGAGCAAGCGCTTGAAATGAAAGGAAAGCACCATGATGACTTTGCGCAAATCCCAGGAACGTGGCTATGCCGACCATGGCTGGCTCAAGTCCTATCACAGCTTTTCATTTGCCGGCTATTACGACCCCCGGTATATGGGGTTCGGCAATTTGCGAGTGATCAACGAAGACCGGATCGCTCCGGGCACGGGCTTTGGATCGCACGGGCACCGAGACATGGAAATCATCAGCTATGTGCTCGAGGGCGCTCTCTCGCACAAGGACAGCATGGGTAATGAAACCCCCATCCTGCCCGGTGAAGTCCAGCGCATGAGCGCAGGCTCGGGGGTGGTGCATAGTGAGCAGAACTTTTCCAAGGAGCACAGCACACACTTTCTGCAGATTTGGCTGCTGCCGGCACGCAGCGGAATCGAGCCAGGCTATGCCCAAAAAACGTTCAGCGAGGCCCAAAAGCGCGGTCGCCTGTGTCTGGTGGCTTCGCCTGATGGTGCAGAAGGCTCTGTACCCATGAACGCCGATGCACGCATGTATGCAGGGCTGTTTGAAGGTGCGGAAGCGGCTGATGTTGCTTTGCCAGCAGGTCGCAAGACTTATGTGCATCTGGTGCGCGGCGAGCTGGAAGTGAATGGACAAAAGCTGACAAGCGGCGACGCGGCGCTTATTGAAAATGAGGAGCGCCTGCGCCTTTCCAATGGCCGGGGAGCGGAGGTTCTGGTGTTTGATCTGGAGCCTTGAGAGCCTGATCTGAACCAAAGGCGGCCTGAGGTCGCGATGATTGGAGTTTGAAATGTTGAATCAATGGAAAAACCCACTCGACCTGCTGGGTCGTGTCCTGATTGCCCTGCTGTTTGTGCCTGCGGGCTTGCAGAAAATCAGCGGCTTTGCGGGAACCGTAGGCTATGCGGCCTCGGTAGGCATGCCTATGCCACAAGTGGCCGTGGCTGTCGGTCTGGTGATTGAGATCGTGGGCGGTCTGGCTATTTTGCTGGGCTGGCAGACCCGCTGGGCGGCGTTGATCCTGGGCTTTTTCACCCTGGTCGCCAGCTTCTTCTTCCATAACTTCTGGGCTGTGCCTGCAGAGGCTGCCATGATGCAGCAGCTGCTGTTCTGGAAAAACATTGCCGTGGTTGGCGGCTTGCTGGGCTATGCCGCGCACGGCGCTGCAGGCTGGAGTGTGGATGGCCGCAAAGCCTGAATCACCTCAGAACGCAAGCTGAGGGCCAGCAGGCAGCTATCCATTTGATAAGCTTGGGCTCTGCAGCACATAAGGCCTGCCGGGTGTAAATCCGGCGGGCCTTTGTTTGGCTCATCTCTCATCAGGCGCGGCCAATGGCGGCGTCGGTTCCACCAAGAAAGAAACAAATATGAGCAATATCGTTGTGGTCTATCACTCGGGCTATGGACACACCCAGCGCATGGCCCAGTCAGTGGCGCAGGGCGCGGAAGCCCAGTTGCTGGCCATCGATGCCGACGGCAATCTGCCAGAAGGCGGCTGGGAGCAGCTGGCCGCAGCCGATGCCATCATCTTTGGCGCCCCCACGTATATGGGTGCACCCAGCTGGCAATTCAAAAAGTTTGCCGATGCATCGTCCAAAGCCTGGTTTGCCCAGGCCTGGAGGGACAAGCTGTTTGCTGGCTTTACCAACAGCGCCAGCGTGCAGGGCGACAAGCAGGTGACACTGGACTACTTCTACCATCTGTCCATGCAGCATGGTGGCGTCTGGGTGGGGCTGGGCCTGTTGCCCTCAAACACCAAAGCAGCCCAGCGCAACGATGTGAACTGGATGGGTAGCTTCAGCGGTGCCATGGCGCAGTCGCCTTCGGATGCCTCTGCAGGCGAGATGGCGGCAGGTGATCTGGAAACAGCCCGCCAGTTTGGCGAGCGCGTGGCCAAGGCCGCCAACCGCTGGGCCAAGTGAAGGCGGGCAAAGCTTGTTAGCGATTTAAAGCTATCTAAATAAAAGCAGCTGACGCTGGATTTTCAATGATTTCAGGTAGTTTTATGGCTGAAATCAATGTTTATCAAGCGCTGGCTGCTTTGTTTTTGATAGTTAGATCGTGGGGGCCTTCGTTCTGCTGCTGCTCCATCAAATGCTTTTTGATGGGGCGAGGGTGAACCAGCTCGGTGCGTGACAGGTCGGTGGCCAGTGAGTCACGTCCGTCGAAAACAAAGCAGCCGCCGTCGTAGAACTTGCCGTCGGTTTCTTCAAAGTATTTGAGGATGCCGCCTTCGAGCTGGTAGACGTTTTCAATGCCTTCGTCGCGCATCAGAATGGCGGCCTTTTCGCAGCGAATGCCGCCCGTGCAGTAGCTGACCACGGTTTTGCCTTCAAACTGGGCCTTGTGCTCGCGCAGGGCTGGCGGAAATTCGGTGAACTTCGTCAGGCGCCAGTCCACTGTTCCGGCGAATGCGCCTTCATCGACTTCATAGTCGTTGCGCGTATCCAGCGTCACCACTTCGCGGCCTTCATCGTCATGGCCTTGCTCCAGCCAGCGGCGCAGCGTGACGGGGCTGACCGATGGGGCGCGGCCATTGGCGGGGCGAATGGCCGGATGATCCATGCGGATGATCTCTTTTTTGACCTTGACCAGCATCTTGCGAAAGGGCACGGTCTCGGACCAGCTCTCTTTGGGCATGAGGTCCGCAAAGCGCGTGTCTTGTTTGAGCTGATCGACGAAGCTGTGCACGGCTTGGGCTGGGCCGGCAAGAAAGAAGTTGATTCCTTCTTCGGCCAGCAGCACGGTGCCCTTGAGGTCCAGGTCGCTTGCGCGCTGCAGCAGCGTCTCGCGCAGCTGCTCAGCGTCGTTCAGGGGCGTGAATTTGTAGCAGGAGATGTTGAGTATGTCGGCCACGTAGCTATCCGGGTGCGGCCGCGTACCTGCTGCATCGACGGTGATGCAGCTCAGACCGGGGCCGTCAATGCTGCCTTGATTTTATTGGACAGCTGAGCCACTGCCAGAGATGCGGGTGCTCCGGGCATGGATTGCAGCAGCAACTGGCGACGCATGACGGCTTCGCGCACGGCGGAATCCACGGGAATATCGCCCCAGTGTGTGAGGTGCAGAGGTTCGCCGGACTCTGTAGTGACAAAGCGGTTGAGCACCTGCTGGAGCTGGCTGGTGATGGCGCGACCGTCTCCGGGGCGCTGCGCCTGGTTGATGACCAGTCGCACCTGCTGACGCTTTTGCTGCATGGCTAGCACCTTGATGGCGGCATAGGCATCGGTCAGCGAGGTGGGCTCGGGAGTGGCCACTACCAGGACTTCGCTGGCCATGGACACGGAAAAGAGCACCACGTCTGAGATGCCGGCGCCGGTGTCCAGCAAGATGATGTCGTAACGCGGGCGCAATATCTCAATAGTGCGCATGAACTGGGCACGAATCTCGGGCGTCAGGCGCGAATATTCAATCATTCCCGAGCCGGCCAATAGCACGGAGTAGCCGCCTGGCGTGGTCAGAATGGCGTCTTCTAGCGTGGAACGGCCGGTGAACACATCATGCAAAGTGACCTTGGGATAAAGGTTGAGCACCACATCCAAATTGGCCAGCCCCAGGTCAGCGTCCAATACCAGGACATTAAAGCCATGGCGGGTCAGCGCGGCAGCCAGATTGGCGGAGACAAAAGTCTTCCCGACACCGCCTTTACCGCTGGTGACCGCAATGATGTGGGCCTGTTTGCTGCGGTCAGGTGCCCGCAGGGCATCTTCCATGGAAATGTGAGCAGGCAAAGTGGGGTGAGGGGCCAAGGTGTCCATCGTCTCAGGGCGTTACGACCTTGCGTGCGGCGTCGGTTTTAACGTCTGGTGCTGTGTTGTTGTCAGTGTCATTGTCATCGACAGAGGTGCCGTGCAAAGCCGTGAAAAGCAGGCTTTTTTCCTCGACACTCACTGTACTGTCAGGTGGATCTTCAACACAGACGCAGTTGCGGCCGGCAGATTTGGCCAGATAGAGCTGACGGTCGGCGCGCTCGGTCCAGAGCTGGGTAGTGCTGCGAATCCAGGGCTGGGCATATACGCCACCGATGCTGACGGTGACATTCAGGCTGCGGCCTGAAGCCATGCGAATTTGCATGGCTTCGATCGACTGGCGCAACCGCTCGGCGACAGAGTGCCCCTGATGTGGGGGGCAGGCTGGCAAAACGATGGCGAACTCTTCACCGCCATAACGGGCCAGCGTGTCCATGGGCCGTATGCCGTCGGCGAGCTTCTGGGCCACGGACTGCAGCACCATGTCGCCGGTGATGTGGCCGTGCTCGTCGTTGATCTGCTTGAAATGATCGATATCAATCATCAGCAGCAAAGCAGCTTCGCCCGAGCGTGCCACACGGTCAATTTCTCGCTCTATGACAGTACGGAAGTGACGGCGATTGGCAAGCCCCGTCAGAGGGTCGCGCAAAGACAGCGCGCACAGTCCATCAATAAGTGCCTGCAGGTACTGGGTGGGGGTGTCTTTGGGAAGGTTGGCTTCGCCCATGCCTGCGCGTGTCACCAGGCTGTGAGCGGTGGCAAGGCGCAGATCTCGCAAAAACACGGATTGATGGGGAGGGGAGGACGTCACGACGAGAGATGAAAGCTGCGCGCAAGTTTAGCAGTGGACTTATGGATCTGTCGTGGTGGGCTTATCTGTGCGATTGAAATGGGAGGCTTCTGTCTCTAATTTTTTTAAGGATTGCAAAAACTCTGCATCGGTGCGGTAGAGCCTCACCGGGCTGCCGCTCTTGTGCAATAAATTGGCGCGTTCAAGTCGCTGCTGGGCAGGCAGCTTAAGGCCCACCACATGCAGCTTTCCACCACGTCGTGCGACCATGCGCTCAAGACGGGCAAAGGTTTCCACGCCGGTAATATCAATGCTGTTGATGGGCTGCATCAACAAGGCCAGGTCCTTGGCTTGCGGTGCTTGCCCCAGGGCATCAGAGGCGCGGCTTTCCAGCGCACTGGCTGTTGCAAAGTCCAAGTCCGCATCCATGCGCAGAGTGACGATATCTGGGGACAGTGGCGGCAATTGCCAGAGCTTGAGGCTGCGCAGGCTGCCGTCAGGATGCTGACCGACCTCGACAATGCGCGGGTGCAAATGCTGGTAGAGGTAGTAGGCCTGGTTCAGCAAGATGCCGGCAAACACACCCCAGTACATGCGCGGCGCCGTCAAGATGGTCAGCACCAAGGTGGTGGCACTGATGCAGGCTTCCACCTTGGATATCTTGAACAGCTTGAGAATGGCACTGGGGCGGACCAAGTTGAGTACCGCCGTGATGACGATGGCAGCCAATGCGGCCTGAGGCACATGGTAGAGCCAAGGAATGAACCAGAGCACAACCACGACCACCAGCAAAATGGAGAAGATATTGGCGTAACCCGTCTTGGCGCCCGCCAGCAAATTGACGGCAGAGCGAGAAAACGAGGCACTGGTGGCAAAGCTGCCAAACAAGCCGGCGCTGATCTTGGACAGGCCCTGGGCGATTAAGTCCTGGTTCTCGTTCCAGCGTGTGCCGGCCTGCTGGTGTTCTACCTTTGCACTGGAGGCGGTTTCGAGAAAGCTCACCAAAGAGATGACTAGCACGGGCATGATGAGTGCACCAAACTGCTCCCAGCTAAGCATCCCCGGCCATTGCAAGCTGGGCAGGCCGGCAGGGAGGTGGCCGATCACGGCGCCGCCCGCATCTGCAAAGTCAGTCATCCAGCTGATCAGGCCGCTCAGGCCGATGATGAAGATGGCGGAAGGAAAGGCCGGGCGCCACTTCTTGGCCAGCATCAGCAAGGCCATGCTGCTCAACCCGTAAGCAATGGATTGCAGGCTGAACAGATGAATGGAGGGTGAGTGCCAGACGGTGGACCAGTCAGAGCGCATTCCCAGCAGGGCGGGCAACTGCGAAGCCAGAATCAGCAGGGCGGCGGCCTGGGTGAAGCCCGCAAGCACAGGAGAGGTGACCAGATTGAGCAACCAGCCTGCGCGCACTGCACCCAAGCTCCACTGCACCAGCCCCGAGAGGAGGGCCATCCAAGCAGCCAGAGCAACCCACTGCGCAGAGCCGGGTTCGGCCATTCCGGTCAGAGAGGCCCCTATGAGCAAGGCACTCAGTGCTGTTGGACCCACGCCCAGTCGCGGTGAAGGGCTGAAGAGAACGGCAATGGCTGCCGGGATGATGGAGGCATAAATGCCGGTAATCAGCGGCATCCCCGCCAACGCTGCATAAGCGACACCCTGAGGCAGCAGCATGAGGCCCACGGTCAAACCGGCCCAGAATTCGCCGCGAAGCAAGGGCAAAGTGGGCTTGGGCCAGTTCAGAAAGGGGAGCCAGCGGGCCAGGGAGTGCTTGGAGATCATGGTTCCAGTGATGGAATTTGCCTGCAAGCATAGCCGCGGTTTGTTGTGCAGGAATTAAAAGCAGAGCAGGCGGCGACTTCTGGAGGACGCCGCCTTGCGGATTCAGGCTATGACTTCAGCAAAACCGTTGCGCCCCGGAAACTCGGGCGCAAGAGGGCGTGCGTTGGGCATCTTTAGCCACAGACGCAGCATCTTGCGGCGCTGCTCCTGAGCTTCATGGTCTTCAAAGCCGTTGCGGGAATGCAGGACAGCATAGTTGTTGGCGAACTGCAGATCCCCTGGCTCCAGCATCATGTCGAGCTTGAGTGCGGGGTCATTGATCATCTGGTCGAACAGATCCAGCGCCTCAACCTCCACGGCAGACAGGGGCAGCTGGCGAATTTCGTGGCCCAATTCTATGTACTGACGCAGATAGCGGCAACTGAGCTTGCCTTGATGAAAGCTGAAGATGGGCGAGAGGCTGGGCTGTGGTTCGCACAAATGCTCGAAGTACCACTGCCGGTAGTACAGGCCAAGGTACTCTGGGTGGGTGCGCAGGATTTCGTTATAGATGGCAGCTACGCTGATAAGGCTGGAGAGACCACCGCTCTTGGCCTTGCGCACGCACAGCAGACCGACCACATCGGATGGGTCGGAATGGTAGGGAAGGTAGAGGTTGGTCTCGTAGACGCGAGTGCTTTTTTGAGAGGCATCGCCCACATGCATGACAAGGCCGAGCAAGTCACCGCGAGGGTTCTGGCGCACGGGCTGGCCCATGTGCAGTCCCAGGCCGTAATATACGATATTGATCTCTTCGTCTGTGTAGCGCTCCACAGGCAGGCCGCGCAGCACCAGAAAGCCTTTGCCATTTTCTAGCTCGTCGGCATGAGCGAGGAGTTGCTGCTGCACGCTGGCTGGCAGCGGAAAGTCTTCGCGCTTGAATTGCGGAAAGCTCAGGCCGCGTTGCTTGACTTGGGCCAGGGCAGCATCAAGGGCAGCAATGGTGTCCGGGGAAAGCTGGTGAATCCAGGAGCTGTCTCCCGTCAGGTCCGAGCCGCGCCATGCTGCGGGGCCATTCAGAGGCTCTTTGAGAATAATGCTCACGTTGAAATCGGTTCAGATGAAGATGGAGTAAGCGGCGAATGCTACACTTTTAGAAGTATTCGCTTGGAAACATCCTATCACGCTCACTCATATGAGCCGAACTTTATGACCTGTGCCTGTAGAGTGGGTGCATAAAAAAAGAGAGGCCTAGGCCTCTCTTCACACCGAAGCTGTGCAAGTCGGTGTCTTGCGCTCAGTGGTGAGCCACCGCTTTTTATTGCTGCATCAGTTGCCCAGGTTGCGAATGGCCTCGGGCGTGAACTGGCTTGGCTTGAGGTTGTCCCTGCCCAGAATGGGAGCCTTGGGGCGTTCCTGAACCAGGTTCATGCCGACATAGGAGCCAGAATTCAGGTCATAGTAGAACGAGGTGCCGGCATGCCACTTCTTAATGTCAAAGGCGTAGTAGTAGTTGATCTCACCGTGCTGCCACAGCTGTCCACGTGCATCGTAAAAATCGCCGCTAACGGCATGGCCAGTGTCTTCGTCGATGAACATCACACGTTTGGAGTAGACGTGGCGGTAGCCGGGCTTGAGCTTGCCTTCCAGCACCCAGACGCGGCGCAGCTCATAGCGGGTGTAGGCGGGGTTGGGATGGCCGGGCTTGAGCAGGTCGGCGTACTTAATTTGCTGGTTGATGCGGAAGGTGTTCGCAGGAATGAACATCTCACGCTTGCCCTGGAGGGTCCATTCATAGCGTTCAGAGCCGCCGTTGAACAGTCGCTCGGAGTCGATGGTTACCTTGCCGCTGGTGCCGGGTGTGGGCTGGTCATAGCCGAATTCAGGTAGCTGACGCACGCGGCGTGTGCCAGGGTCGTAGTTCCAGGCCAGGCGCTTGTCGGTGCCGAAATTCATCGGCTCAATGGACAGAATCACGCCACCTTTTTCACGCTCGGGCAGCATGGAGAAGTTGGTTACGTAGGCGTACTTGCCCTCGTTGGGCTTGCCCAGGTTTTCCTTGGAGTCGTAGCGGCTGAGCTGGATGTAACTGGTGCGGCCCCAGGCAATATCACCGCTGGCCCCAACCAGAGCCATGTCGCGCTCGACTTCTTCGGTGCTGGCACGGCTGGGCATCAGGTTGTTCCAAAGCAGCTCAAGCCCGGTCTTGGGAATGGGGAAGGGAATAGCCCCCATGAAACCCTTGACACCGTTGCCGTCGTTGATGATCTCGGCTTCCAGTGCATTGCGCTTGATGACAGCACAGATGTCATCGTCATAGCGGAAATCGCGATGCCCGGGGTAGACCGGAATACGCATGGTGTTGGGGAATTTCTTGAGCAGCGCTTTCTGACCCTCGCTGAGCTTGTCAGCGTACTGCGCCATATTGGCTGCCGTTATTTCGAACAGCGGTTTTTCATTGGCGTAGATATCGGGCTGGAACTGGCCCACCGATTTGGTGAACTTCACACCGGGTGGCACACCCAGAATCTTGCCGGTAAACGGGGGAATAGTGCCGTCCGCATTGCCGGCTTTGATGGCGCCGGTGCACGTCAGTTCCTTGCCCAGTTTGTCTGCTTCGGCGGGGGTAACTTTGGCCAGGGCAGAACTGGCTGCAAACAGGCTCAGGCTCAAACCAATCGCCAGGCTCAGTGTTTTCTCTCGTTTCATGACTCTTTGTTTTAGCTACTGGAACCTCCTCATTCTTTAGTTAATTGCTTAGGCAAGAATCGTCTGATTTGACTAGAGGACTTGTATGTATAGGCCCAGACAGGACTTAATGCCTTGGAGGAAATGAAAAAGGCAGCACTGTTGCCAGCGCTGCCTTGAGGGAAGGGGTGGGTGGAATGATTAGCGGCTGCCGTTCAAGTCCATCTCTTCGTATTTCACGATTTTGCTGCCCTTGGTCCACTTGTAGCCAAACCAGATTGCCAGGAACAGGGGCAGGCCGATATAGGTGGCAATGGCACCGACCCAGTCGATCTGGTCCTTGATCAGGTTTTCATAGTTCTGCCCCAGTGTGATGATCAGGCACAGTACAAACGCAAAAATGGGGCCAAAAGGGAAGGCGGCAGCCTTGTAGGGCAGCAGGTCCATGTTGTAGTTTTGCGCTTCACAGCCTTTGCGAAAGCGATAGTGACTGATGGCAATGCCCAACCACGCTACAAAGCCGCACATGCCGGACAGGTTCAGCAGCCATATATAGACCACTTCAGGGCTGAAGATATTGGACAGAAAGCACAGCGCAGCAATAAAAGTGGTAGCGATCAAAGCCAGCAAGGGGACGCCGCGTGAATTGACTTTTGCAAAAATCTTGGGTGCCATCCCTTGCTGAGCCAGTGCATAAAGCATACGGGTCGAGGCGTACATGCCCGAATTGCCTGCAGACAGAACCGAGGTCAGAACCACGGCATTCATCACTGCAGCGGCGCCCAGCAGGCCCGCACGCTCGAACACCAGGGTGAAAGGGCTTACGGCGATGTCGCCCAAGTCGTTGCGCAGCAGCTTCGGGTCTGTATAGGGAATCAGCAGACCGATGATCAGAATGGCAAAGACGTAGAACAGCAAAATGCGCCAGAACACCTTGCGCACAGCCTTGGGAACATTCTTGGCAGGATCCTCGGACTCGCCAGCTGCGATGCCAATGAGCTCCGTACCCTGGAAGGAAAATCCCACCACCATGGCCACGCCTATCAGCGCTGCAAAGCCGCCTGCAAAAGGTGCGTCACCGGCAGTGAAGTTGGCGATATTGCCCCAGATCCCTTCGGGGGCTCCGCCTTGCAAGATGCCGAAGATCATCATCACGCCGATGGCGATGAAGATCAGCACGGTGGCTACTTTGATGGCTGCAAACCAGAATTCCGATTCGCCAAAACCCCGGGCGGACAAGGCATTGAGGACAAACATCAAGGCTAGAAACAGGGCACTCCACAGCACGCCATCGGTGTCGGGGAACCAGTAGGCCATGACCAATTGGGCAGCTACCAGGTCCACCGCAATGGTGACAGCCCAGTTGTACCAGTAGTTCCACCCCAGTGCGAAGCCAAAGCCTTCGTCGACATACTTGGCACCATAGGTTGCGAAAGAGCCTGAGACAGGCATGTGCGCGGCCATCTCACCCAGGCTGGTCATCAGAAAGTAGACCATCAGGCCGACGATCATGTAGGCCAGCAGGGCGCCGCCGGGGCCGGCCTGAGAGATGGTGGCACCAGAGGCGACAAACAGGCCGGTGCCAATAGATCCGCCAATGGCGATCATCGACATATGGCGTGCTTTGAGGGAACGGTGCAAGCCACCGTTGTCTGTTTTTGTTTGGCTATCGCTCATGAGAGATATAGATTTTTGAGAGGCAGTGGAGTCTCTGCGTGGCTGCTAGCTTGTATTTACCGCTCTTGCAGACACGACTCCATGCAGCACTTTGATGCCGGAGTCTCTGTGTATCAATGTTGTCGGAGCGATAAGCGATGGTGGGCATCGTTCATTGCGCTTTCTGACTGGGTGCCGATTGTGAGCGATTTGCGCATCAGCTGCCTAAGGTGACTGAAGAGTGGGTTGCCGAGTAGTTTGGGGAGTGCTTTAAGTGATTGATCTATAAAAGCAAAATTGCATCCTTCGGTGAATGCTGAATATCCTTAAACCTTCGTCAAATCGACGCCGTTAGGAGGAGTGTTGGCGACTGATTTGCAAGGGTGCGTATTTCAATTCGTCAAAAAATAAAGTCGATAGATATTTTTTTTGATTTCAAAATGACTTTATCTGAGGGCGATAAGTTGCGTGAAAGCATTAAAAAAGCTGCTAGCCTTTGTCAATAAAGGGCTGGCAGCTATCTTTTTTGAATTCTTGGTTTAACTGAGCAGCAAGGCATCGTCTGCCAGCTTTTCGCCGCGCACCTTCTCGAACATATGCAGAAGGTCGGTTACATCCATCTTGGCGCGCTCTTCGCCGCTAACGTCCAGCACCACATTGCCCTGGTGCAGCATGACGGTACGTGTGCCCACATCAAGCGCTTGACGCATGCTGTGCGTGACCATCATGGTGGTGAGTTTGGCCTCCTTGACGATGCGGTCCGTCAGCTGCAGTACAAAGTCTGCGGTGCGTGGGTCCAGAGCAGCCGTGTGCTCGTCCAGCAGCAGAATGCGCGAGGGCTGCAAGGCTGCCATCAGCAGACTCACGGCCTGGCGCTGACCGCCGGAGAGCAGGCCGATACGGTCGGTCAGGCGATTCTCCAGACCCAGGCCCAGCGTGGCCAGGCGGTCGCGGTACAGCTCCCGGTTCTGCGCCTTCACGGCCTTGGAGAGGCCACGGAAGTTGCCGCGCTCATGCGCCAGTGCCATGTTTTCTTCGATGGACAGGTCTTCGCAGGTTCCCGCCATGGGGTCCTGAAACACGCGGGCCACTTGCTTGGAGCGGTTCCAGACTGGCATGCGTGTCATGTCGATGCCGGCAATTTCAATCTTGCCCTTGTCCACGCTCTGGTCGCCAGAGACGCAGTTCAGGAAAGTCGATTTGCCCGCGCCGTTGGAGCCGATGACGGTAACGAACTGTCCGTCGGGAATGGCCAGCGACAGGCCGCGCAGCGCACGCGTTTCAATCGGCGTGCCGGGGTTGAAGGTCAGTTCCAGGTTTTGTGCGTTCAGCATGGTGTTCTCCGCATTCCTTCTTTACTTGCGCTTGCCTATTTTTTTCTTGATTTGCGGAATGATTAGCGCGATGGTCACCAGCACGGCAGTCACCAGATTCAAGTCCTGCGCCTTCAGGCCAATGGCGTCTATATTGAGCGCTGCAGCGATGAAGAAGCGGTAGACCACAGCGCCCAGCACCACGGCCAGCGTTGCCCAGATGATCTTGCGCGAGGGGAGAATGGTTTCGCCCACGATCACAGCGGCCAGACCGATCACGATGGTGCCAATGCCCATGGAGATGTCGGAGCCGCCCTGGGTCTGCACAAACAGCGCGCCGGCCAGCCCGACCAGACCGTTGGAAATCGCCATGCCCAGCAAAATCATGCCGCCGGTGTTCACGCCCTGGGCACGGGCCATGCGGGCGTTGGAGCCCGTGGAGCGGATGGCCAGGCCGCGCTCGGTGGCAAAGAACCAGTCCAAGGAAAGCTTGGCGACGATGACAAAGCCCAGCATGATGATGGGGCGCATTACATAGTCAGGCACGCTCTCGGGCTGTAGCATGGTGAACAGCGTGGGATCGTTGATCAGCGGCACGTTGGGGCCGCCCATGATGCGCAGATTGACGGAGTACAGGCCGATCATCATCAGGATGGAGGCCAGCAGGTCCATGATCTTGAGCTTGACGTTGAGCCAGCCGGTGATCAGGCCTGCAACGGCACCAGCGGCAGTGCCGGCCAGTGTGGCCAGCCAGGGGTTGGTACCCGTGGAAATCAAAATGGCGCAGACGGCGCCGCCCAGCGGAAAGCTGCCATCGACCGTGAGGTCGGGAAAGCGCAGCAAGCGAAAAGAGATGAAGACGCCCAGCGCCACCAGGCTGAAGATCAGGCCAATTTCAATGGCACCGAGTACGGAAAATAAAGACATAGAGAAAGCGACAGGCGCGGCAGACGTCTAAAAAAATCGGCAGGGCCATGTTGCCACGGCACCTGCCGCTGTGCTGGCGCTGCGAACCATGAAGGGCGCAGCACTAGTCACAGACAGGGCTTACTTGACCACGGTGGCCGCAGCCTTGACCAGGGCGTCGGACAGCTTCACGCCTTGCTTTTCAGCCGCGCCGGGGTTCACGAACAGTTCCATCTTGGTCGAGACTTCGGGCTTGATGTCGCCGGGCTTTTCACCCTTCAAAATGCGCGCCACCATGCGGCCGGTCTGCTCGCCTAGGTCGCGGTAGTTGATGCCGTAGGCAGCCACGGCGCCGCGCTTGACGGAGTCAGTGTCAGAAGCCACCAGAGGAATCTTGGCATCCTGGCCGACCTTGACCAGCGACTCATAGGCCGACACCACGTTGTTGTCGGTGTTGGTGTAGATCACATCGACCTTGCCTACCAGCGAGCGGGCGGCGCTGGAGACGTCCACCGAACGGGGGGCGGCAGCAGTCACCAGAGTCCAGCCCATCTTGGGCAGCAGGGCTTGCAGTTCCTTGACCACCACGGCGGAGTTGGCTTCGCCTGGGTTGTAGACCATGCCAACGCGCTTGGCATTGGGCACGACTTGCTTGACCAGATCCATCTGCTTGTCCAGAGCCAGCAGGTCGGACACGCCGGTCACGTTGTTCTTGGAAGGCTCCCAGCTGGCAACCAGCTTGGCGGCCACAGGGTCGGTCACGGCGGAGAACACCACGGGCACGGTCTTGGTCGACGCGATCACGGCCTGCGCGGAAGGCGTGGCGATGGCGACGATGGCATCAGGCTTGTCACCGACAAACTTGCGGGCGATCTGAGCTGCTGTGCCGGTGTTGCCTTGAGCGCTCTGATATTGCCACTTCAGGCTTTTGCCGTCTTCATAGCCTGCAGCCTTCAGCGCGTCTTTCACGCCATCACGCACGGCGTCGAGTGCCGGGTGTTCGACGATGGCGGTCACTGCCACCGATTTGGTATCTGCGGCGTGCGCGCCAGTGATGGCGGCAATTGCCAAGGCCACGGCACCCAGGCGGGCCCAAGACTGATGCTTCATGTGTATCTCCAGCGTTTGTTATGTATTGCAGGTGAAGTTCAAGACGGCAGTGCTCGACGCGCGTCGCCTTGCAGGAAAGTCTACTGCACCACTCTGGCCGTCTTCGCCATTGAGATAACCTTGTTTATCCCTATACGATGATTGCGAAAAAATGGCATGAAAGCTGCGCAAAGCATACTTTGAATGGAAAAACGCTGCCTGAATTTATGGTGGTGTAGCGCAATATTGCGTTGACTGATGCCTGTTTTTTGCCTTTGCATGCAGTTTTCCTGTGGGTTCGTGACAGCATCATCCTTTTGAGAGGCGGGTTGCCTGATTTTTAGGCGCTTTGTGGCAGGCAATCTTCCTGCATGTCGAGCTTGTACTTGGAACTCACAGGTCGCCTTTGCTCCGCCATGTAAATGGTCATGACGGGACCTGTTCTGCAGGTGAATTGCCGGGGTTTGGGCAGCGGCACTGTTGCCAAAAAACTTCAGCCATGAAAAAACCTGCACAGGCTTGTGCCGGTGCAGGTTTTTCAGAACGTCATTCAAAGCGCGTTATGCGTTTTGAAGGGCAGCTTGAAGACTACATGCCTGAGTAGTTGGGGCCGCCGCCGCCTTCAGGCGTGACCCAGACGATGTTCTGGGTTGGATCCTTGATGTCGCAGGTCTTGCAGTGCACGCAGTTTTGCGCATTGATCTGCAGGCGCTGCTTGCCAGCGTTGGCTTCGTCTTCCACAAACTCGTACACGCCAGCGGGGCAGTAGCGCTGCTCGGGGCCGGCAAACTGGGCCAGGTTGACATTGACAGGAACGCTGGCGTCCTTGAGTGTCAGGTGGGCTGGCTGGTCTTCGGCGTGGTTGGTGTTGCTGATGAAAACGCTGGAGAGGCGGTCAAAGGTCAGCTTGCCATCGGGCTTGGGATACTCGATAGGCGTGCATTCCGATGCGGGCTTCAAATAAGCGTGGTCAGGTTTGTTGCGGTGCAGTGTCCAAGGGATGTTGCCGCGCAGCACGAACTGCTCAAAGCCGTTCATGAGGGTGGCCGTGGTCAGACCCTTCTTGAACCAGGCCTTGAAGTTGCGAGCCTTCCACAGCTCTTCATACAGCCAGCTGTTCTCGAAGGCGTGGGTATAGGCGTTGAGTTCGTCGCCTTGGCGGCCCGCCACGATGGCGTCATAAGCGGCTTCGGCGGCCAGCATGCCGGTCTTGATAGCGGCGTGACTGCCCTTGATGCGGCTGACGTTCAGAAAGCCTGCTTCACAGCCGACCAGTGCGCCGCCGGGGAAGACAAAGCGCGGCAGGCTGGAGATGCCGCCGGCAGTGATGGCGCGGGCACCGTAGCTGATGCGCTTGGCGGGCTTGATGCCGTTGGCCTCGTCACCTTCCAGGTAGTAGCGGATGTTTGGATGGGTCTTCCAGCGCTGCATCTCCTCAAAGGGAGAGAGGTAGGGGTTGGAGTAGTCCAGACCGGTGATAAAGCCCAGTGTGACCAGATTGTCTTCCAGGTGATAGAGGAAGGCACCGCCGTAGGTGTCGCTCTTCATGGGCCAGCCAGCGGTGTGAACCACCATGCCAGGCTTGTGACGGGCGGGGTCGATCTCCCACAGCTCCTTGATACCCAGGCCATAGGTTTGCGGATCGCGGTTGGCATCCAGCGAGTACTTGGCAATGATTTGCTTGCCCAGGTGGCCGCGTGCGCCCTCGGCAAAGATGGTGTATTTGCCGTGCAGCTCCATGCCCAGCTGGAAGTCGCCGGTGGGCTCGCCTTCCTTGCTGATGCCCATATTGCCGGTGGCCACGCCCTTGACGGAGCCGTCTTCGTTGTAGAGCACTTCGGCGGCGGTGAAGCCGGGGAAGATTTCCACGCCCAGCTCTTCAGCCTGCTCGGCCAGCCACTTGGTCACAAAGCCCAGGCGGACGATGTAGTTGCCTTCGTTGTGAAAGCACTTGGGCAGCAGCCAGTTGGGGGTGCGAATCGAGCTTTTTTCACCTAGGAAGACCATGGCGTCTTCGGTCACGGGCTGGTTCAGAGGTGCGCCCTTGGCTTTCCAGTCAGGGATCAGCTCGGTCAGAGCGCGGGGGTCCATGATGGCGCCCGACAGGGTGTGGGCACCGGGCTCGGAGCCTTTCTCCAGCACAACGACGGAGACATCCTGACCTTTTTCGGCAGCCAGCTGCTTGAGGCGGATGGCCGTGGCTAGGCCACCGGGGCCGCCGCCTACCACTACCACGTCGTATTCCATGGCTTCTCGCGGGCCGTATTGGGCCAGGATTTCTTCGTTTGTCATCGGGAAAGTCTCGCTTGATATTGGATTGGGGAAAACTGGCGTGCGCGGCTTTGAAATGTGCGTTTGCAAAAACCGCGATGCGGGCGATTCTATGCTGAGCGCTCACAGCGGCCATGCAGATTGGGCGACAGGGGCGCAAACTGTGTTGTGCCTCAGACCATAGGCTAGTACTCGCCCAGAGCCGCGCCATCCTTCAAAGAAACTAGAGCAGGATGACGATGAGTGCGTGGGCAACCTTGTTCAATACGGCGAAAGGACGATAGGCGCGCTCTCACCGGAGGCTAGGCGAAGGCAGGTGCGGGCTTGAGGCTTAGGGCCTGCGTTTAGATGAGAAATGGCTTGACGTGAATGTAAATAAAGGGAGAGTAGCTATTCTTTTAAGAGCTTTAGTGGTGAGCTATTCCTTGCTGACTCTTGCTACCCTGAGTAGCCCCTGCTGTCACTTGCTTTGTCTCTTGCGCGGTCAGCTCTTTTTCTCGCGCGGGACGCGACCCATCAAATAGAACTCGGGGTTGGGCTGCATTCCGGCAAAGCTGGCCATGCGGTTGGACAGGCCAAAGAAGGCAGTAATGGCCGCAATGTCCCAAATGTCCTCGTCATCAAAGCCGTGCGGATACAGGGCCTCGTAGTCTGCGTCATCGATCTCTTGGCTGCGTTGACTGACCTTCATGGCGAAGTCCAGCATGGCGCGCTCGCGCGCACTGATGTCGGCTTTGCGGTAATTGACAGCAACCTGGTCGGCAATCAGCGGCTTTTTCTCATAGATGCGCAGGATTGCTCCATGTGCGACCACACAGTACAGGCATTGGTTGGCTGCGCTGGTGGTGGTGACAATCATCTCGCGCTCCCCTTTGCTCAGGCTGCCTTGTTCTTTGAGCATCAGAGCGTCGTGATAGGCGAAAAAGGCGCGCCATTCCGCCGGGCGACGGGCAAAGGCCAGAAACACATTGGGGATGAAGCCAGACTTCTCCTGCACTTCGACAATGCGCTGGCGAATGTCTTGCGGCAGATCGTTCAGCTCGGGAAAGGGATAGCGGTTTTTCATGACGACAGTCTCCTTGGCTTGTGCTTGCTTTACATAGGGCAAGCAAAGCATGGCACGGCGCAGTCCCCTAAAGCTGTCGTTTGCGTTGCAGATGTTGCTCAGATGCGGCTTAGATGCGGCTATTGCGACCTTGGACTGTTCTATTCCTTCTTTCTGCCTGAGAGGAAGAGGTGGGAGGATGAAGGCAAAAAATCAGTCAAATTGCCTCAAATGCTTATGCCAAAAGGGCAAGCAGCTATTGATTTGATATTTTTTTCTTTGAACCTGAAGAGGAGAGGTCGCAAGCGCAGTGCTTGGCCCCCTCCTTTACACAAGCTTTGCAGCTCACGTGTTTGAAGGAGTTGTCTTGTCAGTGTGCGAGGCTGCTGCAATTGCCCGTCACTTTGTCGCCCTGGAACAGTTTGCGCACAAAAAGGCGAGAGTCTGGAAAGGAGCTGTTGACGGCCTGTGAGTGGTCCATGCCGGGGTAGGTATGGGCTTCAATCACGGTACCCGCTTCGCAGCTTTGCTCAGCCAGGTCTTGCTGAAAGCGCGTAGGGGCATCTCTGTCTGCACCACCAATGCCCAGAAACACCGGCGTGTTGATCTTGAATGTGGGGAACTGCCCTTTGCTGAAGGGCTGGGCGTAGTAGCTCATGAAGTCGGACTTGAAGGTGTTGGTCCAGCTCAGTTGCTCTTTCTTGATGACGTCGAACATTTGATGCACGCAGCTCGTTTCGGCAGCTCTCATGGCTAACAGGCCCTTGTCGGTCAGCACGGCTTCGGCAGGCAGGCGCGGCTGAGACTGGTTGGCAACGGCTGCGACATAAAGAATGTACGCAATGGAGGTGTCTACCCGCTCTTGTTCGGCGCGGCTGGCGCGATAGGCGATCTTGCCGTCTTTGCTGGGACGCCCTGAATGCGGTGTGCCAGTGGCCACCGTGCCAAGAATCTTCAGCTCTGGCGCGTACTCGGCAGCGTAGCTGGCCGTGGCAAATGCGGCTGCAGCCCCCTGAGACTGGCCGACAATCACGATTTTGTCGCTGAGTGGCAAAGCCTTGCTGCTCAGCGCGGCGCGCACAGAGTCCAGCGTGGAATAGGCCGCAGCACGGCTGTTGAGGTAGGCATGCGGGCCAGGCGTGCCAAGGCCTTGATAGTCGGTGGCGACAACGGCATAGCCCTCTTTGAGCCAGCTGTTGAGGTATTGCGCATCACGCTCCGAGCGAGGATTGCGCGACGGGGCGCAGTTGTCGCCAATACCGACCGTGCCATGTGCCCAGGCAATGACGGGCCAGCCGCTGGCAGGAGGCGTTCCCTTGGGTAAAAAAATGGCCCCCGAAGTGGTGAGCTGCGCGGCTGGCTCAGGCCGGCTTGCTGTGCCGTCGGTAGAGCTGTACCAGAGCGCATAGGCTGTGGCGGCTTCGCTCAAGCTGAAGGCCTGGGCCAAGGGCTCCAGTGCGAGTAGCTGTCCAGCTGACAGGCTTGCATGGGGGGCTTGTGCAAAAGAGTGGGGCTCTTGTGCTGGAGTGCTTGCCGTGGCGGGCATGGCAGAGAGCGCCAGTGCGGCGGCAGTGCTTAGCGTCAGAGCGCGTAGGTCCAGCAGGGACAAGAGTTTCATCGGGTAGTCTCCATATTTGATTGAGGCAAAGATCAGTCTGCCGCTTGGACGCAATGCCGGGAATCGTCCGGATGGAGTGGGTGAAAACGCGCTGGTCAGCCCAAGACTTGCCTGACAATGCTGCCTATTGAAAAGCAATGGATACGCGATGAGCAACGAAGCACAAACCACCGACTGGGCCGCCTGGAGCCGCGAGGCTGTTGAGATGATGCAGGCCCGCAATGCTCAATGGCCGCAGCAGTTTGGACTTCAAGGTAATCCCAAGTACCGCTGGGATCTTGAGCGCGCTTTACTGGCGCTGGAGGCTCCGCTGCACGAAGTGGTTGCCACGGTCTGTCTGGTCGGCACCAGCAGCGAGCAAGATGGCAGCTTTGTCTG
Source organism: Comamonas sp. FUJ_7 (assembly GCF_057369555.1). NCBI lineage: Bacteria > Pseudomonadati > Pseudomonadota > Betaproteobacteria > Burkholderiales > Comamonadaceae > Comamonas > Comamonas sp. FUJ_7. The sequence goes on from NZ_JBXXZI010000001.1 coordinate 426,012, forward strand.
GAGCTGGGCTAACGAAGCCATTCCCCGGCTGCATGGCGAGGCGCTGGAAGTGGTGCACGAATTTGGCCGCGAAAACAAGCTGGCACTGCTGACTACAGCCCGGATTCCCGGCGGCCGACCTGAGGCCATGGAGTGCATGTGTATTGCTGGCCGCCTGCAGCGTGCGGTGGGCACCTTCATTGATCAGCAAGGCGATGTGACCCTGTATTTCACGTTGCTGCACTTACAGGTCGCGGTGGAACAAGAGCCGCAGGCGAATTGAGGCTGCTTTGAGGTCAGCCCTTCTCATGAGCTGTAAAGATTGTTGACAGAAGTCAGGCTACAACTTTTATAGACTGGCGACTTATAAGTTCGGAAAGGACAAAGTGATGAAAACCATTTTTGCACTGGCTGCTGCTGTTTTTGTTCTGAGTGGTTGCGCGGTTTATCACGACCGTGGTGGTTATTACGGGGATGGCTATAAAAAGCCGCACCCCCACGGCTGCCCTCCGGGACAGGCCAAGAAAGGCAATTGCTGAAAGCTTTGGCTCGCAAAACCCGCTTCGGCGGGTTTTGTTTTAGGCGGGCAGTTCTTTGGGAAAGCCGTTGTTAAGAGCGGCTTACGCAACCCAGCAAATCGAAGATTTGCGGTTGAGGCGAGGCGCGACGCCGCTGGCAGTACAGGCGTACGACAAGGCGGTGCAACGATGTATGAAGGGTTGCGTGAGTGGCTCTAAAGCTGGTCTGGCTTGAGCCAGCCAATGCGGCCTTGCCCGCTCTCATTGAGAGTACTCATCAATTCAGCAGCAGCAGCCTCAGGCATCTGAAGCCTGAAAGTCACCAGACTGCCGTGATCGACTTGCAGCAGCTCGGCACCAGCAGCCTCGGTCATGCGTCGAACCAAGCCCTCCAGCGGGTAGGGGGCGGTGCACTGCAGAATCTGCATGCGTTGAATGGCCACTTTTTCGGCCTGCAGCAAGGCTTGTGCCACGGCATCGGTATAGGCGCGCACCAGACCACCAGCACCGAGTTTGACGCCGCCAAAATAGCGCACCACCGTGGCCAGAACGCCCTCCAGATCCTGGTGGCGCAATACATCCAGCATGGGGCGGCCTGCGGTGCCGCTGGGCTCGCCATCATCCACGGCTGCAGATTGACCACCAGCCAGCAAAGCCCAGCAGACATGGGCGGCGCCTGGGTGCTGGCGTCTGAGTTCATCGACGACAGCCTGTGCGCTGGCCCTGTCCGTCATCGGCTGTACGCAGCCGATAAACCGGCTTTTTTTGATGATCAGTTCACTGGAGGCAGGAGAGCGAAGGGTCTGAGGCATAGCGGCGGCAGCATAACCGCAAAGACAGCGGAGCAAAGCCATGGGGTGTTGCAGCCATTGTGTCAGTTCGATGACGTGACGACGCGCTTTGCAGGGTTTGCGCGACAGTGGCGTTAATCAGGTTCCTACAAATAGTCAAAAAGTACAGCATTAAGCTACTAGCAAAGGAGGCCGTCATGAACCGTCTGCAAGCACAGTCCCTGAGCGAACACACTTTTGGTCGAGAGCACGTCATGCCGCCGCCACTGGCGCAGGAGCTTGCCGAGCCGCCAGCCGAGCAGGCCCCGTCACCGGAGGACGAGTGGGACCTGCTGCAACGCATACGCAATGTGGGCGAGTGGTAGCTCAGCAGCCTGCTTTCTATGAATTTCTGACCGGCCGGCTGATTCTGCAAACGAAAGCCGGTTTTTCATGCCTGCATCTTCTGGTAGTGCTGCGAAAATTGTCGGCATGAACTCGCACTCTGCGGCACCTCTTTCAGCATTCTCTGGTGCAGGGCCTAGAGCCGAGGCGCTTGCCTAGCATCTGGGCATTCATCTCAGCAGCTTCAGAACCTATGTCAAACGCGTTTGCGCCAAGCTGCGCGAGCAGGGCCACCGCTGTAGAGTTCCAAATTCGATAGCTGCTAACAATTGATGTGTAAGCGCTAGAAGGCTATTCCGATGTGAATTTTATGCATGCATGGTTCGTCTCCATTTGGTGACATCGGCGGGAAAGCCGTTTTCTACACTGTGCGCCTGGAGATCAAGACATAACACCCCGGAGAGCCAAAGCACCTCATCGTCACTGTGAGCAGCGGCCCTGTGGCGCTGAGCGCGGCGCTGGAGATAGCCCATCACGGCCTGCGCTGAGTCGTGCTGGAGTCGCAATCGACGGGTCTCTGAAGGCAGCCGTGCCATTGTGTTTACGCGGCTATCCATGGAAATTTTGCAAAAAGCTGGTGTGGCCAAGCGCGTGACCGAGACAGGCTTGCCTTGGTGCTTACGTACATGGCCGCGTGAATTATTGCGGGCCGTGCCGCCCATATGTTTCCGATTTTGGCGTGCGCGGTGCCAATACCGTGTCAGGAAAGGTTTTGCAAGCCAAGCGCGACTGAGAGCCAGCAGGCAAAGCCTGATTCAACCTGAATCTCACACTAAGAAGTATGCAGTCAGGCAGAGAGCGGGGCTTGTACCTAGCTCTGCTTAACTGCTTTGGGGAGCTGCAGTGCGCGCAGATGCAGCCTATGCTCCTATTTTGGTAGCTGTCATGGCTTATTAATAAAGAAAACCAAATAGTAAACGTTTTGAAAACAAGGCATCAATGGCGCTCCATGCTATGGATTTGAGAACTCGCTAGAGAAATCCTTTCCTTAGTGGCAAGACCTTAGGGATGCAGAGATCAGGCGCAAAACGTACACTGGCCGGCTGTTTTTCCGTTAAAGCTCATCCCCATGAACGCCCCGGTTGATGTTTCCTTTTTTCACCGCGATGCCAAACCGCTGACCAGCTACAAGCCGTACTGGGCCAAGCGCTTTGGTACGGCGCCATTTCTGCCCATGAGTCGTGCGGAGATGGATCAGCTCGGCTGGGACAGCTGCGACGTCATTCTGGTCACGGGCGATGCCTATGTGGACCACCCCAGCTTTGGCATGGCCGTGATTGGCCGTGTGCTGGAGGCGCAGGGCTTTCGCGTGGGCATCATTGCCCAGCCGGACTGGACCAGCGCCGAGGCCTTCAAGGCCTTGGGCAAGCCCAATCTGTTTTGGGGTGTGACAGCGGGCAATATGGATTCGATGATCAACCGCTACACGGCTGATCGCAAGATTCGCTCCGACGACGCCTACACCCCTGGTGACGTGGGCGGCAAGCGCCCCGACCGCGCCGCCATCGTCTACAGCCAGCGCTGCCGCGAAGCTTACAAGGACGTGCCCATTGTGCTGGGCGGCATCGAAGGCTCGCTGCGCCGCATTGCTCACTACGACTACTGGAGCGACAAGGTGCGTCGCTCCATCGTGGTGGACAGCAAGTGCGACATCCTGCTGTACGGCAACGCCGAGCGAGCGCTGGTCGAAGTGGCCCACCGCATTGCCGAGCGTGAGCCGGTGGAGCAGATCACCGATGTGCGCGGAACGGCGTTTTTCCGCCGCGCATCGGAAGAGGGCTGGTTCGAGGTGGACTCCACCACGGTGGATGAGCCCGGTGAAGTCGAAGCCCACATCAACCCCTATATGACGACCAGCGAGCAGGCCGAGGCCCAGGGGCAGACCTGCTCAAAAGAGTCGGGTTCTGAAGATGCCGAAAAGGCGCAAGCAGCCGAGCCCATAGGGCCGACATGCGGCAGCGGAAAAAATACGGGTGGAGCGGGCAATTCGGGGGCTTCGGTGGCCAATGTCCAGCCGATCCAGTTCGTGCCCAATCTGTCGCTGCGCAGCAAATCCAAGCTGCCCCCGCGCGACCGCACCGTGCTGCGTCTGCCCAGCTACGAACAGGTCAAGAGCGATCCGATTCTGTACGCCCATGCCAACCGCGTGCTGCACCTGGAAACCAACCCTGGCAACGCCCGCGCGCTGGTGCAGGCGCACGGTGAAGGTGCTACGGCCCGCGATGTATGGATGAACCCGCCCCCCATCCCGCTGACGACCGCCGAGATGGACTGGGTGTTTGGCCTGCCGTACGCGCGCAACCCGCACCCCGCCTACGCCGATGAAAACGGCAGCCACGATGGCGAAACCAAGATCCCCGCGTGGGAGATGATTCGCACGTCCGTGAACATCATGCGAGGCTGCTTTGGCGGCTGCACCTTCTGCTCGATTACTGAGCACGAAGGCCGCATCATCCAGAGCCGCTCGGAAGACTCCATCATTCAGGAGCTCGAAGAGATCCGCGACAAGGTCAAGGGCTTTACCGGCACCATTTCCGACCTAGGTGGCCCCACGGCCAATATGTACCGCCTGGGCTGCAAGAGCCCGCAGATTGAAGCGGCCTGCCGCAAGCCCAGCTGTGTGTTCCCCGGTATCTGCCAGAACCTGCACACCGACCATGGCCCGCTGATCAAGATCTATCGCCGCGCGCGCAAGCTGCCCGGTATCAAGAAGATTCTGATCGGCTCCGGTCTGCGCTACGACCTGGCCGTCAAGTCGCCCGAGTACGTGAAGGAGCTGGTGCAGCACCATGTGGGCGGCTATCTGAAGATTGCGCCTGAGCACACCGAGCAGGGCCCGCTCACCAAGATGATGAAGCCGGGCATCGGCAGCTATGACAAGTTCAAGCAGCTGTTCGAGAAGTTCAGCGAAGAGGCCGGCAAAAAGCAGTTTCTGATTCCTTACTTTATCGCCGCTCACCCAGGCACCAGCGATGAAGATATGATGAATCTGGCCATCTGGCTCAAGAAGAATGGCTTTCGCGCCGACCAAGTCCAGACCTTCTATCCCAGTCCCATGGCCACGGCCACGGCCATGTATCACTCTGGGCGCAACACGCTGACCAAGGTCCGCCGTCAGATGCGCGACGAGGAAGAGGAGCGCGTGGACATTGTGCGCGGTGAAAAACGCCGCCGTCTGCACAAGGCCTTCTTGCGCTACCACGATCCGAACAACTGGCCATTGCTGCGCGATGCGCTCAAGACCATGGGGCGTGCCGATCTGATCGGCAATGGAAAGCAGCACCTGATTCCGACTTTCCAACCCATGGTTGATGGCAGTTATCAGACCGCGCGCAAGAAAAACAGCACTTCGTCCAAGAGCAGTAGCGGTGGCATGGGCTACACCACCAACAAGGACGGCAAGGCTGTGGCGGTTCGCCGCCGTTCCGAAGAAGCGAGCATGGAGCCTAGGGGCGATGTGCGCTTCCGCACGAATCAGCCCCAACCCGGCAAGATGCTGACACAGCACACAGGTCTGCCGCCCCGTGCAGGCATCAAGTCCAAGCCCGGCTCCAAAGCTGCAGCTGGCAAGACTCAGGCTGCGCGAAAGCCGCGCTGAGGCTGCAATCTGATTGCTGTCTTGCTTGCAGCTTCATCTGAAAATAAAAACGACGCATTCAAGGCGTCGTTTTTATTTTTCTGTGAATCGGCAGCTGTGCACGGACTTGAAAAGGCATCAGTAACCCAAGGCTAGTGAGTCATACCACTGCGGCAGCTGATTGGCCTTTGGGGCGAAAAAGTCGGCACTCAAGGGTTGGGGCCTTGCAATCGCATAGCCCTGGACGTAGTCCACTCCCATGCTCATGAGCTCTTCGGCGATTTCTCGGCTTTCTACAAACTCGGCAACGGTTTTTTTACCCAATGTCTGGCCGATGCGGTTGATCATCTCCACCATGGCGTGATCACCTCTGTCCTGAAGCATGTCGCGCACAAAGCCTCCATCAATCTTGAGGTAATCCACGGGAAGCTGTTTGAGATAGGTCAGCGAAGACATGCCGACACCGAAGTCATCTAACGCAAAGCGGCACCCCATGGCCCGCAGAGCCTGGATCAACCGTCTGGCATTGCTGAGATTGCCAATGGCACTCGTTTCGGTAATTTCGAAGCACAGTATCTGGGGCGCAATGCCGTAGTACTGCATTTGAGCCGTAATGAATTCCAGCAGGGCTTCATCGTCAAGGCTGGAGCCAGATAGGTTGATGGAGCAGGTGTCCACCTGCTTGGCATAGTCGGGCTGCTGGGACAGCGTTTGCAAGGTCTTGGAGATGACCCATCTGTCCAGAGATGGCATGAGGCCGTAGCGTTCTGCCGCAGGAATGAAGTGGCCAGGGGCCAGGATCTGTCCGCTTTCATCGCGCAGGCGCAGCAAAACCTCAAAATGCATGCCTTTTTGCTTGTCGCCTTGCAGCGGTGCAATGTTTTGGGCATAGAGGCAGAATCGCTCTTCATCCAGGGCCGAGCGTATGCGTGTAGCCCATTCCATTTCACTGACGTAGCGGCTGTACGTGCCGTCTTCTGGGGTATAGAAAAAGACCCGGTTGCGGCCTCGCTCCTTGGCTTGATAGCAGGCCATATCGGCCATGCGAAGTAGCTCTGCTGCGTTGGAAGCATCGCTATGGATGTGGACGACACCAATGGAAAAGCCTGTACGCAATGTCTTGTCTCCCCAGCTGATGGACAGATCCAGAGCGGCCTGACGGAGTTTTTCGGCAATGGCGGCCACGCTGGCGGGCTGGCAGTTTTCCAGCAATACGGCAAACTCATCGCCGCCCATTCGTGCCAGACAGTCGCTTTCACGCAGGTTGCTTGAGAGCATGCGTGATACTTCGCACAGCACTTCTTCCCCTGCTGCATGGCCGCTGGTTTCATTGATGAGCTTGAACTGGTCAAGATCAATGTAGAGCAGTGCACAAGGCTTGACCTGATGCAAGCCCTGGGTGAGAAGTGTTTGTAGACGGCGCTCGAACTCCCCGCGGTTCTCCAAGCCTGTCAATGTGTCGTGACGAGCATTCCAGGAAAGCTGGTCCATGTATTGCTGCTCGCGCGACACATCTCGCAAAACGAAGAGGGCACCTGACACCTGGCCTTCACACAGCATGGTGGAGCCCAGCACTTTGACCGGCACGATGCTGTGGTCGGTGCGGCGTACCCAATGCGTCTGGTTATCTCGAACGATCATGGCTTCGTTCAGCAGTTGAGAGAGAAGCTCTTCGCTGCTGAAAGCAGAGTCCATGCAGTAAAACTGCAAAATCAGCTTGATAGGCTTGCCAAGAAAACTCTTGTTTTGTAGGCCCAGCAAACCGATGCCTGCAGGATTGATGTAGTTGACGGCTCCTTTTGCATCGGTGGTGATGACGGCATCGCCCAAGGCTGCCAGAGTAGTTTCTGCCCGCTCTTTCTCAGAATTGAGTCCAGCCTGTATCAATTCACGCTGTTGTATCAGGCGCCAGGTACTCCAGGTCCATAGCGCAACCAGAGTCACTGCCAGAGCGCCATTGAGGCTCAGTAGCAGCCATACGATGCTGCGAGAGCTGTGTCCCAGAGAGTCGCTGAATGCTCTGGTCAGTGCGGTTACGCCTTGATTGATGAGATCAATCTCGCGTTTCCACGCTGCGACAGTTTCGAGTGTGACCGCACCATCTTTGTAGCTTTGCTGTATTTCCCGCGCCAGAGAGTCAAGCTGGTCAAGATATTCATCGCCCAGCTTCCAATAGGCAACGGGCTCCTGCACCCAGCTGAAATACCGAAAAGTTCGCAGCAGCCATATCAGCGCATTGACATCGTCGGGATGGTTCAGTCCCTGCTCAATGCCTTTTCGCGCGAGATCCAGACGCAATGGCTCGTTGTAGAGGGCGTTACGTGCTTCGGCATCCCCGCGCGGCACCAGTAAAGCGCTCTGGTTGCGAGCCAGATCGGATGGATTGCCTTCATCGGCATAGCGTGAAAGGGCGTAGATGGCGTCTTTCTGGGCTTTGGACCAAAGGCTTTCTCCGTTGACAAAGCCGCGCACTGCGGAGAGTAGATAAAGGCTTGCGCTGGTGCTGAACATCAGAACCAGAACCAGCAGAGCAAGAGCCCAGACACGCCGAAGCAAGCGTTGAGACTTCATTGCGGGGCTTGAAAATGCCTTCATGACGCCTCATTCATCGAGTTGACAATGATCCATGAAGAGGCTGTAGAGCTGGGACAGTCCTTTTACGACTCTGACTTTGTCTTTGCTGATGTACAGAGCACCTCTAAAGCTTCCTCTTCATGCATACCCTTCATCCACTGGCGGAATCTGGAAAAGGGGTGCAATTTGTTTTCAGAAGTAATTTTTGATATGTAAAAGTGAACTCTGCGTCGGACAACTTCGTCTATTCATTCAAGAAGAGGCATCAATCTTGAATCTCTTGATGACTTTCAAGGCTTTTGGACTATGGGGCTGTGTTTGCTTACAGTAGGTCGATGCAGTGCACCTTCGGTTCATTCAGTGCATCAGCTTGCCGATCGGCGAAGAAACGCTCCAATGTGACCTTGACGGTACGAAAGGCAATCTCTTCCCAGGGAATATCCGCTTCTGTAAACAACTGGGCCTCCATCGTTTCCGGGCCTGGGTAGAACTGGCTGCTTTTCAGACGAGCCAAGTAGAAGAAGTGGATTTGTCCAACCTGAGGCACATTGATCAGGGAAAATAATCTGCCCATTTCTATATCTGCGCCCGCTTCTTCGTCGGTTTCGCGCTGCGCACCTGCCCTAGTGGTTTCTGCAAGCTCCATGAATCCCGCGGGCAAGGTCCATTTGCCACGCCTGGGCTCGATATTGCGCTTGCACAGCAGAATACGCCCGTCATCCATCACGGGCAAAGTGCCCACGACATTCAGAGGATTCTCGTAGTGGATGGTCTTGCAGGAGGGACAGACCGCACGCTCGCGCGTGTCCCCATCGTCAGGAACGCGGTAGGTGACTGCGGTGCCGCAATTGCGGCAGAACTTGATGGGGTTGCGAAAAATCATGCCGCAACTATAAGCAAAATAGCTTGCAAGCGCAGGTGGAACTTGCGCAAACAGCTATGAAAAAGGGAGCCTCTAAGGGCTCCCTTCAACAAGTAGATAGCGCGTAATGGTTTCAGACGATTTGGATCTTGATGGACTCAAGACCGTTCACGTGGCCTTCCAGAGTGTCGCCTTTGACCACGGCAGCAACACCTTCCGGGGTGCCGGTCATGATGAGGTCGCCGGGTTGCAGCTCCCAGGCTGCCGATAGATGTTCGATGGTTTCGGCAATATTCCAGATCAGCTTATGAATATGGCTGCGTTGGCGGTCGACGCCATTGACCTGCAGGGAAATCTCGGCATTGGTGATGTCGCCAGCTTGCTCTACCGGCGTGATGGCGCCAATGGGGGCAGACTGCTCGAAGGCTTTGCCAATGCACCAGGGCCGGCCCTGCTTTTTCATATCGTTTTGTAGATCGCGGCGTGTCATGTCCAGACCCACGGCATAGCCGTAGATATATTCCAGCGCATCCGCAGCCTTGATGTTCTTGCCTGCCTTGCCGATGGCAACGACCAGCTCGATCTCATGGTGCAGGTTCTGCGTCATCGAGGGGTAGGCCACCGCGGTGAGGCTGTCTGGGTTGACGGGCACGACCGCATCTGCAGGCTTCATGAAGAAGAATGGAGGCTCACGGCCTGTGAAGCCCATCTCCTTGGCGTGATCCTCATAGTTGCGGCCCACACAATAGATGCGGTGAAGGGGGAAGCGCTCGCTGCAGCCTACAACAGGCAGGCTGGCGGCGGGGGGGGGAGTGAACACGTAGCTCATGAAATCCTCGGCAAGAACACGCGCTGAAATCAGCGTTGGATGGATGTGGTGAGCAGTGTGCCACGCAGCCGACGGTAGTTCCTCGTACTTTGGATAGCTAGTTTTACGTACCGGAGCCTTGATCCGTGATGCGACACTTCCATGCTCGCGCTATGCTGCAGACATCATGAAGCTGCATACCTACTTCCGCTCCTCTGCCTCTTATCGCGTGCGCATTGCACTGCAACTTAAGGGCCTGTCTTATGAGTCTGTTCCGGTGCACCTCGTGCGTGGCGAACAAAAGGCCGAGGCCTATGCCAGCCAGGTAGGGGATGCCTTGGTTCCAGCCCTGGTAACCGATGAGGGCCAGTGGCTTACGCAATCCATGGCCATCATTGAATACCTCGATGAAACCCATGCTCAGCTGCCGCTGTTGCCCCAGGATGCCTTGGGACGAGCTCATGTACGGGCATTGGCCCAGATGGTGGCTTGCGAGATTCACCCCTTGAACAACCTGCGTGTGCTGAAGTACCTGGTGCACGAGTTGAAGCTTAGTGATGAGGCCAAGACTGCTTGGTATGCCCACTGGGTGCGCTCGGGGCTGGAGGCTTTCGAGCGTCAACTACAGCTGCTGGATGCCGAGCGCAAGGCAGCAGGCCAACAGCATTCTGTTTTTTGCTGGGGTGATGTGCCTACGCTGGCGGAGTGCTGCTTGATTCCTCAGGTTTTCAATGCGCAGCGCTTCGATGTGAATTTGAACGGGCTGCCGCGTTTGATGGAGGTGGTGGAACGCTGCAATGCCTTGCCGGCTTTTCAGCAGGCCCATCCTTCGGCATGTCCCGATGCAGAGTGACGGTAACGCCATGAACCAAAGCCCTTGCGATAGCCTTCAGGCTGCCTCCAAGCCTGAGCAGTGGCCTTCATCTTGGCTGGTACCAGACTGGCCTGCCGTGCCGGGTGTCCATGCCGTTTGTACATCGCGTGAAGGAGGGGTGAGCCAGGCCCCATGGGGCAGCCTCAACCTGGGAGACCATGTCAGTGATGACCCGGCGCATGTGCGCCGAAACCGTGACCTCTTCAACGCGGCGCTGCAAGCCCTGACGCCCGGGGCCTGCACGGCATTTTTGCAGCAGGTGCACGGCGTGGATGTCCTAGCGCTGAATGCAGGCAATGTCGCCAGCTCCAATGGTGCGGCTTTTGATGCCTGTGTCAGCAGCGATGCCGGTGTGGTTTGCACCATCATGGTGGCCGACTGTCTGCCGGTGCTGCTGGCACATGACTCCGGTCTTGTTGTCGGTGCTGCGCATGCTGGCTGGCGTGGGTTGGCAGGAATGCCGCCGGGAAGAAAGACCGCTGACGGTCCTTTAGCTGTCGGTGTCTTGGAGCGAATTTTCGAGTCTTTTTGCCAGGAAGTGCAGGCGCAGCAAGCGCTTCCAGCTATTAAAAAAGAAGTACCTCGGATTGCCGCTCACACCCAGGCCTGGCTGGGACCATGCATTGGCCCAGAATCCTTTGAGGTGGGAACTGAAGTGCGCGATATCTTTGTGGCCCATGACGCGGCTGCTGCCCAATATTTTGCTGAGGTACGGGGTTCCCAGGGCAAATACCTGGCCAACCTTCCCATGCTGGCCCGGCAAAGGCTTGCTGCATTGGGTATTGCAGCAATCTTCGGCAACGATGGCAGCCAGCCCTGGTGCACGGTCAGCAATGGGTCACGATTTTTCTCGCACAGGCGTGACGCAGCCCGACTGGGAAGCAGTGGACGGCTCGCTGCCAGTATCTGGCGCAGTGCTTGATGTTACGCACTCGCTGGACTGTGCTGCAGCGAGTGCTTCCTGTTGTGCACGCTCTTTGAGACGGCGCTTGCGTGCCGGTGTTCCAAAGATATAGAGCACGATGGAAAGCGGCAGCAAGCCGTAGAGCACAAAGGTAAAAAATGCACCCAGTAGGGTGCCGCTGGGGCTGGCGGCTTCGGCAATCGTCATCATGACGACGACATACATCCAGGCGATGGCGATAAGGTACATGGTGTCTTGGCAAAGGTCTGGAAAGAACGCTGATAAAGGGAAAGGCTGTGTCAAATCAGCAGTCTCAAGGCTACATGACGAATGTTCTTGTCGGAAATGCATGGCACATCGGTGACAATTCCTGCGTGTGAGCCGTATTGCAGATTCCGCAAGCGTTCCCAGACCCGGAGATCGTCGGTCGCTTGCCTTGACTAGGATGTAAGCATGATTTTTGACCCGAGCTGGGGCCAGGCTGGCCAATCCATTCAACAATTCTGGCAGGAGCAGTGGCGCAAGAGCCTCCAAGCGCTTCAGCAGATGCAGAATTTCACGCCTGTGGCGCCCGCCAGTTTGTCGGGACAGCTAGGCAGCAACCCCTGGGCTGCCATCATGGACTCCATGTCGTCTGCCTTGCCGCAGATGACCGCAGGCTTGGCTCAGACTGTTCAATTTGATGCTTCAAAGCTGCAGGAGTTGCAGCAGGAATATCTCCAGTCGGTTCAGGCACTCACCGACGCTCACAACGTACAGGCCATGCTGTCCAAGGACAAGCGCTTCTCCAAGCCTGAATGGAGTGCCAACCCCGTAGCAGCGATGGCGGCGGCCAATTATTTGCTGGGCAGCCGCATGCTTGCTGGCATGGCCGAAGCAGTGCAGGGTGATGACAAGACCCGCAATCGTGTGCGCTTCGCGGTTGAGCAATGGGTGGCCGCCATGGCTCCCAGCAACTTTCTGGCCTTAAATGCGGAGGCGCTTAACAAGGTGGTGGAAACCAAGGGAGAGAGTCTGGCGCAAGGCATTGCCAATCTGCTTGCAGACATGCGCCAGGGCCATGTCTCCATGACCGATGAAAGTCTGTTCACGGTGGGGGAGAACGTAGCAACCACCGAGGGTGCGGTGGTGTTTGAGAACGATTTGTTCCAGCTCATCGAATACAAGCCCCTGACGAGCAAGGTTTACGAGAAGCCATTTCTCATGGTGCCGCCTTGCATCAACAAGTTCTATATTCTGGATCTGCAGCCGGATAACTCAGTCATTCGCTATGCCGTCGCGCAAGGCCATCGCACCTTTGTCGTCAGTTGGCGCAATCCTGATGAAAGCATGAGCCACAAGACCTGGGACGACTATATTGAGGACGGTGTGCTCAAAGCGGTGAGTACCGTTCAGGATATCTGCCAAGTGCCCCAAATCAATGTACTGGGCTTCTGTGTGGGAGGCACCATGCTTTCTACGGCCTTGGCGGTGCTGGCTGCGCGTCATGCTCGTGAACAAGGGCTGCTCCAGGAACTTCAGCCCAAACGCAGTCGCGCTGCAGTGAAGACGACAAGCAAGGCTGGAACAGGAAAAGTGCAGGAGCAGCCGTTCCCTGTAGCTAGCATGACGCTCTTGACCACGCTGCTTGATTTTCGTGACTCCGGCATCTTGGACATCTTTATTGATGAAAACATGGTGCGTCTGCGCGAGATGCAAATGGGCAAGGGGGGGCTGATGAAGGGACAGGACATGGCCTCCACCTTCAGCTTTTTGCGCCCTAATGACCTGGTCTGGAACTATGTGGTGGGCAACTACCTCAAAGGCGAAACTCCTCCGCCCTTTGATCTGCTCTACTGGAATAGTGACTCCACCAACCTGCCAGGTCCCTTCTATGCTTGGTACTTGCGCAATCTCTACCTTGAGAACAGTCTGATCAAGCCCGCAGCGCTGACCGTGTGTGGAGAGAAGGTCGATATCGGTCAGCTCAAGATGCCTGTTTATATTTATGGTTCGCGTGAGGATCATATTGTTCCCGTTGCTTCGGCTTATGCCTCATCTCAAGTGCTCGGAGGAGAGCTGCGCTTTGTGATGGGGGCTTCTGGTCACATTGCCGGAGTGATCAACCCACCGGCGAAGAACAAGCGTAGTCACTGGCTGCGTGAAGATGGCGAGTTCCCCAGCAATTTCCATGAGTGGCAAGCGGGAGCGACGGAATATCCGGGAAGCTGGTGGACAGACTGGAGCGAATGGCTGGCAAGACATGCAGGCAAGCAACAAGCGGCCCCCAAGGCTTACGGACGCAAGACTGCCTATGCCGAGATTGAGGCTGCTCCTGGACGTTACGTTCTGGCCAAAGTGTGAAAAAGCTTGAGGCACAATGAGCTTCATATTGCGGTGCAGCATCGAGCATGCTTGCTGCAGTAGTAAGCCGCGGACTGCACGGTGAACACAAGGCAGTCCCACACCAACATCATTTGTAAGAAACCTAGAAAGGTTCGTCAGCAATGGAAGACATCGTTATCGTTTCCGCCGTTCGCACGGCAGTGGGCAAATTCGGCGGAACTCTGGCCAAAGTACCCGCGACCCAGTTGGGCGCCGCCGTGATCAGCGAGGCTCTGAGCCGTGCCAAGCTTGGCAAAGATCAGGTGGGTGAGGTGATCATGGGGCAGGTGTTGACTGCTGGCGTTGGTCAAAATCCTGCGCGCCAGGCCATGATGGCAGCCGGTATTGCCAAGGAAACGCCAGCGCTGACGATCAATGCGGTGTGTGGCTCAGGCTTGAAGGCTGTGATGCTGGCGGCGCAGGCAGTGGCAACCGGTGACAGCGAAATCGTGGTGGCAGGTGGTCAGGAAAACATGAGCCTGTCGGCCCATGTCTTGCCGGGATCGCGCGATGGTCAGCGCATGGGTGACTGGAAGATGGTGGACACCATGATCGTCGACGGCCTGTGGGACGTCTACAACCAGTACCACATGGGCATTACGGCCGAAAACGTGGCCAAGGAAAAGAACGTCAGCCGCGAGCAGCAGGATGCGCTGGCGCTGGCAAGCCAGCAAAAGGCGATTGCTGCGCAAGACGCCGGCAAGTTCAAGGAAGAAATCGTTCCGGTGAGTATTCCCCAGCGCAAGGGCGACCCCGTTATTTTCGATACGGACGAATACATCAATCGCAAGACCAATGCTGATGTGCTGGCCACACTCAAGCCCGCCTTTGACAAGGCTGGCTCCGTGACTGCAGGTAACGCTTCAGGCTTGAACGACGGTGCCGCCGCCGTGGTGGTGATGACAGCCGCCAAGGCCAAGGCTTTGGGCCTGAAGCCTTTGGCCAAGATCGTCTCCTACGCTACCAGCGGCCTGGCTCCTGAAGTCATGGGTCTGGGCCCTGTATACGCCACGCGCAAGGCGCTGGAGCGTGCGGGCTGGCAGGCAGCGGATGTGGACTTGTTTGAACTCAACGAGGCCTTTGCAGCACAAGCCTGTGCGGTGAACCAGGATCTGGGCATCGATACCGCCAAGGTCAACGTCAATGGTGGAGCTATTGCCATTGGCCACCCGATTGGTGCATCTGGCTGCCGTATCTTGGTGACTCTGCTGCACGAGATGCAGCGCAGTGGCGCAAAGAAGGGACTGGCAGGTCTGTGCATTGGCGGCGGTATGGGCGTTGCCATGGCGCTTGAGGCCTGCTGATACGGTATTTAGTCGGATTTGGATTGCAGACAGCGCTGGTGCTCCTGAAGGCCAGCCTGTTTGAAGGAGGCGCGGCGATTGTGGTTTACCAAAGTCTTCATTGAAGACGGGTGTTGTGCCAGATCGCTACGGACTCCTGTGAGCGAACTTTCTTTCAGAGATTGGCAATCCCTATTGCATGGAAGACGGCGTTCAGGAAGATAGACGAAAACTAAAAAAGGTCTATCTCGGATAGTGTGATCGTGAAATAACCATTGATTGACAGGAGAGATGAATGGGGCAGAAAGTAGCGTACGTCACGGGGGGCATGGGTGGTATCGGTACCGCCATTTGCCAGCGTTTGCACAAGGATGGCTTCAAGGTAATCGCGGGCTGCGGCCCATCGCGTGATTACCAGAAGTGGCTCAATGAGCAAACGCAATTGGGTTACACGTTTTATGCGTCAGTTGGGAATGTAGGTGCCTGGGAGTCCACGGTCGAGGCCTTTAACCAGACCAAAGCCGAGCACGGAACAATCGACGTGCTGGTCAACAATGCGGGTATCACCCGCGACCGCATGTTTCTCAAGATGACGCCGGACGACTGGAAATCCGTCATTGAAACCAACCTGAACTCCATGTTCAATGTCACCAAGCAGGTGGTTGGGGACATGGTGGAAAAGGGCTGGGGTCGTATTATCAATATCAGCTCGGTCAACGGTGCCAAGGGCCAGGCAGGCCAGACCAACTACTCGGCGGCCAAGGCTGGCATGCATGGCTTTACCATGGCTCTGGCTCAGGAGCTGGCAGCCAAGGGAGTAACGGTGAATACGGTCAGCCCTGGCTACATTGGTACGGACATGGTCAAGGCCATTCGTGCAGATGTGCTGGAGAAGATTGTGGCTGGTGTGCCTGTCAAGCGATTGGGTGAGCCTGCTGAAATTGCCTCCATTATTTCTTGGCTGGCATCGGACGAGGGCAGTTACTCCACGGGCGCAGACTTTGCTGTCAACGGTGGTTTGCACATGCACTGAGCATGGACTGAAATTTTCAGGAATACAAAAGGAGCTGTGGCTCCTTTTTTCTTGGGTGGGCTAGATGCTTGGAATAGGGCTCAGTATCAGCAGGTAATGACTTTCACCTCATAGCCTTGTCCCGTAGTGAGGACATCGTGAAGACGGTCAATGTTGGGGTGAGAACCTGGCTGGGCTTGAGCATGCGCGGTGTGTTCGGCGAACAGTTCCAAACCCTCATGAGCGGCTGCAACGTTGATGCACCCGTGTTTGGAGTGGAGGGCATGATAGACCGCGACAGAACCTGATTTGCCAGGTATGTTGGGAATCGTGGCTGTGATCTGTCCATTCGCGTCAAGCAGCTGTAGTTCTTTGATATGGGTAACGGCAGGGAGGCGCAGGAGGTTGTCTGCAAAAGTCATGAGGTGATCGGTGGAATGGGTTCAAGTGTGCCGGAAGCTAACGACGGACTTTTGAAAGCAGGCAATCAGCAGTCCTGGCTGCTCTGATGCTATCAGCGTAGAAGCGAGCCGTCTTCGCTACTGCGACCACCTGGCATAAGGCCTGGGCCTGTACTTATTCCCGCGCCTGCGCCGCCCCCATGAGAACCGCCATTTCGTGCTCCTGCACCTGTTTGTCCATCACCCGTCTTTCGATTGCCGCCACTGCTCTGGCTTGGTCGCGACGGGCCTTGAGGTGGAATCTGCAGCTGCGGTGAAATGGGCTCCAGATCCAAAGCCTGGCGTATAAAGCTGCGCAGCGAAGCAACCAGCGCCGAGGTTTCGATAGGACGGCCTTCAACCATATCTTGCGCGGCACGTGCGGCCATTTCCACCTGTTCTTCGGTGCCCAGCAAGATGATGTCGGACAAGGCGGCCTCTACGGCATCACGAATACGGCGGCGACGCTCGCTCAGACTTTCGCTGACAGGCTGTCGCTCGCCCAAGTTTGCATTTTTGAGGTCGCGCAGGTGCTCTGGGTTGACACTCAATGTTCCGGTAAAGGAACTGCCCAGCGTCTTGTAGGCTGCGATCAAGGTTTTCAGCCGTTCATTGATCTGCCGATTTTCGCGCTCGCGTCGCTTCTGTACGGTATGCATGAACAGCAGACGCACGCCCATCATCAGGCAGGTCATGAGAAGCAAGCCCAACAAAGTCGAGAGCAGAGAAGACCAGGAACTGAAGTCGAAGGAAGAGCGCATGAAAATCTTTCGATAAGACTGGAGGTGGGGCGCCGTAGCATGCTCAGCGTATCCAGCACTTTCCTTTATGGATGCAGGCCAAGGCTGGTGTGGACTGAAGTGCAAGTCTTTAGGAGATGCAGTTTTGTCCTATGCTAGATAGTTGACATATCACCTACCTGAGAAAAAGAGAAAACGTGCTGGAGCCAGTGAATAACCGGGGCCTGAACCCCTCTTGGATTATTGTGGCAGCGGGCATCAGTGCCTCCTTGCATGTGGGCAAACTGCCTCCAGCTGTGCCTTTGTTGCAGCAGCAGTTGGGCGTATCGCTGGTGCAGGCCGGATTCTTGCTCTCCACCGTACAGGTAGCGGGGATGGTGCTGGGACTGTTCGTTGGACTGGGGGCAGACAAATGGGGTTTGCGCCGCAGCGTCCTCGCCGGCTTGATGCTGATGGCCTTGTCCAGCATGGTTGGCGCTGCCGCGACGGGTTTTGTCTGGCTACTGACCTTGCGGGTACTGGAAGGGCTGGGTTTTTTACTGGTTGCCATGCCCGCTCCAGGTTTGATTCGACGCAATGTCAAGCCTTCCGAGCTGGGCGCGCGCATGGGCTGGTGGGGCTCCTACATGCCCATAGGCAGCGCCATGGGCTTGCTGTTGGGGCCCTGGGTCCTGCAGGCAACCAGCTGGCAAGCCTGGTGGATGATTCTGGGAGCTGTTTCGGCGCTGACTGCCTATGCCGTGTGGCGTATGGTGCCAGCGGATGCTGCTGTCAATCCGGCTCCTGCTGTAACGACCGTCGAGGGGTGGCGTCCGCGTCTGGCACTGACGTTGCGCAGCCCCGGTCCCTGGCTAGTGTCCCTGGGCTTCATGGTGTATTCGGGGCAGTGGATGGGCATTGTCGGCTTTTTACCAACCTTGTATGCAGATGCTGGACTGAGTGCCAAGCTCGCTGGTTTGCTGACTGCCGTGGTGGCCGCCAGCAATATGCTGGGCAATGTTGCAGCAGGAAAGCTGCTGAACCGTGGCTGGAGTCCCGCGCGCTGTCTGCAGACCGGCTATGTGCTGATGGGGCTGACAGCGCTGCTGGCCTATGTGCAGGTCGGCGAGGAGGCACTGGCTCCTTTGTGGCTTCGCTTTGTAGCGGTAGCTCTGTTTTCTGCCACAGGCGGCCTGATACCTGCGACTTTGTTCACGACCGCCATGCACTTGGCACCTAGCCCAACGACGGTTTCTACGACCATGGGCTTTATGCAGCAGTGGTCCTGTGTTGGGCAGTTTGCAGGCCCGCCTTTGGTCGCAGCCGTGGCGGTCTGGATGGGCGGCTGGCAGTTCACCTGGATGGTGACAGGCAGCATGTGCGTTGTTGGATGGTTGCTGGCGCTGGGTGTGGGGCGCTGCTGGAGCCGGCTTGGGCACTGAGTCACCCAAAGAGCAGGCTACCCTCTTTTTTGTGAGCTTAAGGCTCTTTATAGTAAAGGCCTGAAGCCTGTTTTCATGCTGAATTTTGGAGGGGCTTTGAGCCTCAGCTTCAGAGTCACAGACTGCTTCACATGAGCATCGTGGTGACACAGCTCTTTCGTAGAGGAGCATCATGCAAAAACGCCAGTTTCTTGCCACCGCAGCTTCGCTGACGGCATTGTCATCAACGCTTTGGCTGTCGGGCTGTGCTTCGAGCAAGCCCCAGGGCAGCGTCCAAGCTGCTGAGCAGATCTACTACGGTGGTCCGATTCTCACCATGAATGATGCACAGCCTCAGGTAGAGGCTGTTGCCGTTGTACAGGGGCTGATCGCCGCTGTCGGCTCGCTTGAGAGCATGCAGGCGCTGCGTGGCCCCACAACACGCATGGTGGATCTGCAAGGGCGTACGCTGATCCCGGGCTTTGTAGACCCCCACAGCCATATTGGTGGTGTGGGGCTGCAGGCCATTTCAGCGAATCTGCTGCCGCCTCCCGACGGCGCAAATGCCACGATCGCAGACTTGCAGCAAACGCTGCGTAACTACATCCAGACCTCTGCCGAAGTCAAAAAACTGGGGATTGTGCTGGGCTTTGGCTATGACGACTCTCAGCTTCAAGAGCGGCGCCACCCCACGCGAGACGATCTGGATGCGGTCTCGCGTGACTTGCCTATCGCCGTGATTCACCAGTCAGGACATTTCGGCGCACTCAACTCTGCGGCTTTGGCACGCGCAGGCATTGGCGCACAAACGCCGGCTCTGGAAGGGGGCGTCATTCGCCGTCGCATCGGCAGTCAGGAGCCTAATGGGGTGCTGGAAGAGAATGCCTTTTTCTTCACGCTGGGCAAGCTCATGCCCAAGATGACGCTGGAGCATTCCATGGAGTGGCTGGAAAAAGCCCAGCAACTCTATCTGCAGTTCGGCTACACCACGGTGCAAGACGGACGCTCCGATATGGGAGCGATTGCATCGGCCATGACCTTGGCGGAGTCGGGGCGTCTGGTGGTTGATGTAGTTTCTTACCCCGACATCCTCAAGCTGGGCGAGGGCGCCTTGCCAAATCACCTCCAGTTCAGCCGCGGCTATAAGAATCACTTCCGCATTGGTGGCGTCAAGCTCACGCTGGATGGTTCTCCCCAAGGCAAGACTGCCTGGCTAAGCGAACCCTATCTGCAGCCGCCAGAAGGGCAGAAACCTGGCTATCGGGGCTATGGCGTGCTCAGCGATGCCAGGGCCAATGAAGAAGTGGCAAAGGCCATACGCAATGGCTGGCAGATTCTGGTACACGGCAATGGGGATGCGGCCATTGACCAGTTCATTGCGGCGGTGCGCGCGAGCGGGCCAGTGGAGCAAGCCCGTGCGGTTCGGCCTGTGCTGATTCATGGTCAGACTTTGCGTCGCGACCAAGTACGTCAGCTCAAGGAGCTGGGAATTTTCCCCTCGCTGTTTCCCATGCATACCTTTTACTGGGGGGACTGGCATCTCGAGTCGGTATTGGGAAATCCGCGGGCGCAGAATATTTCGCCGACGGGATGGGTGCTGGAAGAGGGCATGAAGTTCACCTCGCATCACGATGCGCCTGTGGCGCTGCCATCCTCAATACGCGTGCTCGATGCGACCGTAAACCGCACGACACGTTCGGGGCGTGTACTGGGGCCTGAGCACCGTGTGTCGCCCTGGGTGGCTCTCAAGGCACAGACCATCTGGTCGGCCTATCAGCACTTTGAAGATGATCGCAAAGGCTCGATCGAGGTCGGGAAACTGGCGGATCTGGTGGTGCTGTCGGATAACCCGCTGACCGTGCCGTCGCATCAGCTGGCCAACCTGCAGGTGCTGGAGACGATTAAGCAAGGGCGAACGGTTTATCAACGCGGCTCATGGAACTCCTGAATTGAGAGCTTTTAGCGCTTGTATACCAACCGTTTGAAGCCAATTTGAAGCTGAGTCATGCATCGCGTGAGCCAATCAGTGCGCGCAGCGCCTTCTCCAGCTGAAGCGCGTTTTCATACACCAGCAGCCACTCTGGTCGTAGTGGCACAGAGGACTCTGGATGAGTCGGGTATTCGCTCATGGTCGCCAGCGGGTCGTCGGCTTTCAAAGCGACGACCGTGGGCTGATTGGCCAGGTCCAGACAGGCAGCGGTGAGCCAGCGGCAATAATCGGCCAGTCCTGCAGGCGGCGGCATGTGAGTGTGAGAGGTGGCGCGGTTCAGGCTCTCGGCCAGCAACAAGGCGGTGGCATAGACGCGAACCGCATGGCGGTCATAACGCCGTGTGACAAAGGCAAGCCGCTCGGCATTGAGGCGCCCTCTCAAGGACCAGCGACGTGAGGAATGCGCCTGACCTACGGCAGCGCGCAAAGCGGCCAGCGACTCATGGGCCAGGGAAAGCTGACCCAGAGCTGTTTCGGCCGCGTCCGGTTTCTGTTGCTGGCAGGCTTTGAGTGTGAGATCAAGGCCATTGGCAAGCTGCTTGAGAAAGGTGGAAGCGGCTCGCCCAATGTCCTTGATCGGATTGGAGGTCAGCAGCACCTGGCTGAAGATCAGGCCGACGGCTGCACCCACGACGACATCGAGCAGGCGCGAGGTGCCGGCCATGCTGGGGCCTAGAACCAAAACCAGAATGACCGATACCCCGGCCTGAATCGGCACTACAGGGGCAGGGCCGATTATGGCCCCGAGCAAGATGGAGAGAAAAGCCCCCAGACTCATGCGCAAGAGAAGGTGCTGCTCGGGCCACTGCCACAGCAAATCGCCAATCACGATGCCCAGCGTGCAGCCTATGAGCAGACTGCGAGCCTGCTTGAGGTGGCTGGGCAGGCCTGGCGCCAGGCATATCACGGCGGTGACCACGGCAAAGGCGGGCTTGGCGTGCCCCCAGAGCTGCTGGGCGATGACCCACGCCAGCATGCTGGCCAGCGCAGCGGCAAGGGCGTCACGCAATGCCAGCCGGGCTCTGGATGGCAAAGTGGCCTTGGCACGGCGCCAGGCCAGCATGAATGGGGTGCTGAAGCGCAATCTCAACTCCTGTGTTCCGAGTACATGGCTCCTATGCCAGGATCTTAGAGCGCTCTGCGCATCGAGCCTATCTGGGATGGTGGGCTTGGCGTGAATTGCAGCCCACCTTTGAGAGGATGGGCTTAATCCGTCGTGTCCTCATACTGAGGTGCCGGCACACGAAAGCCACTGGTAATGACAGCCAGATAGGCAATGCCAATACTGGCCCAGATCAGGCCGGAGTTCAGCGACGTGGGTTCAACCTTCAGCCACATGGCACCAACGCTGATGAAACCCAGCACGGGGGTGACGATGTAGCGAAGCACATCGCCCAGGCTTTGCCAGCGGCGCTGACGCCACACGTATTCCGCCAAGACCGAAAGATTGACAAAGCTGAACGCCGTCAGTGCGCCAAAGCTGATCAGAGCCACTACATATTCCAGGCTCAAAAAGCCAGCAGTCAGGGCTACGGCACCGACCAGCAAGATGTTGTAGGACGGGGTAAAGGACTTGGGGCTGATATGGCCGAAGAAACGCTTGTGGATGACGCCGTCGCGCCCCATCACATACATCAGGCGCGACACCCCGGCATGAGCAGCAATGCCCGAGGCCATCACGGTCACGATGGCAAATGACAAGACCACCGATTTGAACAAGGCGCCACCGACCAGATAGAGGATTTCGGGCTGTGTTTCGTCCACGGCTTCGAAGTATTGCTTGGGATCACCGGGAAAATACAGCTGCAGGAAATATGTGGCCACGATAAAGATCAGGCCCGAGATCAAGGCAGTCAGAAAGATGGCCTTGGGCAAGGTGTTCTGGGTGTCATGGGTTTCTTCGGCCAGAGAGCTCAGCGAGTCAAAGCCGGTAAAGGAGAAGCACAAGATCGTGGCACCTGTAATCAGAGCGCCAATTTCGGCCTGAGCGCTCCAAAAGGGTGAAAGGCTCCACAGGCCTTGTCCACTTTGCTCGGCAATCGTGCCCAGAGCATTCTGGCCGGCGTGCAGCTCGCGCCAGATCATGAAGGTGAAGATGGCAATGATGAGCAGCTGGAAGAAAACGATGATGCCATTGAAGTTGGCAACAAACCGGATACCGCGCAGATTGACGAAGACCATCAGCGCTGTCAGACCGATGATCCAGACCCAGTGGTTGATTTCCGGGAACATGGACGTCAAGTAGATCTTGGCCAGCAAGATATTGACCATGGGCGAGAGCAGGTAGTCCAGCAAGGACGACCAGCCGACCATGAAACCTACATTGGGATGGATGGCCTTTTGTGCATAGGTGTAAGCCGAGCCGGAAGAGGGGTAGCGCCGGATCATGTGGCCGTAGCTCAGCGAGGTGAGCAGTACGGCCAGCAAGGCGACAAAGTAAGAGGTGGGAACATGCTGCAGTGAATCGCGCGAGACCATGCCAAAGGTGTCCAGCAGCGTCATGGGCTGGATGTAGGCAAGGCCGATGATGACCACATGCCAGAGCAGCAGGGTCTTTTGCAGGCGAGCGGGAGCGGAGGCCGAGGCCGCCGAGGGAGGGCGATCAGTCAGTGCAGTCATCTTCTACAAGAACAAGAGAGCCGGTACAAACCTGCACCGGCCTGCGCGCGGCATGGGGCTGAGAGCAATCTCCCAAGGCCATTGCCGCCGTGTTATCGATGGTTTGGGCGCACCCCGAGGTGGGGCGCCGTTCTTGGTTTTTGCCAAGCCTCGGAGCAGGCTCAAGCAAAAGGTCGGCCATTATCGGCGTTTGTAAGCTCGCCGGTGGTTCATCCAGAAAATTGCCTAGAAATTCAGGCGGTATCGATGCTGATAGCTATGAATAAAAGAGCTGCAGGCATGAGTCGATGCCAATCCTTTATCTGCCTTGCAGCAGAGACTGTATGCATTCCCACTCGGCTGCGCTCACGGGGGTGATGGAGAGCCGGTTGCCTTTTTGCAGCACCCGCATCTGGCTCAGTGCTGATTGCTCGCGCAGCTCTGCAATCAAGATCGGACGGGTTTTGCGAATGGCCTGTACATCAAGCATCAGCCAGCGCGGCTTCTCGGGCGGGGACTTGGGGTCGTAGTACGGGTCGGCAGGATCGAATTGCGATGGATCTATCCGGAGATTGCCCGCAATCCTAGCGATCCCGTAAATGCCTGGCTCGGCACAACTGGAGTGCCAGTACAGCACACCATCGCCCACTTGCATGGCATCACGCATGAAGTTACGGGCTTGATAATTGCGCACACCATTCCAGGCAATCGTCTGCGCAGGTGCTGCCAGTGCATGGTCTATGGAGTATTCGTCTGGCTCATTTTTCATGAGCCAGTAGGAGGGAGTATTCATACTCGCATTGTCAGTGACGAAAGCGTGAGTTTCAGGCTACTGGCGACGCTTCCATGGGCCGCTGTCTTGGGGCCCCCAGCTACGAATGAGGTCGTTGTTGCGACTGAGTAGGTTCTGGGTGTCCAGCCATCTTCCAGGAATGTCTAGTTCTGCTTCCTGGACGACGCGTATGCAGTCCTGGATATGGCGCTCGCCCAGATAGCGCAAGGTGGCGTAGCCAATCGAGGCAGCGGCAATCTGCCCCAGCAGGGGAACGTATTTGGCGGCCTGTTTGGTGCTCATGCGCACTCCGACCACGCGCCCAAGGCGTAGCACCATGTCGCGTGTGATGAGCTTGCCGATCAGCACAGAGCCAACCATGGCAATGGCTTTTTGTGCCTGCTCGCGTTTACCGGGGGAGAGCTTGTCTAGCTGTTCGGGCGTCAGGCCGAATTCCTGATTAATGCGTGGATACAGCTGTGCAAGCAGTGCAGCATCGGTAGCCCAATCCAGACCTGGAATGGGAATTGTGCTGGCCGCTGCACTGATCAAGGCTCGTTTTTTCAGCAGGCTGCGAGCTCTCTGAGTTGCCTGTCGGAGGTCTTGGTGTTCTGCGCGGGTGGCAGAGAGGTTTCTGAGGCTTGGGTCTTTTTTCCACATATTCGTAGTCGATGTTGGAAATAGAAAAAGGGGCCAGTAGCCCCTTTTGCCTGAAGTTCAGCTGGACTCGGACTTGCCTCGTACCATGCCATAGATAAACAGCAAAATCACGGCACCAATGACAGAAGCAATCCAGCCTGCGGTCTCTCCAGGTTGGTACCACCCCAGTGCAGAGCCCAAGTAAGTGGCGACAAAAGAGCCTACGATGCCAAGAAGAATGGTCATGATCCAGCCCATGCTGTCATTGCCAGGTTTGATGGCGCGCGCAATCAGGCCCACGATAAGGCCGACGATGATGGTTCCAATGATGTACATGCAAGACTCCCTTGTAGAGCAGGTTTGACGAAGCACACTCTACGCGTGTGACAGAAGCGCTTTTGTCGGACGATGTTGAATCGTTGAAAGAATCAATCGTCAACTCTGCAAACAAACGTATTCGGTATGGGTAGCAGTGCAAAGAAAAAACGCCTGCATTTGCAGGCGTTTGACGCATGAGCCGATGAGGTCATGTCAGGGCTGCAGTGGGCCCAGGGCGCTGTAAGCAGCGGCAGCGGTCATGGAAGAGTCTGCACCTTCAACACGGCGTGCGCCATCAAAACGGCGGGCCCAGTAAGAGGTCTGCATGCTTTCCACGCGGACACTGGCACCGGTACGAGGCGCGTGAATGAACTTTCCGTCGCCTACATAGATGCCAACATGGCTAAAAGTGCGACGCATGGTGTTGAAGAAAACCAGATCGCCGGGCTTGAGGTCATTGCGGTCGATTTGCTGAGTGGCTTTGGCCTGCTCTGCAGAGACGCGAGGCAGAACTTTGCCCATGGTCTGGGAATAGATGGCACGGACAAAGCCGCTGCAATCAAAGCCGGTTTCTGCACTGGTCCCGCCCAGGCGATAAGGCACGCCAAGAAAGCCCATCGCCGTCACCACCAGGTCGGAGGTTTTTTCGGTCACGTTCTGGCGTGCTTCACGAACGAAGTCAGTCGTTTTCTCGGCCACGGAGTGGCGAGCTTCACGTAACTGGGTGATAAGACCGCGGTTGACCAGCAACTGGGTCATGTCGTCGTCACGCTGCTCGGTGGGAGCTGCATGCGCAGAGGTAACGCCGACCAATAAAAGTGCAATGAGCCATCGGGACATGGGGCAAGAGGGTAACACGTCCATTTGTAGGATGGAGTCTCTATTTACAAAATTTTGTGTGTGCGCTTGATGTGTGGCAAAAAATGATCTGAGCCTATACGGCTGCTGCTTTACAAGCTCACAAATTCAGAGTGAATAGCTGCTGCTTCATTCCTTTTTGCTTATAGGGATATTCACTGTGCATGGCTGCAGGCAGGCCCGGTTTATTCGTGCTTTCTATCGTGGATCATGCTTGCAGCGACAATAGCGCTATTGCTGGTTGTCAATGCTGGGCACGAATCAAATGCCCCATTGGTCTGTTTTGATTGCGGTGCAGGACTTTCTAAGTAGCCTGCCTGCCAAATACTGTTTAAAGAAAGATTTCCCATGTTGCTAGAAGCCTCCGAGTCGCAACTGGTTCTGGTGGATTACCAAGACAAGTTGATGCCTGTTATTCATGAAGGCGCCGAGGCCTTGGCCAATGCAGTCAAGCTCGCCAAGGTGGCGCAGCTGCTTGAGGTGCCTGTCTGGGGGACGGAGCAAAATCCCTCGCGCCTGGGCGCGAACAATGCAGAGCTGAAGGCCATGTGCCAGAAGACACTTGAAAAAATGTACTTCAGTGCTGTACCGGAAGGACTGGGCGAATGGTTGCGTCCTCCTGCAAAGCCTCAGGGCGGTAATGCACGTAGCCTGCCCAAGCATTTGCAAAAGCCACAGCAACAGGCGCCAGAGCGCAACATGGTGGTGATTGCGGGTTGTGAAACCCACGTCTGCCTGCTGCAGACGGCGCTGGAGTTGCTGGAGGACGAGTTTGATGTGTGGGTGGTGACGGATGCTTGCGGCTCGCGTACCGAACGCAATCGTGATGCGGCCTTTGACCGTCTGGCCGGTGCTGGTGCTGAGCTGGTGACAACCGAGATGGTGCTGTTCGAGTGGCTGCGTACTTGCGAAGACCCGGCCTTCAAGCAGATGCTGGCACTGGTGAAATAAGCGCTAGCAGCTATTGAATCGAGAGCGCCTGCGGGCGCTCTTTTTTTGCGCTCTTTTTTATTTGCGCAAGATGATGATGCAAAGACCCACCACCAGCCCGAAGTGGGTGGCAGTGATCCAGATGCTATGAGGAATATCCATGGTGTGATTTAGCGAGTGTTGAATAGAGCCTCACTGTGGCTGCCTCGTTTGAAGAGTGTGGGAAGCTTGTGAAGCCTGCGTGAAATCGCAGCAGCAAGAGGTCGAAAAAGGAGTTCCTTGTCTGGAAAGCCGTGATGAGGTGGCGGCGCCAGCTGACGTGGAGTGGCGCAAGATGACGGCGCTTTGTCAGTTTTTGGCAAGTGCGTTATGAATAATTCTGAATTCAGAAGGCTTTCTGCAAAGGATGGAAAGCCAAGGAGACCTATTCATGAAGACGAATTTCAAGGATTTCTATCGCCGCTCTATTGAAGACCGCGATGCATTCTGGGCTGAGCAGGCCGAACTGATCGACTGGCAGCAAAAGCCCACGCAGATCTGCGATTACAGCAATCCACCGTTTGCCAAGTGGTTTGCAGCAGGCACCACCAATTTGTGCCACAACGCCATTGACCGGCATCTGAGCACACGCGCTGACCAGAACGCGCTGATTGCAATTTCGACAGAGACTCAGACCGAAAAGGTCTACAGCTACCGTGAGCTGCATACAGAGGTCAATCGCATGGCGGCAGTTTTGAAGTCGCTGGGTGTGGAGCAGGGCGACCGGGTACAGATCTACATGCCGATGATTGCCGAGGCCTGTTTTGCCATGCTGGCCTGCGTCCGCCTGGGGGCCATTCACTCCGTGGTGTTTGGCGGCTTTGCCTCTGGGGCGCTGGCTTCTCGCATTGATGATGCTGAGCCCAAGGTCATCGTCAGTGCCGATGCCGGTTCACGCGGTGGTCGTGTGGTCGCCTACAAACCATTGCTAGACGAGGCGCTCAAGCAGTCTAAGCATCAGCCCGCAGCCGTGTTGATGGTGAACCGTGGGCTGGCTGACATGCCCATGCAGCCCGGGCGTGACCATGACTGGGCTGCCTTGCGCGAGCAAAACCTGAATGCCCAGGTCGATTGCGTCTGGGTCGAATCCACACATCCCAGCTATACGCTCTACACCAGCGGCACGACTGGCAAACCCAAGGGCGTGCAGCGTGACACAGGCGGCTATACCGTGGCGCTGGCGGCCAGCATGCCGCATATTTTTGACGGTCAGCCGGGGCAGACCTTTTTCTGCACTAGTGACATTGGCTGGGTGGTGGGGCACAGCTACATCATCTATGCGCCGCTGATTGCAGGGATGGCGACGGTGATGTACGAAGGCCTGCCAGTCAATCCTGATGCAGGTATCTGGTGGAGTATTGTCGAGAAGTACAAGGTCACGCACATGTTCTCGGCGCCCACTGCGATTCGGGTACTCAAGAAGCACGATGCCCAATACCTGAAGCGCTATGACATCTCCAGCCTCAAGGCGCTGTGGCTGGCCGGTGAGCCGCTGGATGAACCCACGGCAGCGTGGATTAGTGAAGCCATCAACAAGCCCATCATTGACAACTATTGGCAGACGGAAACAGGCTGGCCCATCATGACGCTGTGCAACGGCGTGCAGCCGCAGGCGACCCGCTTCGGCAGTCCCGGCAAGGCCGTCTATGGCTACAACGTCAAGCTGATCGACGATGCGACCGGGCAAGAGTTGACAGGCTCCAACCAGAAAGGTGTGCTGGCCATCGAAGGACCGCTGCCTCCTGGCTGCATGCAAACCGTGTGGCGTGATGACAATCGATTCGTCAATACCTACTGGAAGAGCATTCCGGGCCGGCTGATTTACAGCACTTTCGACTGGGGCATTCGCGACGAGGATGGTTACTACTTCATCTTGGGGCGCACCGATGATGTGATCAACGTGGCGGGCCACCGGCTGGGCACGCGCGAGATTGAGGAGAGCATCTCGGCCCATGCGCAGATTGCCGAAGTGGCTGTCGTGGGCGTTGCCGACACGCTCAAGGGGCAGGCGGCCTTGGCTTTTGCCGTAGTGCGTGACGCTGCAGCAGTGACGGATGCCACAGCCAGCAAGGCGCTCGAAGCCGAAGTGATGAAGCTGGTGGACTCTCGCTTGGGGGCCGTGGCACGCCCGTCTCGCGTGGTTTTCGTGACAGCCTTGCCCAAGACCCGCAGCGGAAAATTGTTGCGCCGCGCCCTGCAGGCGGTGGCAGAGGGGCGTGATCCTGGTGATCTGAGCACCATGGAGGATCCGGCGGTGCTGGCTCAGGTTCAACAGCGTCTATAACGCTCAACAAACCCTGTCTGTGAATGCAGGCCCGAGGCTATCGCGCTCGGGCCTTGCTGTTTGCAGCCTAAAATCGACCGATAACGCTTTGCAGCAATGTGCTGGGCGCTATGAAATTCAAAACTTCAAGAAAGAGCTGTCGTGCAAGTTGCATCCTCCATCTTCAAGGCCTATGACATTCGCGGCATCGTGCCGAGCACGCTGACCGAAGAGGTCGCCCGTGGCATCGGCCGCGCTTTTGGCATGGCGGCTCTGGTTGCCGGTGAAAAGACCGTGGCCGTGGGCCGCGATGGTCGCCTATCCGGTCCTTCGCTGTCGGCCTCGCTGATGCAGGGCCTGACCGATGTGGGCGTGAACGTGATCGATATCGGCATGGCCACCACGCCCATGCTGTATTTTGCGGCGGCCACGCTGTGCACCAGCGGCATTCAGGTGACGGGCAGCCACAACCCCAAGGATTACAACGGCTTCAAGATGGTGCTGGCTGGCCGCGCCATCTACGGCGATGAAATCCAGGCACTGCGCGTGCGGATGGAAACCGAAGACTGGACCATCACCGGCGCGGGGCAGATCAGCCAGGCCGATGTGCTGGCCGATTACAGCTCCCGCATCGTCGGTGACATCAAGCTGGCGCGCCCCATGAAGGTGGTGGTGGACTGCGGCAACGGCGTGGCCGGTGCTTCGGCGCCCGGCATCTTTCGCCAGCTGGGCTGCGAGGTGGTTGAGCTGTTTTCGGAAGTTGATGGCAATTTCCCCAACCACCACCCCGACCCCAGCAAGCCCGAGAACCTGCGCGATGTCATCCATGCGCTGCAGACCACGGATGCAGAGCTGGGTCTGGCTTTTGACGGCGACGGCGACCGTCTGGGCATCGTCACCAAGGACGGCCAGAACATCTTCCCAGACCGCCAGATGATGCTGTTCGCCAAGGATGTGCTCTCGCGCGTGCCCGGCGGCTCCATCGTGTTTGACGTCAAGTGCACCCAGCGCCTGGCGCCCGAGATCGAGGCTGCTGGTGGCAAGGCCGTGATGTACAAGACGGGTCACTCCCTGGTCAAGGCCCGCATGAAAGAGCTGGGCGCGCCTCTGGGTGGTGAGATGAGCGGCCATATCTTCTTCAAGGAGCGCTGGTACGGCTTTGACGACGGCACCTATGCGGGTTGCCGACTGCTGGAAATCGTCAGTCGCGAGGCTAACCCCAGCGCTGTGCTCAATGCCTTGCCCACCAGCTTCTCCACGCCAGAGCTGAACGTGGCATGTGCCGAAGGCGAGCCCCACCGTCTGGCAGCCGAGCTGCAAGCGCTGGCCGCCACGGAATTTGCCGCGCCTGCCAAGGTCAGCACCATTGATGGCCTGCGTGTGGATTGGGCCGATGGCTTTGGCCTGATTCGCGCCAGCAACACCACGCCCGTGCTGGTGCTGCGTTTTGAAGGCCACAGCGAAGAAGCACTGCATCGCATCGAGGCCCAGATGCTGGGCCTGCTCAAGCGTGTCAAGCCTGACGCCCAAGTGGGTGCATCGACGCACTGATAAATACGGATTGACCCTGAATCAAGGCATGACCAAACCCGCTCCCATGACCCTGGCCCGTGCGCTTTTCAGCGTGCTGGCCTGGGCAGCACAGCCCTTGCTGAGCCGCAAACTGCGGCGCAGAGCCGTGGCCGAGCCCGGTTATGCCGTGGCAGTGCCCGAGCGCTTTGGCTACTACCAGCCTCAAGACCTGGGCCAGGATGGTCATGGCCAGTGGATCTGGATTCACTCCGTCTCTCTGGGGGAGACCCGGGCCGCCGCCATTTTGGTCAAAGCGCTGCGTGAGCGCATTCCGAACATGCGGCTGCTGCTGACCCACAGCACGGCGACCGGCAGAGAAGAAGGCGCAAAGCTGCTGCAGCCTGGAGATTTACAGGTCTGGTTGCCGTGGGACACCTTGGGAGCCACCCGGCGCTTTCTCCAGCAGTTCCGTCCAGCAGTGGGCGTGTTGATGGAAACCGAAATCTGGCCCAACCTGATTGCCGCCTGCGCCAATGCTGGCGTTGCGCTGACCCTGGCCAATGCCAGGCTCAATGAAAAGTCCCAAGCGGGTGCTTTGAAGATCAAGCCCATCTCCCGGCCTGCCTACGCGGCCTTGGCCGCCGTTTGGGCTCAGACCGAAGAGGACGCTAGGCGACTGCGCAATGTCGGCGCCAAGGTCGATGCGGTGTTGGGCAATCTGAAGTTTGATGTGCACATTGATGATGGGCAGCTTGAACAAGCCAGGCAGTGGCGCTCTTTGCTGAGCAAGCCTGTCTTGCTCTTGGCCAGCAGCCGCGAAGGTGAAGAAGCGCAGTTCATAGAAGCGCTCAAGGCTTTGGGCGATGAGGCTGCCGCCGTGCAATGGCTGATTGTTCCGCGGCACCCTCAGCGCTTTGATGAAGTGGCGCAGCTATTGGTGGATGCCGGCTTCGCCGTTTCACGGCGCAGTCAGTGGGACTTGGTGCCGCCGGTCTCATCGGCCAGCACGAAGAGTATCGAAGCGCAGAGCATCTGGCTGGGGGACTCTTTGGGTGAGATGCCTTGCTACTACGGGCTGGCCTCAGCGGCCCTGATGGGCGGCAGTTTTGCCCCCTTGGGTGGACAAAATCTGATTGAGGCGCTGGCCTGTTCTTGTCCGGTAGTGCTGGGGCCGCACACCTTCAACTTCAGCCAGGCCTCGGATGAGGCGGTGCAGGCCGGCGCGGCTTTGCGCGTGCCCGATATGAGGGCGGGGCTGCAAGCCGCACTGGCGTTGCTTGCACAGCCACAGCGCCTGGATGCTGCCGTTCAAAGCGGCTTGCAGCTGATGCAAGCCAATCGCGGCGCTGCGGCGGCCACGGCTGAGCGCCTGCTGGAGATTCTCAAGGCGAGACAGCCGTAAGCCAGGCAGACCGAATCGGGCGGCAACTCCCAAAAAAGTAGCTGCAGGCGCTTGTCACAACTTGATTTCAGGTGCAAAACGATTTGAAGTTCAATGCTGGAGGGTGCTATGCGCTCTTTTATCGATAGTGTTGCCCTCTGAGGCTTGTGAAATCGTGAACCTGCCCAGGAAGAGGTTCATGCGGCTCATCAATGCCTCACGCCCTGATGCTTTAAAGCCTCAAGGCCTGCTTCAACACCTGCCTCAGCGCTTGGGTGTGCGCTGCGGCGCTTTCACCGGCTCGGGACTGTCCAGGGCGGCAGCTGTGTCCTTGGTCGTGATGCTGGGTGTGTGGGTCAGAGCGTCGATGGCACGCAGATCGTCGTCTTGCAAAACACCTGCGGCCTGCCGCAATTTGAGCTGTCCCAGCAGCACCTGATAGCGAGCATTGGCCAGGTCGCGCTCGGTTTGATAGAGCTGGCTTTGCGCATTGAGCACATCGATATTGATGCGAACTCCCACCTCGTAGCCCATCTGGTTGGCTTCGAGCGCGCTCTTGCTGGACAAGAGCGCAGCTTCCAGTGCCTTGACCTGGGCATGACCGGACTGAACGCCCAGAAAGGCCGTGCGTGTCGATTGCTCCACCGTGCGGCGCGCATCATCGAGCTGGGCGCGTGCTTTGTCCTCGAGCGCCACGGTCTCCTTGACGCGGTTCTGTACGGCAAAACCGGCGAACAGCGGCATATTCATCACCACGCCGATCTGCGCCGCATTGGTGTGCGAGCCTGCCGTGAGGTTGGGCATCATGGAGCCATTGGGGTAGCGATTGACCACATAACCCGCTTGCAGATCCACGGTGGGTTTGTGTCCGGCCTCGGCCTTTTGGGTCTCCAGCTTCGCAACGTCGAGCGCCAACTGGGCCTGGCGCAGCTGCGGCTGTGTGCTCAGGGCCTGATCCACCCAGCTTTGCATATTGTCTGGCTCGATCTGGGGCAGGGTCACCGGCGCTGCCAGGGGCATGGGCTCAATGCCGACGCGGCCTACCAATTGATCCAGAGCCACGCGCTTGACCTGAAGTTCGTTTTGCACCGCGACCTCCTGGGCGGTTACCAGGTCGAAGCGTGACTGGGCTTCACGCGCATCGGTGATGGTGGCTGTGCCCACCTCAAAATTGCGCTGGGCCATCTCAAGCTGGGTGCGGATGGCCTGCTTTTGCGACTGTGCTACGCGCACGCTGTCCTGTGCGGCCAGGACGTCGAAATAGGCCTGGGCCACGCGCACGATCAGGCTCTGTGCTGCCGCATCCAGCTGGGCCTGGGCCACATCCACGCCGCGTTGGCCTTGTTCGTAGGCAATCTTGTTGGCCGGCCGGTACAGCGGCTGCTGGGCACTGAGCTGCAGGTTCTGCGTGGTGTTGTTGACGCTGTAGTCCAACGCAGGCTGGGTAGCAGACTTGGCCATGCTGATGTCGGTGTGGGTGCGGTTCACACCGCCCGACAGGCCCACGCTGGGCAGCAAGCCGGAGCGGGCCTGATCGGCACGACTGGCCGCTGCACGTGCATCGGCCTGCTGGGCTTGCCAGGAAGCGTCATAGCTGCGCGCCTGCGCCACCAGCTCGGACAAGGACTGCGCTTGTGCCTGAGCGCCGCCCCATGCCAACAAAACTCCCAAGGAAATAACACGCAAGGCGTGGACGGATGGGATTTGCAGGGGCCTGGGCAGCTTGGTCATAGACGTCAGGGTAGGGTGGTCTCGATCACAACAGAGAAGGCATAAAACGCGGAGTGAGCCGGACGGGTCATGGTCCACTCAAGGCTCCATATTCAATAACGGGGTACCGCCGGATCGGCGCTCAGCGACCAGGCGTCAATGCCGCCGGTGATGTTGCTCACATCCTCAAAGCCGTTGTTGACCAGAAAGGCCGCCACACTCATGCTGCGTGCGCCATGGTGGCACAGGCAGGCAATGGGGTGGTCTGGATCGAGCTCCTGCAGGCGTGCAGGGATGTCATGCATGGGGATGCAGCGCAGCTCGAAGCCCTCACCGGGCTGAATGCTGGCCTGGGCGATTTCCCAGGGCTCGCGCACATCCAGTACCACGGGCTTGATGCCGTTTTCGGCATAAGAAGCCAGCCATTGCTGAAACTGTGCGGGCAAAACCTGGGTCAACATAAAAACTCCTGGTGGCTGGCGGCGGATGGAGAAGGCCAGCCCTGATGCTGTAAGAAGGCCCCGAACCGGGTGCCCAGCCACAGACTGGGGCGGTTGCAGGGCGAATTGCGCAAGCGCTTAGAACGAGAAGCGCGAGGGCTCTTCAAAGCCGTTGAGGCGGCTGGCTGCGGTATCCCAGGGCTGCTTGACTTCGAAGTTGTTGCCGTTCTTGGTGACCAGCGTGAAGCGCATCACAGGCATATGGCCGACGATGGCTGCAATGCGGCCGCCTTCGTTGAGCTGGGCATAGAGGGCTTCAGGAATGCTGGCCACCGAGCCGCTGAGCACAATGACGTCAAAGCTGCCTTCCGCCAAGGAGGCGGTTGCACCGTTGGCCAGCTTGACTTCGACGTTCTTGACACCGGCGCTCACCAGGTTTTCACGGGCCATCTCGGCCAGCTCGGGGTCGATCTCCAGGGTCACGACTTCCTTGGCCTGAGCGGCCAGCAAGGCGGCCATGTAGCCGGAGCCCGCACCGATCTCGAGCACGCGGTCGGTGGGCTTGAGCTGGACGTCTTGCAGCATGCGTGCCTCGATCTTGGGTGCCAGCATGTGCCAGCCCTTGGCAGCCGCTTCTTCGGGGTTGCCCTTCAAGGGGACTTCGATGTCCATATAGGCCAGGTTGGCGTACTCGGGCAGCACAAAGTCTTCGCGGTGGACCTTGCCCATCAACTCCAGCACCGCATCGTCCAGCACGTTCCAGGGGCGGATCTGCTGTTCGATCATGTTGAAACGAGCCTGCGCGTGCACGTCGCGCGGGTCTACTTGGGCGTTCATTGGCAAGGCCATGGTATCTCCGGGGAAAGACTTATCAGGACAAACCGCTGATTCTACGAGCCTAAGAGGCTTTGTGCGGCGGCTCGCTGCTTTTTGGGTCTGCACCCAACCATTTGCGACGCAGCCATTGCGCAAAATCATCGAGATAGCAGTACACCACGGGCACGACCACCAGCGTCAGCAGCGAGGAGGTGATCACGCCGCCAATCACGGCCTGTCCCATGGGCGCGCGTTGCTCCGAGCCTTCGGTGACGGCAAAGGCCAGCGGCACCATGCCGAAGATCATGGCCAGTGTGGTCATCAAAATCGGGCGCAGACGCACGCGGGCGGCCAGCAGCAGCGCTTCGCTGCGCGGCAGGCCGGGCAGGAGCTGGCCTGTGGCTGCATCGAGCTGTGGCTCACGTGCGCGGATGGCGAAGTCCACCAGCAAGATGGCATTCTTGGTCACCAGCCCCATGAGCATGACGATGCCGATGATGGAGAACATGGACAGGGCTGAGCCAAACATCATCAGTGCCAGCACCACGCCGATCAGCGTCAGAGGCAGCGAAGTCATAAGCGCCAGCGGCTGCAGGAAGCTCTTGAACTGGCTGGCCAGAATCATGTAGATGAAGATGATGGCCAGCATCAGCGCCGAAATGGCATAACCAAAGGACTCGGCCATGTTCTTGGCAGCACCGCTGAACTGATAGCTGTAGCCCGGCGGCATGGGAATTCCGGCCAGGGCCTGACTGATATCGCCGCTGACCTCGCCTGTGCTGCGCAGATACACGTTGGCGTTGATGGCGACCTCGCGGTTGAGATTGCGGCGGTTGATCTGGCTGGGGCCGGTGCCTTCGAGCACGCTGGCGACCTGGTTGAGGCGCACGATGCGCATGCTGCCGTCGCTGGCCGACAGCGCAAAGGGAAGGCGCTCCAGGTCCTGCGGTGTGGTGCGCGCCTCGGGCGTGAGGCGCACATTGACGTCATAGGTCTGGTCATCGCTGGCGCGCCAGTTGCCCACCGTTTGACCAGCCACCCAGATGCGCAGGGCATTGGCCATGCTTCCCACGGAAAGCCCAAGATCTGCTGCGGCATCACGGTGAACCTCAATGTTCACCAGCGGCTTGTTGGGTTTGAGACTGGAGTCCAGATCAACCAGGCCTGCAATGGAGCTGATGCGCTCTTGAACGATTTGACTCAGGCGCGCCAGCTCGTCAAGGTCAGGCCCCATGAGCGAGAACTCCACCTGCTTTTGTCCCCCCACGGATTCGCGCAAGCCCACATGGGTGACCTTGATGCCGGCAATCGCCTGCAGCTTGGGACGCAGATAGGCCGAAATTTCATCCACATTGCGCTGGCGTTGATGTCGGTCCACCAGGCGTACATAGATATTGGCGTAGTTCTTGCCGCTGGCGTTGCCGGTATTGATGGTGGTTAGCGTGTAGCGCACCTCGGGCAGCTCGCGCAGGATCTGCGTGACCTGCTGGGCCTTGGCCTCTGTGGCTTCGATGGAGGAGCCTTCGGGTGTGTTGAACGTCACCGAGGTCTCCGAGAAGTCTGCCTTGGGCACAAATTCGGTTCCAAGCAAAGGTACAAGGGCGATGCTTGCTATGAAAATCAAGAATGCCAGTGCCAGTGTGAGCAGCTTGTGGGCCAGCGACCAGCGCAGAATGCTCTGATAGAAGTCCGAGAGCTTGTCGCTCATGCGCTCCACCCAGGCCGTCACCCGACCCAGTGTGCGGTCGTACAGGCTTTTGCCGCCATGCTCACCATGGCCATGAATGGCCGGGTCGTGCCAGACGCTGGAGAGCATGGGGTCCAGCGTGAAGCTGACAAACATGGAGATCAGCACGGCGGCCACGATGGTGATACCGAACTCGTGAAAGAACTGGCCGATGATGCCGCCCATGAAACCAATGGGCAGGAATACGGCGACGATGGACAGCGTGGTCGCCAGCACGGCCAGTCCAATTTCCTGAGTACCCTCCAGCGCTGCCTGATAGGCGTTCTTGCCCATTTGCACATGGCGCACGATGTTCTCGCGCACCACGATGGCGTCATCAATCAGCAGTCCCACACACAGCGACAGTGCCATCAGCGTGACCATGTTGATGGAAAAGCCAAACCAGTACATGAAGAGGAAGGTGCCAATCAGCGCGATGGGCAGTGTCAGCCCCGTGATCACCGTGGAACGCCAGGAGTTCAGGAACAGAAACACGATGAGCACCGTGAGTACGGCCCCTTCAATCAGCGTCTGGCGCACGTTGTCCACCCCCACACGGATGGCACGAGAGTTATCGGCAATGGCCTGCAGTCGCACGCCTGGCGGCAGCTCAGGAGCAATGGCTGCAATGGCTGCGTTCAAGCCATCGACCACTTCGATGGTGTTTTCGTCCTGGGCCTTTTGCACGGACATCAGCAAGGTGCGGCTGCCGTTGTACAGGGCCAGCGTCTGCAGCTCTGCCGCATCGTCCTGCACGCGAGCGAGCTGACCGACCCGAATCGGCGCACCATTGCGGTGGGCGACGATGATGCGGGCAAACTCTTCGGGGCGTTGAATGCGCGCATCAATCTGCACCACGCGTTCCTGCGCCCTGGAGCGGATCGCTCCCACGGGCAGGTCCTGGTTTTCGGCGCGCACTGCCTGGGCCACCTGCTCGGGGGTGATGGAGTAGGCCTCCAGTGCCTGCGGGTCCAGGTAGATGTTGATCTCGCGCTGGGTCGCACCCACCAGGTTCACGGCTCCCACGCCGCGTACATTTTCCAGCCGCTTTTTCAGCACCTGGTCGGCCCAGCTGGTCAGCGCAATCGCATCGGGCGGGGTGACGGTCTGGCCGTTTGGCGCTGTTTCTCCGTGCAAGGCATGCGGATCTGGCAGCACGGCCAGCGACCACACCGCCGTGCTGGCCGGGTCAAAGCGAATGACTCGCGGCTCCTTGACCTCGTCACGCAGAGTTGGGCGCACGGACGCGACTTTCTCGCGCACGTCATCGGCTGCCCGCCGCCCGTCGATGTGCAGCTGAAACTCGATGATGACGACACTCGTGCCTTCGTAGCTGCGCGAGGTCAGGGCGTTGATACCCGCCACCGAGTTGACGGCCTCTTCGATCTTCTTGGTGACTTCGCTCTCCACGATCTCCGGGGAGGCTCCGGGATACTCCACGCTCACCACGACCACGGGGAATTCAATATTCGGGAATTGATCGACCTTGAGCCGCTGGTACGAAAACACCCCCAGCACCACAAAGGCCAGCATGAGCATGGTGGCCAGTACGGGGTTTTTCAGACTGATGCGCGTGAACCACATTTACTGGCTCCTGCTGTGGTCCGCCGGGGCGGCTGTCGATGCAGGCGCAAGCTCCACCAGCGTGCCTTCGCGCAAGGCACCCGAAGAGCCGGCCAGAGCACGCTCACCCGCATTCAGCCCTTTGAGAACCTGAACCCAGGTCACTCCGTCCACTGATGCCTGGCGGCCCAGCTCCACACTCTTGTGCGCAATGCGCAGTTCTTGGCGTCCCGGCTGCTCATGCGAGCGCTCGGGCGCTCCAGAAGTTGCAGGTGAGTCCAAGCTTGTCAGCACTTGAACATACGGCAAGGGCTTGTCGGTGCGCACTGCTGCCAGGGGAATGGCCAGTTGGCTGGAGTTGCCGGTAATGATGCTGCCTTGCAAGAAAAGGCCAGGGCGCAGGTGGAAGCTGGGTTGACTGCTATCGCTTTGAAGCTTGGCTGCATCCTGAATCGCCAAATACGTTGCCACGGTGCGCGAGCCGGTCTGGGCAATGGGGTTGATGCGCACCACCTTGGCGTGAACGGTGCTCGTGCCCTGAGCTGCTCCAGGCACTTGAAGCTCAGCCAGTTGTCCGACCTCGACTTGCACCGAATCTGCAGGGGCCAGTTGGGCCATGATTTCCAGCTGGTTGGGGTCAACGACTTCGACGATGCGCGCTTCTACGCCTACGCGTTCGCCGTCTTGTACAAAGCGCTGGGCAATCTGACCGTTCATGGGGCTGAGGATGACGGCATCGGTGACTGCCTTGCGAGTGGCGTCAGCCGCGGCCTGAGCGGCCGCTAGGTTGGCCTTGGCAGTGTCAAGGTTGGCCTGTGAAGTTGCCAGGGCCGTGGTGGAAATAAAGCCTTTTTGCACCAGTGCGGCATTGTTGTCATGATTGCGCTGGGCAATGAGCAGCTGGGCCCTGGAGGCGTCTGCTTGCTGCTGTGCCTGGCGCCAGCGAGCTTCAGACTCGGCAGCATCGATGCGAGCCAGTTGCTGGCCTTTTTTGACGCTGTCGCCCTCGCGCACCGTCAGGCCACGCAGCTCGCCGGAAACGTAGGCTTTGACCACAGCGGAGTTCACCGCCTGCACCACGCCGTTCAAAGGAACTGTCAGGGCCAGTGGACGCTGCTCCACGCTGATGACCTCGCTGACAGTCAGCTGTATGGGCAGCTCCTGCTGCACAGAGCTGTTGGCCACGGCCTGTTTTTTGTGCTGCAGATTGGAGGTGGCCCGCCAGCCAATGACAATCAGCAAGCCGATGAGGGTCAGACTCAGGGCCCAGCGGCCAGAAAGCTTCATGATGTGATTCCCTCGATGCAGGTTTTTGTATTTGTGCGCTGCATCCTAGACATGTGGATGATGGTCTTTTTTGCAAAGCAGCACGTAGTTTAGTGGGCGCGCTGCGGCACGGCGAGCTTTGAAAGCGCTCGAGTGGTGCCAATGGGGCGAGAATTTGAGCTACGCTCGCTGGGCACATAGGCAGCTGGTGTATGGGCGGCAGGTGTGTTTGGATACAAGGAAACTGAGATGGCTGTTGAAACCATTTATCTGGGCGGTGGTTGCTTTTGGTGCACTGAGGCGGTGTTTGACCGCGTGCGTGGCATTGTGGATGTACAAAGCGGTTATGCCAATGGGCATCTGGATCACCCCAGCTACGATGACATTTGCACGGGCCAGACGGGCCACGCGGAAGTGGTGAAGCTGGACTTCGATCCCGCTGTGATCAGCCTGCGTGATTTGCTACTGATTTTCTTCGGCACGCATGACCCGACCACGCTAAACCGTCAGGGTAATGATGTGGGCACGCAATACCGCAGTGCCATCTTCACGACCCAGGCACAGCAGGCCGATGTCGCAAAAAACCTGGTGGATGAAATGCAGGCCGAAAAAGCCTTTGATGCGCCCATCGTCACGCAGATCGAGCCCTTGACGAATTACTGGCCCGCCGAAGACTACCACCAGGATTATTTTTTGCAGCACTCCAACCAGGGCTATTGCGCCTTTGTGGTGGGGCCCAAAGTGCAGAAATTTCAGCACGCGTTCTCGCGCTGGCTCAAGGATTAAACCCCGTCTCGGGTTGAGACGCTCGAGTGCAGATACACTCTGCAACCTTCGGCCTCTTGATTCAGCTTGATCCATCTGGCCGCTTGCTGTTCACGAACGCTTTCACTGCTTCCACGTGTCAATCCATTCCCGTTTGCGTAGTCCCCACCGGTCAGCACCGTCTGACGGGAGCGCCAGCCTGCGTGCAATGTGGGTAGAGCGCTGGAATATGCGCTGGCTCATGGGGCTGCTGGCTCTGAGCCTGTTGCTGGGGCCGACGCTGGGTCAGATGCACCGAGCGGTGCATGCAGGAAGTGCTTCTTCCAGCACGGCCTTTGTGGCTCATGCTCACGCGATTCAGGCGGTAGCAGTTACAGCCGATGCAGCTGACTGTGCGACCGGTGCAAACGCCTGTGGCGCTGATCTGGCCTGGGTTCATGCCTTGTTTGCCGGACATGGACCGGCCGAGTGTCAACTGCTGGACCAGGCAAATCATGGCTATGCCGGCCCGCCAGTCGTGCTGGCGTTTAACGCAGCAGCACCTCCATCGCTGCTCCCCCAGCCCCAGGCGCCCGCGCCAAGGGCTATCTTTGTCGCTGCTCCACTGACGGCGCGTGCACCTCCCTCGCATCTCACGCTGGCGTAGGCGTTTTGTCATGCAGTGGCATGACAAGCTCACTTGCGTCAAAAAAATCCAAATTGATAGCTAATAGCGCTTGATACATAAGTGCTTGAGGCTGTTTTGATTGAATTTTCTGTGCATGCTTTTCTGAGCCTGAAGGCTTGTGTGTGCACGGTCAGTTTGCGGAACTGAGATGTCTCAACGT
Organism: Comamonas sp. FUJ_7; assembly: GCF_057369555.1. Taxonomy (NCBI): domain Bacteria; kingdom Pseudomonadati; phylum Pseudomonadota; class Betaproteobacteria; order Burkholderiales; family Comamonadaceae; genus Comamonas; species Comamonas sp. FUJ_7. Next base: position 466,935 of record NZ_JBXXZI010000001.1, read on the forward strand.
TTTCTACACTCTTCAACACAGAGTTCTTCCTCCCCATTTTTTCACCTGCCTTCCAAGTCGGCGCTTGCTCGCGCCATTGAGGCGCTGGAGCCCGCCGGACGCGGACTGGTTCTGACAACCGGGCTGAGCCTGTTGGTCTGTGCTCCCATGGCATTCGCCCAGACAGAGGCGGCGCAGTCAGAGGCCGCTTTGGCGGAAGTCACGGTATCGGCAACCGGCCTGGCGGCGGGTGATATGGCCACGCCCGTACAAGTGCTGGGCGAAGAAGAGCTGCGTCTGCGCCGCGCCGCGACGCTGGGTGAAACCCTGGCGGCCGAGCCAGGCATCCATGCCAGCCATTTCGGTGCTGGGGCCAGCCGGCCTGTGATTCGCGGCATGGATGGCGCGCGCGTATCCGTGCTCAGCGATGGCTCGGAATTGCTCGATGCCTCGACCGTCAGCCCTGACCATGCGGTGACCAACGAGCCCTTGCTGGCCAACCAGATCGAGGTACTGCGTGGTCCTTCGGCCTTGCTCTACAGCCCTGGTGCCATGGGTGGCGTGGTGAATGTGCTGGACAGCAAGATCCCAACCCAGGCACCCGATAAGGGTCTGGAAGGCTCGGCCGAGGTGCAGGCCGGCACGGCTGCAGGCATGTCGGCAGGCGCGTTCTCCCTGACCACTGCCACTCCGCTCAAGAACGATAACGGCCAACTGGTGCTGCATGCCGAGGGCGTGGCCCGCAATGCCGGAGACTATCGCGTGGGTGGCGGCTGGGGCCAGAACAAGGTTGCGGGTAGCTTCAGCCGTGGCAACACGGGCAGCGTAGGCCTGTCCTGGGTGGGCAATCAGGGCTATCTGGGTCTGGCCTATACGCGCCAGCAGGCCAAATACGGCTTGCCTGGCCATCAGCACAGTTTTGCGGGCTGCCACACCCATGGTGACCATCTGCATTGCGGCGATCACGGCCACGGACATGAGGGACATGACCACGATCATGAGCACGGAGAAAGCGGCAGCGTTCCCGTGGTCGATCTGACCAATGAGCGCTGGGATTTGCGGGGTGAATGGCGCAAGCCCACAGCCGCTATTGCTGCCTTGCGCTTGCGTGGCGGTCTGACCAACTACCGCCACGATGAGATTGAGGGTGGCAGCGTGGCCACCCAGTTCAAAAACAAGGGCCATGACCTGCGTCTGGAGATGGAGCATGAGCCCATTGCCGGATGGCGTGGCACGCTGGGCCTGCAGACTCTCAAGCGCCGCTTCAGTGCCACGGGTGAAGAGGCCTATGTGCAGCCCACGGACACCCAGCGCCACAGCCTGTATCTGCTGGAGGAATACCGCTGGCAGGACTGGAGCTTTCAAGGCGCTTTGCGCCACGACCGCCAGCGCGTTGAAGCCGAGCTGAGCAACGAGCGGCGCAGTCACAATGCCACCTCGGCATCGCTGGGCACGGTCTGGAAGTTCCAACCCGGCTACAGTGCGTCGGCATCGTTCACCAGTGGCAGCCGTATGCCTACGGCCGAAGAGCTGTTTGCCAATGGTCTGCACATGGCCACGGCAACTTATGAGGTCGGCAACCCCAATCTGTCGCGCGAGCGCTCTCAGGCGCTGGATCTGGGCCTGGCCAAGACGGCCGGTGATACGAACTGGAAGCTCAATGCCTATCACTACCGCATCAAGGGCTATATCTACGGCGCAACGCTGGATGCCCACGAAGGACTGCAACTGCTGCAATACACCCAGGGCAATGCGCGCTTTACGGGCTGGGAAGCCCAACTGAGCCAGCGCCTGAGCCGTGAATGGAGTGTGAGTGTCTTTGGGGATGGCGTGCGTGCACGTCTGGAAGACGGCTCTGCTTTGCCGCGTATTCCGGCTTTGCGTGCGGGCTTGCGGGTCAATGCGCGCCTGGCTGGGTGGGATGGCATGGCGGAGTGGACTCAGGTGCTGCGCCAGAGTCGCACGGCGCAGTATGAGACCCAGACTCCCGGCTACGGCATGCTGAATCTGGGCGCCAGCTACCAATGGAAGAGTGGCGGCAATCAGTGGCAGTTTTACGTCAAGGGACAGAACCTCACCAATCGTCTGGCCTATTCGGCAACATCGTTCATCAAGAGCGCTGCACCGCTGACAGGCCGAAATCTGGTGCTGGGCTTGAGAATGGACTTCTGAGCCACGCCTTAAATTAAGACTCTAAATAGCAACTAGCCCCGTGTCAGCAAGGGCTAGTTGCTATAAATAATGCTGCAAGTGTCTGAGAGAGCGTGAATTGTTGACGCCAATTCTTGCAATCACTTCTGAGGCAGGAACGCCGGCGCGCAGCCATTGCACGATGGCGGTGTTGCGCAGCACCTGAGGCCCCACACGGTGCAGCGGAAATTTCTGGCTGTCTTCGGGCTGAGCCTGATGGGCGCGCTGGATGATCTGCGAGGCCACATGAAACAGCATGCGTACCGAGAGCTCGCCGCCACGGCGCGAATAGAAGACGATATGCGTGCCTTCGATCACGGATGGCCCGCGCTGCGCTGCACTGAATCTTCTCCAGGTCTGCAATGCCTGCGCCACGGTGTCGGGCAGTTCCAGCAGCCTTTGCTGGGCATTGCGAGTGCCTTCGATCTGCAAGTAGCGGGGCAGGGGAGAGTCGCCATTGGCAATGGACTCTGAAGTGCCTGTCCAAATCCGCTCAGCGCTGGAGCGCAAATCCTTCCAAAGCAGGCAACGGACCTCTTCGGGAGCCAGAGCCATCTCATAAAGCAGCAGCAAAATCGCGCGGTCGCGTGCATTCTGGTAGCCATCGGCTTCTGGAAAGAAGCGTGGCAAGGCTTGCCAAAGCAGGGGAGGCAGGCAATGCCCCTTGCCATCTTCTGCTGGCGGCCGTTCTGCTGGCACAAGCCCTGTAGCGGGGTTGGAGTCAATCCAGCCATGTTCCAGCGCATGGTCGTAGATACGCTCCAGCAAGCGCCAGTAGCGGCGCAAAGTCACGGGGCTGATCTTTCGATCAGGGTGGTGATGGGCGCGTTGACCATCACGGATCTGTAAAAAACTCTGTACGTCTTGTGCAGAGGCCTGATGCCAGAGCTTGGTTGACGGGGCTTCATGAGAGGAGTGCGTTTGGGTGGAAAGAGGACTCCGGCCAGACAAGTGCATAAGCCAGGACTGCCAAACCTTTTCGTAGTTGCCGTCAGGAGATGAGTCCAGAGCATCCCAGCTCTTGCTGCCTTCATGCGCCAGCCATTCGCGAAACAAATCAGTACCTGTAGGAACTGCTGATGCCTTGGCGGATTGCCGATGGAGTACTGGGGTCTTGTGTTCGCTATCCATGCATTGATTTTAATGTAACTTACATGAAATTTAATAAGAAACTTGATACTTCCTCGTGACTTTTGAAAAAAAGAAAAAGAATGCAAAGGGGTTCTAAAGAACCCCTTTGCATTCAATAAAAACCTTTTCGGCTCTCAAGGAGCCAGCCGTTCTCTTGTCCAGTCCAGGCCTTCTTGGCGATAGACCAGTCGGTCATGCAGCCGGCTTTTACGGCCTTGCCAAAACTCCCATCGTTCTGGAACCAGACGAAAGCCTCCCCAGTGCGGCGGGCGAGGAGGGTTAAGCAGAAATTGCGCACTGTATTTAGCCGCATTGGCGACCAGTACGCTGCGACCGCTGATCACCTGGCTCTGAGGACTGGCCCATGCCCCAATTCGGGAATCAAGGGGACGGCTGGCAAAGTAGGCATCACTTTCTTCGGCACTGACTCTTTCCACCTTTCCCTCAATTCGAACTACACGCTCGAGCTCCACCCAGTGAAATTGCAAAGCAGCAAACGGGTTGCCCGCCAGTTCCTGGCCTTTGCGACTGTCATAGTTGGTGTACCAGACAATGCCGCGTTCGTCATAGCCCTTGATCAGCACAATGCGCGTGCTGGGGCGCATATCACCGCTTACCGTGGCCACCGTCATGGCATTGGGCTCTGGCACATGCGCGTTTACCGCTTCCTGCAGCCATTGGTCAAACTGCTGCAGGGGATTGGCATTAGAGGCGGACTCGCTCAGCTCTGCACGCTCATAGCTTTTGCGCAGGTCGGCGATGGAAGTAGATAGGCTGCTCATGCTGCGTATTTTGCCGCGCACTCAATGCCAGCGTTATGCTCAACCGCAATATGCATGAAGAAGTTTTGCACACGCCATCCATCCGCTCAGATCAGCCCTGTGTGCTGGTGCTTGCGGCAGCGCTATATCGCATGTTAAAGCGACGCTGCACTTGGGTAGTTGGTTGATTGTCCCGGCCGACCTGCCTTTGGCTCTGCCAGAGACACTGAGAGATCTGTTGCGGCATCTCTCCCATCTGCCAAAGCAAGAGCTGCACGTGATTCAAGCTTTTTATCAAGGCCGTAAAGGTGACCCAGTGGCGTTCAGCCAGGCTGCAGGTCAGGCCCTTTGCCAACTCACTGGTGATCAAGGGGCAGCCTCTGTCGCCAGACAGGCCGCACAAGCTTAGAAGCTGCAGCATTGGCAATGTGATGACATCGGTTGTGTGCTCGATGCGGATACCGTCCACCCCTTGGAGCAGGCCCGCCAAGTCTTGGCAAAGAGGCTCCAGATACAGATAACGGGCGGCGGACATAAGCCATGAAAAAGCCCCTGAAAAGGGGCTGGATCAAGGACGCGTGTGAACGAAGAACTCTTAAGCGCCGCGCTCTATGACTGCGCAGGCCAGTCGAGCCCCTGAATTGCCGGTAGGCTGAGTCGTGTAGTCGTCAGGGTCCTTGTGTACGATCAAGGCGCGACCAAGAACTCCGTGGCTACCTCTGTCCAGCTTCAGCTCTTTGCTCACAAAATCAATAGTGGCGATGCCTTGGTTGTCAGCCTCCAGGCTGGGCAGATCGCCAAGATGATGGGCTTTGCTGTCGCCGAACTTGCCATGAGCTTGCTGACTTGGGTTGAAATGACCACCAGCGCTCAGCCCATCTCCGCTGGAGCAGTCGCCTTTTTCATGGACATGAAATCCGTGCTCGCTGTTCGGCGCCAGCCCTTGCACACGGCCTTGTATACGAATGCTGCCGTCAGCCTGAGGGAAAAACTGCACGGTACCGCTGACCTGGCTGCCTTTGGTGGCCTTAAGGCGGGCAATGGACTGAATGCCTTTGCCATGAGATGCAGTCGCAGGACTTTCAGTTGAAGAGGGCGCTGTGGTGTTTTCAGTCGTCGAGCAAGCTGTCATGGCCATGGTCGAGGCGAGCATCAGGCCGCTCCAGGCTGGACGTGAAAAGAGGGCGGCAACACGATTGGCGAACATGTCAGTCTTTCCAGAATCAAAAAAGCCATTGTGCCGCAGCAGACTTATATTTCAAGTGTTTTTGGGACTAAAGCCAATACTGATAAGAGCTGTTAGCTATGTTTCAAATAGCACCGGATAGCGTTTGAGTGATGTGGCTATGGTCTACATAGCTCAGCAGTCGCTTCAGCGCCTTGTCATCAATGCCCATACTTTGCAATTGCTCATGCGTGGCCTGCGCATAGTCCAGTGTCGTTCCATAGATGCCCTGCGCCTGAGAAAAAATGCGACGGTATTCGTCCGGAGCCAGCTCACCCGTGTGATGCGGGCTTTGCCGTGACAGTGTGAAGGCCAGGGCTTTCACGCTGCCCTTAGGGGTTCGGCACTGCAGCCAGCGGGGGTCGTACACCGCATTGGGCATTTCACGCAGCCAAAGTTTTCGCATTGCCGCATCGCCTTGTGCACGTGGTATGCGAAACACCATGCCTTGGCAGCTGCCACCAGGCAGCATGCCAAATACCAGACCTGGTGTCTGGGGAGTGCCACGGTTGATCGTGCTCCACATCTTGAGAGCTCGATGCCAACCATGGACATGGGCAGAGCGACGCTCGCTGAAATCAAACTCAGGACGCCAGATCAAGGAGCCGTAGCCAAAGACCCATAGATCCTCAGTCCCTCCCCATTGCGCCAAAGTGCGCTCCAGCATCTGATCTGCATCGCGTAGGGATTGGCTCAACAAGGGCAGGGCTGACATGAGAACTCCTCAAACCGGCTTCAGGACTGAATGGCTTTATATATAACGCACCGCCTGGCAACTGGTGCACAGCCTTGACAGGCTTGGCTGAAAAGCAACGTGCTGCAGTCATCCAGAGCATTGCCGGCACAGCACCGCCGCAAAGCGTTCACAGCAAAGCATCTAGAATGCGTGGTTTTGTCACCTTGCTCATCTGGAGTTTCAGATCATGCAGCAGGCGTGCCATGAAGACAGGTTTCGTACTTTCTATCCCTCGCATTTACGGAGATTTCATTCATGTCCTTCAACAGCTCTAACGACGATAGCCAAGAACGCTTTGCGCTGGGCTTTCTGTTTGCCATCATTGCGCTGCTTGTCTCTACCGTCGTTGGCACCGTGGTCTACAAGCGCGGCATTGCTCATGCTCCCAAGGTTGAAGCGACAGCACAAGCGCCTGGCGCGACCAACGTGCCTGTGGTCGTTGTTGAAGAGAGCGCTCGTGTCATCGTCGAGAACGGCGTGGTGAAGTTCTACTTTGTCTCCGGCAAGGCAGAAGTGGCCGCTGGTGCCAACGAGGCTCTGGCTGATGTCGTCAAGGGTGTGACCGAAGGCAAGCGAGCCGTGGTATCTGGCTTCCATGACGCGACTGGCAGCGCTGAAATCAATGCCCAACTGGCCAAGCAGCGAGCACAGGCAGTTCAGGCTGCTTTGATCGCTTTGGGCGTTGCAGAAGACAAGGTTGAGCTGAAGAAGCCTGAACAAATGCAGGCTGATGGCTCCAATGATGAAGCACGCCGTGTGGAAGTGATTCTTGCTGACTGATTGAGCCGGGCTGAAACGGCCTGACGCTTTTCTCAAAAAGCCCGATACGGCACTTGGCTGTATCGGGCTTTTTTGCGTTCTTTGAAAGATCAGCTGTTTTCGATGAATCCTGTGGCTGGAGGCTGCCCCAGAGCTATGACTTTTTCCACTCCCTGTGCATCGACTTGACGCATGACAAAAGAGCCTCTTGCAAACCGCATGCTGCGGATCTGCCAGCGCCCGGCAACGCGCTCATACTCATCGGTGTACTGGCCTGAGAGATGAACGATAGTGCGCTCCTTGACGTTGATCTGGCAGAAATCCAGATCCCATAATCCCGTCGCACAATTGTCCGAAGTAAAGCAGATTTGAGGGTTGTGCCCGTGATGCATGTCCTGGATGCTGGGATTTGCAACGGCCAGTTTGGTAAAGGTCTCAACCCAGCCATTGCGGTCCGTGAAGGACGGGAAACCATCGGCCTCAATGACAGCGCCATGCGCTACGAAGCACTCACGCATGACGTCTGGCTGCTTGTGATCACACGCACGCAAGTAGCGGGCTTTCAACTCCTGGATGGCCTGCATGTCTTCCAGGCGTTTCAAGCGCATTTCAATCTGTTCCAGGACTCTATCGTTCATGAGAATGTCTCCTTGCTGGGTATCTGATCCAGCAGTCTTCAGCAAGGGCAACCCTGAACGAAACCTATGTTTGGACGATAGAGAGGATGAAAGCGACCAATAAAAAAGCGGCACTCATGTGCCGCTCAATCCAAACTCAGGCAAAGCCTGAAAAATTAACGCAAGCCAGTGCCTGTTCCGAGGTCGTCCTTGCGCTCAATCAGCTCTATTTTGTAGCCATCAGGGTCTGTCACAAAAGCAATCACGGTGCTTCCGCCCTTGACTGGGCCTGCTTCACGAGTCACGTTACCGCCAGCCGCCTTGATTTTCTCGCAAGCGGCATAGGCATCAGGCACGCCCAAAGCGATATGTCCATAAGCTGTTCCCATATCGTAGCTGTCGGTACCCCAGTTATAGGTCAGCTCAATCTCTGCCTGCGCTGGATTGCCTCCCTCGAAGCCCAGAAATGCCAGTGAATACTGGTACTCCGCATTCTCGGAAGTACGAAGTAATTGCATGCCAAGAACTTGGGTATAGAAGTCAATAGAGCGCTGGAGATTGCCAACGCGCAGCATCGTGTGGAGGAATCGCATATCTGCCATTTTGCCAGCCTCGCATGGCTACTGCACAGTTCAAGCCTGATGATCCTAAGTCCCATAGGCCAAAAAGACCCGGAAATAAGGACGCCAAGGCTGCACGAGATATTTCATTTACTTCTATGCACGACATTGCATGGATTCGCCTGGTTAGGTGCGAGGGAGAAATGAGTTGATATGCACAGAGCTGAAGTCGACTCGATGTACTGTATTCCCCAAGTTGGATTCCCAGAACAGTACTGAATGGATCGCCCTGGGTGCTTGGCCGCGTGCAAGGTACTTGCGCAGCGTTGCAGGGGATATGTCAAGCAGCTTTGCCTTTTGGTCAATGCTGCCTGGCACGTTGTCAAGGACGTAGGTGAAGTGAGGGAGATGTGCGGGGTATGGTGCTCGAAACATCACACGACGTTCGAGCGACCGTTATGCAAACTGGATCACCTAAAGGCTGAACAGCTTTTTATTCAGACGAGCAATTAAACATAATATACATCGTATCTTCAAAATTTTGAGTCATTCAAAAATAATGCAACCGTCTTTCGACTCTTGTTTAAACCTCAGCGCAAAGTCCTGCGATTGATGGAGCGTCTTGTTGCGGCAAGATTGCTTCGACGTACTACCGAGGAGGCCGAGACAGGCTCAACAACCGCAGCATTGACTGTTGTGGCTAGCTTTTGCTGGGCTTCCAGCAAGCTTTTGAGGTCCGCTGCTCGCTCTTGCGCCAGAGCAGCGCTGTTTTGAGCTGCTTGCAACTGCGTATGCAGGCTCAAGATTTCTTGCTCTGCCTGATCAAGGCGGCTCTGCAGTTCCTGAGAACGAGCTTCTGCTTTGCGCTCCTGATCTTGCAGGCTTTTACGGGTGACAGTCAGCTCTTGTCTTGCGCGGTCTAATTCATGGAGCATGTGTCGCTCGTTGCCAGCGTATTGCTCAGCCATGCGCTGGCGTTCTGCGGCTGCAGACTGGAGTTCTTCTCCATGTTTTTGTTGCAGCAATTCGCGCTGATGTACGGCTTTGCTCAATTCATCGCGCAGCTCTTGCATGCGCTGGTCGCGATGCTGCAGCGATTTCTGCATTTCATCCAGGCGTCTTGCCAGGTCCTGCGCATGATTTTGTGCCGCCTGCAGCGCCTGATTCATGGCCTCCTTTTGCGCCTCTATCGTCGCTTCACGCTGAGCGAGCAGCTCCTTTTGCTCTTCAAAAGCCAGCTCTGCAGCCTTCATCTGCTGCTCACGCTCATCCAGCGCTTTGCTGGCTGCGGCCTTGGCTTCTTCCTGTGCGGTATTCCAAAGCTCCTGCGCTAATCGTTGCACCGGGTCTGGAGTCGACTGCAGCAGGGAGGGATCCTTTTCACCTGCCACACCCAAGCGTCTTCCCAAGGTCGCAAACCAGGTCTCCAGCATCGGGCTGACCGTGTTTGGCGAACCTCGCCCAATCTGCTGACGCACGCGCTCGATGGTCGGGCGCAGGCCTTGGGCAATCAAAGCATCTGCAGCAGCCCAGACATCGGACTCTTGCACGCCTCTGGACACAGGTTTGCTTGTATTCATATCTATTCTTTATTTAACTAACGATAAGTGATTGTTATCGTGATTTATTGATTAAATATGTAATACACAATACATCTTATGTATTAAATATTACGTATGAAATTTTCATACAGAGAACAACGTACATTAGCGTGTTTTTTCAGGCTTTTCACGCAATCCAGTCCAGCAAAGTGCATGGATTGCATCCAATCTGTGAAATTTCCAGTCGCCGCCGCATTGCACTGCTTAAGCGCTCCCTTCCAACTCCCCCAAGGTCTACAGCCGAGTCAATGCGCAAGACGTTGGCCACACAGAGATAGGCAAGGCAAAACAACAGCGTATTGAGGGTCGCTTTGGTCGCGCCAAGCAAAAGATCGGCCTGCCTCTCCAAGAGTCAATCACGCAGGAAACCAGGCACAGAGACTTCGACACCTGCCAAAACGACCAATCACGAAAGATTCATATTTGCGTCTCAACGACGATATGAGTAGCTCTTAGCCATAAGCTGGGGCGAACAACCAAGGCCCATGCCAGAGCACATTGAATGCACATGGGCAGAGGACAATAGAGAGCATGGATTTCAGCAAGCGCCCCCTCTCCCCTGCTCCTGTGCCCTTTGGAACGAACACGCCCTCGCTTGCCGAGCCTTTGCCCGGCTTGGCACCCCAGGCGCATGCCGCGATCAAAGAGTTGATGCATGAAGGCGAATCGGCCAATACCCGTAACAGCTACCAAAGTGCCATGCGTTACTGGGCCGCCTGGCATGTGCTGCGACTGGGGCAGCCCATGCAACTGCCATTGAGCGCGGCCACGGTGCTTCAATTCATCATTGACCATGCGCAGCGGCAGACGCCTTCTGGCCTGCAAAGTGAAATGCCAGAAGCTGTGGATGATGCCCTGGTGGCTGCTGGCTACAAAGGCAAAAAAGGCCCGCTCTCACACAACACGCTGGTGCACCGCATGGCTGTGATGTCCAAAGCCCATCAAGTTCACGCGCTGGACAACCCCTGCCAGGATGGTGCGGTCAAAGAGCTGATGTCGCGTACCCGCAAGGCCTATGCGCGGCGCGGAGAGTTGCCGCAGAAGAAAGAAGCCTTGACGCGCGATGTGCTTGAAAAGTTGCTGGCCACCTGTGATGACAGCTTGCGCGGCATTCGCGATCGGGCCCTGCTGCTGTTTGCCTGGGCCAGTGGCGGGCGCCGCCGGTCGGAAGTGGCGGGTGCAGACATGCGCTATTTGAGAGCCATCAGCCACAACGAGTACATCTACACGCTGGTTCACAGCAAAACCAACCAGAGCGGCACCGACAACCCGGACAACCATAAACCCGTGACGGGCCGTGCTGCGGTGGCCCTGCACGCCTGGTTGCAGGCCGCGCAAATTGCGCAGGGGCCGATTTTTCGGCGGATTCGCAAGGGCGGCCATGTGGGCGAGCCGCTGACGCCTGCCGCTGTGCGCAATATCGTCAAACAGCGCTGCGCGCTGGCGGGGGTGGAAGGGGATTTTTCCGCGCACTCGCTGCGGTCAGGCTTTGTGACGGAAGCAGGTCGTCGCAACCTGCCACTGGCCGACACCATGGCACTGACCGGGCACCATAGCGTCAACACAGTGCTGGGCTATTTCCGTGCCGATACCGCCTTGAACAATCCGGCCGCACGCATGATGGACGAGGAATAAGCGCCGCTGACGCAAGCCAGCTCACTCAAGATTTGGCCCTCATGAGTCACGCACCACACCGTTTTTTACACTGCGGCTTGGCGTCAGTCACAGTGTCTTTGCGGCGCGGCGCTGAGCTGGCCTCGCGCCCGTGCAGACATTACTTGCAACACAGGGCGCACCTGGAGTTGCCGCTTTCCAGCGCTGGACTGGGGCAATACGTGGCGATATGCCGAAAACGCTGCGTGGCATCGCTGCTGAACCATGTTTCCTGTGTTCAGCAGCGATGCATCCGCGGTGCGCGCGCTCAGGTCTTAAAGCGGCTCTTTCAAGAGCCTCTTACTGGGCAATGCGCAAAATCGGCTTGATGGTGCTGCCGTTCTTGGAGTCTTCAAACGCCTGGTTAATGTCTTCAAACTTGTAGAACTTCACCAGCTTGTCAAAGGGAAAGCGCCCTGCCTTGAAGTAACTCACCAGCTGGGGAATGAACACGCGGGGCACCGAATCGCCCTCGATCACGCCCACCATGGTTTTGCCCTCGGCCATGATGTCGTTATGAATATCAATGGGCATCTCAGGCGTCACACCCACAATCGCGCAAGTGCCCAGCGGGCGCAGGGCTTGCAGCGACTGCTTGACCACCTTGGGCACGCCCGTGGATTCAATGGCGTAGTGGCTGCCGCCGTTGGTCACCTTCTTGATCTCGGCCACCACATCCACCTTGCTGCCGTTGAAGGCATGGGTGGCACCCAGCTCCAGCGCCAGGGCCAGGCGGGACTCATGCACATCCACCGCAATAATGGTTTCGCAACCGGCTATTTTTGCCGCCATGATGGCCGACATGCCCACCGCGCCGCAGCCATACACCACCATGGACGCGCCAAACTCCGGGCGCAGGCGGTTGAGCACCGTGCCCGCACCGGTCTGGATGCCGCAGCCCAGCGGGCCGAGCAAGGCCACGTCCACATCCTTGTCCACCTTCACCACATTGCGCTGGTGCGCCACGGCGTAGGTGCCAAACGAAGACTGGCCAAAAAACGTGGCCAGCGGCTGGCCGTTGTGCGACAGGCGCGTGGTGTAGTCGTCGGCCACGCCGCCAAAGTTCAGCGGGTTGAAGGTATTGCACACCGTGGGGTGGCCCGTCAGACAGTTGCCGCAGCCGCCGCAATGGGCAAACGACATGACCACATGGTCGCCCACGGCCAGGTCTTTCACCCCGGCGCCCACCGCCTCCACAATGCCCGCGCCTTCGTGGCCCAGCACGGCCGGCAGCGGGGCAATGGCCAGATCACGCGCCACCGCATCGGTGTGGCATACGCCGGTTGCTACCAGCTTGACCAGCACTTCGTTGTCCTTGGGCGCGGCCAAGTCCACTTCTTGCAAAGCAAAGTCAGCGCCTTGGGCGGCAGTTACGGCGGCGGTAATCTTCATCATGTCAGTCCCCAGAAAATCAAAATCACAGGTTGGCGCGGCACCAGGCCACACCCTCACCAGCGATAAATGGTAGCGGCAATTGAGTGAGATCAAGCCCGTTCAAGCATCTTCAAGCCGCAACCCAACCAACATGCAAGCAAGTTCTGATCCAGCGCAGACATATAGCAAGAGCAGGCTTTGAGTCCTGAGCCAGCTCAGTCCTGCCAGCACAGGATGCCGCAGACATGGCTACAGAGCATTCATCCACCTGGCCTGCGCTGCGTCGGCCCTGTTGCGGCATTTGATAAAAACAATAGCTGCCAGCGCTTATGGATCATTGGATTCAGGTAGAAAAGTATCTGAAAACAAGAATATACAAGCGCTAGCAGCTATTGATTTCCTAGCCTATCGCAGATAGACAGTTGGGACAAGGCACGAAGCTGCAGTCAGTCGTTTCAAGCTATGGCAATGCGAAGCAGCGACCTATCAAGGGCTATATCCGCAGGATTGGGTACCAGTGACGCCGATGCCACCCAGCTCTTGGGCCAGCGCTTCGCCTTTGCCGGAGGACGACAGAATGCCGACGTGGTAGTCGTCAGCGGCAAGTTTGCGGGCGGTGGCTGCACCCATGCCGGAGCCTGCGGCGATGATGATGGCGGTTTTTTTATTTTTCATTTTTCTTCTTTGAATTGATAAGTCATAGCAATATGTTTTGCCGAATTTTCAATACTTGGATAAACAGTTCTTTCATTTATGTTTAGCTTATCCAACTGCTTTATTATTTCCTCTTTATTTTCTACTGTTATTCTACTTATTGAAATATTTTCGTTGCCATCTTCAGGCAAAATTGCCTCATGCCCAAATAACAAAAATGCGCCTGATTGAAATGAAATTCTATTATTAGACTGCTTTCCTTTTACGCATATTACAGACCTTAAATCATCTGGCTCTATTCTTCCTTCAAAATAAGGCTTCTCCTCTTTAATAAAGTGTAGTAATTTTTTTACAACTTGCTGATCATTAAATGACGTCTTATCTAATTTTAAATCAATTTTTTCTTTGTCGCTTTGAGATAGTCTTGTCAAATTTGCTATCGCACTTGCTGTATCTGAATCAAAATATTTTATTTTACTCCTTTCGATTTCAAGAAGTATGACTTCACCATCTTCATTATGATTTTTTGAAGCAGCAAAAAAAAGACCTATCAATGGATTTGAAGTAATGTCGAGTAATCTTGTAGGTAATGAGTAATGCTGAGCCCTAACTAATCGATCCAATGTATAGACATCATCTCTAAAATCTATTGAATTAGAAACCAAAAGCTCTCGATACATTATATCTTCGGTTTTTAAATATTTTAGATTTCCTTTTTCATCCTTCCTAAATAAAGAAGGTTCCAGAAGATATTTACTTCTTTTGGTGTGGCCTCTGTAAAATATTTCGTTAGTCTTGCTCAAGCTTAAGACATGCTCTATGAAACCACCGACACTAGATATTCTCTTATTTGTATCTTGAGGACTAGGGATATCCTCATAATTAACAGAGTTATTTTTTCCTCTTAATTTATTCTCATCGACTATATCTGATAAAACTTCAATTAAATCCTCATCCTTAATAGCCCAGTGAGTTCTATTAACCTCCCACTCTCTAATATCCAATCGGTCTTTGTGAATAAGTATGTGATTAAAAGGAATTGGGCCAATTTCTCTATCTATTTCAAATTCAAATTTAATACTGCCATAATTATTCCAAGATGTTATATTTTTGATATACCCAACATACACATCACTTTCGGATCCCTCATAAGCAAAAAGGCATGGGATTTCTTTAAGTTTTTGTATAACATCACTATTAATATCTCTAAATTTCGATGCTATATCCTCATTCGTGTATTCTAAAAATCTACTTCTTGCAATACGGTATGTAGTGTTATCCCAAACACCATCCTCAGCAGTAACTATAAGGTTATACATTTGTTTTTAAATATCTTTGCAATTAATACCAAGCTTTAAGCAAAATGAGTTATCAGAAATCAAATTTAACTCATTAAGATATTTATCTACGATGAAAATTGTTTGCTGCTCATTCTTCAAACTTTTTAGACAGCTCCAAATCTCATGTCTAATCAACGGCGCCAACCCCTCCGTCGCCTCATCCAGAACCAGCAATTTCGGATTCGTCGATAAGGCCCGGCCAATCGCCAGCATTTGCTGCTCGCCGCCAGAGAGCTGGTTGCCCATGTGGTGCTCACGCTCCTTGAGGCGCGGGAAAAGTTCGTAAATTCTGGCCAAATCCCAAGGTGCAGACTCTGCAGCTAGCTCTCCTTTTTGAGATTGAGCAGATGGCCGAGCAGGATTTCTAGCGAAGGCCACCAAATGCTCACGCACCGTGAGATTGGGAAAGCACATGCGCCCTTCGGGCACGAGGGCGATGCCACGGCGGGCAATTTCGTCGGCAGGCAGATTGGTAATTTCCTGCCCCTCAAAAAAAATCTGCCCCTTGCGTACGGGCAAAGCGCCGGTAATGCATTTGATGGTGGTGGATTTGCCCATGCCGTTACGGCCCATGAGGCTGACGACCTGGTGCGGCGCAATGCTCAAACTCACACCAAACAGCACCTGGCTGGCGCCATAACCGGCTTCGATATTGCGCACTTCGAGCAAAGGCGTTTCGGAACTACTCATGCTGCGCCCTCTTCTTGTTGTTCTAGTTCGTCGACTTCTTCATCTTCCTGCCCCAGATACACAGCTTGCACGCGCGGGTCGTGCTGGATTTGCTCGCTGGTGCCTTGCGCAAACACCTTGCCGTAGACCAGCACGGTGATGCGGTCGGCCAGCTGGAACACGGCGTCCATATCGTGCTCAATGAGCAAAATGGCCATGTCTTTTCTGAGCTGCTGAATCAACTCCACCATTTCTTCGGATTCTGCCGGCCCCATACCTGCCATGGGCTCGTCCAGCAGCAAGAGTTTGGGCGTGGCAGCAATGGCCAAAGCGACATCGAGCTTGCGCTGCGCGCCGTGGGGCAAGGTGCCAGCGGTGGTGTTCCAGCTGTCCTGCAGCTGCACGCGTTGGGCCAGCTCCCACGCTTTCGCTGTTAACTCGGCATCTTTGTCGCGCACCTTGAACCAGCGAAAGCTGTTGCTGTGGTGGGCTTGCGTGGCGAGCAGCAAGTTCTCGGCTACGGTGAGCTTGGGGAAGATGCTGGTGATTTGAAAGCAGCGCGACAGGCCCGCTGCCACGCGCTGGTGGGGGGCCAAGCCAATGAGTTCGGTGCCGTCCAGCTTGAGAGAGCCGCCATCGGCGGGCAGCAGGCCCGAGATGAGGTGCACCAACGTGGATTTGCCCGCGCCGTTGGGGCCGATCAGGGCGTGGATTTCACCCTGCTCCACCTCCAGCGAGACATGGTCGGTGGCGGTGAGTGCGCCAAAGCGTTTGACCAGATTTTGTATGGAAAGCAGGCTCATACCTTACCCTCCTTGCGGTGGCTGCTATTCTTTTTGGCAAAGAAAGCGGCCAAGCCCTTGGGCGCGAGAAACACCACGGCCATCAGCAGCAGGCCCATGGGCGCGTGCCAGTAGTCGGTGTGCTGCTTGAGCAATTCTTCCAGCGTGAGCCACACGGCCACGCCCAGCGGCGCGCCCCAGCGCAGGCCGATGCCGCCAATGACGACCATGACGATGAGCAGGGCCGACTGGTTCCACTGCATCAGGCTGGGGCTGACAAACAGGTTTTGCGTGGCCAGCAGCGCGCCGGACAAGGCTGCAATGCCGCCCGCCAGCGCAAAGGCCAGCAGCTTGAGCCGAAAGCTGGGGTAGCCCATGGCCTTCATGCGGGTTTCGTTGTCGCGAATGCCTTCCAGAGCGCGACCCAGGTAGGAGCGCTCTATGCGTGAAAGCACTAAAAAGATAGCTAACAGCGCAAGCAGGACAAGGGTGTAAAGCCAATTTCCCTGTGCATCTGTGCCTTGCCACAGTTGCAGCGGCGCGTACATGGTGTAGCCGTCGTCCCCGCCATAGGCGCGCAGCGACACAGCCAGGTAGTACAGCATTTGCGCAAAAGCCAGCGTAATCATGATGAAGTACACGCCCTGCGTTCGCACGGCCACCAGCCCGATCAGCGCGGAAATAACCAGCCCCGCGACAAAGGCCACCAGCCAGATCAGCCAGGCGTTGCTGTAGCCGCCCTCCACCATGGCCACCACCGCATAAGCGCCCACACCGACAAAACCGGCATGGCCCAGCGCCACCAGCCCGGCACGGCCGATCAGAAAATTCAGGCTGAGCGCGGCCATGCTGACGATGAGGATGCGACGCACAAAATCTACGTAGTACTCCAGCCCCAGAGCCGGAGCCAGCCACGGAAAAGCGCCCAGCACCACGACCAGCCCCGCCAGCACACTGTGGCCGACCCAGCTGGCGTGGGCGTTGGAGGCCATGGCGGGTGGCAGTGGGTGCGGATTTTGCGGGGTACTGTATGAATTTACAGTTTTTGTATCAGACACAGAAAAAACCCACTTGTTTAGGCGCGCGCCGGGAACAGGCCCGAAGGTTTGAACACCAGCACCGCAGCCATCAGGACATACATGGCAATGCTGGCCACAGCGGGGCCGATGTCAGCGGCCAGACTGGGCGAGAGCACCTCGCGCAGCAGCGGCGGCAGCAAGGCGCGACCGGCGGTGTCCACCAGCCCGACCAGCAAGCTGGCAATCAGCGCACCACGCACCGAGCCAATGCCGCCGATGACGATGACGACCAGCGCCGGGATCAGAATGCTCTCGCCCATGCCCACCTGCACGGCGCTGATGGGGGCCATGAGTGCCCCGGCCAGTGCCGCCAGCGCCGCGCCCATGGCAAAGACGATGGCAAAGACGCGTTTGACGCGAATGCCCATCCATTCGGCCATCTGCCGGTTGGATGCGCCTGCGCGCACCCACATGCCGAGCTTGGTGCGGTTGACCAGCAGGTACAAGGCCAGTGCAGCCGCCAGACCGGCGGCCAGAATCAGCAGGCGGTAGGACGGGTATGGCAAAAAGCCAAACAGCTGCACGGGGCCGGAGAGCGCCTGCGGCGTGGGGGCCATGATGGGAGACGGCCCCCAGATGGCTTTGACCAAATCGTCAGCAATCAAGATGACGCCAAACGTGGCCAGCACCTGCGATAGGTGGTCGCGCACATAAAGGCGGCGAATCAGCAGGGCCTCCAGCACGGCGGCCAAAGCGACGGTCACAAGAATGCCCACGGCAATGGCCAGCAAGAAGGAGCCGCTGTGGGTGTGCACCGAGGCGGAGACATAGCCCCCTGCCATGAACAGTGCGCCATGGGCGAGGTTGAGCGTATCCATGATGCCGAACACCAGCGTCAAACCGGCGGCCAGCAGGAACAGCATCAAGCCATAGCCCAGGCCATTCAAGGCCTGTTCCAGAAGAAAAACGGCATCCATGAAAAACCTGCCCTCAGGCTTACTTCATGGCGCATTCGGCGGCGTAGCTGTCCTTGTGGGCGGTAAAGATCTTGCCCGGCTGCAGTGCGTTGCTGATCTTGCCGTCGCCGGTCTTGACCACCTTGCGCAGGTAGTAGTCCTGAATCAAAAACTGGTTGTTGCCATAGCTGACGTTGCCGCGCACAGAGTCGAACTTGGTGGTCTTGATGGCCTTGGCCAGTGCGTCTTTGTCATCGAGCTTGCCGCCCACGGCCTTGACGGCAGCGTCCAGGTTCATGACCACGTCATAGGCAAAAGCAGCGTACAGCGTGGGCAGACGGCCATAGGCTTTCTGGAACTCGGCCACGAACTTCTTGTTGGCGGCATTGTCCAGATCATGGGCATAGCTGGACGGGTTGTAGATGCCCACCATGGGCTCGCCCACGGCAGCAATCACGTCCTGATCGGCGGTGAACGGAGATGAGATCAGCACCATGTCCTTGTTCAGGCCCGCACCCATGAACTGCTTGATGAAGTTGATGCCCATGCCGCCGGGCTGAAAGATGTAGACGGCATCGGGCTTGGCAGCGCGCAGCTGGGCCAGCTCGGCGGCAAAGTCCAGCTGGCCGACCTTGGTGTAGACCTCATCGGCCACGGGCTTGGCATAGGCGCGCTTGAAGCCGTTGACTGCGTCCTTGCCTGCGGGGTAGTTGGGGGCCAGCACCACGACTTTCTTGTAGCCCTTGTCGGCAGCGTGCTTGCCTGCGGCCTCATGCATGGCATCGTTTTGGTAGCTGGTACCAAAAAAGAAGGGACTGCACTGCTTACCCGCCAGCTGGCTGGGGCCGGGGTTGGCCGACAGGAACGGAACTTTGGCGGCAAACAGGCTGGGGCCGACCGCCAGAACCACGTTGGAGCCTACGGGGCCGGTGAAAAAGTCCACCTTGTCGCGCTTGATGAAGCGATCGGCCAGCTGACGAGCGGTTTCGGGGTTGCCTGCGGTGTCGGCCTGAATCAGCTCGGCGGGTACGCCGCCCAGCTTGTTGTCCAGCAGCTTGGCGGCCAGGTTCAGGCCATCCTTGATTTCAGCTCCGGGGCCGGCAAAGGGGCCGGAGATATCCAGCGCCACGCCCACTTTGATGGGGTTGGCGGCCATGGCAGCCGTGCTGGCCAGACACAGCACAGCTGCGGCCAAGGCGGAAGAAGACAGGGGGAACAGATGGCGAGCGTAGGTCATGGTGCTTGTCTCTCTTGTATGGAATGCAGTCGTAGTGCAGGCTGTTTCGGACCGTGTTTTCTGGTCGAGCGCAGTTTCATGTCGCTTTCGCGTCGCGCACGATGTGCGACGCGCCGAGCCTACACAGCACGCTCTGTTTTGTGTAGCTAGCGTCTCTACTGAGTTGCAGATTTGCTCACATCTGCTTACTTCCGTGGCGCAGCGCTTGACAGTCCCATCAACTCCAGAGCCGTCTGATAAACCACGGATTGCGTATCGCCCAAAGCCAGCGGCAAGTCGAAATGATTGGTGGCTGGCGCCTCAACCCACGCACCGGGCAAACAACGGGCCTGCCAGGCGGCCAGGTACTCGCGGGATTGGCGGTGAAACTCTCGGCTTTCAAATTCTCCACAAGCCACGCGCAGCTGGCATTGACCGTGGGTGCTGAGGTCCGGCAGGGCAAAGCGCGGGCTGTTGCGTATGGCGGCAGCATCGTCCAAGGCCATCCAGCCGTTGATATGGGTGGTCAGCAGCGGTTGCAGATCAAACAGGCCGCTAAGTGCAAAAGCCGATGCCGGGATTGCGCTGGCTGGCAGGTCGTAATCCTGCTGCCAGCCCTTGGCCAGCAGCATGCCCACGAGATGGCCACCCGCCGAACTACCGCACACGCAGATATTGCGCGCATCACCGCCGTAAATGGCGTTATTGCGCACCACCCAGGCATAGGCCTGGCGCACCTGATCGACGATATGGTCGAGCGTGACGGCCGGGGCCAGGTCGTAATCCGGCACCACCACCACTGCCCCGGCCTGCGTGAGCGCCGGGGCCATAAAGGCCGAGTCATCTTTGCCCAAGGCGCGCCAGTAACCGCCGTGGATGAATATAAAAACAGGAGCAGCTGGCGCTTGCTGCATCTGCGTTGGAGGCAGATAGATATCCAGAACGTCGCTATCGCGCGGGCTGTAGCGCTGGTTGCGCACCGCGCCGGGCAGGCTAAATGCCGCTTGGCTTTCCTGGCTGTAGCGTGCAATCAAAGCACCGGCATCCTGCACACTGGCACGGGCGTTGTATTGGCAGTCGTAATAGGCTTGGGCAGTCGATGTAGGCATGCCCGCAAGAATAAGCGAACGGGCCCGCAATGGGCCCGAACTTTGACGGATCGGCAACCCGGTTGATCGGGCCTCAGTTGAGCTTCACTCGTGCATCAATTGAACTTCAGGCGTGATGCCAGCGACCGCCTGCAACGGCTTGCGGGGCCGCAAGCACTTCCGCATCTGTCAGAACCCTTCCGGTCCATAGATGCACGGGACGGGCGCCAGCAGCCAGGGCCATGGCTTGCAAGGCGCGCAACTCCACCTGCGTGAAATCGCCTTCAGGCGCTCCCAGCGGGTGGATGACAACGCGAGGGGGCAAGCTCAGCCAAGGCCGCCCCAGCGCCTGCTTGATGAGCTGACTGAGCAGGGCCTCGCCCTCCTCGTAGCAGCTGACGATGCTGCGCGGGTGCGCAAACGGGCGGTACACCTGCACATCTGCATGACCGCGCAAGGCGCTGGCAGCACTGCCGATCGCCGCAATCACCCTCCGGCTGCCGCGATGCTCGATGGCGATGTCTGCCGCTTCCGTCACCACACTCCCCGTATCAGGCAGGCGTATGGTGACGGTCTGTGGTGCGATCTGGAGGTACAGCACCTGGCGTCTGAAAGAAAACATAAGACGCCCTAGCCCGCTTAACCCAGCGCGGCAATCACATCTGCGGGGGCCTGCACCAGCTCAATCAGCACGCCTTCGCCAGCAATCGGGAACTCGTCATTGCTCTTGGGGTGCAGGAAAGTGATGTCGTAACCTGCCGCGCCCTTGCGGATGCCGCCGGGGGCAAAGCGCACGCCGTTGGCTGTCAGCCACTCCACGGCCTTGGGCAGATCATCGATCCACAGGCCGATGTGGTTGAGCGGCGTGGCGTGCACGGCGGGCTTTTTGTCGATGTCCATGGGCTGCATGATGTCCACTTCCACCTTGTTGGCGCCCTTGCCCATGGCCAGGATGTCTTCGTCCACGTTCTCGCGCTCACTCTGGAAGGTGCCGGTCTGCTCCAGACCCAGCATGTCCACCCACAGCTTTTTCATGCGCTGCTTGTCGGTGCCGCCGATGGCGACTTGCTGAATACCCAGTACTTTAAAAGGACGGTTGCTCATAATAGACTCCTTGATTGATAGCTGTAAGCGCAGTACCTATAAGCGCTAGAGCCAGTTTTTATAGAAATTTCATACCTCGCCCAGCACCCAGCTGCTGGCCATCGCGAAATACTCGCGCAGCCAGGCATTGAAGCGTGTGGCCAACGGTGTGGAGGCCGCCACCGGATAGGCGTTGGGCAGGTTTTGCCGCCGCGCCATCTGCATGGCACGCATCAGATGAAAGTCGCTGCTGACCATGGCCCACGGCGCATCGGCCGCCAGACCACGCTCTGCCAGCAATGGACGGCTGAGTTGAAGATTGAGTTCTGTGCTGGTGCTGAGCTTTTCCAGCACCAGTCGATCTGCAGCAATGCCGTGGCGCTGCTGCAGATAGCGGGCCATGACTTCGGCTTCGGACTCCGTCTCCCCCCAGTCCACTCCGCCGCAAACGGCGATCAGCGCACCGGGCTGAAGTTGGGCCAGCTCGGCGGCCGTATCCAGCCTCGCGGCCAGCACGGGACGAGGGTGACCGTTGAGCGTTCCGCTGCCCAGAACCACAATGGCCTGCACAGGCGGCACTTGCTGCGGCTCCAGCCCCAGACTGAAAAGACGGCTCCAGAACCACAGCAAGCTGAGCAGCCAGAGCGCCAACCCCGCCCAGCCCAGCGCCCACAGCCGGGCATGCCAAGGCCTGGCTGCGCGCCAGACTTGTACGGCCCGCCATTTCCAGCACAGCAGCAGCGCTGCCGCCCCCAGGGCGGCGGGCAAGACTACGCCCACATTGAAGTGGCCCATGCCCATCAGTACCAGCGCATTACCCAGCAGCAAAACGCCAGCCACAGCCAGCCAGACTGTGGCAAGCTTGCTCTCAATGCGAAGGTTTGCTGTGGATTTCATAGCTTTCTGCCTAGACTGTGTAATGGCTAGAGGTTGATTTGACCTAAATACTGGACTGAGTCAGTGGACTGAGACATCACAAAATGGGCATGGAAAAGCCCGCAGAGCCTAAACCCTGCGGGCTTTTCATTTCAGAGACTTGCTGCCTGCGCGTTCAGCCATGTCAGCGCAGAGGGCAGGCCCTGAAAAGCAGTCATCACTCGAATTCCAGAATGATGTCGTCCACGGCCAGCGAGTCGCCCTTGCTGGCGCTGATCTTGCTGACCACGCCGTCTTGCGCCGCGAACAAGATGTTTTCCATCTTCATGGCTTCGATGACAGCCAGCTTCTCACCAGCTTGCACCTTCTGGCCGGGCTGCACCGCCACGTCGACCAGCAGGCCGGGCATGGGCGAGAGCAGGAACTTGGACAGGTCTGGCGGAGCCTTGTAAGGCATGAGCTTGTGCAGCTCGGCACCCTTGGGCGAGAGCACCAGCACATCGGCTTGTGTGCCGTTGTGGATGACGCGCAGAGCCAGCGGGTTCTTGGCCGTGCCACGCTCGATCTGGCAGACAAAGTCCTGACCGTTGCAGTTGCCGCGCACCACCAGATCACGAATGTCGGCATTGCTGCGGAATTCGTAGGTCTTGCCGTTGATGACGACCTTACACACGCGCGCTTCGGCATCGAAGTCGGTGACTTCGCCGCTCACATACTGGTTGTTGCCTTCGGCACCCAGAACCACAGCCGTATAGCTGTGACCCACTTGCACGTGGTGGCCCTGCATCTGGCCGCTAATGGCCGATGCACGCGCACGGTAGCGGCGGTTGCGGAACATGGCCAGCGCGACCAGGAAGTCGGGATCGGCGTGGGGCACGTCCTCGGCGTGGAAGCCGTGGCTGTAGTGCTCGGCAATGAAGCCGGTGTTGAACTCACCGCTCACAAACTTGGGGTGAGCCAGCAGCGCTGCCTGGAAAGGAATATTGGAGCTGATGCCGCGAATGGCAAAGCCGTTGAGGGCTTCACGCGCCTTGGCGATGGCGTCATTGCGATCCTTGCCGTGCACGATGAGCTTGGCGATCATCGAGTCGTAGTACATGGGGATTTCGCCGCCGTCGTAAACGCCGGTATCCACACGCACGCCGTTCAGGTGCTCGGTGTCGGACTGCCACATGGTCTGCTCGGGAGTCTGGAAGCGAACCAGACGGCCCGTCGAAGGCAGGAAGTTGCGGAAGGGGTCTTCGGCGTTGATACGGCACTCGATGGCCCAGCCGTTGCGCTTCACGTCTTCTTGCTTGATCGCCAGCGTTTCACCAGCAGCCACGCGAATCATCTGCTCGACCAGGTCAATGCCGGTAATGCACTCGGTCACAGGGTGTTCCACCTGCAGACGCGTGTTCATTTCCAGGAAGTAGAAGTCCTGATCCTTGCCAACCACGAATTCCACGGTACCGGCGGACTGGTACTGCACGGCCTTGGCCAGTGCCACCGCCTGCTCGCCCATGGCCTTGCGGGTTTCGTCGCTGATGAAAGGTGATGGAGCCTCTTCGATCACCTTCTGGTGGCGACGCTGAATGGAACACTCGCGCTCGTTCAGGTAAATCACGTTGCCGTGGCTGTCACCCAGAATCTGGATTTCGATGTGGCGGGGCTCCTGAACGAACTTCTCGATGAAGATGCGGTCGTCGCCAAAGCTGTTGCGCGCTTCGTTCTGGCAAGACGCAAAGCCTTCAAAGGCTTCCTTGTCGTTGAACGCCACGCGCAGGCCCTTGCCGCCGCCGCCGGCCGAAGCCTTGATCATCACGGGGTAGCCAATGCCCTTGGCGATTTCCACGGCCTGCTCGGGGCCGGAGATCGCATCGTTGTAGCCGGGGATGGTGTTGACCTTGGCTTCGCCCGCCAGCTTCTTGGAAGCGATCTTGTCGCCCATGGCGGCAATGGAGTGCGACTTGGGGCCAATAAAGGCGATGCCCTCTTCTTCGCAGCGCTTGGCAAAGCCTTCGTTTTCCGAGAGGAAGCCATAGCCGGGGTGCACGGCCTGAGCACCGGTGGCCTTGCAGGCCTCGATGATCTTGTCACCCAGCAGATAGGACTCGCGGCTGGGCGCAGGGCCCAGCCGCACGGCTTCGTCGGCCAGCTTGACGTGACGCGCATCCTTGTCGGCGTCGGAATAGACCGCCACGGTCTTGATGCCCATCTTGCGGGCGGTGGCGATCACGCGGCAGGCAATTTCACCGCGGTTGGCAATCAGAATCTTGGTAAACATGTACGTATCTCCTGGTTCTTCTTGTTCTTACAGGGGGATGTTCCCGTGCTTGCGCCAGGGGTTCTCGATCTGCTTGTTCTTGAGCATCTCCAGCGAGCGGCAGATGCGCTTGCGGGTTTCGTGGGGCTGAATGACGTCGTCGATAAAGCCACGGGCACCGGCCACAAAGGGGTTGGCAAAGCGCTCTTTGTATTCCGCTTCACGGGCTGCCAGCTTGACGGGGTCGTTCTTGTCTTCACGGAAGATGATTTCCACCGCGCCCTTGGCGCCCATCACGGCGATTTCAGCGTGAGGCCATGCCAGGTTCACGTCACCGCGCAGGTGCTTGGAGGCCATCACGTCGTACGCGCCGCCGTAGGCCTTGCGGGTGATGACGGTGATCTTTGGCACGGTGCATTCTGCGTAGGCGTACAGCAGCTTGGCACCGTGCTTGATGATGCCGCCGTATTCCTGCGAGGTACCGGGCATGAAGCCGGGTACGTCCACAAAGGTCACCACGGGGATGTTGAAGGCATCGCAGAAGCGCACAAATCGCGCCGCCTTGATGGAGGACTTGATGTCCAGGCAACCGGCCAGCACCAGAGGCTGGTTGGCCACGATGCCGACGGTCTGACCGGCCATGCGGGCAAAACCGATGATGATGTTCTTCGCGTACTCGGGCTGCAGCTCGAAGAAGTCGCCATCGTCCACGGTCTTGAGGATCAGCTCCTTCATGTCGTAGGGCTTGTTGGCGTTCTCGGGCACCAGCGTGTCCAGCGACATTTCGGCGCGGTTCACGGGGTCGGTGCTGGGGCGAACAGGCGCTTTTTCGCGGTTGTTCAGCGGCAGGTAGTTGTACAGACGGCGCAGCATCATCAGTGCTTCAACGTCGTTCTCAAACGCCATGTCGGCCACACCGCTCTTGGTGGTGTGGGTCACAGCGCCGCCCAGCTCTTCAGCAGTCACTTCTTCGTGGGTCACGGTCTTCACGACTTCGGGACCGGTCACGAACATGTACGAGCTGTCCTTGACCATGAAGATGAAGTCGGTCATGGCGGGCGAATACACCGCACCACCGGCCGAGGGGCCCATGATCATGGAGATCTGAGGCACCACGCCCGAGGCCAGCACGTTCTTCTGGAACACGTCGGCATAGCCACCCAGGGAGGCCACGCCTTCCTGAATACGCGCGCCGCCCGAGTCGTTCAGACCGATCACCGGTGCGCCGACCTTCATGGCCTGGTCCATCACCTTGCAGATCTTCTCGGCATGGGTTTCGCTCAAAGCGCCGCCGAAGACGGTGAAGTCCTGGCTGAACACAAAGACCAGACGGCCGTTGATCATGCCGTAACCCGTGACCACGCCGTCGCCGGGGATCTTGGTCTCTTCCATGCCGAAGTCCGTGCAGCGGTGCTCCACGAACATGTCCCATTCTTCAAAAGTGCCGTCGTCCAGCAGCAGCTCAATACGCTCGCGTGCGGTCAGCTTGCCCTTTTTGTGCTGTGCGTCAATGCGCTTTTGTCCCCCGCCCAGCCGCGCGAGTTCTCGCTTGGCTTCCAGCTGCTTCAGAATATCGTCTTGCATGCTTGTCCTCTATCGTGATTTGAATTGCTTGTCTCGCAATGATTGTGCTGCGATGCTATGGTAATAAGAGCTGCTTGCGCCTACTGCATTTGGGCTAGAAGCAAATTTCGTGCTGCGGTACTGGCTGCAATGCGACCGGCAGCCACATCGTCCTGAAGGACGGGGAGCATGGCCTTGACCTGCGGATGCTTGCGAAAAGCATCCTTCAAACCAAAGTCAATGCGCTCCCACATCCAGGCCAGCGCCTGCTTCTCGCGGCGCAGAGCCAGACGGCCGTTGGTGGTCTGCATATCCTTGAAGCTGCTGACAGCAGCCCAGAAACCATCGACGCCCTGACCCAGCAAAGCGCTGATCTGCAACACACGCGGCTGCCACAGAGCGCCCATATGGGCGTGATCGGGGTTGCCGTGCATGCCCAAAAGACGCAGGCTCGATGTGATCTGAGCCTGGGCGCGGGTTGCAGCGTTGGGGTCGATATCGGCCTTGTTGATGACTACTAAGTCAGCCAGCTCCATCACGCCCTTTTTGATGGCCTGCAAATCGTCGCCCGCATTGGGCAGCTGCAGCACGCAGAACATGTCGGTCATGCCGTGAACGGCAATCTCGCTCTGGCCCACGCCTACGGTTTCGACGATGACTACGTCGTAACCGGCAGCTTCACAAACCAGCATGGCTTCACGCGTTTTTTCGGCCACACCGCCCAGCGTGCCGCTGCTGGGACTGGGGCGGATATACGCTTCCATGCGCATGGAGAGATGCTCCATGCGAGTTTTATCGCCCAGGATAGAGCCGCCAGAGACCGTGCTGGACGGATCAATCGCCAGCACAGCTACACGCAGGCCCTGCTCTATCAGGTACAGACCCAGCGCTTCGATGAAGGTAGATTTGCCGACGCCCGGCACGCCGCTGATGCCAAGGCGAAATGCCTTGCCGGTATGCGGCAGCAGAGCGGTGAGCATGGCATCGGCCTGCTCACGGTGGTCGGCACGGGAGGATTCCAGCAAGGTAATGGCCTTGGCCATGGCCCGGCGCTGCACGGCAGGGTTGCCGTGCAGGATGCCGTCTTGCATTTGCTCAGGTGTCACGTCGCGATCGCCTTTGCTATCAATGCACTACCGGCCGATTAGACCGAGGCACCCAGGCCGTTGGCCTTCTTGATCTGCTCGAGCACATCCTTGGCGCTGGCAGGAATGGGAGTGCCGGGGCCATACACGCCCTTGACGCCTGCGTTGTAGAGGAAGTCATAGTCCTGCGCAGGAATCACACCACCGACGAAGACGATGATGTCGTCCGCGCCTTGCTTCTTCAGCTCGGCAATGATGGCGGGCACCAGGGTCTTGTGGCCTGCAGCCAGCGTGGACACACCCACGGCGTGAACGTCGTTCTCGATGGCCTGGCGTGCGCACTCTTCGGGGGTCTGGAACAGCGGGCCCATGTCCACGTCAAAGCCCAGGTCGGCAAAGGCAGTGGCCACCACCTTGGCACCACGGTCGTGACCGTCCTGGCCCAGCTTGGCGATCATCACGCGGGGGCGACGGCCCATGGATTGGGAAGCGGCGTTGATTTCTTCCTTGAGCTTATCCCAGCCTTCGGCGGAGTCATAAGCGGCAGCATACACACCGGTCACCTTCTGTGTATCGGCGCGGTGGCGACCAAAGGCCTTTTCCATCGCGTCGGAGACTTCACCCACCGTGGCGCGCAGGCGCACGGCCTTGATGGACAGATCCAGCAGATTGCCTTCGCCCGATTCTGCTGCAGCAGTGATAGCAGCCAGCGCAGCCTGCACCTTAGCTGTATCGCGTTTTGCCTTGATATCGTTGAGGCGGGCAATCTGGCTGTCGCGCACCTTGACGTTGTCCACTTCCAGGATTTCGACGGGGTCTTCCTTGGCCAGCTTGTACTTGTTGACGCCCACAATGACTTCCTTGCCAGAGTCGATGCGCGCCTGCTTTTCCGCAGCAGCGGCTTCGATCTTGAGCTTGGCCCAGCCAGAGTCCACTGCAGCGGTCATGCCGCCCATGGCGTCCACTTCCTCGATGATGGCCCAGGCCTTGTCGGCCATTTCCTGGGTCAGCTTTTCCATCATGTAGGAACCAGCCCAGGGGTCGATCACATTGGTGATGTGGGTTTCTTCCTGAATGATCAACTGCGTGTTGCGGGCAATACGGGCCGAGAACTCGGTGGGCAGCGCAATGGCTTCGTCCAGCGCATTGGTGTGCAGCGACTGAGTGCCGCCAAACACGGCGGCCATCGCCTCAATCGTGGTACGTACCACATTGTTGTAGGGGTCCTGCTCGGTCAGCGACCAGCCCGAAGTCTGGCTGTGCGTGCGCAGCATCAGGCTCTTGGGGTTCTTAGCGTCAAAGCCCTTCATGATGCGGCACCACAGCAGACGGGCAGCGCGCATTTTGGCGATTTCCAGGTAGAAGTTCATACCCACGGCCCAGAAGAAGGACAGACGGCCCGCAAACGCGTCCACGTCCATGCCCTTGGCAATGGCGGTTTTCACATATTCCTTGCCGTCGGCCAGTGTGAAGGCCATCTCCAGGGCCTGGTTGGCACCGGCTTCCTGCATGTGGTAGCCCGAGATCGAGATCGAGTTGAACTTGGGCATGTTCTGGCTCGTGTACTCAATGATGTCGCCGATGATCTTCATCGATGGCTTGGGCGGGTAGATATAGGTGTTGCGTACCATGAACTCTTTCAGAATGTCGTTCTGAATCGTTCCGGCCAGCTGGTCTTGCGACACGCCCTGCTCTTCAGCGGCCACCACATAGCCCGCCAGCACTGGCAGCACGGCGCCGTTCATGGTCATGGAGACCGAGACCTTGTCCAGAGGAATCTGGTCAAACAAGATCTTCATGTCCTCGACTGAGTCAATGGCCACACCGGCCTTGCCCACGTCACCCGTCACGCGGGGATGGTCGGAGTCATAGCCGCGATGTGTGGCCAGATCAAACGCTACCGAGACGCCCTGACCACCTGCCGCAAGAGCCTTGCGGTAGAAGGCATTGGATTCTTCGGCGGTCGAGAAACCTGCGTACTGACGAATGGTCCAGGGACGGCCTGCATACATGGTGGCCTGAGGGCCTCGGATGTAGGGCGCAAAACCGGGCAGCGTGTTGGTGAACTGCAGATCGGCCGTGTCTTCTGCCGTGTACAGCGGCTTGACGGTGATGCCGTCTGGGGTGACCCAGTTCAAATTATTGATGTCTCCGCCTGGCGAGACCTTGTTCGCGGCCTTGTTCCAGGCTTGCAGGTCAGCGGGAGCAAATTCTTGTTGGCCCTGTGTCGGGTTCTCTTGGCTCATGTTGTCTCTCGTCTCGTGTGCGGTGCGCGCAGTGAAATATGAAATTGCGGTGAACTACCTAGAGGTGACCCTAGTGTACATGATTCATAATTATGAATTCAAAATTTCAAGTCATATAATTACGAGTAATGACAACTAAGAAACTTACGCCCAGCGCACTGTATGAGCAGGTTGCCGAGCAACTGCGTCAACGCATCTTCCAGCGCGAGCTGGAGCCTGGGGCGTGGATAGATGAGCTCAAAATTGCAGAGGAATATGGCATTAGCCGCACCCCCTTGCGAGAAGCTCTGAAAGTGCTTGCCGCAGAGGGTCTTGTCACCATGAAGCTGCGTCGCGGCGCTTATGTGACCGAGGTGTCGCGCAAAGATATTGCTGACGTCTATCACCTGTTGAGCCTGCTGGAGGCCGATGCCGCCTCGGTCGTTGCAGACAAAGCCAGCGATGAGCAATTACAGCGCTTGGCTCAGACGCATGAAGAGCTTAAGCAGAACACGGGCGATGCCGAGCGATTTTTCGCGCTTAACGAAAGCTTTCATATGCAGATCCTG
Source organism: Comamonas sp. FUJ_7 (assembly GCF_057369555.1). Taxonomy (NCBI): domain Bacteria; kingdom Pseudomonadati; phylum Pseudomonadota; class Betaproteobacteria; order Burkholderiales; family Comamonadaceae; genus Comamonas; species Comamonas sp. FUJ_7. The sequence goes on from NZ_JBXXZI010000001.1 coordinate 496,891, forward strand.
GAAATTGCCGACAATCGCTGGCGTAATCAGCTAGTTGCAGATCTGCGCAAAGTCATGAAGCTCAACCGCCATAAGTCTCTGTTCAGACAAGGTCGCATTGAAGACTCCTTGGCCGAGCACGAAGCAATCATGCAAGCCTTGCTACAGCGAAAATCTCAAATGGCAATGGACTGCGTACAAAAGCATTTCCGCAACGGCCTGAATGCCGCAATTTGACATTTATTTGCACTGATTCAGCTTTTAGTAGCAATCAGCTTACAGAGTCAAGGTTTTATCCTACAAAAGAGTAAGTCAGCTTCTGCTGATTTATGAGATGCTTTACAGTAACTGAATGTTCCTTCGATTTAAAAGGATCACAATTCATGCTGGAGCAATTTTTCTGGAGCGCCACTCCCGATACGCAATTAATACAGGGTGAATATGATCTTTCCCTGGTCTTTCTGTCGCTAACTGTGTGCTGGATTGCTTCAGCACAAGCACTGCGCCATGCGGCTTTTGCCAGGCTTTCTACATCGAGATCAATTCGAAACTGGTCAATTGCTAGTGGATCTATGGCGCTAGGCATAGGTATTTGGGCCATGCATTTCATTGGCATGCTCGCCTATTCCCTACATACCCCAGTTCAATATGACCTGCCTCTGACGGTTCTCTCGATACTTCCAGGGATCGCTGCCTCAGCTGTAGCTTTGACGCTCCTCTCTCGCAACGATCTCAATATGAAGCAGCTTTTCTTAGGTGGCTTTATCGTTGGTATTGGCATAGCCACTATGCATTACAGTGGAATGGCTGCCATGAAAATGGATGGCTCACACTACTACTCTGTTCTTTGGTTCATAGTCTCATTGATCGTTGGTGTGGTTTTGGCGACTCTGGCCCTATGGGTTAGATTTGGCTTGGCTCGAACCCGCATCCAACAAAAATCATGGCGAAAGCAGCTCTCCTCATTAATTATGGGCTGTGCAATAGCTGGAATGCATTACACAGCCATGCTTGCGTTGAGAGTTACAAAAGATCATGCCGATCATAGCCAAGCCACCTCAAATGACAGCCTGATCCTTGCTTTAACAATCGCTTTGATTACGCTGGTAATTGGCTCTCTCATCGCCCAAAGCAATGCTCTTATTCACTATCGCAACCGGTGGCAAAAAGTGGATATGAATGAGGCTCGGCTGCAAGCTTTGGTGAACATGGCCGCTGATGGAATTATTTGTATAGACCCATTAGGAAGAGTGACAGACTACAATCCTGCTGCTCAAAAAATTTTTGGTTGGAGTGCCGAGGAAGTTCTCGGAAAAAATGTAAAGATGCTGATGCCTGTTGCTCTTTCTAGCCAGCATGATCATTATCTTGAGCGCCACGAGGAAAGTCAACGTAACAAGGGCCAGCCTTTGCTGAATAAAATTTCCGAAGTATTGGGTCAGCATAAGGAAGGAACGCTGATTCCTCTTCGATTAGCTCTCAGTCAGGCTGAGGCGCGTGGACAGCGGATGTATATAGGTGTATTGACGGACCTCTCTGAGAGCAAGCGTTCAGAGCGTCAGTCTCATATTGCAGCGACCGTATTCGATCATTCCCATGAAGGATTAATTGTCCTGGACGCTAACCGGAGAATCGTAGATATTAATCCTGCGTTTTCGCGTATCAGCGGAATGAGTCGACAAGCCGCAAAAAACAAGGAATTCACAACCTTCTTCCTTAGTTTTGAGGAGGATGCTGATAATCAGTGGGAAAAAATATGGACATTTGTTGCCAAGCATGGATACTGGCAAGGAAAGAGGCTTATGAAGCATGATCAAGGTCTCTACCTATTCTCCTTAAAAGCTGTGTGTGATGATCACCAGCGATTGCACCACTACATTGCAGTTTGCTATATGCAGTTAGACAGTCATATTGGCGCCAATGCCTGATTACTTGTATTTCAATTTCACTTTTTATGATTCAAATTCTAGTAATAGAATACATCATGTAAGTTACATTAAAATTTCAGCTTTTACTAGGCGTTGTTGCATAAATCAGGTTTGAAGCGAGCTTCCCCTAGCCCCAGTCGGGGCTATGCCACCTTCGCTTTAAATGCAGGGTTGTGCTTGCGTCGGGATTTGATGGTCATAAATCTCTCCAGGTTCGACCTACTGTCAGGCCATTTTTACGGGGAAAGATCTCGCTTAGCTAGCTTTTCAAAAAACCGGAGCCACTTCTTCCATGGCTGGCTCGCTGAGGTTGAACCACTGCTGCATGAAGTGAATGCGCAGCAGCATCTCTGCGGGAAACGGGGGACGTCCTTTGCGACCTTCTGGGGCATACGGTGCAATCAATGCCTCCAGATCCTTCCATGGCACGACCTGCTGCATCTGCTCAAGGAATTCGCGTTTGCGTGTTTTTTGGTGGAAAGGTTCAGGCCAAGATCAAATTGCTGCATAGGCCGGGAGGCTGCCGCACCCAGCAGGCATGTGCAAGCACATGCGTTGGGGACTTATACAGAGGTTCATTAGCTTGAGCTTCTCTGTATAAACCGTCTTGCACCGCCCCAAAGCCACTAGCCTTTTGCATCACTGACATAATCTTGCACTATCTGCTTTAGGGTAGCTCAGCCAGGGGCCTCATACTTCTCTATATCTGTTTAGCGACGCAGAAATCATTCCTCCACGAGGACTTGAGTCGGTTGAATTTCTTTGTCTCAGATCTTGGGCTCAGAGTGAGTCAGCACTCCGCCCTCCTTGAGGCATATATAAGCTTAGCAAGACACGACACCTTCAGCACTTTTTCTCTGGGTGATCGTCCCGTCGGGGCTCCATGAAATTTGTTGTGCCTCAATGTAGCAAAGAGAGTGGAGCTTATAGGCAAAACAAGGCGGATTCTCAAGGCACCACAGCACCCTTTTTATGCTATGAACGATCAAACTATCAAAAACAATCAAGAACTTAAAAACATGTGGCGCATGAGCGTGGCGCCGATGATGGACTGGACCGACAAACATTGCCGCTACCTTCACCGCCTGTTGAGTCAACATACTTTGCTCTACACAGAAATGGTGACAACCGGAGCCTTGATCCATGGCGATGTCGCTCGACACCTGCGCTTTGAGGCTGAAGAGCACCCTGTCGCATTGCAGTTGGGAGGCTCTGAGCCTGCCGACTTGGCACAGAGTGCCAAGCTGGGCGCGCAATGGGGCTATGACGAGATCAATCTGAACTGTGGCTGCCCCAGCGAGCGCGTGCAGCGCGGTGCTTTTGGCGCCTGTCTGATGAATGAAGCTTCCTTGGTCGCGGACTGCGTGAAGGCCATGGTCGACGTGGTGGATATCCCCGTGACCGTGAAACACCGAATTGGCATCGACAAGATCGAAAGCTACGACTTTGTGCGCGACTTTGTCGGCACTGTGGCCGATGCGGGATGCGATGTGTTCATCGTTCATGCGCGCAATGCCTGGCTCAAGGGCCTGTCGCCCAAGGAAAACCGCGAGGTACCCCCTCTTCGCTATGAGTTAGTAGCCCAACTCAAGCGCGACTTTCCACAGCTGACGATTGCCGTCAACGGCGGCATCAAGAGCGATGAAGTTGTTCATCAGCAGCTGCAGCAGGTCGATGGCGTAATGGTCGGGCGCGAGGCTTATCACAACCCTTGGTGGATGGCGTCCTGGGATGCTCTTTACTATCAGGATGAAAACATTGAGCGCACACGTGAGAATATTGAAGAGCAAATGGTGCTGTATATGGAGCGTGAAGCCCGCGAGTACGGTACGCATTGGTATTGCATCGCTCGCCACATGCTGGGCCTGCGCAACGGCTTGGCAGGTGCTCGGCGCTGGCGCCAGGTCTGGAGCGATCATCGCCTCAAGACACTGCCTCCTCACGAAGTAATGAAACTGGCTCGCACTAAACCTGCTGAAGCCCTTGTCCTATAAAGACACGAAGCCAGTGCTTTTGGAGCCGCGAGCAAGATGAATTGGGTCAATCTTTTCAGCACTTAAAACCGCCATTTGCATGCTCATTCCTCTTCATACAGCTTTGGAATTTGAAGGGAATTTACTACTTCGCATGTCAATTTCTGCTGTTATATTGCACTGCAACATAACCCGCAAAAGTGCCCATGCTCTATCAGATCTACGAAATGCAACGCGCAATGGTCGAGCCCTTTGCTGACTTTGCCCAGGCTGCCTCCAAGTTCTACAACAACCCCCACTCGGTATTCAGCCAGCTGCCGCTAGCGCAGCGCATGGCGGCTGGCTTCAATCTGGTCTATCGCCTGGGCAAGGACTACGAGAAGCCCGAGTTCGATCTGCATGGCGTGGAAGTGGGCGGTGTTGACGTCACCATCCGTGAACGGGTGGAAATGAATAAGCCCTTTTGCGAATTGCGCCGTTTCAAGCGCTTTTCCGATGACCCTGAGACACTGGAGGCCATGCTAAGCCAACCCGTGGTCCTCATTGTGGCGCCACTTTCAGGCCACTACGCCACGCTGCTGCGTGACACTGTGCAAAGCATGCTCGGTGGCCACAAGGTCTACATCACCGACTGGAAGAATGCGCGCACCGTTCCTCTATCCGAAGGCGAGTTTCACCTAGACGACTATGTGAACTATGTGCAGGAGTTCATTCGCTATCTGCAGGGCCGCTATGGTCAGTGTCACGTCGTCAGCGTCTGCCAACCCACAGTGCCTGTGCTTGCCGCTGTATCACTGATGGCCAGCCGCGGCGAGAAAACGCCTTTGTCCATGACCATGATGGGGGGGCCCATTGATGCCCGCCGCTCCCCCACTGCGGTGAACAATTTAGCGGAAACGCGCAGCTTCGAATGGTTTGAAACCAACGTCATCTACGAAGTGCCCAACAACTACCCAGGAGCTGGTCGCCGCGTATACCCTGGCTTTTTGCAGTACTCAGGCTTTGTCGCCATGAATCCCGACCGTCATGCAAAAAGCCACTATGACTACTTCAAGGACTTGATCAAGGGTGATGACGCCAGTGCTGAGCACCATAGAAAGTTCTATGACGAGTACAACGCCGTATTGGACATGGATGCAGACTATTACCTGGAGACCATTGCCACCGTGTTCCAGGAGTACAAGCTCGTACATGGCACCTGGTATGTGAAGAACGAGCAAGGCGAAGCAGAACTGGTTCGCCCTCAGGACATTACGAAATGCGCACTATTGACCGTGGAAGGCGAGCTGGACGATATCTCCGGCGCCGGCCAGACTCGTGCCGCCCATGATCTGTGCTCAGGGATTGAGGCAAGCGCACGACAGCACATTGAAGTCCAGGGCGCAGGCCACTATGGCATCTTCAGCGGCAGTCGCTGGCGAAACACCGTTTATCCGCAAGTTCGTGACTTTATTCTGGCTCACCAGCCTGCCTGTGCCACTGCCGCCAGCGCCGCCGGTCACGTCAGCAGCCATAGCGATGACGAGTTGCCCAAGGCTTTTCAACCCGACCATCCTGATGAGATGCCCTATGCCGAAGCGTAGGACGGGGGCAAAAACGGTCACAATGGCGCCTCGCCCCAAAACACGCGCAATATGCGCCGACGGGCATAGAGGCTCAACGAGAAACAAGCATGACCCCACCGATGTCCGCAGCCTCTCCGCTTCAAGCACTGGCTGCGAACATTGATGCAGCCCTCCCCCAGACACAATGCACGCGCTGCGGTTATCCCGACTGCTCGTCCTATGCCGGGGCTATTGCCAGCGGAGAAGCCCCCATTAATCAATGCCCTCCTGGTGGTCAGGAAGGTGTCCGTCGTCTGGCTGCCATCACAGGCCAGAAAGAGTTACCGCTCAACCCAGAAAATGGTCTGGAAGCCCCCCGCGCCCTGGCCGTGATCGACGAAGCCTGGTGCATCGGCTGCACGCTGTGCATCAAAGCCTGCCCCACTGACGCCATTCTGGGTGGTAACAAACGCATGCATACTGTGATTGCCGAGCATTGCACGGGCTGTGAGCTGTGCATTCCCGTCTGTCCCGTAGATTGCATAGAGCTGGTCAACGCCAGCGCCGATGCCAGTGGCTGGGATGCCTGGAGCCCTGGGCAAGCCGACCATGCACGCCAGCGCTACAGCGCACACCTGCAGCGCACAGGTCGCAAGGCCAATGCGCCTGTACGCACCACGGCACAAGCGAAGCTGCCAGAACCCATAGCAAGCAGCGCCAGCCCTGTTGCTCCCCCTGCTCTGGACAAAAAGGCCATGCTGGCTGCCATCATGGCCAAAGCCAAGGCACAACGCGCCAAGCCATAAATTTCAAGCCCAATAGGCCTCTTGTCCTTATCTGGCAATGGCTTGTAGCTATCAAAGGCAGAGTAACGATTCCATCCAGAGTGTGCCTTCCGCACCTGCTGCGCCTCACCCTCCGTCTCACCTGACGTTTTCGCACGGTTTCTGATCTATGAGCCGCGAGCCCCGCACTCTGGCTCGCAGCGCATATCTCCTACCCTCTCCCTCTTGTGTCTTGAGCCCAGCTCCTGGCTATTGCCAACGACGCCTGGACTCATTGCACCGCCAGCAAAAAGAGGAAGAGCAAAAATCCCGGCTTGCTTGCCTGCTCACACCCATGCCCTTTTACTGGGCATGGCTGCTGCAATGGTCTTCAATGAAAAATTTGTAAAAACCACAAGCACTTTGGCCTATTTAGTTATGCCAAAATGGCATCAATTCATAAAATAAGACTATGAACCCCCTGCTCTCGCGCTTACAGCCCTATCCGTTTGAACGCCTTCGCCAACTGTTTGCCTCTGCCCAGCCCCCAGCAGGTCTGCGCCCTATCAGTCTTGGAATCGGTGAACCCCGCCACCCAACGCCTGCGTTCATTGAAAAAGCGCTGAGCGCCGAGCTGCAAGGCCTGTCCGTTTACCCCGCCACCGCAGGCATGCCTGCGCTGCGTCAGGCATGCGCCCAATGGGCCAATCAGCGCTACGGCATTGAACTTGACGTCGCAACCCAGGTCTTGCCCGTCAACGGCTCGCGCGAAGCGCTGTTTGCCTTTACCCAAGTAGTGGTAGACAACACCCAGCCCGGCGCCCTCGTCATCTGCCCTAATCCCTTCTATCAAATCTATGAAGGCGCGACGCTGTTGGCCGGAGCCACGCCTTATTACGCCGCCAGCGATGCCACGCGCAACTTTGCCGTGAACTGGGACGCCGTGCCCGAAGAGGTCTGGCAAAGCACGCAGATGATTTTTGTCTGCTCGCCCGGCAACCCCACGGGTGCAGTGATGCCGCTGTCCGAATGGGAAAAGCTGTTTGCACTGTCTGACCAGCATGGCTTTGTGATTGCCAGCGACGAGTGCTATAGCGAGATTTACTTTCAGGACGAAGCTCCGCTGGGCGGCCTGGAAGCCGCAAAACTGCTGGGCCGCCATGACTTCAAGAATCTGGTCATGTTCACCAGCCTGTCCAAACGCAGCAATGTTCCCGGTCTGCGCAGCGGCTTTGTGGCGGGCGACGCCGACTTGCTCAAGTCCTTCTTGCTCTACCGCACCTACCACGGGGGCGCCATGAGCCCTGTAGTGCAGACCGCGTCTATTGCCGCTTGGGGCGATGAGGCTCATGTGGTGGAAAACCGCCTCCGGTACCGCGAAAAGTTTGCCCAGGTCACACCCGTGCTGTCCAAGGTCATGGATGTCAAGCTGCCCGATGCCAGCTTCTACCTCTGGGCTGGCATTCCCGCCGAATTGGGCATGGATGATGCACAGTTTGCCAAGGAGCTGTATATTCATACAGGCGTCACCGTTTTACCTGGTAGCTACCTTGCTCGCGAAGCTCAGGGCTTTAACCCAGGAGCCAACCGGGTCCGAATGGCCCTGGTGGCAGAGACGGCTGAATGCCTGGAGGCCGCGCAGCGTATCGCACAGTTCATCGAGTCACGTACCCGCTAGTTTCACTGCCAAGGCCTGCGCCTGTGCAGGCCTTATGGCTCCAAGATTTCCCTCAACTTTCGATCTTCGACCGAAAACACCATGACGCAACAACTGCAATCCATCATCGATAGTGCTTGGGACAACCGTGCCAATATCTCGCCTTCCGCCGCCCCCAGGGAAGTGGTTGACGCGGTGGAGCATGTGATTGCCGAACTCAATGACGGCAAGCTGCGTGTGGCCACTCGCGAAGGCGTGGGCCAGTGGACCGTACACCAGTGGCTCAAGAAAGCTGTGCTGCTGTCCTTCCGCCTTAAAGACAACGCGCTCATCAACGGCGGCGCACTGAACTTCTATGACAAGGTTCCCACTAAATTTGAAGGCATGAGCGAAGCCGAAATCGCCGCGACCGGTGTGCGCGTGGTGCCTCCTGCCGTGGCTCGTCGCGGCTCCTTCATCGCCAAGGGCGCGATTCTGATGCCCTCCTATGTGAACATCGGGGCCTATGTAGACGAAGGCACCATGGTCGACACCTGGGCTACCGTGGGCTCCTGCGCTCAAGTGGGCAAGCATGTTCACCTGTCGGGCGGCGTGGGCCTGGGAGGCGTGCTCGAACCCCTGCAAGCCAATCCCACCATCATTGAAGACAATTGCTTCATCGGCGCACGCTCCGAAGTCGTAGAAGGCGTGATCGTCGAAGAAAACTCCGTGCTGGGCATGGGCGTGTACATCGGCCAGTCCACTCCGCTGTTCAACCGCGAAACCGGCGAAATCACCTATGGCCGCGTGCCCAGCGGCTCCGTGGTGGTCAGCGGCAACATTCCCAAGCAGACCAAGGATGGCAAGGACTACTCCATGTATGCCGCCATCATCGTCAAGCGTGTAGATGCACAGACCCGCTCCAAGACCAGCATCAACGATTTGTTGCGTGACTGATCGTCGCTTGCCCCAAACCAAGCCTGCCACCCACAAGGTGCGCAGGCTTTTTTCATGCGGCAGATCAGCCAAGGTGAACATCATCCATTCAAGGCCGCCGGCAAGGGCGCTAACATGCACGCATCGAGAGGCTCGCTAACAAGCGGATACAAGACAATACAAGAGGATCAGCAAGCAATGAGCACCATGGAAAAAATTCTGCGTCTGATGGCCGAGAAGAAGGCCTCTGACGTGTATCTGTCGGCCCGTGCGCCGGCCATGATCAAGATCAATGGCGTCAGCGTCCCCATTAACAACCAGGAGCTTCCGGTAGAAGCGCCCTTGGCATTGCTGGCCGAAATCGTCCCGCCCTCCGCCATCGAAGAGCTCAAAAACACGGGCGAGCTGAATATGGCCGTCCCCATGATGGGTGTGGGTCGCTTTCGTATCAGTGCCATGCGCCAGCGCGGCAGCTATGCCGTCGTCATCCGCTTTATTGCCAACCAGATCCCTTCACGTGACACGCTGAACCTGCCCCCCGTCATCAGCGAGCTGGTGATGGAAAAGCGCGGCCTGGTACTGGTGGTTGGAGCCACTGGCTCCGGCAAGAGCACCACGCTGGCAACCATGATCGATGAGCGCAACGAAACGCTCAGCGGCCACATCCTCACGGTGGAAGATCCCATCGAATTTCAGTTCCGCAACAAAAAATCCATCGTCAACCAGCGTGAAGTCGGCACCGATACCGCCACCTTACAGACCGCGCTCAAGAATGCACTGCGCCAGGCGCCCGATGTGATCTTGATTGGTGAAATTCGCGACCGCGAAACCATGTCCGCCGCTCTGGCCTATGCCCAGTCCGGTCACCTGGTGCTGGCCACCTTGCACGCCAACAACAGCTACCACGCACTCAACCGTATTCTTTCCTTCTTCCCCGAAGAAGTGCGCCCCACCATGCTGGGCGAGCTGGCCGCCTCGCTCAAGGCCGTGATCTCCCAGCGCCTGATCCGAACGGTGACCGGCTCGCGCGTGCCCGCCGTGGAAGTCATGCTCAACACCAAGCTCATCAGCGACATGATCTTGAAGGGCGACTTCGGCGGTGTGAAGGAGTCCATGGAAAAATCCATGGCCGAAGGCTCGCAAACCTTTGAAGAAGCGCTGGCGGCACTGGTTCGCAGTGGCACAATCGATCGCAACGAAGCGCTGACTTATGCCGACTCGCCCACCAACCTGATGTGGCGTATGGACAATGATGTCAGCCGTGCGGCAGCTCCCAGTGTCCCGGACATCACCGATGTGGTCCTGTCCGGCGATGACGATATGCCGTCTTTCACGGAAATCACCCTCGATGTCAAAACCGCCTGAGGCTGTTCTCCCTCAGTCCCCGGCAGCCTTGGCACCGACCTAGCTTGAACCTCTTTTTTCATGTCCCGGACCCTGCAACTGACCGAGCAGCTCATCAGCCTGCCCTCTGTCACCCCCGAAGATGCCGGCTGCCTTGAGCTGCTGGCCGATGCCCTCGCGTCCATGGGCTTTGCCTGTGAGCGCCTGGACAGCGGCCCCGATGAATTCCGCGTCCGCAATTTATGGGCAAAACATGCTGTAGCCCAATCCACATCTGCACAAGCAGCTATCAAAAACGATAAACCTGTGCTGGTATTTGCCGGGCATACGGATGTCGTGCCGCCCGGCCCGCTCAAGGAATGGAGCAGCCCGCCGTTTGTGCCCATGCACCGCGACGGCAAGCTCTATGGCCGCGGCGCCAGCGACATGAAAACCTCCATCGCCGCCTTTGTGGTTGCGGTGGAAGAGTTTTTGCAAGCCACGCCCGAGCCCGCCTTTGACATCGCCTTCTTGCTGACCAGCGATGAGGAAGGCCCCTCTGTCGACGGCACCAAGGTCGTGGTGGAGGAATTCAAAAAGCGCGGCGAGCGTCTGGACTGGTGCATTGTGGGCGAACCCACCTCGGTCAAGCGCACCGGCGACATGATCAAAAACGGCCGCCGCGGCACCATGAGCGGCAAGCTCACCGTCAACGGCGTGCAAGGCCACATCGCCTACCCGCAACTGGCCCGCAACCCCATTCACGAAGCCCTGCCCGCGCTGACCGAGCTGGCCTCCACCGTCTGGGACCGTGGCAATGACTTCTTCCCGCCCACCAGCTGGCAGATCAGCAACATCCACGGCGGCACGGGTGCCAGCAACGTCATTCCCGGCCATGTGGTCATCGACTTCAACTTCCGCTTCTGCACCGAGTCCAGCTCCGACTCGCTGCAAAAGCGCGTGCATGAAATCCTGGACCGCCACGGCGTCGAGTACTCGCTGGTCTGGACCGTAGGCGGTCAGCCTTTCCTGACCACACCCGGAACCCTGGTGAAGGCCGTGCAGGCAGCCATCAAGGACGAAACCGGCCTGGATACCGAGTTGTCCACCACGGGCGGCACCAGCGATGGCCGCTTCATCGCCCAGATCTGCCCCGAAGTCATCGAATTGGGCCCGCCCAATGCCAGCATCCACAAGATTGACGAGCACATCGCTGTGGCCGATATCGAGCCGCTGAAAAACATCTACCGTAAAACGCTGGAGCAGCTCCAGCGCCAGCAGACCACACAGACCACCGCATGAACGCAAGCACCTCTCAAGCCGTCACCGGCAACACCATTGCCGAGCTGATCGCCAGCGGCGCGCAGGCACTCACCGCTGCAGGCGTGGCCTTTGGTCACGGCACGGCCACCGCCGAAGACGAAGCGGCCTGGCTGGTGCTGTGGAAGCTGGGCCTGCCGCTGGATAGCGAACTCACGCCCGGCGCGCCAGAATCTGTATCAAATCAGCCTGTAACGCAAGCCAGTCAAGCGCAAGTAGCTACTCTTTTTGAAGAACGCATCCGCACGCGCAAGCCTGCGGCCTATCTGACCCGCGAAGCCTGGCTGGTCGGTGTTCCCTTCTACATCGACGAGCGCTCCATCGTGCCGCGCAGCTTTATCGCCGAGCTGCTGGCCGACGGCAGCATCGACGGCTGGCTCTCGGACAAAACCGTGCAGGTGCTCGATCTGTGCACCGGCAACGGCTCTCTGGCCTGCCTGGCTGCCATGGCCTACCCCGATGTACAAGTCACCGGCGCCGATCTTTCTACCGACGCGCTGGCCGTGGCCCGCATCAATGTAGACAAGCACGGCCTGCAGGACCGTGTGACGCTGCTGGAAACCAATGGCATGAGCCAGGTGCCCGGACCCTGGGATCTGGTGCTGTGCAACCCCCCTTATGTAAACGCTGACAGCATGAGCAAGCTGCCCGCCGAATACCTGGCCGAGCCTGAACTGGCGCTGGCTGGCGGCTCGGACGGCATGGACTTTATCCGCCAGTTGCTGGCCGACCTGCCCGCACGCCTGAACAAGGACGCGGTGGTGATTCTCGAAATCGGCAATGAAAAGCCGTACTTTGAAGCCGCCTTCCCCGACTTGCCCGTGTTCTGGCTGGAAACTGCCTCGGGCGACGAGCAAGTGCTGCTGATCACCGAAGAAGCGCTGCGCCACTGGTCGCAAGGCGATACTGCTGCGCTCAAGCTGTAAAAGCCTCGGCCATCAAAGCTATAAAAAGGCCCGGTCATTCCGGGCCTTATTCTTTTTAGGCTACACGTCCCATCTCACACTTCACACTCAATAAGACATGACCCGAGTCGCCAACTTGGAGATGGGTGTGCGAATCAGGCCCTCGATCTTGGGCGGCAGCAGCATGGGCTTGAGCAGCATGCGCACGGCCAAATCGGCCGGCAGGCGGCGGCTGACCAGCTTGTAAATGCGCTGAGCCATGTCTTCAAAGCGTGTATTGCTATCCGCAAAATAGTGCCCTTTGTGCGCCCAGACATGGCGCAGCGCCACATCCGAATCACTCTCGCGCAGCTCCTTGAGGCGGCCATACAAGGCCTTGGCAATGCGGGCGCGCCCCACGGGAGAGTGCTGCTGCAGCGTCTTGAAGTACTGAAAAAAATGCTTGAAGTGATTGACCTCGTCATTGCGTATGCGGCCCAGCAGATCGCTGAGCACCGGCTCCTCACTCAATTCGCGCAGCGTGTGATAGTAGGCCGTGGTACCGGTCTCCACCACACAGCGCGCCACCATCTCGAGGCGCTGGTCCGGGTAGAGTTCTTCCATGGTGCATAGCTGCGAGTACTCGGCAAAAAAGCTGTCATAGGCCTGCTGCCAGGGGAAAGCTGGCCAGACGGCTTCCACATAGGCACGCAGGGCCTGCCCATGCTGCAACTCTTCAGCCTCCCATTGCTGCTGCAGCCACATCGCAATTTCCGGCCAGGCCGCGTAATGCTCGGCCAGATTCGCGGCGTAAGTGTCCGAGCCGGTCTCTATGAACGACGCACTCATCAGCAGAAAGAACAAGTCTTCGTTGTGTTCGACCGCCGCCTTGTCGATCTGCGAGAAAGCGATGTCTTCAATGCGCCAGCGACTTGCGGCGCTGCCGGAATGGGGTCGGGTACTGGTTAGATCTGTCACGTTTTTCTGCGTCCGCACAGGACACATTCCTCCGTCGGCAATCCTGTCGTCAGGCAACGATAAGCGATCTGCCGGAATTCTTGCAGCTTGCGCGTATCCAAATCAGACGACCTTACAAACCGATAACATTTTTTGCGGTGCTGCGCACAATCGCAGCCAAAGCCTGGCTTTCGCAATGCCTCGCACTTCAAGGCGCAATGCCAATCACTGGGATAATTACGCCCAGTCATGATCACCCTCAAGAACATCACGCTGCGCCGCGGCACCAAAGTCCTGCTTGACCAAGTCAGCACCACCATCAACCCCGGGGAGCGCGTCGGCCTTGTCGGCCGCAACGGCGCCGGCAAGTCCAGCCTGTTTGCCCTGCTTAACGGCAGCCTCAGCGAGGATGGTGGCGACTTCTTCATCCCCCCGCAATGGCGCATGGCCCAGGTGGCCCAGCACATGCCCGAGACCGACGAGTCTGCGACTCAGTTTGTGCTGGACGGCGACACCCGTCTGGCCGAGCTGAACGCCCAGCTGGCCGCCGCCGAAGCCTCGGGCGACGGCATGGAAATCGCTCAGGCCTATGTGGATCTGGCCGATGCAGGTGCACATGATGCGGAATCTCGTGCACAAGCCCTGATTCTGGGTCTGGGATTCAAGGTCTCCGAGCTGCACCATCCTGTCAACAGCTTCTCGGGTGGCTGGCGCATGCGATTGCAACTGGCCCGCGCGCTGATGGCCCCCAGCGATTTGCTGCTGCTGGACGAGCCTACCAACCACCTGGACCTGGACGCACTGGTCTGGCTGGAAGCATGGCTCAAGCGCTACAGCGGCACCATGATCGTCATCAGCCACGACCGCGAGTTTCTGGACGCCATCACCAACGTCACCCTGCAGATCCAGGGCGGGCAGATCAACCGATATGGCGGCAACTACTCTCGCTTTGAAGAACTGCGCGCCCAGCAACTCGAATTGCAAGCCGCTAGCTTCGCCAAGCAGCAGGAGAAGATGGCCCACCTGCAGAAGTTCATTGACCGTTTCAAGGCCAAGGCCAGCAAGGCCAAGCAGGCCCAAAGCCGGGTCAAGCAGCTCGAGCGCATGGAAAAGATCGGTCCTGTGCTGGCCGAGGCCGAATTCACCTTCGAATTCAAGGAACCCGCCAATCTGCCCAACCCCATGCTGGCCATCACCGATGCCGCATTTGGCTATAAGGACGAAGACGGCAACGAGACCACCATTCTGCGCGGCGTCAACCGCTCGGTGCTAGCCGGTCAGCGCATCGGTATTCTGGGTGCCAACGGCCAGGGTAAATCGACTCTGGTCAAGACCATTGCCCGCGAAATGGGCGCACTGGCTGGCACAGTCACCGAAGGCAAGGGCCTGAACATTGGCTACTTTGCCCAGCAGGAACTGGACGTGCTTCGCCCCAGCGAAAATCCGCTGGAGCACATGATTCGTCTGGCCAAGGACCTGGGGGCAGCCGCCCCTGCCGCCAGCCGCGAGCAGGATCTGCGCAACTGGCTGGGCACCTTCAACTTCAGTGGCGACATGGTCAAGCAGGCCGTGGGAAGCATGAGCGGCGGTGAAAAAGCCCGTCTGGTACTGGCAATGATCGTCTGGCAGCGCCCCAACCTGCTGCTGCTGGACGAGCCAACCAACCACCTGGACCTGGCCACCCGCGAAGCGCTGGCCATGGCGCTCAACGACTTCGACGGAACCGTCATGCTGGTCTCGCACGACCGACATCTGCTGCGCGCCGTCTGTGAAGACTTCTGGATGGTGGGCCGCGGCGTCGTCGGCCCCTTCGATGGCGATCTGGACGACTATCAGCGCTACTTGCTCGAAGAGTCGCGCCGCCTGCGCGAAGAAGCCCGTCAGGCCGATCACCACGCCAATGCAGCTGCAGCAGAGACTTCAGCCGCTGACGTAGCAAAAATCTCTGAAGAGAATCAGCCTCAATCGCCCATTGAGCAAGCAGCTTCAGCTCCTAAAACAGAAGCTACAGCGGTAGTTTCTGCAGCCTCTTCTACAGGCGCAGCCGCCGACCCCAAGGAAGCCCGCCGACTGGCCGCTGCTGCGCGCCAGCAACTGGCTGAAAAGACCAAGCCCTTCAAGAAAGAACTGGAGCAGATCGACAAAAAGCTGCCCAAACTCAATGAGCAGCGCTCGGAGCTGGAACAAAAGCTGGCCACACCCGGACTGGCTGGAACTGACATCGTGGAAGCCGGCAAGCAACTGAGCGCCGTAAACACGGAAATTGACGCCCTGGAAGAGCGCTGGCTTGAGCTTTCCGAGCAAATTGAGGCACTGTCCGCCGAGGCAGCCTGATCTTCAAGCGATTTCCCAATCGCACGCAACCTGCATATGAATAGCGCCGAACCAATGCCAGCCATTGCTTAGGCGCTATTTATTTTGATGTACCCGGCCTAGCAACCACAACATCAGCGCACTCAAGTTGCATTTTCTTGCTGAATTGATTCAGCTTACTGTCAACCTGCAGCCGCACACCGGCGTTGAACACACAAAGGAGTGAACTGCAATGTCCAACACTGTTACCGACACCGCCAAAGCCCAGCCTGCACAGGCCGCCGCAGCCATGTCTCTGATGGCTTGGCCCTGGGACGATCGCGACCGCAAGCGTGCCCCCGGCTTTGCAGCCTGATTCACTGGATAAACGAACAGGTAAAAAATTTTAAAAAGCTGTCAACGAGCTGAATCTATCAGACGTTAAACAGGCATATAGGAGAGATTTCCCCATGCAAACTTTGAACATCATGTCCATCTGGCCCGAAGACGAACGCGATCGCAAGCGCTAAGCGCAAGTCCCGCAATACAGGGACGCGCTTGAGCAGACGCCTTAGTCGTCACGCCTGCTGAGTCAGCCCAGTATTGCCAGCCAGGTGCCCGGGCAGTCGGCACTCCAAGGCCAAAACCTATCTGACCTACTGCCCCGAGCCAAATGCCTCGCCTTACTAGGCACATCGAGGCAGCTCACAAAACCCGCAAGAGTCATTTCTGCGGGTTTTGTCATTTCTCTGGGCCAGCCCTCCCCAGTCTCGTCAGGCCGTTTTTCCTCCAAAGCACAGCGATGCCTGTCGCACCACCTCCGGTAATTGGCGTACCTGCGCATAGCGCTCGCGCAGCCAGCTGGCGTCATTGCCAATCTGGATGACCCTGCCCAAATCGTGCAAGGCACTCTGACCGGATTCGGAGGCATAGCTGCTAATACGCTTGAGCGTCTGCGCAATATGATCGCGCAGCGGCAGTTGCTCCGCAGTTACCGGATCCACATAGCTGCCGTCCAGCCCGAAGCGGCAAGCCTGAAAACGGTTGTAGGTATAGACGAGGTAATCGTCCTCCTGCGGCTCAAAAGGCTGCTCGCTCAGAAACCAGGCGCCCAATGCCTGCACATAGGCCGCCAGCTGCGCAGCGCGCTCTATGGAAATCGGCGTATCGAACACACGCACCTCCACGGTGCCAAACTCGGGCTTGGGGCGAATATCCCAATAAAAGTCCTTCATGCTGCGGATCACGCCCGTGGCCGCCATCTTGTCGAAATAGCGTTCAAAGTCTTCCCAGTGCAGCGCAAACGGAGCACGGCCCGAAAGCGGAAAGGCGAACACGGAGTTCAATCGCGCCGAATCAAATGCCGTGTCCTGCCCCTGCACAAAAGGGCTGGAAGCCGACAGCGCAATGAAATGCGGGATGTAGCGTGACAAGCGATGAAGCATTAGCAGCGCAGCATCGGCGTCGGGGCAGCCGATGTGTACATGCTGGCCAAAGATGGTGAACTGCTTGGTCAGGTAGCCATACAGTGCCGTCAGCTCCTTGAAGCGCGGCTTGTCGTAAATGCGCTGCTGATGCCACTGCTGAAACGGGTGGGTGCCGCCACCGGCTATCGCGATATTGAGCCGGTCTGCGGCCTTGACCAGTGCATCCCGCGTCACCGCCAGTTGCTGCCAGGCGTCTTGCGCATCCTGGCAGATGCCCGTTGAAATCTCGATCATGCTGGCGGTCACCTCGGGCACGATGGAGCCCGGCACTGCAGCGTTCTTCAGCAGCGCGAGCATGTCGGGCGCATAAGGTGTCATGTCATAGTCAGTGGTGCTCAGCAGCTGCAGCTCCAGCTCCACCCCCAATGTCAGCGCCGTCGATGGCTGAAAGGCTTCAAGTGTCATGGCGCTTCTCCCCTGCTTTCAATGCTGCGCGACCTATCCCTCTGTGCGCATCACCACAGCGCCACAGTGCGGTGGATGCCAGCAGCACGCCCAGCAATTCGCACACCACAATCATGGGCAGCGCGATGGCGGAAAGTTTCTCGGCCACTTGCTGGCCACTGGCCACATCAAGGCCTTGCCACTGCACCGCTAGGCCCGACACCATCAGCAACGCCAGACCCGACAGCGGCAGCTGCGAGCAGGCCACCGGCCATTGCCTGCGCCAGCCAATGCCTGTGCCATGACCGAGCATCAAAATCATCGAAAATTTGGCTACAGCCCTTGCCAGTACCGCGCTTGCAACTATCGAAACCAGAGCAACAGAGAACGTCAGCTGCGACACCATGCTGGCGACCAGCACAAACATCAGCAGATTCAGCATAGCGTTGGCTGACTGAAAAGCCGGTGGCCACAGCAAAGGCCGCGGGCTGAGTTGACGCAGCAGCAAACCGGCGGCGATATAAGCCAGAGCAGCTGATCCTCCCCACCTTTCGGCCAGAATCGACAGCGCCGTCAAAGCCGCCAGCAGATAGAGCGCCGCAGAGTCGCTACGTGAAGACTGCCAGCGCAGCACCGGCCATAGCGCAGCCGTCAACACACCACCCCAAACCAGGCTCAGCAGCAAGGAATACGCCCAATCCAACAGGTGGGCTGCTGAAAATACCAGACCGCCCTCGGCGTCGGGCTTCATCATCAAGCTCAGGCTGAGCACTACTAGCAGTGACAACATGGCACTCAGTGTGGCCAGCAGCAGGCTGCGGTCAGTCACCGCGCCGCGTGCCTTCAAATCATGTGCAATGCGCAGCAGCACGGCAGGCGATGCCGCCATGGTCACAGCACCCACCGCCAGAGACACGGCCCAGCCACAGTCCAGCGCCAGCAGCACTGCCGTGGTCAAAGTCATTGCCAGCAGGGACTCACCCAAGCTTTGCAGCAACAGCCACGGCTGGCGTCGTAGCCAGGACATCGATACCTGAGATGCCGCCAGCAGCAAGCTGATACCTACGGCCAGTTCCAGCATCAGCGCAGTGCCGCCCTGCAAAGGCCAGGGCAAATCGTCCCAGCCCATGCTTGTGTTGAGCCAACCGGCGGCCATCCCGACCACGGTATAGCCCAGCACACGCGGAAATCCCGAACTACGGTGAACCCAATGCCCAAGCAGTGCAGCCGCTGTCACCAGCAGACACCAGTTCAGAATGGTTTGCGATCCATGCAGCATCCATGCCCTTTCCTGTCTCAATACCAAGGCGCACTCACGCATGCCTCGAAGTCGATTCAGTCAGCGTTGCAAGTGGCAATCAGGCCATTCAGGATGCTTCTCTCAAGAAGCAGACGGCAGCAATAGCCCGGTCCAGTCCATGCAACACCAGCGAGAGCCGGCCTGAAGTCTGCCAAGAGCAGACGGCCAACTACGGTGTGCTGTGCAATGCCTCTGAGCCACAACCTCAAGCTGAGACTGAGTCGCATCCACACCAACCGCTGAAGCCATGATAGTGGCATGCTGCAAAGCAGCAAATCCTGCTGTCAGCTTTGCGTCTTTTCTGCGCGAGGCAGTCAGGACTGCTACTCAGCGGCCAACATGCGCTGAGTGCGTCCACGTGCACCAGCAATCAGTTCGCTGATCAGCACAGCTTCCGGCAAATTTTTCCAGTATTTGCGCGGCATCTCGCGCTGCATGGCCTGCTCTTTCAGGCGCGCCGGGTTGAAGGTGGCGCGGTAATAGCTGAGCCACAGCTGCTCACCCGCGTCCGGCCCTGGTGCCTGATCGGCCGTGCAGCCCGCAGCCATCTGCAGTTGTTCCAGATCCCAGAACACGCTGCACTGCGGCGTCAGAATAGCCCAGCGCATATTGGGAAAGCGCCGCCGAAAAAAGCCAGAGGCTGCGCGCAGCACATGGTGCTCGGGCTCGAACCAGGCAATTTGCATATCGCCTTGCATATCGACTTGTGTATCGGTTTGCATACCAATTGGGATATCACACGCTTGCCCCGCCTGCCCTGCATCGCCCAGCTGTAGCGGCCTGAAACGCACAAAGGCATGCATTTTGTGAATCTCGCGCCCCACCGCCTTGGCCAAGCGTTCAATTTCGCGCCAATCACTATCCAGCGCATCATGGCGAAGTGACGCTTGAGCCTGCAGTCTGTACAGCCAGCGGTAGCACAGCGCAAATCGCCCTTCCCGCTCATGACAGCAGGCCAGCCGCAAGGTGGACAGCTGCGTGCGACCCAAGCGCAGCGCTGACGCAGGTGGCAGAGGTATCTGATCGAGTTCATCAGGCGTCAGCGCCCTGCCCGCCACGCTGCCAGCACCATCAGAGGCAAACAAATCCTGCGCCTGCATTTGCCGCGACCAGGGTGCACACCAGCGCCAACGCACGGCATGGGGCTGAACCCCCAAAGCCAGCAGCACGCGCGCCGCTTGCCTGAAACCATCGAAATCGTCGGGCTGGGCCAGCTCAATCACCAGGAAGTCGGTGCCGTCAGACTGCGCGCGTGAGTGTGAGTCTGAGTGCGAGTGCGAAGCCAAACCACTCATGACTCACACCCCATCGAACAATGAGAGTTGAGCCGTTTTCGTGCCCAAGCCCCTATCTGGCAAGCGCATACCGCTATGCTTTTTTTGAACCATCCCATCGCTCATGCGTTGCAGCAGTTGCTGACGCAGCAGCGGGCTTTCCAGCTCCCCACGGCGCGGATGGTAGTCAGCCAGCTCCACAAAGGCCAGCACCTTGGCCGTGGCAATGCGCAGTTGCTGCAAATCCGCCAGCCGCAGGCTGCGCACGCGCCGCGCCATCAATAACCGCTGCACGCTGCGCACGCCCAGGCCGGGCACACGCAGCAGCCACTCCTTGGGCGCGCGGTTAAGGTTGACCGGGAAGTGCTGGCGATGCGCCAAAGCCCAGGCCAGCTTGGGGTCCACCTCCAAATCAAGCATGCCCCCGCTGTCCGGCAAGATGATTTCCTGGTGTGCAAAGCCATAAAAACGCATGAGCCAGTCAGCCTGGTACAGCCGGTGCTCGCGCAGCAGCGGCGGAGCCTGCAGGGGCAAGTCGGACGAGGCATCGGGAATGGGGCTGAAGGCCGAGTAGTACACGCGCCGCAAGCGCGGGCCTTGGTAAAGGTCGCTGCTGGTGCTCAAAATAGCCGCATCGCAGGCACCATCGGCCCCCACAATCATCTGCGTGCTCTGTCCACCCGGTGCATAGCGCGGCGGTTTGGCCCGGCGCACGCGTTGCTTGGGCAGGGAAACCACCGCATGCGCTGCCTGCTCCTGGCGCTCTTGGCGGGCTGTCGCTATATGCCGAGCCACATCTCCCATGGCGGACTGAATCTGCACCGCATTTTTCTCGGGTGCCAATTGACTCAGGCCTTGCTGGGTGGGCAGCTCGATATTGATGCTGAGCCGGTCGGCATAGCGGCCCGCCAGCTCCAGCAACTCCGGCGCGGCGTCTGGAATCGTCTTGAGATGGATATAGCCGCGAAAGTCGTGGTCTTCGCGCAGGCTGCGTGCCACTTCCACCAGTTGTTCCATGGTGTAGTCGCTGGACTGAATGATGCCGCTGGACAGAAACAGTCCTTCTATGCAGTTGCGGCGATAGAAGTCCAGCGTCAGCTTCACCACCTCGTCTGCCGTGAAGCGCGCGCGCTGCACGTTCGAGCTTTTGCGGTTGATGCAATAGCGGCAGTCGTAGATGCAGAAGTTGGTCAGCAGTATCTTGAGCAGCGAGATACAGCGTCCGTCCGGAGCATAGCTGTGACAGATGCCCATGCCCTCGGATGAGCCCATGCCTTTGCCGCCGATGGAATTGCGCCCCTTGACGCCACTGGAAGCACAGCTGGCGTCGTACTTGGCGGCATCGGCAAGGATGCTGAGTTTGGCGATAAGTTGCATAGATGCGGCGGATGCTTTGCCCAAGCAAAATCATCAATAGCTGTTTATTTATACAGTATTTTAAACTTTCCACGAAAAACCACACTACGCCGATTCCTCAATCGTCTTGGCGGCACAGATGAGCCAGAACAGAAAAGCCTGCATTGCCAGCGCACCCTCCTCTGACAATCATGGCGATTTATCATTGCAACCCTTCCCCACTGTGCAAAGCCTGCTATGTTTTTTGGAATCAGCCATCTGATCGTTCCCGTGACCGCACTGGACGCAAGTGCCGCCCTGTGGGGAGATGTCATGGGCTTTACCGCAGTGCAGCGCGGTGATGGCTTTGTGGACATCGATACCGGCAGCGCTACATTGCGCCTGCTGCAAGTGCAAAAGGTGGAGTCATCCGTCTCGCTGCGCCTGCAGGTGAACGACGTAACGGCGGCTTATGGCGCACTGCTGGCCGCCGGAGCCGCTTCGCGCTACGCCCCCATGAAAACGCCACAACTGGAAGAAATGGCCTGTGTGAGCGATGCCGACGGCCATGCCATCGTGCTGTGGCGCGCCCTCAGTGAAGATGAGTGGGGCTTTGTGCCCGAGCTGCCCAAGCAAGGCGAATGGCTGCCGGATGCCGAAGACCTGCTCAAGCGCCTGCTGACCCATGTGCCCGCGCTGTTTCGCATGCTGGCGCGGCGCAAGACTACGCGCGTCATCGAGCAACTGGCCGCCGAGGCCCACAGCCCCGTCACACAGGAATGGGTCATCAAAGGCTATATCACCGCCTCCGCCAAGATCACACGTTTTCGCCTGGTAGAGCCGCTGCGTGCGGAAGGCATCAACCCGGACGACTACCGCGCCGAATTTGAGTACGAATAAGAGAGAGGGCAAGATGCAGGCTCTGCCCAAGCATTTCAGAAATGCTTCAGAAATGCGCCTGAGTGCTCTCAAGCCCATGACAAGCACCTACCGCCCTCGCCCTCCTCAAAATAAGTACAAAAACAGCCCTCAGCCCTTATCGGACATGCGCTGAAAGCTATCAAAATATTGAAAAAGGCGCGAGTAGACGCCTCCGCAACGCCAGCCGCAAACCGCACCCCGGCCTGCCACTAATGCGTACAGGCTACCCTTGTCGTTTTTTTGAATGAAAGCGACGCCTTGAGCCATACCACTTTGCCTTCCTGCCCCCAGTGCGGCCTGGACAACACCTACCCCGATGGCGAACTGCTGATCTGCCCCGATTGCGCCCACGAATGGTCTGCCCACGCCAATACCGCTGATGACGAAGACAGCAGCCAGCGCATCATCAAAGATGCCAACGGCACCCCACTGACCGACGGCGACAGCGTGCTGCTGGTCAAGGACCTGAAGGTCAAGGGCTCTTCGACCGTGATCAAGAAAGGCACCAAGATCAAAGGCATACGTCTGCTGTATGACAACGGCGACCACGACGTGGACTGCAAGACCGATCAAGGGCCATTCATTCTCAAATCCGAGTTCTTGAAGAAGGCTTGAGAGCGGCCTCTTCTGCCAGGCCCTACCTCGTCCTGCTTCGGTCGGTGCAAGATCGTGCAGTGGGAGACAAGGCTTTCAATATTTCCCGATCAGGAAATATTCTGCTGTTTCACTGCAGGCACAGAGTGATATTGATCGATCGGGAAATTCATCAAACAGCTCACCCTCTGTCGATGACGACAAAGCGATACTGATTTGATAGCTGTTTGCGCTTATTGCAATTGGGGTTGAGTCGGTTTTGGCTTGTTATATTGTTCTAGCCTCATGCCATGCTTCATGGACAGGAACCGGGTTTTCCCCCGGCGGGGCGAGAACCGGCCTCTGTCACTGGCGACGATATATCGCAGAAAAACGCCCTTGAGGTTTCCCTCATCAAAAAACAGAAAAATCCTGCTCTAATCTTTATGCAGACTACGCTAGCTGCTATTAATTTTGATAAATATTTCATTCTTATCAAAACAACAAATAATTTATCGCACTTGATTTATAGACAAATTGTTTCAGAAAAAAGAGCGTTGCTTTTAGACTCAAGGTCGGAGATATCTTGGAAATCGCTTGAAACAATATGGCCAAATTTTTAAATACGTCAGCGACCAATTACTTTCTTGAAGAACTGATCAAGGGAGCCAAGGAAAGGCTGGTACTCATCAGCCCCTTTCTCAAACTCAAAGATCGCATCAAGGAACTTTTGGAAGACAAAAACCGCTTGAAGATCGATGTGCGCATCGTCTACGGAAAAAGCGAGCTTCAGCCCCAGGAAATTGAATGGCTCAAGGCACAGAGCTATATCCGCACCAGCTTTTGCAAAAACCTGCATGCCAAGTGCTACCTGAACGAAGAAAACGCCATCGTCACCAGCCTGAATCTCTACGAGTTCAGCCAGATCAATAACAACGAGATGGGCATCCTTATCCGCCGCGATGACGATGCAGAGCTCTACAAAGAAACTTATGAAGAGGCACAGCGCATCATCCGTATCAGCGATGAAGTTCGGATCAGCATGGAGCGTGTCAGCTCCGTCGAGCAGGAAGCAAGCTCCACCACTTCAAGCACCGAGAGCAGTGACGATGAAGTCTGCAACAATGGCATTCAAAAACTATCCACCTCCAAGATTGCAGCCAAGCACGGCATGAAAACTGCCGAGTGGCTGACCAAGGCTGTTGACGCGAAATTGCTGACTACTGAAGGTGATCGGCATTACTTCACGCCTGCAGCCAAGCAAGCGGGAATTGAATTTGTGGCTAAGTCGCGGTTTGGGCCTTATTTTTTATGGCCTGAAGATTTTATTTTTTAATATTTTATACATCATGAGCAACTCAAATAACTCGAAGAAACCATACATTTATTTAAATGCTTTTTTAGTCAAAGATGAATTCAAAACAAAATCTTTTGAAAGCTTTCTAAAAGATGTGACATCTGTAATTCCTTACTAAATTAAAAATGTACATGAAGTAGATGGGATTATTTACATAAAAAAACAAGTCACCTCATCCCCAAAATGGAAGTTCTTTGCAGATCAATTAGCTGAAGAAGACATAGTAGATTTAAACAACTTATCTAGCTCTGCAATTATCATAGTTCGCTCTAACGAAGCAACAATGATCTTTTCTTTCGGCTATGGAAGATTTTTAATTGACTCAAAATATTTGGTTCAAGACTTTGGAATAAAAACAGCATTAAACACATTGAACCATAATAGTCTCAGATCCGTAGATTTACTAACATTGGATGAGCAGGCTGTTCAAAAGAAATCACAGGCATCTAGAGAGACTAGTGCGCATATATTTGGAATAGACATCTCAAAAGATGTGCTTAGAGCAGTTACAGGATCTGCCAAAAATGGCGTGACCTACAAAAATATTTCCGGAGGCGATTCAATATATTCTTTTGGAACAGAATTAGAGCCGCATGAAATTCCAGATTTGATACAAAATCTGTACAACCACTACAACAACAATGATTATCAAATAAACTTTGATTGGGTTGATAATATAAGAAGAATTAAAGACAACTCCAGTATTTCAGAATTAGACGAAAAACTGCTAGAAGATATTTCATCCGCAAACCCAAGTTTCACAATAAGCATTCCAGAACTAGTGAAATGGGATGAAGTATTAGGCTTCAGTTTCACAAGAAGCAAAAACGATATCAAACCAATAATTCATACGTCAGATTATATAAAAAATATAGATATATTAAAATTAAATATAGAACTTCTGAAAAGCGACAAACTATTCTTAAATAAAAACGATGGCGAAATACTAGATTTTAAAATATATAATTCAATTTATTACGAAGTTTCAATAAATAGCAAAAATAATATTTTATTTAATGGAATATGGTATGAGGTAGATAATAATTTCAGCACAAGAATTGAGCAAACGCTGTCTCAAATCAAAGAATCCTCAATAAATTTCCCCCCCGTAAATAAAATTGTGGTCAAAAATAATGGAAAAAGCATAACATCAATTGAAAGCGAAGGTGACTACAACGCCCGGGTTGCTCAATCTCTAAAATTACATTTACTTGACAAAAAGCTAATAAAAAGCACAAGAAAAACCACGCCAATTGAATTGTGCGATTTGCTTTCCAATAACAAAGATTTTATACACGTTAAGCATAGAAAAGGCGGATCAGCTGGTCTAAGCCATCTTTTTTCTCAAGGATTTGTTTCCAGTGATCTTTTATTGTCAGACAAAGAGTTTAGAAGTAAGGCGAGAAGAAAGTTAAAAAGCATAAGAAACGGATTAGAAAATAAAATCACACTTAATAAAATAAATAGCAATGACTACAAAATAGTTTACTTAATACTTGGAGATAGCCAGGCAAATGTCATCGCAAATTTGCCATTTTTTAGCAAAATTAACTTAGCGAACTACTATGAAAACCTCACTCAACGTGGATTTCAAGTAAATATAGCCGCCGCAGAAATTGCACCTGCACCTGCACCTGCACCTGCACCTGCACCTGCACCTGCACCTGCTAGTACAGCAACTTAGAAGATCACAAATCTTAGTTTTTGTTGGATTACACCTACCAGACTAGACTCACCCATAGTCAATCCAAGCAGCACCTACTTTCAACAACTAAAAAGGCAGCCCGAAGGCTGCCTTTGATTTAAGCAATCTGCGAGAGCTTACTTGCGCACAGGTGGCACGTCCGTGCAAGAACCGTGCGCCACTTCCGCGGCCATGCCGATGGACTCGCCAAGGGTTGGGTGGGGATGGATGGTCTTGCCGATGTCCACGGTGTCTGCGCCCATTTCGATGGCCAGGGCGATTTCACCGATCATGTCGCCGGCGTGCGTGCCGACCATGCCGCCGCCCAGGATGCGGCCGTGGCCGTGGGCTTCGGGGGAGTCGTCAAACAGCAGCTTGGTGAAGCCTTTGTCGCGGCCGTTGGCGATGGCGCGGCCCGAGGCAGCCCAGGGGAACAGGCCCTTCTTGACCTTGATACCTTGTGCCTTGGCCTGGTCTTCGGTCAGACCCACCCATGCCACTTCTGGGTCGGTATAGGCGACCGAAGGAATCACGCGGGCGTTGAAGGCAGCGGAAGCCAGTTCCTTGTTGCCTTGCAGTTCACCGGCGATGACTTCAGCGGCCACATGCGCTTCGTGCACGGCCTTGTGTGCCAGCATGGGCTGGCCCACGATGTCGCCGATCGCGAAGATGTTGGGCACGTTGGTGCGCATCTGGATGTCAACTTCGATAAAGCCGCGGTCAGTCACGGCCACGCCAGCCTTTTCGGCGCTGATCTTCTTGCCATTGGGCGTGCGGCCCACAGCTTGCAGAACCAGGTCGTAGGTCTGGGGTTCGGGCACGGTGACGCCATCCTTGGCAGGAGCGAACGTGACCTTGATGCCTTCGGGCGTGGCTTCGGCACCCACGGTCTTGGTGTTGACCATGATGTTGTCGAAACGCGGTGCATTCATCTTCTGCCAGACCTTGACCAGATCGCGGTCGGCGCCTTGCATCAGGCCGTCCATCATTTCCACCACATCCAGGCGGGCGCCCAGCGTGCTGTAGACGGTGCCCATTTCCAGGCCGATGATGCCGCCGCCCAGAATCAGCATGCGCTTGGGCACAGCCTTCAGGTCCAGGGCGCCGGTGGAATCCACCACGCGCTCGTCCTTTGGCATGAAAGGCAGGTGCACGGCTTGCGAGCCGGCAGCGATGATGGCGTTCTTGAACTGAACGATCTTCTTGCTGCCGGTCTTCTCTTGACCTTCACCCGTGGTTTCTTCCACTTCGAGGTGGTTGGCAGACACGAAGTTACCGTAGCCGCGCACGACGGTGACCTTGCGCATCTTGGCCATCTGGCCCAGACCGCCGGTCAGCTTGGCTATGACCTTTTCCTTGTGGCCGCGCAGCTGGTCGATGTTGACTTCAGGAGCGGCGAACTTGACGCCGGCCACTTCCAGGTGCTTGACTTCGTCCATCACAGCGGCCACGTGCAGCAGCGCCTTGGAGGGGATGCAGCCCACGTTCAGGCACACGCCGCCCAGCGTGGCGTAGCGCTCGACCAGCACGACCTTCAGGCCCAGGTCGGCAGCGCGGAAAGCTGCGGAGTAGCCGCCAGGGCCACCACCGATGACGACCACGTCGCAGTCCATGTCCACGGTGCCGGCATAGTTGCTGGCCACGGGAGCAGGCGCGGAAGTGGAGATGGGCGCCGCTACAGGAGTAGAAGCTGCTTGCGCTGGTGCAGCAACGTTTCCAGCATTGTTTGATGCTGAATTGCTTGCAGCTGTTGCGGGAGCAGCTTCTTTTTCAGGAGCAGCCGCAGCAGTTGCGGCATCGGCAGCCACTTCCAGCGACAGAACGACAGAGCCTTCGGCAACCTTGTCGCCGACCTTGACCTTGACTTCCTTCACCACGCCAGCGTGGCTGCTAGGAATTTCCATGGAGGCCTTGTCGCTCTCCACGGTGATGAGGGACTGGTCCACGGCCACGGTGTCACCGGGGTTGACCAGCAGTTCGATCACGCCCACTTCGGCGAAGTCGCCAATGTTGGGCACCTTGATATCGATGAGGCTCATATGCGCTCCTATCTTGGTTTTTGTCTCTGTGCGGCCTGATTGCTCAGGCTGCTAAAACGGTTTGTCTCGGTCCAAAGCCTGGGTCTCGCCCTCAGCTCCAGTCAAAAGTCAGCAGTACGGTACGGCTTTCGGGCTCGTAGAACAGCAGGGTTTCGGTGCCGGTGTGCGCAAAGGCATCGGCATTGGCACTGCAGATGAACTCGAAGTGCGCGCCGGTCTCGGGGTGGATGGGGTGAATGCCATCCTCGGTTCCGACATCGCTGAGGAGTTCATTGGTCAGATTGCTCCAGTTGCCCCCCCAGGAGGAGCCCCCCAGCACGCCGAGCAGATAGCGCCCGGAGGTGGTTTCGTAGCAATCCGTTCCCGCTTCATACAGCGGCAGTTTTGCCACTTCGGCTGCGTCATCCCACTCGTTCGCCGCATTCCAGCCATGGGCCAGAAAGTCTTGCCTTGCCTGCGCATAGGCAGCGTGCTGGCTTGCATAGTGCAGCTCCATCACATCGCGCCATGAGTATTGGGACTCGTGGTGCAGTGCAAACGGAGGCTCTGCGCCCAGCTTGACCAGCTCGCGGTGCATGTCGCGTACCTCGCGCCAGTCCAGCGTTTTCACCGCCCAGTCGGCGCGGTCCTGCTCCAGCATGAAGTAGCGCCAGTCGCCCAGCAGCTCGTACTTGCCTTGTTCGTTGAGTTTGAAAGCCAGCCAGTCAGGCTTGAGCAGCGCGTTGCCGAACTCTTCACCGCCCCACTCCCCCACTTGCCCTTCATAGGGCTCGCAAGGAGCGACGAGATGAATCGGCCCGCTCCAGCTCTCGTCGAGCAGCGCCAGATCGATGGTGACCAGCGGCAGAAAATGCCGCGCGTACTTCTCGACCGGCTCGGCAAAGACGTCAGCGGCATCCGGAAAAGGCCGGATGCCGGGGATGACGCCTCGCAGATGCTCGATGGGGTGCTGTCTCAGGTTCTTCATCTCACTCATGTCGCTAGCTGACGGAACAGGCTGGCAAGGTGAAGCGCAATGCATCTAAAAAGATAGCTGCTTGCGCAGTTCAGATAAGCGCTACAGGCCGATTTCACTAAAAACCGGCCTACCCTTCAGCGGCTTAGAGCAGGATGCGGCGGTAGTCAGCCAGCACAGCGCCCAGATAGGCGTTGAAGCGTGCAGCGGCTGCACCGTCGATGACGCGGTGGTCGTACGACAGCGACAGAGGCAACATCAGGCGCGGCTGGAAGGCCTTGCCGTCCCACACGGGCTGCATGCTGGACTTGGACAGACCCAGAATGGCCACTTCAGGCGCATTCACGATAGGCGTGAAGTCGGTGCCACCAATGCCGCCCAGCGACGAGATGGAGAAGCAGCCGCCTTGCATGTCTGCCGCGCCCAGCTTGCCGTCACGGGCCTTCTTGGCCAGCTCGCCCATTTCCTGGCTGATCTGCAGAATGCCCTTCTTGTCGGCGTCCTTGAGCACGGGAACGACCAGGCCGTTCGGTGTGTCAGCGGCAAAGCCGATGTTGAAGTACTGCTTGTAAACCAGAGTGTCGCCGTCCAGAGAGGCATTGAACTCGGGGAACTTCTTGAGCGCAGCGACCACAGCCTTGATGACGAAGGCCAGCATCGTCACCTTGATGTCGCTCTTGGCCTTAGCCTGCTCAGCATTGGTGGACACGCGGAAGGCTTCCAGCTCGGTGATGTCGGCCAGGTCATTGTTGGTGACGTGGGGGATCATCACCCAGTTGCGATGCAGGTTGGCGCCCGAGATCTTCTTGATGCGCGACAGGTCCTTGCGCTCGACGGGGCCGAACTTGGCGAAGTCGACCTTGGGCCATGCCAGCACTTCCAGGCCGCCGACGTTGCCGCCAGCAGACTTGGGAGCGGAGGCTTGCTGCGCCAGCGTCTGCACGGCACCGGACATCACCGACTTGGTGAACGCCTGAATGTCCTCAGCCGTGATGCGGCCCTTGTTGCCCGAGCCCTTAACTTCCGCCAGAGGCACGCCCAGCTCACGCGCAAACTTGCGCACGGAAGGCGATGCGTGGGGCAGCTGACCCGAAGGAGCCACGGTGGGGTTGTGCGCAGCAGGTGCAGCAACCGGAGCAGCAGCCACAGGTGCAGGTGCTGCAGCCACGGAGGCTGCGGCAACGGGAGCAGCTACAGGTGCAGCAGCCTGGGCAGGCGCAGCCACGGGAGCGGCAGCTTGCACAGGAGCGGCTGCGGGCGCAGCGCCCTGCACCGTGATCTGACCGACCACGTCACCGATGTTGACGGTGTCGCCCAGCTTGATGGTCAACGCGGTGATGGTGCCAGCTGTTGGCGATGGAATTTCCATCGATGCCTTGTCGGACTCCACGGTGAACAGCGATTGCTCGACGGTCACGGTGTCACCCACCTTGACCAGCATCTCGATCACAGCCACGTCCTTGAAGTCACCGATATCGGGGATCTTCAGGTCCACGGTGGACGACGCTGCATGCTCTGCAGGTGCCTCGGCCACAGGAGCGGCCGCCACTGGAGCAGCCACCGGTGCAGGTGCAGATACCGGTGCTTCAGCCACGGGAGCAGGAGCAGCCGCCTGAGCCGGTGCGGCAACCGCGTCAGCGGTTTCCAGCACCACGATCACAGAGCCTTCCTTGACCTTGTCGCCCAGCGCAACCTTGACCTCTTTGACCACGCCAGCGTGGCTGGAGGGGATCTCCATGGAGGCCTTGTCGGACTCCACGGTCAGCAGGGACTGCTCGACCTTGATGGTGTCACCCACCTGGACCAGCACTTCGATCACGCCAACTTCGGAGAAGTCGCCAATGTCGGGGACTTTGATGTCTGTCAATGCCATGTTCAATATCTCCCGTTCTTAGGCGTACAGCGGGTTGATCTTGTCGGTGTTGATACCGTACTTCTTGATCGCTTCGGCCACGGTGGTCGCGTTGATCTTGCCTTCATCGGCCAGACCGCGCAGGGCAGCCACCACGATGTAGTGACGGTTCACCTCAAAGTGCTCGCGCAGCTTGGAGCGGAAGTCCGAACGGCCAAAGCCGTCGGTACCCAGCACCTTGTAGGTACGGCCCTTGGGTATGAAGGGGCGGATCTGCTCGGCGTAAGCCTTCATGTAATCGGTCGATGCGACCACGGGACCTGCGTGGGCAGCCAGTTGCTGCGTCACGAAAGGCACCTTGGCAGCTTCCAGGGGGTGCAGCATGTTGAAGCGCTCCACGTTCTGACCTTCGCGGGTCAGTTCGTTGAACGATGGGCAGCTCCAGACGTCGGCAGCAACGCCCCAGTCCTTTTCCAGCAGCTCTTGCGCAGCAAAAGATTCACGCAGGATGGTGCCGGAGCCCAGCAGTTGAACGCGCAGGCCGCTCTCAGGCACCTTCTGGCCGGGCTTGACCATGTACATGCCCTTGAGAATCTGCTCTTCCGTGCCAGGCTGCAGGCCGGGCATGGGGTAGTTCTCGTTCAGCAGGGTGATGTAGTAGAAGATGTTTTCCTGGTTCTGCACCATGCGACGCAGGCCGTCTTGCATGATGACTGCCACTTCGTGAGCGAAGGTGGGGTCATAGGACACGCAGTTGGGAATGGTGTTGGCCAGGATGTGGCTGTGACCGTCTTCGTGCTGCAGACCTTCGCCGTTGAGCGTGGTGCGGCCGGAAGTGCCGCCCAGCAGGAAGCCGCGCGCTTGCAGGTCGCCCGCTGCCCAGGCCAGATCGCCAATGCGCTGGAAGCCGAACATCGAGTAGTACACATAGAACGGGATCATGACCCGGTTGCTATGGCTGTAGCTGGTGGCCGCAGCGATCCAGCTGGACATGCCGCCGGCTTCGTTGATGCCTTCTTGCAGGATCTGACCGGCCTTGTCTTCGCGGTAGTACATCACCTGGTCCTTGTCGACCGGGGTGTATTGCTGTCCAGCGGGGTTGTAGATACCAATCTGACGGAACAGGCCTTCCATACCGAAGGTACGGGCTTCGTCCACCAGGATGGGCACCACGCGAGGGCCGATGTTCTTGTCGCGCAGCAGCTGCGTCAGAAAGCGCACATAAGCCTGGGTCGTGGAGATTTCACGGCCTTCGGGTGTGGGCTCCAGAATGGCCTTGAAAGTGTCCAGCGAAGGAGCGGTGAACTTCTCGTCGGCTTCCTGACGGCGGTGTGGCAGGTAGCCACCCAGCGCCTTGCGGCGCTCGTGCAGGTACTTCATCTCCGGCGTGTCGTCGGCCGGCTTGTAGAAGGGGATGTCCGCGATCTGGCTGTCGGGGATCGGGATGTTGAAACGGTCGCGGAAGGCCTTGATGTCCTCGTCACTCAGCTTCTTGGTCTGGTGAACGTTGTTCTTGCCTTCACCAATCTTGCCCATGCCAAAACCCTTGACGGTCTTGACCAGCAGCACGGTAGGTTGACCCTTGTGGCTGTTGGCGGCGGCGAACGCAGCGTAGACCTTCTGGGAGTCGTGGCCACCACGGCGCAGGTTCCAGATCTCATCGTCGGACATATGCTCGACCATCTTCAGCGCGCGAGGGTCGCGGCCGAAGAAGTGCTTGCGCACGTAGGCGCCATCATTGGCCTTGAAGGCCTGATAGTCGCCGTCGTTGCACTCCATCATGATCTTCTTGAGAACGCCGTCCTTGTCTTTGGCCAGCAGCTCGTCCCAGCCCTTGCCCCAGATCAGCTTGATGACGTTCCAGCCAGCACCGCGGAATTCGCCTTCCAGCTCCTGGATGATCTTGCCGTTGCCGCGCACCGGACCATCAAGGCGCTGCAGATTGCAGTTGATGACAAAGATCAGGTTGTCCAGCTTCTCACGCGAAGCCAAACCGATAGCGCCCAGGGACTCCACTTCGTCCATTTCACCGTCGCCACAGAACACCCAGACCTTGCGGTTTTCGGTGTTGGCAATGCCGCGTGCGTGCAGGTACTTCAGGAAGCGTGCCTGGTAGATGGCCATCAGCGGGCCAAGGCCCATGGACACCGTGGGGAACTGCCAGAAATCGGGCATCAGCTTAGGGTGGGGGTAGCTCGACAAGCCCTTGCCGTCCACTTCCTGACGGAAGTTCAGCAATTGCTCTTCAGAGATACGGCCTTCCAGGTAGGCGCGGGCATAGATACCGGGCGAGACGTGACCCTGGATATACAGGCAGTCACCGCCGTGGTTTTCGTTCTCGGCATGCCAGAAATGATTGAAGCCAGCCGCAAACATATTGGCCAGCGAAGCGAAAGAGCCGATGTGACCACCTAAATCACCGCCGTCAGCGGGGTGCAGGCGGTTGGCCTTGACCACCATGGCCATGGCATTCCAGCGCATGTAGGCGCGCAGGCGGCCTTCCAGCTCCAGATTGCCGGGGCACTTGGCCTCTTGGTCCACCTCAATGGTGTTCACATAACCGGTATTGGCAGAGAACGGCATGTCCACGCTGTTCTGGCGTGCATGCTCCAGCAATTCTTCGATCAGCTTGTGAGCGTAGTCTGCGCCTTCACGATCGATCACCGCCGAGAGGGCATCCATCCACTCGCGCGATTCTTGTTGGTCCAGGCCGGCGGGCAGGCCAGCGCCTTGGGGATCAGTCTGAGCTGTCATTTGAAGTGTCTCCTTCGAGAGAGGGGTAGCTTTTCACCGAAGCAGTGAGTGCTGCATCAGGCTATGGCAGTCAATGCCATCTCCACTGAATGCAGGGCACAGCACCTTCGGGTGCTCCCCGGATTAAACCGATTCACTGTGTCGATCGTTGGCAAGTTTCGCACATTTTTTTTGAATTTCAAATTATGCTTTGTGATTTCACTATATAAAAAAATGTTGCAAATGCACATACAGAGAGGACTCTGAAAACTGTCTTCCAAGCGACAGAAATAGTCGCAGATTCCACTGGGTCTCTCCCCTACACTCTCGGTATGCAAACAAGCAATCAAGAACTGGGACAAGAGGTCACAAAAAGCGTGCAATCTGTTGCATCTCCTGTGCGCTGGTGGCGCAGTTGGTGGCGCAGCCTCTCTCCCACCAGGCAGGACCGTTATGCGGCCCTGGCGCCCCTGGCGGCAGTGCTGATGTTCATGGCTGCAATCATTGCCTCGTTCTGGTATTTGCGCACGGAAGAAGTGGATCGTGAGCAAGAAGCACTGCGCCGCGACGTGGAATATGC
Organism: Comamonas sp. FUJ_7; assembly: GCF_057369555.1. Taxonomy (NCBI): domain Bacteria; kingdom Pseudomonadati; phylum Pseudomonadota; class Betaproteobacteria; order Burkholderiales; family Comamonadaceae; genus Comamonas; species Comamonas sp. FUJ_7. The sequence goes on from NZ_JBXXZI010000001.1 coordinate 530,901, forward strand.
GCAGCAACGCGTGCGTCTGCGCCTGCTGGAGCGTCAAGAGCAACTCATGCGCATGGCACGCGACCTGGGTAACCGCGAAGTACGCAAGGCAGATTTCGAGGCTCGAACGGAATCTCTGATCAACCAGTACCCAGAGTTGCAATCTGTTTCCTGGGTCAACGACAAGCGCCAAGTGGTCTACACCCAGGCTGCACCTACCGTAGCCACCGACCAGTTACGCGTCGTTGGAGAAGGCCTGCACCGGGGCCCGACCTTGCAGGCCTACGAGCAAGCCCGAGAGATGCTGCAACCCATCTACGTGCAGGAAACGACTCAGCCCGATGAGTTGCCTCCCTTGCTGCAATTGCACGTCCCCATCAGCAACAACAACCGTTACCTGGGCGAGCTACTGGCCGAGTTTTCAGTAGATAGCCTGCTGCGCTATGGAACGCCCACTGAAGTCATGGCCCGCTACGCCATCACCATGCGTGACACCAACGGTCAAGTGCTGGCAGGGTCCCCACTGACACCTCGCAAAACACCGAGCGACCTGCTGCACTGGCGCGCCATTGCCAACGAATACGAAGTGCCTGTCTCCCCCGTCGGGACGGCACTTGTCATGCGCGCTCAGGCCTATCGCACTTCGCTGGGTGTGGTGGGTAGCGGCCTGTTCTGGCTGGTGGGCACTCTGTCAGCCATGACGTCTTGGTTGCTGCTGGCCACCTGGCGTCACACTCGGCGTCGCCAGCGTGCCCAAGAAGCTCTGGTGGCCGAGACCAACTTCCGTCGCGCAATGGAGAACTCCGTGCTGACCGGCATGCGTGCCCTGGACTTGAATGGCCGCATTACCTATGTAAATGCCGCCTTCTGCCAGATGACAGGCTGGAGTGAAAAAGAGCTGGTAGGTCAACTACCACCCTACTCTTACTGGCCGGACAACGATTACGACAATCTGCACTCACAACTGCGCGAGGAGTTGTCGGGCAAAACCATCGTCGGCGGCTTCCAGGTACGGGTGAAGCGCAAAAACGGCAGCTTGTTCGACGCGCGCCTGTATGTATCGCCGCTGATTGATGCACACGGCCAGCACACCGGCTGGATGTCGTCGATGACCGACATCACAGAGCCCAATCGTATCCGCGAGCAGCTTTCTGCATCCTATGAGCGATTTACCATTGTGCTGGAAGCGCTGGATGCTTCTGTTTCCGTAGCACCTTTGGGCAGTGCAGAGCTGCTGTTTGCCAACAAGCTCTATCGTCAGTGGTTTGGCTCGCATACCGAAGGACATCTGCAACTGGTGGCTCAGGCTGGAAAACTGCCGCTGCGTCGCCAACCAGAGGCTGAGGATGAAGATGGCCTGATGGGGCTGCCGACTGGCTCCATCACCGAGTCGCGTAGCGAAAATGCCGAAATCTTTGTCCCCAGCTTGGGCAAATGGCTGGAAGTACGCTCCCGCTATCTGAGCTGGGTGGACGGACGCCTGGCTCAGATGGTGATTGCCACCGACATCACTCAGCGCCGCCTGGCCGAAGAGCAGGCTGCTGCCCAGGCCGAAAAAGCCCAGACCGCCAGCCGCCTCATCACGATGGGGGAAATGGCCTCCAGCGTTGCCCACGAACTCAACCAGCCTCTGACCGCCATCAGCAACTACAGCTCCGGCATGCTGACTCGTCTGGAGAACGGCACGCTCACACCGGAGCAGATGAAGTTTGCACTGGAAAAAACGGCCCATCAGGCCCAGCGCGCAGGACAGATCATTCAGCGCATTCGCTCCTTTGTGAAAAAGAGCGAGCCCAATCGCATGCTGGCGCAGGTCGATGAGATGGTTAGCGAAGCGCTTGAGCTGGCCGGCATCGAGCTGCGCAGGCGCAATGTCCAGCTGAGCTCACATATTGCCGAACGCATGCCCCCGATAATGGCTGATGCCATTCTCATCGAGCAGGTCCTCATCAATTTGATGAAAAATAGTGCGGAGTCCATTGACATATCGGGTCGTCCGCTGGGCCAGCGAAATGTGGAATTACGCGTGCGCCCTCAAATGTTTGAAGGCCTGCAGGGCGTGGAATTCACGGTGGAAGACACGGGCAAGGGCCTGCCGCCAGAAGTGCTGGAGCACCTGTTTGAAGCCTTTTTTTCCACCAAAAGTGAAGGCATGGGCATTGGCCTGAACCTTTGCAGATCCATTGTTGAGTCTCACCAAGGTCGAATGCGCGCCGAGAACCTCTACAATGGAACCGAGGTCATTGGCTGCCGGTTCTCGTTCTGGCTGCCGTTGGCAACGGGTGTGGAGACAACAACACTCACCACGACAAGCGAACCCATAAAGAGGACGATTGCATGAGTTTGATTCCCAAAAAAGGCACTGTTTACGTAGTTGATGACGACGAAGCAGTTCGCGATTCCCTGCAATGGCTGCTGGAAGGCAAGGACTATCGCGTCCGCTGCTTTGACTCCGCTGAGACCTTTCTGTCACGTTACGACCCCCGCGAAGTGGCCTGCTTGATCGTCGACATCCGCATGGGCGGCATGACAGGTCTGGAACTGCAAGACCGCCTGATCGAGCGAAAGTCACCTCTGCCTATCGTGTTCATCACCGGCCACGGCGACGTGCCCATGGCAGTGAACACCATGAAAAAAGGTGCGCTGGACTTCATCCAGAAGCCTTTCAATGAGGAAGAACTGCTGGGTCTGGTCGAGCGCATGCTGGATCACGCTCGCGAGGCTTTCACCGGTCACCAGCAAGCTGCCAGCCGTGACGCTCTCCTGGCCAAGCTCACCGGCCGTGAAGCCCAGGTGCTCGAGCGCATCGTCGCCGGTCGCCTGAACAAGCAGATCGCTGACGATCTGGGCATCTCAATCAAGACTGTGGAAGCCCACCGCGCCAACATCATGGAAAAGCTCAATGCCAATACCGTGGCCGATCTGCTCAAGATTGCCCTGGGCCAAGGCCAGACCAGCGCAGCAGCCAAAGCTGCGGCTGCCCTCAACTAACGGCTTGCACGAAACTTGAGCTTGCCCCAATCGCGAGATAATTAAAGGAGCACTATTGAGGCCAGCGCCTCAGTAAACTCCTATTTTGATAGCTGCTAGTGCTTGTGTATCAAGGGCTAGCAGCATTTTTATTGGTAAACCAGCAATGACAGCCCAAATCATCGACGGCAAAGCCCTCTCCGAACAACTGCGCAAGGAAGTCGCCGTGCGCGCGACTGCCCTCAAGGCCAAGGGCGTCACACCCGGCCTGGCCGTGATTCTGGTGGGCGACAACCAGGCCTCTCAAGTCTATGTACGCAACAAGGTCAAGGCCTGCGAGGACGTTGGCTTCCATTCGGTGCTGGAAAAGTACGACGCCTCCATGACTGAAGCCGAGCTGCTAGCCCGCGTTGAAGCGCTGAACAACGACCCCAGCATCCACGGCATTCTGGTGCAGTTGCCCCTGCCCAAGCACATTGACGACCACAAGGTCATCGAAACCATCTCGCCCGCCAAGGATGTGGACGGCTTCCACGTGGCCAGTGCCGGCGCACTGATGGTGGGCGAAGTGGGCTTCAAGGCCTGCACACCCTACGGCTGCATGAAGATGCTGGAATCCATTGGCATGAAGGACCTGCGCGGCAAGCACGCCGTGGTCATCGGCCGCTCCAACATCGTGGGCAAGCCCATGGCCATGATGCTGCTGGCTGCCAACGCCACCGTCACCGTCACGCACAGCGGCACGGCCGACCTGGCCGCCATGACCCGCCAAGCCGACGTCATCGTCGCCGCCGTGGGCAAGGTCAATGTGCTGACCGCCGACATGGTCAAGCCTGGCGCCGTGGTCATCGACGTGGGCATGAACCGCAACGCCGAAGGCAAGCTCTGCGGTGACGTGGACTATGCAGGCGTCAAGGAAGTGGCGGGCTACATCACCCCTGTGCCCGGTGGTGTCGGCCCCATGACGATTACCATGCTGCTGGTCAACACCATGGAATCTGCGGAGCGCGCAGCGCCCTGACACCCCCTGAGCCGCTGCGCGGCTTCCCCCTCTCTGCTTCGCGGAGGGGGACGACAGCTTTGCTGCGAGGCGGCTCTTGCTTGCTGTCTCTGGCCTAAAACCAGCTCAGTGCGCTGCTGACCACAGACTGACGCTATCACTGCCATAGCAAAACATTGCGATCGCAGCGCTTGATTTTCTAGACCTTGCCGGCACCTAATACAGCATGAGCAATCCACTTCTCGAATCCTCCTCCCTGCCCTTGTTTGATCGCATTCAGCCTGCGGATGTGGCGCCCGCCATCGACACTTTGCTGTCACGCGCCAGCGAGGCGCTGGAGACCGTGGTGGCATCTGACTTCCCCGCGCAATGGGAAGCCATCTCCGCCGTGCTGGATGTGGCCACTGAAAAGCTGGGCACGGCCTGGTCGGCCATCAATCACCTCAACAGCGTGGCCGACACGCCCGAGCTGCGTGCCGCATACAACGAAGCACTGCCCAAGGTTACCGAGTTCTGGACCAACTTGGGTGCCGACGAGCGGCTGTACGCCAAGTACAAGGCCATTGACCCCGCCAGTCTGAACAATGAGCAGCGCGCCGCCTGGGACCACGCCATGCGCGGTTTTGTACTTTCGGGTGCCGAGCTGCAAGGCGCGGCCAAGGAGCGTTTTGCGCAGATTCAAGCGCGCTCTGCCGAACTGGCGCAGAAGTTCAGCGAAAACGCTCTGGACGCAACCGATGCCTTTGCCTACTACGCCAGCGCAGAAGAGCTCGAAGGTGTCCCTGCCGACGTGATTGCCGCCGCCAAGGCCGCTGCCGAAGCCGATGGCAAAGAGGGCTACAAGCTCACGCTGAAAATGCCCAGCTATCTGCCCGTGATGCAGTTTGCCAAGAGCAGCGCACTGCGCGAGAAGATCTATCACGCCTACGTCACCCGCGCCTCCGACCAAGCCGAAGGCGATGCTGCCAAGTTTGACAACACGGCAGTGATGAAGGAAATCCTGGCCCTGCGCCAGGAAGAGTCTCAGCTGCTGGGCTACAAGAATTTCGGCGAAGTCTCGGTGGTAACCAAGATGGCCGACTCGCCCCAGCAAGTCATAGACTTTCTGCGCGATCTGGGTCAGCGCGCCAAGCCTTACGCCGAAAAGGACGTGGCCGATCTGCGCGCCTTTGCCAAGGCCGAGCTGGGCATTACAGACCCTAAGCCTTGGGACTGGGCCTTTATCGGCGAAAAGCTCAAGGAAGCCCGTTATTCCTTCAGCGAGCAGGAACTCAAGCAATACTTCCCCGCGCCCAAGGTGCTGGCCGGCCTGTTCAAGATTGTCGAAACCCTGTTTGAAGTCTCCATTCGCCGAGACGAAGCACCAGTGTGGAATTCCTGCGTGGAGTTCTATCGCATCGAGCGCGCCACCGCCCAAGGGCCGCAACTGGTCGGCCAGTTCTATCTGGACCCGCAGGCCCGCAAGGGCAAGCGCGGCGGCGCCTGGATGGACGATGTACGTACGCGCTGGCTGCGCCCCGATACGCACCAGCTGCAAACGCCCGTGGCTCATCTGGTCTGCAACTTTGCCTCAGGCGTCGATGGCAAGCCCGCCTTGCTCACCCATGACGATGTGATCACCCTGTTCCACGAAACTGGTCACGGCTTGCATCACATGCTCACCCAGGTCAACGAGCGCGATGTCTCTGGCATCTCCGGCGTGGAGTGGGATGCCGTTGAGCTGCCCAGCCAGTTCATGGAAAACTTCTGCTGGGAATGGGATGTACTCAAGCACATGACCGCCCATGTGGACACGGGCGAAGCCCTGCCCCGCGCGCTTTACGACAAGATGATTGCGGCTAAGAACTTCCAGTCCGGCATGCAGACTCTGCGCCAGATCGAGTTCGCACTGTTTGACATGCTGCTGCACACCGAGCACAACCCCGCCGATGACTTCATGGCGCTGCTGAACAAGGTGCGCACAGAGGTCGCCGTGCTGCCGTCACCCGCTTACAACCGCATGGCCCACACCTTCAGCCATATCTTTGCAGGCGGCTATGCCGCTGGCTACTACAGCTACAAGTGGGCCGAGGTGCTGAGCGCCGACGCCTACGCCGCGTTTGAAGAAACCGCGCTGGCCGATGGCTCGCCCAACCCCGAAACCGGTCGCAAATACCGCGAGTCGATTCTGGAAGCCGGTGGCGCCCGCCCTGCCATGGAATCCTTCAAGGCCTTCCGTGGACGCGAGCCGCAGATTGATGCGCTGCTGCGCCATCAGGGCATGGCCGAAGTCGCCTGATCGCGCGTTTCACCGTCCAAGCCAGACACACGCCCTGCGCTGCAGGGCGTTTTTATGGGCGTGCCAGATCAAACGCACAGGCAAATCCCAAGCCGATAGGCCGCAGATGCCGTTATGCTCAGGCTCCACTCTTGTTTGTCATACCTTCTTCGCATATGCCACGCAGTCATTCACGCCCTGTTCTGTCCACCGCTTTTGTCATAGCCTGTATCAGCCTGATGGCATCTGCCGCGCAGGCTCAGGGCGTCTATCGCATCGTCGGCCCCGATGGCCGCGTGACGTTTTCGGACCGCGCGCCAAATGCAGCACAGGCACAGCCCAGCGCCCCCCCCCTTCCCGCCAATGCCGCCACCACTGGCAGCGCACTGCCTTATGCGCTGCGCCAGGTGGCCGAGCGCTACCCAGTCACGCTGTACAGCGGCAAGGACTGCGAACCCTGCGACGAGGCGCGCGAATATCTGCGTGGGCGGGGCATTCCGTTTGGCGAGCGCACCATCGAAACTTCCGCCGATGTCAGCGCGCTCAAGAAGCTCAGCGGCCAGGAAGGCCTGCCTTTTGCCACCATTGGCAATCAGCACCTGAAAGGCTTTGCCGCCGACAACTGGAGCCAGTACCTCAACGCCGCAGGCTATCCGACGCAATCCAAGCTGCCGCGCGGCTATCAGGCCGCAGCCGCACGCCCACTGACCACGCCAGCTCCGGCTCCTGCCAGTGCATCCCCGGCCCCAGCCGTCCAACGCCCCGCAGCCCCGCAAGCACCTGTAGCACCGCAACCTGGCACACGCACTGCCGACAATCCGGCCGGCCTGCGCTTTTAAAACCTGACACCCTCCTATGACCAAGCTTTGCGAACTGCATAAATCCGCAGCCCTGCTGGTCATACCGGTGCTGATAACCATGTGGTTTGTCTCAGATGGCGGACTGCGTAATGGCTTAAATCGCTTGGTCTTCGAGCTGGTCGTCGGCGTATTCTTTGCCGGCTACGGCCTGCTATGGGCTGGTGCCGAAATGATCAACTACTGGCGCAAGCAGCCCAACCTATTCAACCAGCGCCTGATACTCTGGTGCTTTTCGTTGATGCTGGCATGGACCGTGCTGGCCACGTTGTTTGAGCAGCTTGATCTGGACACCATTTTTTAGCCAAAAAGGCCTCTAGCGCTTACCCATCAAGAGTAAGCAGCCATTAAATACATAACAAAAAAGCCAGCTGCATTGCGCAGCTGGCTTTTTTGTTCAAGAGGCGCAAGCTCAGTAGGCCAGCGTCTTCACACCTTGCGCCGTACCCAGCAAGCACACAGCAGCCTTTTGATGAGCAAACACGCCCACCGTCACCACACCGGGCCACTGGTTGACTTCGGATTCAAAGGCCAGCGGGTCGGCAATCTTCAGGCCGCGCACATCCAGAATATGCTGACCGTTATCGGTCACCAGCGGTGCGCCATCTTTCAGGCGGATCTGAGCGGTCACGCCTTCGCCCATGGCTTCAAAGCGGCGTGCAATCTGCGCAGCCGCCATGGGAATCACTTCCACGGGCAGCGGGAAGTTGCCCAGCACATCCACGCGCTTGGATTCATCGGCAATACAGACAAAGCGGTCGGCCAAAGCCGCCACAATCTTCTCGCGCGTCAGCGCCGCGCCGCCGCCCTTGACCATATAGCCTTGGCCGTCGATCTCGTCTGCGCCGTCGATATACACGGCCAGACGCTTGACTTCATTGGCGTCAAACACGGTGATACCCAGGGCCTTCAGGCGCTCGGTGCTGGCCACGGAGCTGGAGACTGCGCCAAGAATCTGGTCCTTGATGGTGGCCAATGCGTCGATGAACTTGTTGACCGTGGAGCCTGTTCCCACGCCCACAATTTCACCAGCTACCACATATTTCAGGGCAGCTTGTCCGACCAAAGTTTTCAGTTCATCTTGAGTAAGAGGTGCAGCAGTTGTCGTCATGAGGGAAAATCCAGAGAATCCTGCGATTATCTCCATGTCTCTTATTCCTTACTCCCTGACGCGTCCACTTCTTTTCGGTATGGACCCCGAAGCCGCCCACGACTTCACCATGAATCTCATGGCAAAGGGCCAGAACACCTTGCTGCAAAAAGCCTGGGCTCAACCATTGGTCAACGACCCCGTTGAGCTCGCCGGCCTGAAGTTTCCGAACCGCGTAGGCATGGCCGCAGGCCTGGACAAGAACGCGCGTTGCATCGACGCGCTGGCAGCCATGGGCTTTGGCTTTGTGGAAGTGGGCACCGTGACGCCCCGCCCCCAGCCTGGCAACCCCAAGCCCCGCATGTTTCGTATCCCCGAAAAGAATGCGTTGATCAATCGTCTGGGCTTCAACAACGAAGGCCTAGACGCTTTCCTCGCCAATGTGCGTCGCTCGCAAGTGCGCGCCAAGGGTGAGCCCATGCTGCTGGGCCTGAACATCGGCAAGAACGCCACCACCCCCATTGAAGAGGCCACCAACGATTACATCAAGGCGCTCGATGGCGTCTATCCCCACGCCGACTATGTGACGGTGAACATCAGCTCGCCCAACACCAAGAACCTGCGCGCGCTGCAAAGCGATGAGGCGCTGGATGCATTGCTGGGCGCTATCGCCAATCGCCGCGAACAACTGGCGACTGAACACGGCAAGCGTACGCCCGTGTTTGTGAAGATCGCCCCCGATCTGGATGAAGAACAAGTGGGCGTCATCGCGGCCACGCTGCAGCGCCATGGCATGGATGGCGTGATCGCCACCAACACCACCATCAGCCGCGAAGCCGTCAAGGGCCTGCAGCACGCCGAAGAAACTGGCGGACTGTCCGGCGCGCCCGTGCTGGAAGCCAGCAACCAAATCATTCGCCAGTTGCGCTCGGCATTGGGCAGCCGCTACCCCATCATTGGTGTGGGCGGCATCATGAACGGTGCAGATGCGGTCAGCAAGATTCGTGCAGGTGCGGACGTGGTGCAGATCTACAGCGGCCTGATCTATCGCGGCCCGCAATTGGTCACCGAAGCAGCCCAGGCCATCGCTCATATGCATTAAGAGCGGCTCCATCAGAAGCCTTGCTTCGAATCCGGGGCCGGCACAAAACAAAGCCCGTCAGCAACAGCTTGACGGGCTTTTTTTGTATGTTGCGGGTCAGCTTCGCGTACGTTGCTGCAGCTTCAAGATCCATGGTAGGGCAGCACTACCCCAGCGAATGAGCTTGCGCGGCCCCAAGACCATCAGCAAGCCACCTGCTGCTGCAGTTGCCACAGGGTGAAGGCGCACAAAGGCCATCAGCCGCTCAGGCAAGGGAGCATCTGCATCCACCTGCGATGCCGTCGTCTTGCGCAGAGCCAGAGCTTGGGCCTTGGCTGCGGTCCGTGCCTTGATACGCGCGCGTTGCTTGGCAATACGCGCCAGCACCAACTTTTGCTCAGCGGTGGCGGAGCTCCACAGCAGCTCATCCATACCCAAAGGCATGAGAGGCTCGGCCTCGGCAGAACTCAGGTCAGGAGATATGCTGTTCATGCTAGATCTTCTTTCTCAAAGCTTGCCAGTCAGATTGGAGCTCGCGGCGTGTCAGGCGAAACGGGTTGGAGAGCTGCTTGACAGCACAGAGCAGGCGCCAAAGTCCCAGTCCCCAGACCAGTGCCCAAGCTGCGGCTAGCAGCCAGGCCACCAGTTTGCGGTGTTCACTGTCCCAGAACTGCACCAGGACAGCCATCGAGACAATGATCAGCACCACCACCGTCAGTGCTCCCAGCACGACTGCCAGCACCAACAGCGCCTGCATGCTTCGTTTGTGCTGATGCCATTCCAGCTGTGCCAGATCTACCCGATCTTCAGCGGCAATCGCCGCCTCGTTCAGGTTGGCGCGCCAGCTCTCCAGCAGGGAGTCAAGACCTAAAAGTGAAATCCAGTTCACAGGCACTTGTCCTTTTGTCGCTCAGCAAATGCTTAACGACGGCCCAGCATGAAGCCTAGCAACGCGCCCACAGCCAGGGCAGCGCCGGCAACACGCCATGGCTCGTCATGGGCATAACGATCGGCAACGTCTGCCGCATCACGCGCCTGACGGGCCGCATCTTGCGCTGCACGCACGGCGGATTCGCGCACATGGGCCATCCCATCGTCAAGACGCTGGCGCAAGGCGCTGATTTCAGGAACTTTGTCCAATTCACGGGCAGACAGGAGGCCGCGCAGATCGCTGACCAGTTTTTCCAGATCGTCTTGGGCGTGGGAAACAGCGTCGGAAACAGAGCGTGGCATATCGATCCTTTCAGTTTGACTGCTCTTGGGTATTGCCTACACAAGGTAGTGCAAGAAACAGCTGCGAAGCAACCTGCATCTAGGCTGGCCGCTCATAAAAACTGCAGCATGCAAACATCTTACCGAAAAGCACCAGCTGCAAGTGCTGCTGCTGCAGTGCTCGGATGTCAGACAGCGACTCAAACCCGCCGTTTCCGCACAACGCATGGGCTGGGTTGAGCCAATCAAGCATTCCGAGTCACGACTCATGATGGCAACTGCACGCAAAATCTTTCCCCAACCCAGTTGATCCTCTTAATTCACCCCTATACGCATTGCACCTTGCCGTGTATCCAATGGTTAATAAGCCATTAATCTTTTGATTGCATGCTTAGAGAGTAAAGCGGCAGACATACAGGTTCTATAGATGCAACCTGTCATAAAACTGCTTACTTGTCCCAAATCAAGTTGCGCTAGACCTTTTATTCATATAGTCATATCAACATAAAAGACATTTATTAAATGCTCTTTTATGCATAAAGCATCGATGATTCGATGCCCATGCGACGATGAAAGGAAGGGCTATGCCACTTCAATCCCAAGAATCCCCAACTTGCTCAAGCAGCGGCAATGGCTGCGCCTGCAAAGGCCAGGCCTCCCCCGAAACCGCCACTCCATTCCGTCAAGCCGCTGTCGCGTCAAGCAAGCGCGGTTTTTTGCAGGACTTGATTGCTGTCGCTGCCAGCTTCGGCTTGGCCAGCACGGCCCGAGCCGCTCTGCCCGGTGACCCCAGCTTCCAGCCCGAGCGCCGCCCAGGCATGGAAGGCAAGCGCTTTGGCATGCTGGTCGATATGCGCAAGTGCATTGGCTGCCAGGCTTGCACGGTGAGCTGCTCGGTCGAAAATCAGCCCCCTATTGGCCAGTTCCGCACCACCGTGCTGCAGTACGAGGTGGACAAGCCCGATAACTCCATGCCCGCCATGGTCAGCCTGCCGCGCTTGTGCAATCACTGCGACGAGCCTCCCTGCGTGCCCGTGTGCCCAGTGCAGGCCACCTTCCAGCGTACCGACGGCATTGTGCTGGTCGATAACGAGCGCTGCGTGGGCTGCGGCTACTGCGTGCAGGCCTGCCCTTACGACGCCCGCTTCATCAACCACGAGACGCAGACGGCCGACAAGTGCACCTTCTGCGAACACCGCCTGGAAGCCGGCCTGCTGCCCGCCTGTGTGGAAAGCTGCGTGGGAGGAGCCCGCGTGATTGGCGACCTGAACGATGCACACAGCGAGATCAACCAGCGCATCAATGCCCACAAAGACGAGATCAAGGTTCTCAAGCCCGGCATGAAGACCAAGCCCCATGTGTTCTACATCGGCCTGCCCGATGAGTTCGTCGATGGCGTTGACGGCCAGGCCACGGTGCGCCTGGTGGCAGAGCATCTGTAAAGGAGTCACCTCATGCAAATCATTGAACTCCTGACCCCCGCCTATGAAGCCGCATGGCTTCCCTGGGCCGTGCAGTATTTCTTCCTCGTCGGTGTTGCCACCGGCGCGGCGCTGCTCACTTCTGCCTGCGTCTTTGGCCCTGCCAACGGCTTGCGCCAGCGCCTGCTGCCCACGGCCGTGCTGGTGCTGGCCATGAGCGCGATTGCCGCGCCTGTGGCCCTGCTGGCCGACCTGCACCAACCCGCCCGCTTCTGGCACTTTTACGCCCACCTCACCCCCTGGTCGTGGATGAGCATGGGTGCAGTACTCATGCCTGCTTTTGTGGGCCTGTGCGTGCTGATGTGCGCGCTGTGGTGGCTGGGAAAGCACAAGCTGATGCGGGCGCTGGTGCCACTGCTGGTTCTGTCCACGCTTTCGATCGTGGTCTATACCGGCGCTGAAGTCATGGTGGTGCGCTCGCGTCCGCTGTGGAACACGCTGTGGGTGCCCATCAATCTCGCGCTCAGCGGCTGGCTGGCTACCGTGGGTATGGGTTTTGTGCTGTACCGCTTCTTGCCCAAGGCCTTGCAGCCTGATGCCGAAGCGCTGCATGGCCTGCGCAATCTGGGCCTGTGGCTGGCAACCGGCCTGGTGGCCAGTGCACTGACCTGGGGCGTTGCCGGTATTGCGGGCCAGAGCCCGTCCTTCGATATGGCTGTGCGCTTGTTCAAGGACTTCCCCGTGTGGCGTGCCTCCATGGTCGGCTCGGCCATCTTTGGTGCTGCAGTGGTGATTGCCTTGCTGCGTGGCGAGCACCGCCTGGCAGCCAAGGGCTACACCCTGGTGCTGGGCGCAGGTCTGGCGGCCTCGGCCTGGGCCTTCCGCTGGGCGCTGTTCATGGGCGTGCAAGGCGTGCCCAAGTTTGGCGCAGGCCTGTACCTCTACAACATGCCGCTAGGCGGCGATGGCCTGATGGGCATGGTCGGCGTGGCCGGTCTGTGCGTGGCTCTGGTGGCCATGGCGACCTGGGCGCTGGAGCTGTTCCCGGCCCGCAAGCCTGCCATTGCTGCCTGATCAGGAATTAAAGAAATCAGTCTCTATCGCAATACCATCAAGCGCTAGCAGCTATCAAAAGTATAGAAACTGCCAGCGCTTGCACTTCCCTCACAAAGGGCAAGACCATGACAGACAAGAAAAACGCTCCCGAACTCTCCCCTGAAGAGGCCAATATTGCGCGTCGCCGCATGCTGCTGCGCGGCGGTGCCGTGGCCGGTGGCCTGGCCGCCTTTGCCGCAGGCTATGGCGAAACCGTGGCCAAGGGTGCCAAAGGCCTGATCAGCGGCACCTCGGGCAAGACCACCAAGAGCGCCACACGCGGCAACTCGCTCACGCCAGAATTTCGCATCGACCCTGTGACCGGCAAGCTGACCACGCAAGTCGGCCAGGTCGTCAGCCCCTCCAGCTGCCTCGGTTGCTGGACGCAGTGCGGCGTGCGTGTGCGCGTCGATACCGACCACAACCAGATCATCCGCGTCGCCGGCAACCCCTACCACCCGCTGGCCACCACCAACCCCGCGCCCATGGAAACACCGGTGCGCGAGGTCTACGCCATGCTGGGGGGAGACAACGGTCTGGAAGGCCGCGCCACCAGTTGCGCGCGCGGCTCGGCCATGCTTGAGCACCAAAAAGCCCCGCACCGAGTTCTCAAGCCCTTGAAGCGCGTGGGCCCCCGTGGCTCCGGCCAGTGGAAGACCATCACACTCGAAGAGCTGGTCAAAGAGATTTGCGAAGGCGGCGATCTGTTTGGCGAAGGCCATGTGGACGGCTTGCGCGCCATCCGCGACGTGAAGACGCTGATTGACGAAGCCAATCCCGAATACGGACCCAAGTCCAACCAGCTGCTGCTGACCGAGGCCGCCAACGAAGGCCGCACCCCTCTGGTCAACCGTTTTGCCAAGCAGTCGTTTGGCACCATCAACGTGTCCAACCACGGTTCTTACTGCGGTCAGACATACCGCGTGGGTACAGGCGCAGCGCTGGGCGATATCGCAGGCATGCCCCACGGCAAGCCGGACTGGAAGAACTCGCGCTTTGGCCTGTTCATCGGCACCTCGCCCGCTCAATCGGGCAACCCCTTCCAGCGCGTGGGCCGTGAGCTGGCCGAGGCCCGCTCACGGGGCGAGAACACCTACAAATACGTGGTGGTATCGCCCATGCTGCCCACCTCGTCCAGCCATGCTGCGGGCGACAACAACCGCTGGCTGCCCGTCAAACCCGGCAGCGACCTGGCGCTGGCCATGGGTCTGATCCGCTGGATCATCGACAACGAGCGCTACGACAAGCAGTTCCTGACACAGCCCGGCCCCGCCGCCATGGCCGCCGTGGGTGAGGCATCGTGGAGCAACGCCACTCACTTGCTCGTGAGCGACCCCAAGCACCCTCGCTTTGGCCAGTTCCTGCGCGGTGCGGACATTGGCCTACCCATGCCCGAGCCGGTTGATGAAAAGACACCCGCCGAAGATGTGTACGTGGTGCAACTGGCCGACGGTTCGCTGGCCGCCCACACCGTGGCGCAAGCAGCCGAGCTGATCGTGGAGCGCGAGTTCACGCCCCTCAAAGCTGCGGATGCGACTGAAGCACCTACGCCCATCTCCGTTTGCACCGCCTTTATCAAACTGCGCACCGAAGCCCACAAAAAAACACTGGAGGAATACGCCGCCCTGTGCGATGTGCCCGTCAAGGAAATCGAAGACCTGGCGCGCGAATTCACCAGCCATGGCAAGCAGGCCGTGGCCAACTCGCACGGCGGCACCATGAATGGCTCGGGTTTTTACACCGCCTACGCCATTGCCATGCTCAACAACCTGATCGGCAACTTGAACGTGCGCGGCGGCTGGGTGATGGACGCAGGCCCGTTTGGCCCCTTCGGCCCCGGCCCGCGCTACAACTTTGCGCAGTTTGAAGGCGCTGTGAAGCCCCGCGGCGTGGCCCTGTCGCGCACCAAGTTCCCCTACGAAAAGACCAGCGAGTTCAAGCGCAAGAAAGAAGCGGGCCAGAACCCCTACCCCGCCAAGGCGCCCTGGTACCCTGCGCCCGGTGGCCTCAGCAGCGAAATGCTGGCCGCCGGCATGCTGGGCTACCCTTACCCGGTCAAAGCCTGGATCAACCACATGAGCAATCCCATCTACGCCATGTGCGGCTTCGAGAACGCTCTGGCTGATGCGGTGAAAGATGTGAAAAAGTTGCCGCTGTTTGTCTCGGTCGATCCGTTCATCAACGAGACCTCGGCTCTGGCCGACTACATCGTTCCCGACACCGTCACCTATGAAAGCTGGGGCATTGGCGCGCCCTGGGCCGACGTGGTAGCCAAGAGCAGCACCGTGCGCTGGCCCACCGTGGAAGCGGCGACCGACAAGACAGCAGACGGCCAGCCCATCTGCTTCGAGACCTTTATCTTTGCTGTGGCCAAGCAACTGGGCCTGCCCGGTTTTGGCAAGAACGCCATGAGCACCAAAGACGGCGAGCCGCTCGATCTGGAAAACGCCGAAGACTTCTACCTGCGCGGCATGTGCAACATCGCCTACCAGGCCGGCAAGCCCGTGCCCGAAGCCAGCGATGACGATATCGAAATCACAGGCCTCCAAAAGTGGATGCCCTCGGTCGAAAGATGTGTCAAACCCGAAGAAGTGCGCCGCGTCGCCATGGTCATGAGCCGTGGCGGTCGCTTTGACCGCCAGGAAGACGCCTGGAAAGGCGATCAGCTCAAGCTGCAGGCCAAGTTCCCCGTCACCTTCTGGAACGAAGGTCTCTCCAAAATGCGCCACTCCATGACCGGCGAGCGCTACAGCGGCTGCCCCACCTGGTACCCCACCCGCCTGGCCGACGGCTCGGACATGCGCCAAGTGTTTACCGAGCAGGACTGGCCTTTGAGCATGACCAGCTACAAATCCAATCTGATGAGCAGCATATCGATTGCTGCCTCACGCCTGCGCCAGGTGCACCCGCACAACCCCGTGAGCATCAACAGGGGCGATGCCGAAAAGCTGGGCATTGCCAACGGCGACCATATCGAACTCAGCACCCCCGGCGGCCAACTGCAAGGCGTGGCCCTGGTGCGTGCCGGCATTGCCCCAGGTGCCGTCGCCATCGAGCATGGCTATGGGCACAAACAACTGGGCGCGGTGGCGCATGTGGTGGATGGCAAGGCGACACATGCCAATCCACAGCATGGGAATGGCGTCAATTTGAATGCGCTGGGGTTTGCGGACCCTACGCGGCCTGCCAAGGACAATGTTTGGATTGATTGGGTGTCGGGGGCTGTTGTTAGGCAAGGGTTGCCGGTTCGCGTCAAGAAAGTTTGATGGCGGTTTAAGAAATCCACCTGCTTGATACGGGTGATGAAAATGAAAAAAGCCCATCGCGGAAGCAGTGGGCTTTTGTTTGGGGTGAAGGGTCGTGAATGAGCCAAAGCAGACACCTAAAACGTACTAGAAATTAAAGCGGCTTAACGTCCGCTCGATGGAAAGGTTGGGCGTCATCGAGGTGTTAGTGCAGAGGGTCGGATTGTGAAACCGAGCGGTGCTTGATTCGGCTCAGCTTGGTGACAGTGATACATGTCGAGATAGATCAAATGCTTGGTTGTTCCGCACATTAGTTCGTAGCCGTCAATGACGTGATAGTCCTGTTCGCCGGGCTGTAAAGGTGAGCCACGCATGATCCGCTCTACGAGTACCGTTTGCTGCCCAGCGCTCAGATTCTCGGGAAACTTGTTGCGGCCACCGAAGCTACCGATTCGCTTGGATTGAGGCGCGGAGCCATCCGTGCAAAGTAGGCGAGAAAGGTACGCCCTTTCTCCGGCAGGCCCACAAACCTCAATGGCATTAGCCTTACTAGTGCCGAGGCCTGTTGAGTTGCCTAAGCGCTCCGTGGTCGGTGTTTTTGTTGAACAAGCGGCACAGGCAAGTGATAGGGCCACCGCAACCACGACGTGAATATGACATAACAACATCTGTCTCCTGTGATACTCAATGAACAAGCCAAGCTGACCGCAGAAGGCGGGGCGGCTTGGGCACCAGATTAGGCTGCAACCACAAAAATGCGCTGATCCCAAGAGCTTTTTTTTACCTGATGGGTAAGGTCTAGGGCCTGCAAATTTTTGAGCTGAAACTGATAAACCTGTTATTTTTGCTAAAACAAAGCGACGCCACTCAGGAAAAGAGCCCCCGGAGCTGCTAGAGCCACTAACTTGGTAGCCCAAGTTTTGACTAACTCCAAGATTAAGCCGAACCGCGAAGCGGCTTCAGCTTAAATGAATTATTAGGCCCATGCGCATTCGGCGGGACATGAGACTTGGGTAGAGCGATTGCACTTAGCTCTGAGAAGTCCTCATTTGAGCGAGGCTGCTATCTCAGCCCATGCGCGCTCGCATGCGGCGCGTCGGATGCCCGAACAGCTTGCCGCTGGCGCGGCCACACGGGGAATGCGGGAACGGGCGGCCTGGGTGATTGATGACGAAATTGGGTTCTAGCCTAATCACTGATTACGGTTGCAGCTATCAAAAACACAAAGAAGCTATCCCGCATCCGGTATTGCCCCTTGTGCCCACGCCTGCGACGGCAAGTGCTTGGGGCTGGCAGTTGCACCGTAGAGTGCAACTGCATAGGCATCACTTTTACGGCAACGTGTTTGAACGGAGAGCGCAGCTCGAAGTGAGATTTGACGCACAGCCCCAAGCGCTTGACGGCGCAGGTCGCCCCGCAGCATAGCGAAGGGGACGTGGGCAGCAGGGGCTGTGTTCTTTGATTACTTTCTTGCACAAGCAAGAAAGTAAGTCGGCAAGGCGGGCCGAGACTCGCCCTCTGTCCATCAATCAAGCATGTCGCTGACATCACCCCAGTCATCGCAAGTCACTTGTATTTTTAAGCCAAATCAGCCTCTAACCCAATCACAGAAAGCGCAAGCAGCTATCAATATTGAAATTGACTGATAGCAACCGACAAAGGCCGGATCTCAGCCCATGAATCAAGCACGCCGCTGACATCGCGTGCACAGCCCAAACTTGGCCATTGTTTAACTCATAGAGCTCAAGCCCAACCAGCCTCTAACCAAGAGCACTCCTGCGCTTTCAGCTATGAAATTTACCAAGCTCTCACAATCCGCCGTTAGTATCTGGTGCTGAAAAGCAGCCCCGGGTTCCAAGCTTGCAATGGAGAGTGCGCAGGTCATGGTCAAAGCACCCGTGTGCTTTCCCAATGATTGCTATGGAGACCCGTTTGATGAGAACAAGCCTGCCGCGTATTCGCCCCCAACTGGCCGCCCTGCTGCTGGCCGCCTCCGGCATTGCCGCCACCACCAGTGCCTGGGCTTGCACCCGGCTGGTGTTTCACGGTGCCGATGGGCAGGTCATGACGGCCCGCTCCATGGACTGGAAGAGCGATATCGTGAGCAACCTCTGGGTGATGCCCCGTGGCATGGAGCGCAGCGGGCAGACGGGGCCCAACACGCTGCGCTGGAAGTCCAAGTACGGCAGCGTCATCACTTCGGGCTATGACATCTCGACCACGGACGGCGTCAACGAGGCTGGGCTGAACGCCAACCTGCTGTGGCTGGTGGAGTCGCAATATCCGCACTTTGACGACAAGAGCAAGCCGGGGCTGACGATTGCGGCCTGGGCGCAGTATGTGCTGGACAACTTTGCCACCGTGAAAGAGGCCGTGGCCGCGCTGGAGAAAGAGCCTTTCACCATCGTCTCGGACAATGTGCCCGGTGAGAATCGCCTGACCACACTGCACCTGTCCATGTCCGATGCCAGCGGTGACAGCGCCATCGTCGAATACATCGCCGGCCAACAGGTGATTCACCATGGCCGCGAGTATCAGGTGATGACCAATTCACCCACGTTTGACCAGCAACTGGCACTCAACAGCTACTGGCAGCAGATCGGCGGCACGACCATGCTGCCCGGCACCAATCGGGCCGCCGACCGCTTTGCGCGGGCTTCGTTCTATGTGAATGCCATTCCCAAGGAGCCCAACCCCAACAAAGCGCTGGCCAGCGTGTTTAGCGTGATCCGCAATGTCTCTGTGCCCTACGGCATCAGCACGCCGGGTCAGCCCAATATCTCGTCCACCCGTTGGCGCACGGTGTTCGACCACCAGCGCCAGCTGTATTTCTTCGAGTCAGCGCTGACGCCCAATACTTTCTGGGTGGATCTCAAATCACTGGACTTCGGCGCTCAGACCGGCAAGGTGATGAAGCTGGATCTGGGCACAGATCAGAGCCACACCTTCTCTGGCAATGCCACCCAGGATTTCAAGCCTGCCAAGCCTTTCCAGTTTCTGGGTATTTGAAGCGCTTTGAACTGAGCGCAGAAAAAAGCGGCCAGCGCTTGATGCATCATCGCTGGCCGCTATGCTTTTGAGGCGCTCAGGCGACCTTGGCCTCCACACGCTTGCGCAGCGAGGCCCGTAAATCAGCGGGCAAGAACTTGAAGGCCAGTTGCAGCAGCAAGAAGCCGATCATGCCGTCGTCCAGCCAGCCCAGAACGGGAATGGTGTCAGGCACAAAATCGATGGGGCTGACCACATAAAGCGCTGCCAGCACGGTGAACAGCTTGGCCGCCTTGGGTGAGCGCGGGTCGCGCAGCACGGCCCAGGCCAGCATCAGCTCTTTGCGAAAAACAGTCAGCAAACGTCCCAGCTTCCACATGGCGGCAGCTCCCTTCAAGGTGGCAAGAAATCAGACAAGGCGTCTGCCTTGCATATGCAGCCTTCCGGCCCGATGGCAAGGCCCGGCGCACAGCGATGAGGATTTGTTGCGTATTGATACGTCAGCCGCTCTGTTCATGCCCGCTTGCTTTTAAAGGTTCAAACTGCCTTCAAGCCCAATCAAACAAAGCGTAAAAGCTATCATTGCGAGAGCAAACTATTTGGAATGACCATGAGCCAAGCCGACTGGAACACTCTTTTACCTGCCCTGCCCCCCGCCTCCAACGTGGTGCTGCACGCCCCCAGCGCGCAGGCGCTGGCACGCGCACGCGGCAATTTCAAGAACCTGATGGCCGCTCAGCCCGATCTGCAGGTGTGGATTGTGGCCAATGCGCAGGCCGTGCAAGCGGTGCTGGATCAGCCCGAGGACATGGGCCCCGCACTGGAGCGCGTGCTGCTGTGCCCCAATACGCTCAAGAACAACGGCATCACTGCCCCGGCCCATATTCAGGTGCTGCCCATGGGGGCGGTGGAAGCGATTGCACGCATGCAGCATCAAGGCTGGATCTACATCCGCAGCTAAGCGCGGGCTGAGAGCCGCCCTAAGTGTTGAAGCGGCACCAGCGCAGACAGTGGAGCCTTAAAGCCCCCAGTCCTTAAACGATTGCAGCGCCAGCTGGGTCGCTGCATAGCCCTCGTCGATGGACTCCCGCCCTCGCTGAAAGTCCATCAGCCCGATATGCGACAGGCGCGGCGCAATCAGTATCTCGGCGGGGTCTCCCGCCATGCGGCTGCGGGTGATGCGCATCTGCATGATGTTGACACTGGCCATGACCACATTGACCAGAGAAGGCACCGGGGCAGGGGCTTCGCTCTCAGCCTCTTCTTCGTCCTTGCGGCCCATGCGCATGACAGAGGAGGACAAGGTTTTCACGCTGGTCATGCTGCGCTTCCAGGCGTCCGTCCAGCCGGCGGCCGATGCATCCGAAGTCAATGCCTCTGAGATCTGGCCCAGCGGCATGGGCGGCTTATCCTCATCGTGCTCGTGCTGCCGAGCCAAGCTGGAGTCACCTGCATCCGCCCTGAGCTCGTTTTCATTCAAATTCACCGGTCTCATGTGCTTGCGCATGATGTCCGCGTTCAGGTCCACGGCAATCACAATGTCGGCTCCCATGGCTCTTGCCAGGGATACGGGGACGGGATTGACCAGACCACCATCGACCAGCAGCCGCCCCTCATGCATGACGGGCGTGAACAGTCCCGGTAAAGCGATGGAGGCACGTACAGCTTCGGCAATCGATCCTTTGCGCAGCCAGACTTCCGCCCCGGTTTGCAAATCGGTGGCCACGCAGCCAAACGGCGCTCCAAGCTCTTCCATGCTTTCATGCACAAAGTTCTCGCGCCAGAAATCGATGATTTTCTCGCCCTTGAGCAGACCGCCGCTGAAGTTCAGATCCATGAAGCCGAAGACCTTGCGTTTGCCCAGGCCCAGCACCCATTCCTCAAAGCGATCCATCTCACCGGCCGCATAGGTTGCCCCCACCAGTGAACCAATGGAGGTGCCGCAAATGATGTCCGGGCTGACGCCCGCTTCACGCAGCGCATTCAGCACGCCGAAATGCGCCCAGCCGCGTGCCGAACCGCTACCCAGAGCCAGGCCCACTACCGGTTTGCGCCGCAATTTATTCATGCCGTGTTCTCCTGCTTCGCTCGAATGAATTCGCTTCTCGCCTCTTCGCTCCTGGCTGCATGCGCCTAGGCGGCAGGGCTCTCGCCACGCAGCAGCGCCAGCATGCCGGCCTCGTCCAGCACCGTCACGCCCAGCTCTTCAGCCTTGACCAGCTTGCTGCCCGCCTCGGCACCGGCCACAACGTAGCTGGTCTTTTTACTGACCGAGCCAGAGACCTTGGCTCCAGCAGCTTCGAGCATGTCCTTGGCCGCATCGCGCCCCAGGGTAGGCAGCGTACCGGTCAGCACCACGGTCAGCCCCGCCAGAATCTGCGGTGCCTTTTCAGCGGGCTCGCCCTCTTCCCAGTGCACGCCACAGGCACGCAGCTGCTCCACCACCTCACGGTTGTGAGGCTGGGCAAAGAAGGTATGAATGCTGTCAGCCACCACCGGGCCTACATCCTTGACCTGCAGCAGCTCTTCGACACTGGCATCCATGATGGCGTCCAGCTTGCCGAAGTGTTTGGCCAGATCCTTGGCCGTAGATTCCCCCACATTGCGAATCCCCAGGCCAAACAAAAAGCGTTGCAGCGTGGTGCTCTTTGATTTTTCCAGCGCAGCCAGCACGTTGTTGGCCGATTTTTCGGCCATGCGGTCCAGCGCAGACAGCGCCGTCAGGCCCAGTCTGTAGAGATCAGGCAGCACGCGCACCACCTGCCCATCGACCAATTGGTCAACCAGCTTGCCGCCCAGGCCTTCGATGTCCATGGCCCGGCGATGTGCAAAGTGCAAGATCGCCTCTTTGCGCTGAGCCGCGCAGAACAGCCCGCCCGTACAGCGGTGATTGGCTTCGCCCTTCTCACGCACCACCTCGCTGCCACAGATGGGGCAGGTCTTGGGCATGCGGAAATTGGGTACATAAGAAGCCCTCTCTCCGGGAACCTTGCCGACAACCTCTGGAATCACATCACCGGCACGGCGCACGATGACCTGATCACCCACGCGCACGCCTTTCTTGCGGATGTCGAACAGATTGGACAGCGTGGCGTTCGTCACCACCACACCGCCCACCTGCACCGGGGCCAGGCGCGCCACGGGCGTGAGCTTGCCGGTACGGCCGACCTGCACATCAATGGCTTCCATCAGCGTGGGCATCTCCTGCGCTGGGTATTTGTGGGCCACGGCCCAGCGCGGCTCGCGCGACTTGAAGCCCAGCTGGCGCTGCAGGGCCAGGCTGTTGACCTTGTAGACCACACCGTCGATTTCATAGGGAAGCTCGGCACGAGCCGCACCAATGCGCTCGTGAAACGCTACCAATTCAGAAGCACCTGTCGCAATGCAGACCTGCGGTGCGACCGGAAAACCCCAGGACTTCAGCGTCTGCAGCATGGCGTAGTGGGTGCCGAAGTCCGGGCCACCCTGCTCTGGCGGTGTGATCTCGCCCAGGCCGTAGGCGAAGAAAGACAGCGGTCGCTGCGCTGCAATGCTCGAGTCCAGCTGGCGCACCGAGCCCGCTGCCGCATTGCGAGGATTGGCAAAGGCCTTGCCACCGGCAGCCAACTGACGCGCATTGAGCTTGTCCAGATCAGCCTTGGCCATATGCACTTCGCCACGCACCTCCACCACCGGCGGCACATTGCGGTCGGCCGGCAGAGACAGCGGAATCTGGCGGATGGTGCGGATGTTGTGCGTGACATCCTCGCCCACCTCACCATCACCGCGCGTGGTGGCCTGTACCAGTTGGCCATTTTCGTAGCGCAGATTCATTGCCAGACCGTCGAACTTGGGCTCGGCCACATATTCGATGGCGGCAGCGGACTCATCCAGCCCCAGCTCCTTGCGCACGCGAGCATCAAATGCCATGGCGCCCGTGGCCTCGTTGTCGGTTTCTGTCTGAATGCTGAGCATGGGCACAGCATGGCGCACCGGCGTCAAGCCATCCAGCACGGCGCCAATCACGCGCTGCGTGGGGGAGTCCGGCGTGATCAGCGGGGGATAGGCCCCTTCCAGCGCTTCGAGCTGCTGATAGACGCGGTCGTATTCCCCATCGGGCACTGACGGGGCATCGAGCACATAGTATTCATGCGCCCACTGGTTGAGCTGAGCGCGCAAGGCCAAAGCCTTGCTGCACACACTTTCAGGCACCCCGGTTTTGATAGCAGCTGGCGCTTTCTGATCCTGGGGTTCAGCGGAAAAAAGGTCTAAATTTTCGTTCATGCTCTGTCCGCTGAAAAATCACGGTCTGAGATAAAAAAGGCCAACAAAGTTGGCCTGAATGATGACTAAAAATTACCCATGATGCTTGCAACTGGCGCGACCAAAGTGCGGGAAGGCCAGCAAGGGCCGCCCCGCAGCAAAGGCCGCCGTCCCCCTTGGGGGAAGGCGCGAAGCGACTCAGGGGGAGACATATCAGCTGAAAAGCCTTCTGGCAAGAAGCGAGCCAGCCGACAGCTCTGCGCTGTCGAGCTTGTCATACAGCAGCTCCAGATCATGCTGAATCGGGTCCAGCGCCGACACCGGCAGCAGATAGCCGTTCTGGTCGCACAGCACGCCGTCCATTGTCTGGCAAAGCTTCTCGGCCACCTGGCGTAGACGCACGAAGGGCTGCTGGCCCCGTGGCACCTGGGCCACATCTAGGCTGAGCAGGAATTCACGCACTACGGACTGATCCAGGTCTTCGCCCATGGCGGCCTGGGGGTCATAGTTCAGCACCAGTACGGGTGGCAGGCCCTGAATAGGGGAAGACATAACCATACGGCCCGGCATGGGGGTGGTCACAAAGCCCAGACGCTGAGCATTTTGCTGCACATAGCCTGCACTCCAGGAGGCCTGGCGCGCGCGAAGCATAAAGCTCAGCTGGGCATCGTGCTCGCTGGCGAACTGATCGAGCTCGCGGGCGCGGGCAACCTCGCCCAGCATGTTGGGCACATCGGCCATGGCGCCCAGCGCATCAGCAAAACGCTGCGTCTTGGTGACGAACTCAGAAAACTCGATTTCGTTGAGCGAGCCTGTGCGGTTGGCCAGTTGCACACCGGCCTGAAAGCCCAGATAGCGCTGACCGGCCTGCAGCGGCTCCCACTGCTTGCTGTCCTGGTTCAGGCCTTCAATCGCAAAGGGCTTGTTGCCCGCACGGCGGGTGCTGGGCTGGGCCTGCAGCGCCACTTCACCCGGCACGGGCTGTGCCACAGTGATAGGCGCAATCGCATCAATGAGCGTGTCCAGATGACCACGACGCTCCACAGACGGCGCGGGAGGAATGGCGACTGCCAGAGGTGCATCGGTCAGCACGGGCTCCACAGGTTCAGCAGCAGGCTGAGCGATCGCCGCCTGCTCGGTCACCGCAGCAATGGCGGCATCCGTACGCTGGGCCGTGTTGCCCTCCTGTGCCGACTCCACAGCGGCGTCAGGCATCTGCTGCTCGGCCAGAGCCTGCTGACGCAGGGCTTCCTCATGGGCTTCACGGGCCACCAGGCGGGCCAGTTCTGCATCCGCCTCGGCAAAGCGACCTGTGGCTTCGGGCAGTTGTACGGGCTCGGTGCCGGGAATGGCCTTGCCGAAATCACCCAGCACAGGCTCGTGCTGGTATTTGGTCAAATCGGCACCATGACCCACGGTGTTCATGCCGGGCTCGTGACGTTGAGGATCCGTGCTCTCTTCTTCAGGCTCGGAGCGCTTGGGTGCATTGCGACGCGCAGTCCAGGAGTTATAGGCAACGATCAGCGCCAACAGCACCACTCCCAGGACGGCCAGACTGATTTGCAAGTTACTCATGTGAGAAAACGGTTCTTCAATAATAGGGATGGCAAGGTTCAGGAGAACTCTGCCATGGACAAGGCGGACTCCATGTCCACCGCAACAATTCGTGACACACCTTGCTCCTGCATGGTCACACCAATCAGCTGCTCGGCCATTTCCATGGCGATCTTGTTGTGACTGATGAACAGGAACTGGGTTCCCTTGCTCATGCTATGCACCAACTTGGCATAGCGCTCGGTATTGGCGTCATCGAGCGGCGCATCCACCTCATCGAGCAAACAGAATGGCGCAGGGTTGAGCTGGAAGATGGCAAACACCAGCGCAATCGCGGTCAGTGCCTTCTCGCCCCCCGAGAGCAGGTGAATGGTCTGGTTCTTCTTGCCAGGCGGCTGTGCAATTACCTGCACGCCAGCATCCAGAATTTCATCGCCGGTGATCACCAGCTTGGCCTGTCCGCCGCCAAACAACTCGGGGAACATGCGGCCAAAGTGACGATTGACGATATCGAAGGTGCCGGTGAGCAGATCGCGCGTTTCGGCGTCGATCTTGCGAATGGCCTCCTCCAGGGTGTTCATGGCCTTGGTGAGGTCGTTCATCTGCGCATCGAGGAAGGTCTTGCGCTCGCGTGCAAGCGTCAACTCGTCGAGCGCTGCCAGATTCACGGCTCCCAGCGCCTGAATTTCCCGGTGCAGACGATCGATCTCGCCTTGCAGACCATGCAGGCGCACATTGCCCTCGGTAATGGACTGGGCAACGGCGGCCAGATCGGCATCCGCTTCAGTCAACAAGTTGCTGTACTGCTCAAGCCCCAGGCGCGCGGCCTGTTCCTTGAGCTGGAATTCGGTGATGCGCTGGCGCAGCGGGTCCAGCGCCTTTTCAAGGCTCTGACGGCGTTCATCGCTGGCACGCAGCTTGTTGGTCAGGTCTTCGTATTCGCTGCGGCGCTCGGCAACATCTTTTTCGCGCTGCATCTTCAAGTCCAGCGCATCCTGCAGACCACCCTGCGCCGCCGCGTCGGACAAGCGGGCCAGTTCATCCTGAGCGCGCTGCTGCTCTTCGGCCAGCGACTTGGCCTGCTGGCTCGCAGTCTCAATGGTGCGCGAGAGCTCGGCACGGCGAGCGTGCAACGTGCGCTGAGAGAAAGTGGCTTCCTGGGCCTGACGCTCCAGCGCGCGCAGTTGCTCACGGGATTCGTTGAGGCGGCGCTCAGCATCCAGCACGCGGTCACCCAGCTGGGCATGGCGCTCCTGGCTGTCGGCCAGCTGCATGTCCAGCTCTTCAAAGCGGGCCTCGGCAGAGACCTTGCGCTCTTCAATATCGGAGAGCTGGGCTTCGACCTCGGACAGGTCGGCCGAAATCTGGGCATTGCGGGCGCGCGCCTGCTCGGCCAGCTGCGACAGTCGCAAGGTTTCGACCTGCAGTTCATGGGCACGGCCTTGTGACTCGGTGGCCTCACGGCGCGCAGACACCAAACGCTGCGAAGCATCGGCATAGGCGCTTTCGGCCCGTACCAGTGCAGAGCGTGACTCCTCGGCAATCAGCGCCTGGGCACGCACTTCTTTTTCAAGGTGCTCGATTTCCTGCGCGCGGGCCAACAGGCCAGACTGCTCGGAGTCCTGCGCATAAAACGTCACGCTGTGCGCGGTGACGGCGTGGCCAGTGGGGACATAAATGGTCTCGCCAGCCTGCAACTCGGCACGCTTGGTCAGGGCCTCGTCTAATGTTGGAGCGGTGTAGCAACCGGTCAGCCAGTCCACTAACACGGCGCGCAGACCTGCGTCATTGACCTTAAGCAGATCGCTCAGGCGCGAAAAGCGGCTCGCTGCCGCTGCACATGCGGCCTGGGCCTGACTGAAAAATGCCAGACGCGCTGGCGGCGCATCCTGCCCGCCCGAGCCCAAAAATCCGCGCACCATATCGAGGCGGCCTACTTCCAGCGCGCCCAGTCGCTCGCGCAGCGCGGCTTCGAGTGCGTTTTCCCAACCGCCTTCAATGGCAATACGGCTCCACAGCCCTTGCAAGCCATCCAAACCATGTTTGGCCAGCCAGGGCTGGAGCTTGCCATCTGTCTTGACCTTTTCTTGCAAGGCCTTGAGGGCCTCGAGGCGCGCGGACAAATCAGCGTGGCGACTGTTTTCGGCGTTCACCGCCTGCTGCTGGGTACGGCGATCTTCATCCAGCTGCGGTACGGACTCCTGCAGCTCTTCAAGCACGGCATCGGCCATCTCGGCCAGCTCCTGCGCCTCGGCCAGCTGGGCCTGCAGATTGTTCAGTCGCGCCTCATCCGGCGTTTCCAGCGCATTGCGATCGGCGCGCAGGCGCTCGAATCGGGTCTCGTACTGGCGGCGCTGCTCATCCAAGCTGCGCTGCTCGGCGGCCAGCACCTGAATCTGCTGCTGCACCTGCACAACGGAGTTGCGCTGGTCGGCATCCGCCTTCTGCGCCTTGTGCAGCGCCTCTTCCAAATCGGGCAGACGGGCACTTTGCTCTTCGAGCTGAGCGGCCAGCATTTCAGCCTGCTCCTCGGCGTCCATGCCTGCGCCTTCAATGTCTTCAAGTTCGGCTTGCGCCTCCTGGCTGCGGCTGCTCCACAGCAGAATTTGCTCGGCCAGTTGCTGCAGGCGCTGCTGCACGCGCTGGCGGCCTTCCACCACGTAACGGATTTCAGCTTCGAGTTTTCCGACCTCGGCCGTGGCCTCGTACAGCTTGCTTTGCGCCTGGTTCACATGATCGCTGGCGTCATAATGCGCCTGGCGCAGGGTCTCGAGCCCGCTTTCGTTGTTGCGGATATCGGCCATGCGCTCTTCAAGCTCGTTGACGACCTTGAGGCCTTCCACGCGCACACGGTCCTGCTCGGCCTCGGCTTCGGCACGCTTCATGAACCACAGCTGGTGCTGCTTGAGCGTGACTTGTGCGTTCAGGCCGTTGTACTTGGCCGCAACTTCGGCCTGCTTTTCCAGCTTGTCCAGATTGGCGTTGAGCTCGCGCAGAATGTCTTCCACACGGGTGAGGTTCTCGGTCGTGGCCGAGAGGCGGTTTTCCGTCTCACGACGACGCTCCTTGTACTTGGAAACCCCCGCCGCTTCTTCGAGGAACAGGCGCAGTTCCTCGGGGCGCGACTCGATAATGCGGCTGATCGTGCCCTGGCCGATGATGGCGTAGGCACGCGGACCCAGGCCCGTGCCCAGGAACACGTCCTGCACGTCGCGACGACGCACGGCCTGGTTGTTGATGAAGTAGCTGCTATTGCCCTCGCGCGTGAGCACGCGCTTGACGGCGATTTCGCCAAACTGGCCCCACTGGCCGCCCGCGCGGTGATCGCTGTTGTCAAAGGTCAGCTCCACGCTGGCGCGGCTCGATGGCTTGCGATGCGTGGTGCCGTTGAAGATCACGTCCTGCATGGACTCGCCACGCAGCTCGCTGGCCTTGCTCTCGCCCAGTACCCAGCGCACCGCGTCCATGATGTTGGACTTGCCGCAACCATTGGGCCCGACCACGCCGACCATCTGCCCCGGCAGAATGAAATTGGTGGGCTCGGCAAAGGATTTGAAGCCGGAGAGCTTGATGGAATTCAGGCGCACGGTGTCAGTGTCGGTCTAGTAGCGGGCCTGCAAAGGCTTTGAATACGGGGAACGGCAAAAGCGGTTGCGCAGGTGCAAAGCTTGAGAAAACCCAATCCTTGCTCGCAACCGTTAACAGACAGGAATCATAACGCGGCCTTCAGCCTTCTCTGCCAAGATTGACCACATACACAAACCATAGCTGCTCGCGCTTGCCTGGTAAGGGCTGAAGGCCAATTTTGCTCAAAATTCAGGCAATAGACTGCACCTCAGGCACGTGGCTGGAAGGCGATCAGGGCCACCCCCATAAGACAGACTGCCACCCCCCCCATATCCCAGGCGCTGGGCTTGACGCCATCGACCAGCCACAGCCAGATCAAGGCCACGCTGACGTAAACCCCACCATAGGCCGCATAAATGCGCCCCGAGGCCGAGGGATGCAAGGTCAGCAGCCAGACAAACAAGACCAGACTGGCCGCAGCCGGCAGCAGCAGCCAGGCACTGCCACCCTGCTTGAGCCATAACCAGGGCAGATAGCAGCCCACGATCTCCGCCACGGCAGTCAGGGCAAATAGCAGCATGGTCTTGATTTCAGGCACTGGCATCTCTGGCTCGGTCAAAAGCCGGCATTCTAAAGAGCAACTTCAGCGCATGGACACCGGGCTGAGTGAAGGAGCGGCCGTACCCGGCACATTGCCGTTGATGACCAGCGCCTCGAACTCATGCACGGGCACGGGCGGGCTCATCAGATAGCCCTGCCATGCATGACAGCGAATACCTTCCAGAAAACGGCTTTGCGCCTGTGTCTCCACACCTTCGGCGATGACGTGCAGACCCAGGCTCTTGGCCAAGGCCACAATGGTGCGCGCAATGGCGGCATCGTTGGGATCGGTTAGCACATCGCGCACAAAGCTGCGATCGATCTTGAGTTGATCCAGAGGCAGGCGCTTGAGATAGGACAACGAGGAATAGCCCGTACCAAAGTCATCGAGTGAAAAGCCGATGCCATAGGCTTTCAAGCGCGCCATCTTGGCAATGGTGTCGTCCACATCGGAGATAAGCATGCTCTCGGTCAGCTCCAGCTTCAGACGGCTAGCATCGGCTCCATGCTCGGCCAGGGCTTTCAGCACCTGCTCCACAAAGCCCGCTTGGTGAAACTGCCTGGGACTGACATTGACAGACAGCACCAGCTGCGCATAACGCGGATGATGTGCCCACTTAGCAAGCTGCCTGCAAGCCGCCTGCAGCACCCAGTCACCGAGCGGCAGGATGACGCCGGTTTCTTCGGCCAGAGGAATGAACTGCCCCGGCGGCACAAAGCCTTTCTGCGGGTGCTTCCAGCGCAGCAAGCCCTCGGCCCCGATCACGCTGCCGGACTCCACCTGTGGCTGGTAAAAAAGCTCGAACTCCCCCGCATCCAGACCGGCGCGCATGTCCTGCTCCAGTGAGCGGCGCTCCTGCAGCGCGGACTGCAGCTGGGGGTCAAAAAAGCAGCACACATTGCGCCCCAGACTCTTGGCCTGATACATGGCCATTTCGGCGCGGCGCAAAACCTCCTTGGCTCCAAGCTCTGGCTCCCCCACCAGGCCCAGACCCATGCTAACCGTGATGGTGTGCGAAGTCTCACCAATGGCAATCGGCTCGCTCAGGCGAGCAAGCCAGTGTGCCGCGTCCTGCTCCAGCCGGGTTGCCGCTGTCACGGCATCTCCTCCCAGATCGCTGAGCAGCAGCACAAAGTCATCTCCCCCCTGACGACCGATGGTGGCACCGGCGGGCAGCAGATCGGTAATGCGGTGACTCACTGCCTGGAGCAGTAAATCGCCCTGCTCCAGGCCATAGGCCTCGTTAAAGGCCTTGAAGTTATCAATATCCACCAACACCACGCCGCCTAGGCGTGCTCTGCGCTGCGCCACAATGAGGGCCTGTTGAAGCCGGTCAGCTAGCAAGCGACGATTGGGCAGGCCTGTGAGGGCAACATGAAAAGCCAGTCTGCGCACTTCCTGCTCGGCTGCCATGCGCTGGCTTTGATCCTCCAGCACGATAAGACAAGCGTTGGCCTGCATCACGGCACTGACTGCGACGGGTCTGCGCGCGCCGTCCTTGCCCTTGAACTCAAAGCTATAGCTTGCCACGCCACAGCCGGAAATATCCGGCAAAGAGCCCTCGCACAGACCTCCTTCAGCCAACGGCTGCTGGAGGCGCAAGGCCTGTGCACTGTGCCGCGCTTGGGCCTTGACCATTTCCCAGCGCTGCATGCAGCGTTCGCGCTCAGCCTGGTCAGGATACATCAGCCCCCACCATTGCTCGATGCTCAAAGGCTGCTGACACCCGTGTCCGGCAAGGCGCACAAACTCTTCGTTCCAGTACACCAGGTGACCACCTTCTTCCATCACCAGCCCCAACGGCAGCCTTTGCATGAGGTCCCGCATCTGCAGATAGCCCACGCGCTCTGCCTGCTGCAGCTGCTTGCGGGCACTGATGTCCTGCACCAGGACTTGCAGTCGATTCGCCTGGGGTGCCCCGCTCAGAAAGGCATTGAGCTCCACCCAGACCGGCTGGCCGCTCCTTGCGCGCAGGCAAAGCTCCGCCGTGCCATGCTGAAACTGCTGCGCGTCAAGCCCGGAGAATAGTTGCGCACAATGAAGCTGGTCGTCAGGCATGACCAGCTCTAGCGCATTGCGCTTGCGAACCTCATTCACCTCGTAGCCCAGCATCTGGCAAAAATGGGTGTTGACCTTGAGCACGCAGCGTGTTGTGACATCCAGCTCCAGAATGCCCATGGCAGCCTGCTCGCACATGGCGTGAAAGCGGGCATCACTGCCCCGGCGTCTTGGCCTCCGTGCTGCGCTGCGCTCCTGCCACCAGCCGCCCACCCATGCGGCACCCGCCAAGCCAAGCAGCAACCCTAAGACTCGAATCAACCAGGGCAGGCTTCGCTCCAGCGCCGTCAGGCTTTCAAGCCCAGGCTTGAACTGCAGTGCCCAGATACGGTCATGCACTTGCAGTTGCCGCTCCACAAGGGGCTGGGTTTCAAAACCAGGACTGCGTTCCCCTTTTCGCCACCCTGCATTGGAGAACAGCGTCTGCACAGATTGCGCCGGACTGACTGCACCGGTTCCGGCGTCACTGAACAGCGGCTTTTTCTGCGACTGAACGGCCCCCAGGTCCAACATGCGCATCGCCACCTGAGGATAGCCCTCACGAGGCTGCAGCCTGAATGCCAGCTCGCTGACGCGAATCCGGGCATTGACCGTACCCAGCAAGCGACCGCCCGAGCCTCTGCGACTTTCCGCACGGAACAAAGGCATGCGCAGAATGACACCTTCGGGGCTGCCTGGAAGCTGCAAAAAGCGAAATGGGCCCGACATTGACATCTGTCTGGAGTTCCAGGTCGCCATCAGTGAGTGAAAGGCTGGCAACGGCTGGCGGGCGTTCGTACCCACAATGGCTTCATTGCCGACTAGCGGCCAGACATAAGCGACCTCGAAAGCCTGGGCATGAGCCTCCAAGTCGGCCTGCTGATCCTCCGCTACGGCGCGGGTCAGGCTCAGCAGTTGCAGGCCTTCAAGATGCAACTGGCTGAGCAGGCTATGAGCGTGCTCGGAGAACACCTGCTGACTGAGCGGCTCCACACCCCCCAACTGCTCGGCCAGAGTGACCAGCAGTTGCCCATAGGTTTCCAGGCGCTGCTCCAGCAGTCGAGTGGCCGAGTCCGCATTCGCGTGCAAGAGACTTTGAATGCGAGTCTCCTGCTGGCTTTGAATGGCATCCGCCGCCGACAGGCCTGCGCCAACTCCCAAGGCAAGAGCCAGCAATGCGAGAGAGCTTCTTCGCTTGCTTAAGGTTGGTGGAAGTGCAGATTGCGACATACCAAAAACACAAGAGTCCGCATCAATGAGATAGCTGGCGTCAATCGTTACAAGTTGGAAAGTGGCGTCTCGTTACTGACAACAGATAGCGCCATAGTTTGTAAGACCATTCCTACAAACCCAAGAAAATTCGTGCTCAGTGCTTACCCTGAGGTTTGTTCAACTGGCGCCTCAATTACCTCGCAAATCATATGCACATGCTTATCTAATATTGCATTAACGCTTCTAAATTGAGAGCAGCAGCAACCCCATAAGATTGACAAATGTCAATCTTTGTCAGCACTTAGCTCTATCGAAGCATCAGAATCTTTTTGCCGCCATGTATGTTTTTGACAACATCGATATGATGAAGTAACGTCCATGAGCACTTTTTTCCTCTACTTGCGGGATTGACACCCTCTGTATCGGTCATGTCCGAACACCCTGTTTTGTTGATCATTTATCACTCCATGACTGGTGGCAGCTTGCAGATGGCACAGGCTGCCGCCTTGGCCGCCCAGCAAGAGAAAAACGTCAAGGTGAGCCTTCTTCATGCCAGCAACGCCAGCGCTGATGACTTGCTCAAAGCACAGGCCTATGTGTTTGCTACACCTGAAAACCTGGCCTGCATCAGCGGCCTGATGAAAGACTTCTTTGACCGCAGTTATTACGGCGCACTTGACCGGATAGAGGGCCGCCCCTATGCAAGCCTTATCTGTGCAGGCAGCGATGGGCACAATGCGGCCCGCCAGATAGAACGCATTGCCGCTGGCTGGCGACTGAAGGCCGTGGCCGAGCCAATCATCGTCTGCACCCACGCCCAAACGCCTGAAGCCATCCAGGCGCCCAAACAGATTTCAGCCTCCGAATTGCAACGCTGCGCGGAACTGGGTCAGGCACTGGCTGCAGGGCTCAGCATGGGGATTTTTTAATCTCAAGGGTTTACCCCATATTGTTTTCATCAAGTCAGGCCAGCCCAGCAGCCAGAATGCAACGAACGAATACTGTTTTAAGAAAGTGCTGCATCGCACCGCTTGAATCTTCACTTTTCAACCTTGCACCGCTGCAGCTCAGAGCGCCTGCGACGATCGTGAATCTGCAATCGAAGCAATTCAAGATTCCACGTCTTTTCAGCGAGCCTGAGTCTGTGCCCTCTTGAGCTTTCGTGCCCATGACCGAACCAGACACCCCACGCCCTAAGCGCAAGACACGCGGGCCCAGCCCACAAAAGACCCAGGCCACGCGTCGCACCATCGTCGAGGCAGCCTTCCAAGAGTTTCTCGAGCATGGTTACGCGCGTGGCACCACAGCCTCGGTGGCGCAGCGTGCCGGCCTGTCCAAAGTCACACTGTTTCGCTATTTCGACAGCAAGGAGGCCTTGTTCGAGGCCGTCATACAGACTCACATCGCATCGGCTGCTGTGGCCTTGCAATCGAGCCCCATGCAAGAGCACGAGGCCGTTGGCGAATATCTGCTGCGCACAGTCGGCGCGGCAGCCGATGTGATCGACAGCAGCGGGCGCTCTGCCACAGCGCGCCTAGTTGCTGCCGAAGGTCTGGAGTTTCCGCTTCTCGCTCAGGTGTATCGCCGCTACGTCAACGATGCCTTGATCGAGCACTTTGGACGGCTCGCAAGACTCGCGCACGAGCGCGGAGAGTTGAAAGCTCCCGAGCTTTTGCAGCACCCCGAGTTGCTGCTCGCCCCTTTTTGGCTGGTCATGATGAATAACGCCGTTATCCACCCCGAGCTGCCTATGGATGCCAGCGCCTTGTTCCGGCTGCAAGTGAGTCTGTTGTTCAAGATGCCCTGACTGGGACATCGTCAGAAATTCACATAAAAATCAGCCTCAATCGCTTTCCAGGCAAGTGAACTCAGCTATCAAAAAAAGAAAAGCCGCAGCCTTTCGAGCTGCGGCTTGAGTTCAGGGCATGGGCATCAACCCTGCGGATCACCCTCTTCTTCCCCACCCAGCGCCTTCCATAGAGTCACTCGATTGAGCTGCTCCGACAGGCGCAAGGCAATCAAGGTCTGCTGGGCCGCATAAAGGCTGCGCTGCGCATCCAGCACCGCCAGATAGTTGTCAACGCCAGCCTTGAAGCGGGCATTCGACAAATCAAACGCCTTTTGTGTATTGGCCACCATGCTGGTCTGGGCTGAAAGGCGCTCGCCCCACTGAGCACGATCGGCCAGCACGTCAGCCACCTCCTTGAAGGCCGTCTGCACGGACTTTTCATACTGGCTCACGGCAATGCGCTGGTTGCTCTCGGCCACCTGCACCGCCGCGCGGTTGCGGCCTCCGTCAAAGATCGGCAGCTTGACCAGGGGGATAAAGCTCCAGGTCTGGTTGTTGTTGCCAAACAGGCGATCGAGCTCATTACTGCCCGTTCCCACACTGGCTGTCAGGCTGATACTGGGGAACATCGCGGCACGGGCCGCGCCGATATTGGCATTCATGGCGCGCAGATTGCGCTCGGCCGCCTGCACATCGGGGCGCTTGAGCAGCACGGCCGACGGCAAGGGAACAGACACCGCCTTCAGGGCCGCCACCTCTTGTGGACCCAGCAGGGTCTGGGCATCTGGCAGCAGCTGAGTTGGGACTGCCCCCCCCACCAGCAATTGCAAGGCGTTTCGAGCCTTATCGACCTGAGAGGTATAGCTGGCTACATCGCCGCGTGCGGTATCCACTGTCGTCTGGTTCTGTGCCAGCACCAGCCCCGAGATAGCCCCCAGTTCATGCATCTTGCGCGTGAGCTCGAAAGCCTTGATGCGGCTGTCCAGCGTGTCTTTGGCCAATTGCAGGCGTGCCTGATCGGCGGCCAGCGTCAGCCAGGCCGTGGTCACATCGGCGACCAGGCCGATCTGCACATTGCGCTGGTTGTCTTGGCTTTGCAGAAACTGATGCAGCGATGCCTCACTGAGGTTGCGAATGCGACCCCACAGGTCCAGCTCATAGCTGACAAAGCCCAGTTGGGCCGAATACTGCTCAGTGATGCTGGAGCGGCCTGCCGTCGTCAAATCACCGGCCGTGCGCGTACGGCTGCCCTGCGCCTGAGCGGTGATGCCCGGCAACAGATCGGCTCTGGTGATTCCGTACTGGGCTCGCGCTTTTTCGATGTTCTCCAGTGCAATGCGCAGGTCACGGTTGTTGCTCAGCGCCAGCGCCACTACCTCACGCAACTGTGGCGACTGCAGCCATTGCAAAGCCTGCGCCTGCTGCAAGGCCGCATCGCTGGCCTGCACAGCAGGGCCATTGGCAGAAACCGTTTCGGGCACAGGCAGCACTGGCGTCTTGTGGGCAGGAGCCAGATTGCATCCGCCCAGCAAAGCGGCCATTGAAATGGCCGTGGCCACGGATAGATTCTTGTTCAGGCGCCTCATGCTGCGCTCTCCTTGTTGACTGCGGGCACTTCGTCATTGCGCGAGCGGCTCTTGAACCAGCTGCGAATCAGCAAAAAGAACACGGGCACCAGGAAAATGCCCAGCACCGTGGACGCCATCATTCCGCCCAGCACAGCCGTTCCAATGGCATTGCGCCCGCCCGCACCCGCGCCGGTACCGATGGCCAGCGGAATCACGCCAAAACCAAAGGCCAGCGAAGTCATCAAAATCGGGCGCAGACGCAGGCGCACGGCCTCGACCGTGGCGTCAAACACCTTCTTGCCCTGCTCCTGCAACTGCACGGCGAACTCCACGATCAGAATCGCGTTCTTGGAGGCCAGCCCCACCGTGGTCAGCAGACCCACCTGGAAGTACACGTCATTGCTCAGGCCTCGCGTATAGGTGGCCAGCAGTGCGCCCACCACCCCCAGCGGAACGGCCAGCATTACGGACAAAGGCACGGTCCAGCTCTCGTACAGCGCTGCCAGGCACAGGAACACAAACAGGATCGAGATGGCGTACAGCATGGGAGCTTGGTCGCCGGACTGGCGCTCCTGCAACGATGCACCGGTCCACTCATAGCCAATACCCTGTGGCAGTTGCTTGAGGATTTCTTCGACCTTCTTCATCGCGACGCCCGAACTCACACCCGGTGCTGCGCTGCCAATGAACTCATAGGCGGGCGCGCCGTTGTAGCGCATCAGCTGCGGAGAGCCATAGGCCCAGTAGCTGCGCGAGAACGCCCCGAAAGGCACCATCTCGCCACTCTTGTTGCGCACCGTCCATTTGGCAATGTCCTGGGGCAGCATGCGGTGTGGTGCATCGCCCTGAATATAGACACGCTTGACGCGGCCATTGTTCAAGAAGTCGTTCACATAGGTGCCGCCCATGGCGCTGGAAAGCACGCTGTTGATGTCGGTGTACGAAAGCCCCAGTGCAGCGGCCTTGCGATCGTCAATATCGAGTCGCAGTTCGCTGGCATCTTCCAGGTTGGTCACACGCACCGAACTCAGCTCGGGACTCTTGCGCGCCGCGTCTTCCACCTGCTTGCTGGCCGCTAACAAGGCATCGTGGCCCATGCCATTGATGTCCTTGAGCATGAAATTGAATCCGGCATTGGCACCTAGCCCCCGCACGGCAGGCGGGTTCATGACAAACACACGTGCATCGGCAATCGCGGCCCCCAGCTCCTTGGTTGCCCGGTGCGCCACCGCAATCGAGGCTTGCGAGGGCAAGGGCCGCTCAGACCAGGGCTTGAGGCGCACAAAGCCGCGTGCCGAACTCTGGTCGCCATTGAGGCCCGAGACCTGATTGAAGCTGATCACTTCGGGCTGCTTGAGCAGGTAGCTGCGCACGTCATCCAGCACCTGCTGCAGGCGGGCATCCGAAGCGCCCGATGGCAGATTCACACTGACATAGACAAAGCCCTGGTCCTCATCGGGCAAAAACGATGTGGGCAAGCGAGCCATCAGCAGCCATACCGCGGCGCAGATCGCCAAAAACACCAGCATCATGCGCTTGGAGCGGCGCAGCATATAAGCCACGCTTCCCTGATAACGCGAGGCCGTCAGCTCAAAATTGCGATTGAACCAGTTGAAGAAACGGTCATTGAGTCCCAGCAGCCCGGAACGAACCTTGCGCACCTGCGCTTCATGACCTTCCGAGCCATGACCACCATGCTCAGGAGCCTTGAGCAAGGTGGCGCACAAAGCAGGAGTCAGCGTCAGCGCAACAAACACCGAAAACGCCATGGCTGCCACAATCGTGATGGAGAACTGGCGATAAATCACGCCCGTCGAGCCGCCAAAAAAGGCCATGGGAATGAACACGGCCGACAGCGTCACGCCGATGCCCACCAGCGCAGGGGTAATTTCCCGCATGGACTGGCGCGTGGCTTCCTTGGGGGATTTGCCCGTCTCGTGCATCACACGCTCTACGTTCTCCACCACCACGATGGCATCGTCCACCAGCAAGCCAATGGCCAGCACCATGCCGAACATCGTCAGCGTGTTGATCGAATAACCGGCCACCGAGAGCACGCCAAACGTGCCCAGCAGCACCACAGGCACGGCAATGGCCGGTATCAGGGTGGCGCGGAAGTTCTGCAAGAAGATGAACATCACGATCACCACCAGCACCATGGCCTCGCCCAGGGCACTGACCACTTCCTGAATCGACGCCCGCACAAAAGGCGTGGAGTCCGAGCTCACAAAGTAGTCAATTTGATTGGGAAAGTAGGGCTTGAGCTCGGCCAGCTTGGCGGCCACTTCATCGGCAACCTGCATGGCGTTGGCACCGTCCGCCAAAATCACGCCCATACCGGCGCCAGGCATGCCGTTGAGCTTGGCCTGGACATTCAGGTTGTCAGCGGCCAGCTCCACGCGGGCCACATCGCCCATGGTCACCACCGACCCGTCGGTAGCCGACTTGAGCACAATGGCGCGGAACTGCTCGGGCGTCTGCAGCTTGGTGCGCGCTGTGATGGTGGCATTGAGCTGCTGGTTCTGCACGGCGGGCAAGGCACCCAGCTGGCCGGCAGAAACCTGCGCGTTCTGGGAGTTCAGCGCAGACACCAGATCGGAGGGCATCAGGCCGTATTTCTCCATCTTGGCTGGATCCATCCAGATACGCATGGCGTATGGTGAGCCAAAGACGTTGATGTCACCCACGCCTTCAAGACGGCCAATCACATCAACCAGATTGCTATTCAGATAGTCGCCGATATCCACCGCAGTAATAGCAGGGTCCAGCGAATAAAAGCTGTAGGTGACCAGAAAGTCCTGACCGCCCTTGTTGACGAACACGCCACGGCTTTTGACGGCATCGGGCAATCGGTTCAGGGCCGACTGCAGCTTGTTTTGCACCTGCACCTGGGCCACATCGATATTGGTGCCGGGAGCAAAGG
Source organism: Comamonas sp. FUJ_7 (assembly GCF_057369555.1). Taxonomy (NCBI): domain Bacteria; kingdom Pseudomonadati; phylum Pseudomonadota; class Betaproteobacteria; order Burkholderiales; family Comamonadaceae; genus Comamonas; species Comamonas sp. FUJ_7. Next base: position 569,589 of record NZ_JBXXZI010000001.1, read on the forward strand.
TCAGTGTCGTGCGCGAGCGGCCCGAGGCGTCACTGGTCGAGCTCATGTAGAGCATGTTGTCGATGCCCTTGATCTGCTGCTCGATGATCTGTGTCACCGAGTTCTCCACGGTCTCGGCAGAAGCGCCGGTGTACTGCGAGGAAATCGTCACACGTGGTGGTGCGATGTCAGGGTATTGCTCCAAAGGCAGTGTCGATACCGACAACGCCCCGGCCAGCATGATGATGATGGAGATGACCCAGGCAAAAATGGGCCGATTGATAAAAAACTGAGCCATGTGCGCGCCCTGTCTTATTGCTTGGCAGCTGCCGCAGCCGGCTCACCCGCTGTGGCCTGAGCCGGTGGCTCGCCACGCACGCTCTTGCGTTCGGCCCTGGCCTTCAGGTCCACCTCTGCAGGCTTGACCTTGTCGCCACTCTTGGCACGCTGAAAGCCGTCCACCATGACGCGTTCTCCCGCCTGCAGACCGGACTTGAGCAGCCAGAAGGCACCAACAGCCCGGTCCACCTCAATCTGGCGCCTCTCTACAACATCCTCGGCGTTGACCACCATCACATTGGGCTTGCCCGCCAGATCACGGGTCACACTTTGCTGGGGTACCAACAAGGCATCCGCAGCCAGTGCCGTGGGCAGCAGCGCCTTCACATACATGCCAGGCATCAGCAGACCCTCCGGGTTGGGCACTTCGGCGCGCAGCGTCAATGTGCCCGTGGTGTCGTTGACGATCACGCCCGCGAAAGCCAGCTTGCCCGGGTGCGGATAGTCACTGCCATCGTCGAGTTGAATGCGCACGGGAATTTTGTCGCCCTCGACCTTCTGATAGCGCCCCGACTCCAGATCGCGCTTGAGCTGCATCAGCTCGGTGCTGGACTGGGTGAAGTCCACATACATGGGATCCAACTGCACGATAGTGGTGAGCGCTGCAGCCTGATTGGCCGTGACCAGCGCACCCGGCGTCACGGCAGACAGTGCAATGCGCCCGGCAATCGGCGCTTCAATGCGGCTGTACTTGAGGTTGATGCGTGCCGTCTCCAGATTGGCCATAGCTACAGCCACGTCCGACGCCGCCTGAGCAGCTGCAGCCTGGCTTTCATCGAAAGCCTGTTTGCTGATGGCATCAATCTTGACCAGCTCGGCATTGCGCCGTGCGGTGGCCGCGAGCGTACGCTGACTGGCTTGCGCCTTGGCGACAGCAGCCTTGGCACTGGCCTCAGCCGCGCGCAGCGATGCCGCATCAATCTGGTAGAGCTGCTGGCCTCGCTTGACCATCGCGCCTTCCGTAAACAGGCGCTGCTCAATGATGCCCGAGACCTGAGGCCGCACCTCCGCAGTCATGAAAGCACGCGTGCGTCCCGGCAAGCTGGCATCCAGCTGCTGATTCTGAGGCTGGAGTGTCACGACTCCGACCTGGGGCTCGGACTTGGGCGGCCCCTTGGGCTCTACCTCAGGCTTGGAGCAGCCTCCCAGCGCCGCTGCAATCAGCATGGCCCCCATGGCCAGCGTCCAGCGCTGTTGGCGATGACTTGGCCGGCTTGAACTGGATGGGCAAGAAAAATGCGCCTCTCGGCGCGGGCTCAGCGAAGCGGGCTGGTCAATCTTCATACGTGGGGCAGTCTGAACTAAAGAACTTGTCAACATTGTGCGCTGACAATATTAATCAAATGTAAAGCAGTGACCGGCGCGTCGTAATGCCAGTCTCTTGATGGCTTCGCGGCTCTTTGACAGGGAGGACTTCCGCCTGCAATGAACTTGCACCATCACACGAGATGAGCCATACAGCCCAAACGGCCACAGATGACTGCTGACACTCTGGCCCCCAGGCGTCTTGCTTTGGAAGATCCACTGCCGCCCCATCAAAATAGATAGCTTCGATCCATTGCTGTGCAATGGATCGAAGCCAATTCCACATCTATTCAGTTCACTGAGGCAGTGCGTACTCTGAGCACGCTGAAAATGCCGGCCATTGCTGCGAATCCACCAGCGACAGCCAGTGCCAGCACTTCGGCATCGCCACCATGCCCGCCCGAGATGGCAAAGATCGTCGCCAGCACTACGGCCCCCAACGTCTGCCCCGTCATGCGCGCAGAGCTGAGCATGCCGCCCGCCGCTCCGCTGCGCGACATGGGAGCCGACGTAACGATGGTGTGATTGTTGGGAGACTGGTACAGCGCAAAGCCGCTACCGGCCAGCAACATGCGCCAGACCATATCCCAGTGCGCCACATCGGCGGGCATGGCCGCCAGAAGCCACAGGCCGCAAGCAAACATGGCCATGCCAATGCCACCCAGCAGTCCATCGGGATATTTGCCAATCAGGCGGCCCGCCACGGGGGCCGTCAGCATGGTGGCCAGAGGCCAGGCCGTAATCAGCATGCCGGCCTCCATCGGCGATAGCCCTCTGACTTCCAGCAGCAAAAACGGCAAGGCCAGAAAGGAAAGCATTTGCGCGCAAAAGGCCGAGACCGAGCCGCACATCGACAGACGGAAGACGGGAATGCGCAGCAGATCCACAGGGAACAGGGGCGTCGCCTGATGCCACTGACGGCGCAGGTAGACGATGCCCACCAGCACTCCGGTGCCCAGCAGCCACCAACCCGACGGCATCAGGCTCTCTCCCACGTCCTGCGCTGGCTGGCCAAGACGCACGCCCAGTTGCTCCCCGCCCAGAAACAGCAGGCTGAACATCAGAATATTGAGCAGCACATCCAGTGCCGCGATCGGCTCGCCTGCCTTTCTCATCACAGGGTTGACGGGCAAGGCCTTGCGCCCTATCCACAAAGTCGCCAGGCCCAGGGGCACATTGATGGCGAACAGCCATGGCCAACTGGCCACTGACAAGATCGCGGCGGCCACCGAAGGCCCTGCCATGGACGAAGTCGCCACGACCAGCGAGTTGATGGCCATGCCTTGGCCCAGCTTGGCACGCGGATAGGTCAGGCGCACCAGCGCCGCATTCACACTCATGATGCCGGCAGCACCCATGCCCTGAAACACGCGCGCCGCAATCAAGGTGCCCAAAGAACTGGCCAGTGTGGCCGCTACCGAAGCCATGACAAACACCGCCATGCCCAGCAGGTAAATACGCCGGTAGCCCAGGCGCTCGCCCAGTGCAGCCAGCGGCAGCAACAGCACAAGGCCCGCAAGCTGATAGGCGTTGACCACCCACAAGGTCACGGATGAGCTGGCCTGCAGCTCTCGCGCAATGGTGGGCAAGGCCAGATTGACGATGCTGCTGTCCAGCACCGACAAGGTCAGCCCCAAAATGATGACCAGCATGGCGCTGCCTCGTGCGCCCTCCGGCAGGCCGTCATAAACCTGGGACGTCTGCGCTGCCTGCTCAGTCATGAGCGGCTCTCGCCTTGCTCGCAGATTTGCCTAGCGTGATCCAGGTCAGCGCCACGCCCACCAGCGCACCCAGCGCCATGCCGACCACCATGGGCAGGGGCTTGCCATTGGAGAAGTGACCCACGATCTGCATGGCGGCAGCGCCCGTCAGCATCTGCAGCGTGCCCAGCAAAGCCGAGGCCGTGCCGGCAATCTCGCCATGCTCCTCCAGCGCCAGCACCGATGTGGTGGGAATCACCAGCCCCATGAAAGCACTGGCAATGAAGTACAGCACAATGAGCACCATCAACTGCTCGCCACCCATGAGGTAGTAGAGCAGCAAAGCCGTCATAGTCACCCCAGAGGCAGAGGCTGCCGCCTTGACCACCTTGACCAGACCAAAGCGCTGGCCCAGTCGCCCCGTCAGCTGCGCTGCGCCGATAAAGGCAATGGAGTTGAGCGCAAACGCCATGCTGTACTGGGTGGACGAGAGACCGTAGTAATTGATCAGCACAAAGGGCGAGCCCGCCAGATAGACAAAAAAGCCGGCCATGGCACAGCCGCCAATGAACACCAGGCCCAGGTAATGCCAATCCCGCAGCAGGCTCAAATAGGCTTTGAGTGCTCCGCCCAGGCTGCTGTCCAGTCGCGCCTGAGGTGTGCGGGTTTCCTCCACGCCGCGCCAAGTGGCGATCAGACCCAGAACGGCAGCAGCGGCCACCAGCCAGAACACGGCGCGCCAGCCCGCAACGGCAATCACGCCACTGCCCGCCAGCGGCGCCAGAATGGGCGAGACGCTGAATACCAGCATCAGCAGCGACATCATGCGTGCGGCCTCATGACCTGTATGCAGATCACGCACCACCGCCCGCGGCACAGCCATGCAGGCTGCCGCCCCCAGACCCTGGGCAAAGCGAAAGGCCACCAGTGCCTCGATACTGGGTGCCAGTGCACAGCCCACACTGGCCGCAGCAAATACGGCCAATCCAAAGTACAACGGCGGCTTGCGCCCCACCATGTCGGAGACCGGGCCATAAAGCAGCTGCCCCACGCCAATCGAGAGAAAGAAGGCGGTCAGGCTGGCTTGCACCGCCCCCACTTGAGCACCCAGGCTGCTGCCGATTTGTGGCAGCGCGGGCAGGTACATATCAATAGCAAAAGGGCCAATGGCCGATAGCAGGCCCAAAATCAGAACCAGGCGCAGAGAAACAGAAGCGTGCATAGGAGCGTGATTCTCGCGGTAACTGCATTTGTTTGCTCTGCGCACGGCGGTTGCGAGCTCCGACAGAGTGAGCAACGCATCCGGTGGCCGTTTCAACTGCATGGCTTTTGCAGCTGTCTTCCAAGCAACAGGCCCGTCATCTGCTCCCACAATCTAGGCCACCTTGCTTTTTTGAAGATGCCGTGATGAATGCCTGCCATTTCTTTCGCCATTCGACCTGCTGGCTGCGCTTGCCGCCCTTTGCCAGCTTGCTGATGACTGCATGCCTGATTGCCCCCTCGGCCCATGCGCAGCCTACTGCGTCAGCACCTGCCTCCTATGCGGCGGCCTTTCAGTTGTCTGCCGACGCCAGCATGGTCATAGACCTGCGCGGCAAGCTGGCATGGCCTCGCTGCGTCGAAGGCATGGTCTGGAGCGGCAAGGCCTGTACAGGAATGGCCGAGGTCTTCAACTACAAGCAGGCCAGCGCCCATGCAGCACAGCGCAGCAAGACAGAAAGCCTGCGCTGGCGTCTGCCGCGAGTTGCCGAACTCAAGCGCCTGCTGGACCGCAGCAGCAAGCCCCAAGGCCTGAGCCCCGAGCTGTTTCCCAATGCGCCACGCGACTGGCACTGGACGGGCACGGCTGCCGTCAACGCCCAGCGGCTGAACAGCTACAGCTACGATCAGGTCAACAAATCGGGCAGCATCGCCAGCCTCTCGGCCCAGCAGGCCTGGGCCGTCAATACCGAGACCCTGCAGGCCGTGCCCGACATGGGCAAGGGCAATGCCTTACTGCTGCGTCTGGTGCGCCCTGCCACCGAGGCCGAGCTCGCTGCAGCCGCAACTCCTACTGCCACCGTCACACCATGAAAAAAGCCTTGCCGGCTGGGCAAGGCTTGATGAGCACATCCAGCGCCCTAGAGCTCAAGCGGCGCGCAGCGCTGCCTTGAGGTTTTCGCCCAACTCGGGCTTGTGTGCGAATGGGTCCGTCGGGTTGCGCCCCTGCACCACATCTTCCATGCGCACCTGCACCGAGCCCAGCGCCTGGGGGTGGCTGTAGATATAGAACTGCCCCGAGGCCATGGCATCAAACACCTTCTGCGCCACTTCAGCCGCCGTGACTTTGCCCGATCCGACCGCCTTGTCAGTCATGGCCTGGCCGATTTTCTGGCTGGGCGTCAGCGGCTGAGCCTCCAGTCCCTGAGGGCGGTTGCGCTCACTGTGGCCTATGCCTGTAGGCACAAAGTAGGGGCACAGCAAACTGGCGCTGACCTGATCGGACACCAGGGCCAGATCCTGGTACAGCGTCTCGGTCAGGGACACCACCGCATGCTTGCTAACGTTGTAGATGCCCATGTTCGGCGGTGCCAGCAGACCCGCCATGCTGGCGGTGTTGACGATATGGCCTTCATACGCCGGGTCTGCCTTGGCGGCCTCCAGCATCATGGGCGTGAACAGGCGCACACCGTGAATCACTCCCCAGACATTGACGCCCATCACCCACTGCCAGTCGGCCACGCTGTTTTCCCATACCAGCCCGCCCGCACCCACGCCCGCGTTGTTGAACACAAAATGCGGCGCGCCAAAAGTGGCTTTGACTTCGGCTGCCAGCTTCTCCATCTGCGCCGCCTCTGACACATCCACCTTGCGCGCCAGCACCTTGGCGCCTGCGGCGGTCAGCTCTGCCGCAGCTTTGTCCAAGGCTTCCTGCTGCACATCGACCAGCACCAGATTCATGCCCCGTGCCGCCCCAATGCGCGCGCACTCCAGGCCAAAGCCCGAGCCCGCCCCCGTCAAAACCGCCGTCTTTCCCGCGAAATTCGTGATCATTCTTGTCTCCGGATATTTTTTATAGGGGGATAGCGCCTGCAACTGGCGCACTCCAGATCAGAGATGCCAAGCAAGAGCCGCCTCGCTGCGAAGGCATCGTCCCCCTCCCGCATTGCGAAGCAAAGCGAGAGAGGGGGAAGGCGCAAAGCGCCTCAGGGGGTGATTCGTTTCAGCCTCAGGGGGTTAGATCAATTTCACCAGTTGCTTACCGAAGTTCTTGCCTTTGAGCAGCCCCAGAAACGCCGCGGGTGCAGAGGCCAGGCCTTGCGCAATCGTCTCGCGCGGCTTGAGCTGTCCGGCTGCCACCAGGCCACCCAGTTCGGTCAGGGCTTCGCCCCAGACCTCCATGTGCTCGCTGACGATAAAGCCTTCGAGCTTGATGCGGTTGACCAGCAACAGCGCCGGATTGGCCAGCGGCAGGGGCTGGCCGTCGTAGCCTGCAATCATTCCGCACAGCGCAATGCGCGCAAAGGCATTGGTGCGCAGCAGTACGGCGTCGAAGATATAGCCGCCTACGTTCTCGAAATAGCCGTCGATACCGTTGGGGCAGGCTTCCTTCAGGGCCTTGGCCATGCTCTTGATATCGGGGTTCTCGCGGTAGTCGATGCAGGCATCAAAGCCCAGCTCATTGACGGCATAGCTGCACTTTTCGGCCCCACCTGCAATGCCCACCACGCGGCAGCCTCGCGCCTTGGCCAGTGCCGCAAACGCGCTGCCCACCGCCCCCGTCGCTGCGCTCACGACCATGGTTTCACCAGCCTTGGGCTGGATGATCTTGACCAGGCCATACCAGGCGGTCACGCCCGGCATGCCCACCGCGCCCAGGTAGTAAGACAGCGGCACATACGTGGTGTCCACCCTTCGCAGCGCGCCGGGCTCGCTGGGATTGACCAGCGAATACTCCTGCCAGCCGCCCATCCCCACGACCGAATCACCAGCCTTGAACTTGGGGTGGCGGCTCTCGACCACCTCGCCCACTGTGCCGCCCTGCATGACTTCACCCAGCGGCTGGGGCTGGGCATAGCTCTTGGCATTATTCATGCGGCCGCGCATATAGGGATCCAGACTCAGATAGTGGTGGCGCACCAGCACCTGCCCCTCGCCCACCGTGGGCAGCGGCGACTGCACCAGCTTGAAGTTGCTCTCCTCCGCCTCCCCCTGGGGTCGGTTGTCCAGAAGGATTTGCTGATTGGTCGTCATCTCTTGTCTCCTGTATGAACTGTGAACTGAATCTCAACTTTCATAGCTGCCAGCGCATGCCAGGCATGTAACTGACAGCTATTTCACTGCAAAACCAAGGTACACCAAGCGCCATCAGCTCCTGAAACAGGAGTCAACAGCCTGTTCAATCCGTGGCCACTGGCCTGGCCTGCCCGCTCTCGCCGGGCTTGCGCTTCATGTACTTGAAGGTGCCCGTGGCGTGTACGCAAAGACGCCCTTGTTCATCGTAGATACGGCCTTCCGTGAACGCCATGGTGCCGGTGCGGTGCAGCAGCACGCCCTTGCCCACCAGGGGCCCGTTGGCCGCCTGCATGAACGAGGTCTTCATCTCAATGGTGACCGCACCCTGCTCGAAATCCACACTGCGCGCAGCCACGGCCATGGTCACATCCAGCAGCGTCATGGACGCGCCGCCGTGGGTGACGCCAAAGGAGTTCAAATGCTCGGGCCGCGGTGTGTAGTGCAGCTGTGACTGGCCGCCCTCTGCCTTGATGAGGACAAAACCGAGTTCATGCACAAAGGGAATATCTGGACCGAATGACAACACCGCAAAACCTTTCAAAAGCGTGAAGCGCCGCACTGTGCGAACGCCCAGCCGTGAATGTAAGCGCAGCCGCCCCTATCCAGGGTAAGCGTCTGTGCCAGCATGGCTCGCCCGCCTCAGCCTCCCACGAGGGCGCTCACGCCGCCATCCACGGCCATCCACTGGCCGGTGATGTGCTTGCCGGCATCGCTGGCGTACAGCAGGGTCAGGCCCTTCAAGTCTTCATCGTCACCCAGACGGCGCAGCGGCGCATGGGACTTCATTTCATCCTCGCCCAGCGTCTCGATCAGCACCGCCGCCATCTTGGTCTTGAAAAAGCCGGGGCAGATGGCGTTGACGGTGATGCCGTGCTCACCCCACTCGCCCGCCAGCGCGCGCGTGAAATTGATCACCGCGCCCTTGGAGGTGTTGTAGGCAATGGTCTTCATGCCTGTGGGGTTGCCGCCCAGACCGGCAATCGATGCCAGATTGATGATGCGCCCGCTCTTGCGCTCCAGCATGGACAGGCGCGCGATCTGCTGGCTCAGCAAAAAGTAGCCGCGCACATTGAGGTTCATCACCTTGTCCCAGGCCGATGTAGGATGGTCTTCGGCCGGAGCTCCCCAGCTGGCGCCTGCGTTGTTGATCAGGATGTCCACATGGCCCAGGCGCTGCACGGCCTCTTTGGCTAGGCGCGCTATATCGGCCTCGTCTGCGCAGTCGGCTGCAATCCAGTCGGCTTCAATACCAGCCGCCTTGAGTTCGGCCGCAGCTTCTTCCAGATCCTTGGCCTTGCGCGAGGTCAGCAAGACCCTGGCACCCGCCTCCCCCAGTGCATGCGCCATCTGCAGACCCAGCCCGCGTGAGCCCCCCGTGACCAATGCGGTCTTGCCCGAGAGATCGAAAAGTTGCTGCACCGTACGTGTCATTGCCATGTCTCCTGTTTTGCTATCAAGGGCCAAGCCCACCTTTGTCACCATTTGCCAGGCGGGCGTATCTAAAGTTGCGTGCCAAGCTCCATGAATTGTGGGGTGGGCTAGACAGCTGTGTTGTCACCTGCGTGTCGGCGCTGTCCCGCAAGTGGCAGTCCTGCCCACGCCCCAAGCTTCAGTCTGCAAACAGCGATTGCGTTGCGCCCCATTCCCTGGCTTCAATATCCAACAAGGTTCATGTCGCCATGTCTATAAAGAGCGTTCATGGAAATGGCACAAAAAATTTTCAACAACACTGGATACAAAAACAGATTCATACTGTATATTTTCACAGTCAAAACACTGTGGATATATGGACATGCAAGAAGCCCATTTCACCGTCTCTCTTTGCGACTACCCTGAGCTGCCTGAGGACAAGCGCCAGCAAGCCGAGGCCCGGTACGCCCGTGTACTAACCCGTCAACTTGGCGGGGAAGAGCAGGTGGGAGAAGCCCTGTCTCTGGTACAAGGCCTGGAAGACACCCCGCCAGAGGAAATTACCGAGGAAGCCAAGCTCACCTTTCAGCGGTGGATGAAAGCAGCCCGCGCAGCTGCCGAAGCCGCCCTGCAAGGCATTGGCGGCACGGAAAGCTGCTTTTTCGATGTGCGGCGAATTTATCACTGAGTGATCACGCCGATACAGCCGGCGAAAATGCCAAAAAACAGGGGGCCGGCCGGCGCCGCAAGCCTACACTTGCGGCTTGTTTGATCGCGTGACTGTTTCTCCTATGCAAGCCCTGCTAGCCGCCATTGCCCAGATGCCCTATTGCACCGATGCCCAGCGCATCTTTCACGGCCGCGGCGGCCGCTATCCGGGCTGCGAGCAAATATCGCTGGACGCCTTTCCACCTGTCATCGTGCTGACCAGCTTTGCGCCTTTGGATGAGGCGCAGCTCGCTCAGATCAGCCAAGCACTGGAGCAGCGCTGGCAGCAGATTGCCCCGGCAGACCAGCCTCTTGCCTGGGCCTTTCAGACCCGTGAGGCCGGTGGCAAGGTCGAAACCCGCGTCATGAGCGGCGCCCTGCCCGAGCCGCATGTAGTCACCGAAAACGGGGCCCAGTACCTCGTTCACATTGCACGCGGCCAGAACCATGGCCTGTTTCTGGACATGGCCGCCGGCCGCAGCTGGGTGCGCCAGCAGGTACTGGGCCATGAGCGCCCCACTCGCATGAAGGTGCTCAACCTGTTTGCCTATACCTGCGCCTTCTCCGTCGTCGCCAAGCTGGCCGGGGCTGGGCAAGTGCTCAATATGGACATGAGCAAGGGAGCGCTGGCCACGGGCCAGCACAACCACCAGCTCAACGGCGTCAAGGCCGGTGCCAGCTTTGCCGCGCATGACATCTTCAGCAGCTGGGGCAAGATCAACCGTTCGGGCCCTTACGACCTCATCATCGTGGACCCGCCCAGCTACCAGAAGGGCAGCTTTATCGCCACCAAGGACTACGCCCGCCTGATGCGCCGCCTGCCCGATCTGCTGGCGCCCGGCGGTCAGGTGCTGCTGTGCCTGAACGCACCCGAGCTGGGAACAGCATTCTTGCGCGAGCAGATGAACGAGATTGCCCCCGAGCTGCAGTTTGTCGAGCGCCTGGCCAATCCGCCCGTGTTTGCCGATGTGGATGAAGAGCGCAGCCTCAAGGTACTGGTCTATCGCGCCCCCACACTGGCTGAAGCCGAAGCCCTGGCCGAAAAAGCGTAAGTCACAACTCATCGCAGCGCCTCTCACAACCGCCATCAGGTCATCGGCCCAGCGCTGCCAAGGCAGCCCTGCAACCATCAAGGCAATAAAGCTTTGCGTCGCAGTTCAGACCGCCACGCTACAACAGGTGTACTCTGCCTTGCCGCCGCAGCCAGCTCCCCTCGCACTTTGTGACAGGAAGGCGCGTCTGCCGCTCAAACCTTTGCTACGGCAAGGTGCATGCTCCCCCGCCTTCAAACTCAAGCCTTTTTAGCCTCTATCGCTTATATATCAAGCGCTGGCAGCTATATTTTTCATAGTCATGCAAGAGATCTCCAACATCCACCAGAAACTGATGCGTCAGGCAGTTGACCTGGCCCATGCCAACCGCCTTCAGGGCGGCCGCCCGTTTGGCGCCGTGCTCGCCCAAGGCAATGAAGTCATTGCCACCGGCGTCAACAACATCATCGCCAGCCATGACCCCAGTGCTCACGCCGAGATGGAGGCCATTCGCGCCGGCACGCACAAGCGCGCCAATCCCAGTCTGGCCGGCCTGTCCATCTACGCCAGTGGCCACCCCTGCCCCATGTGCCTGGCTGCGCTGGTCATGAACGGCGCCGAGCAGGTCTTCTTCGCCTTTGACAACAACGATGCTGCGCCCTATGGGCTCTCCAGCGAAGGCACCTACCAGCGCCTGCGTCTGTCACTGACACCGCCGCCTCTGCCCATCATCCGCATAGACACCGGCATCAGCGCCGCTCAGCTCTATGGCGATGCGCCCTGGCCCGCTGCCTGAGTCGCGCCCCCAAAACCATAACAACAGACAGGGCTGCAGGCCGATGCGAAGAGCCAATCCGCAAGCGCAATTTCGCGAGCGTCTTCAGTTACTCGGCTGCCGCAGTGCTTCATGACACCCACAACCTCCGCAACGCAACGCATCTCACCCCTCCTGTGGCTGACCGTGGTGGTGCTCATCACCATCAATCTGCGCCCGTTTCTTTCCGCGCCCGGCCCGCTGGGCCCGCTGATCCAGCAAGCCACGGGCATGGATCTGCGCAGCTTCTCCTGGCTCACACTGCTGCCTATGGTGCTCATGGGGCTGGGCGGCTGGCTGGCCCCATCAGTCCTGCAGCGACTAGGCGCACGTCAGCTCATCGTCGGCTCTCTGGCACTGATCGGACTGGGCTGCGCCTTGCGCATCGCCGGCGCCAGCACGCCCGTGCTCATCGCCACCGCTGGCCTGTGTGGCGTGGGCGTGGCCATGGTGCAAAGCGTCCTGCCGGGGCTGCTCAAGCGCCAGTCTCCCCACAACGTGGCCTTCATGATGGGTCTGTACTCCGCAGCCCTCATGGGAGGCGGCGCCTTTGGCGCGCAGCTCTCACCGCTGGTCCTTCAGTGGGGCCTGAGCTGGCAGGCCTCTTTGGCCATGTGGGCCGTGCCCGTGGTCATTGCCCTGCCGCTGGCCTGGTATGTGCTAAGCCATATCGGCCTGTCCGGCCCATCCGCCGCTCAGAGCAGCCAGAACGTTCCCAGCGACACCGGCTGGCTGATGCGCCGCCGCCGCACCTGGCTGCTGGTGCTGAGCTTTGGTCTGATGAACGGCGGCTATGCCTCCACCGTGGCCTGGCTGGCTCCCTTCTATCAGATCCACGGCTGGACAGCGACACAAAGCGGCACCCTGGTCGCCATTCTCTCGGTAGCCCAGGCAGCATCGGCCCTGACCATGCCTGCACTCGCGGCACGCAGCGCAGACCGGCGCCCCTGGATCATTCTGGCCCTGCTGCTGCAAGCAACGGGCTTTGCACTGATGGCGCTATGGCCCACGGCCGCGCCTACGCTCAGCATCGTGATTCTGGGTCTGGGTCTTGGCGGCTGCTTCTCGCTTTATATGCTGGTGGCGCTGGATCATCTGCCCTCGCCCACACAGGCTGGCGCGCTCAACGCGCTGATGCAGGGCGGCGGCTTCATTCTGGCCGCGCTGGCCCCGTGGATCGTGGCGCAGTTGCAGCTGCTCAGCGGCAGCTGGGCAATGGGTTGGCTCTATCAGGCCGGCATTGCCCTTGTGGTGTGCCTGATGGTGGCTCAATTCAACCCCAAGAAATACGCACAGGCCATGCGACAGCCTTGACAGAGACCAGCTTCCGGTCTTTCCGGAGGCTGGCTCCGATGAGTTTTTAATGCGCTTAGAGAGCGCTTTCCACCTCACATACAAGTCACAGAGATCCCACGACATTCCCTGCCGGGGATGATCTCGGTCATTGCGAAACAAACAAACCGTAGCTCGGCCAGCGCCAGCCGAGTACGCAGCCCTCCCTCATTTCTGCCTGAGAAGCACTCAGCAGAGCAGACCGCCGCGCCCTTGCTGACGCCAGATATGCAGCCGCCTCTTGCTTTTCCAAGCTGGGCCTGACACGGGTTACCTCACCCAAACTCGGCGGTTGCAGCGATGAGATCTCCTTGCTTGCCCTGCGCACCGGCTGTTGCAAGTCATACACCACCATCAATGAATCAATCAATGATCCATTTTCATGATTCCATGAAATAAGACCATTTTACTTCATGTAAAAGCATCCATAACATTCGCTTTCAATACGACTCACCAGCAGTTCCTCTTGCTGTCAAAGCCTTGCTTCCATAGGGGAAGCGGCAGCCAAAGGGATTGCTTAGCCAGACTTGTGAAAGCATCCATGACCCATCCACTCAAGGTAGTAGCGCTTTGCGGCGGACTGCAGCGCCCCTCCAAATCGGCTGCTCTGGCAGAGCACATGCTCGATCTGATCTCCGACAAAGTGCCATGCCAACAGCAGTTGATCGAAATGGGACTCGTCGCCCCTCAGCTGGCCGGTTCGGTCTGGCGATCCCAGTTGCCGGGCGCTGTGGAGCAGCAATTGGCAGCAGTCGAGCAAGCCGATGTACTGGTCGTGGCCAGCCCCGTGTTTCGGGGCTCTTACCCCGGTCTTTTCAAGCATTTTTTCGACTTGATTCATCAGGACGCTCTGATCGACAAGCCTGTCTTATTGACCGCCACCGGAGGCAGTGAACGCCATTCCCTGGTCATTGACCACCAGTTACGCCCCTTGTTCAGCTTCTTTCAGGCGCGCACCTTGCCGCTGGGCGTCTATGCCACCGACAAGGATTTTGTGGACTACCAGCTCCACAGCGAAGCCCTGAGAGAGCGCGCTGAGCTGGCAGTTCTACGCGCCCTGCCCTTGCTGCAATTGGCACGCCGCACAAAGCCCGCCAAAGCCAAAGAGTTGCTTGCGGCCTGAGCCAAGCAGCACCTTCCTCCATAACCACCCATTCTCTGGATCGTCATGAACACCGAACTTCGCTTTGCGCTCAAGAGCATTTGCTTTGATGAAAACTACCAGCCCGCCAGCACCACGCGCCTGACCACCAACTTTGCCAATCTGGCCCGTGGTGCAAGCCGCCAGCAGAATCTGCGCAACACACTGCGGATGATCAACGATCGCTTCAATGACTTGGCGCATTGGGACAATCCGGCAGGAGATCGATACGCTGTCGAGCTTGAAATCATCTCGGTCGAGATGTCTTTGGATGGCCAAAGCAATAAGGCGCCCTTTCCTCTGATTGAGATCCTGAAGCCCAGCATTCTCGACAAGAAGACCCACAAGCGCATTGACGGCATTGCGGGAAACAGTTTCTCGTCCTATGTGCGCGATTACGACTTCAGCGTGCTGCTTCCCGAACACAACGCCCATCGAAACGAGTTCAGCACGCCAGACAACTTTGGCGAGCTGCATGGCAAGCTGTTCCAGCAATTTGCCAATTCAAGCGCCTACAAACAGCGCTTTGCCAAGCCGCCAGTCATCTGCATCAGCGCTTCCAGCAGCAAGACGTATCAGCAGACGGGCAACCAGCACCCGGTGCTCGGCGTGGAGTATCAGCAAAACGAGCTGTCCTCCACCGACCACTACTTCGCCAAGATGGGAATGAAGGTGCGCTTTTTCATGCCACCCAATAGCGTTGCCCCTTTCGCCTTCTACTTCCATGGCGACTTGCTCAACGACTACACCAATCTGGAGCTGATTGGCACGATCAGCACCATGGAGACCTTCCAGAAGATTTACCGCCCCGAGATTTACAACGCCAATTCAGTCGCTGGCCAGCGCTACCAGCCCAGTCTGAAAAATCAGAATTACTCGCTGACGCAGATCGTCTATGACCGGGAAGAGCGCAGCCAGCTGGCCATCAAGCAGGGCAAGTTCACGGAAGAACATTTCATCAAGCCCTACAAGCACCTGCTGGAACAGTGGACTGCCAGCGTCGCGCTCTAAAGCAGCCAAACAAGCAAGTGCAGCCCTCGCACAGACGGCACCGTCTTGACCGGCCAGCACTTGCAACTCTCATGTTGATTGAAAAGGAATCTCTCTGATGTTCGAAACCTCCATTGCCGGCAGCCTCCCCAAACCCGCCTGGCTGGCTGAAACCAACAAACTCTGGCCTCAGTGGAAGGCCGAAGGAGATGCACTCCTTCAAGCCAAGGCCGATGCCACCTTGTTGTGGATCAAGGCGCAGGAAGACGCAGGGCTGGACATCATCTGTGACGGTGAGCAATCGCGTCAGCACTTTGTTCACGGCTTTCTCGAACAAGTCGAAGGCATCGACTTCGACAACAAAGTGAAGATGGGCATCCGCGACAACCGCTACGACGCCATGGTGCCGCAAGTGACTTCGTCCCTGCGCCTGAAGGGCCGCGTGCACGCTTTCGAAGCCCAGCTGGCTCGCGCCCACACCCAAAAGAAGTTGAAGTTCACCTTGCCCGGCCCCATGACCATCGTCGATACCGTGGCTGACCGCTTTTATGGCGACAAGGTCAAGATGGCTTTCGCCTTTGCCGAGCTACTTAACCAGGAAGCACTGGCCCTGCAGGCCGATGGCGTGGACATCATCCAGTTTGACGAACCTGCTTTCAACGTCTACATGAAGGACGCTGCCGACTGGGGTGTGCAAGCACTGGAGCGTGCAACCCAGGGCCTTAGCTGCACCACGGCTGTTCATATCTGCTACGGCTACGGCATCAAGGCCAATACCGACTGGAAAGACACCCTGGGCGACGAATGGCGCCAGTACGAAACCGTGTTTCCAGCGCTGGCCCGCAGCAGCATCGATCAGGTAAGCTTGGAATGCATTCACTCGCATGTGCCGCCCGACCTCATGAAGCTGCTGGAAGGCAAGGATGTGATGGTTGGCGTCATCGATGTGGCCAGCGATGTGATCGAGACCGCCGAGGAAGTGGCCGACACCATTGAGCGAGCACTGGAGTTCGTGCCCAAGGAAAGACTGTTTCCTTGCACCAATTGCGGCCTGGCCCCCATGGCGCGCAATGTTGCCTGGGCCAAATTGAAGGCGCTCGCAGAAGGCAGCAAACTTGCCAAGGAGCGCCTGACCAAGGCCTGACATCATTCGCTGTACACCTGCGCAGCCATACCATGACGAAATAAAGCAAGCATGGTCGACGCAGCCCGAGGGACACTGAGTAAGAGAGGGCAAACTCTCTTATTCCTCGCCCATGCTCGGTCTCCAAAACAAAAACGGCTTAGAGAATTTCTCTAAGCCGTTGCTTGTATTGCAATAAATTTGGTGGGTGATACATGGATCGAACATGTGACCCCTGCCGTGTGAAGGCAGTGCTCTACCGCTGAGCTAATCACCCGATGGGGCTTATTGTATCAAGGATTGGCGCTCTCATTTTCAAAGCTTCGCCAGACGGTTTTACCACCGCTGGATTTGTCCATCTGCGTGAGCACATCATTATGCGCTTGCAACTCTTGCTCGTTGGCACGCAGCACAGGCAGCTTGAAGCTTCTCAGATCGATCGAGGGAATCACCAGGGATCCCGTCGTCGGTGCGTCGCCAGAGTCCTCGCTCATGAGCAAGGCGTCTTGCCCGCGCGTGAGATTGATGTAAACGTCCGCCAGCAACTCTGCGTCCAGCAAAGCGCCGTGCAGCGTACGACTGGTGTTGTCCACGCCCAGGCGATCGCACAGCGAGTCCAGCGAGTTGCGCTTGCCGGGGTACATCTCCTTGGCCATGACCAAGGTATCAATCACCCCGCCAATGCATTGCTTCAGTGGCGGGCGCTTGGCCAGCTTGAGCTCATTGTTCAAAAAGCCCAGGTCAAACGGCGCGTTGTGAATGATGAGTTCTGCGCCCTTCAGATACTCCCAGATCTCATCGATCTTTTCCTCAAAGCGCGGCTTGTCTTTCAGGAACTCCGTAGTGATGCCGTGCACACGCAGCGCATCAGGGTGGCTATCGCGGCCGGCATTGAAATACAGATGAAGATTGTTGCCAGTGAGCTTGCGGTTGACCAGCTCGACACAACCCAGTTCGATCAGTCGGTCGCCATCAATGGCCGACAGACCCGTCGTTTCCGTATCCAGAACAATTTGGCGCGACATTCAATTTCTCTCCGTTAAGGCAACAACACGCCAAAACTGACACAACTCAACTCAGGACACCGAGCAAGAGCCGCCTCGCGGCGAAGGTGTCGTCCCCCATACCTAGCGCGCAGCGCGCAGAGAAAAGGGGAAGGCGCGTAGCGCCTCAGGGGGTTCAGTGATTTTCCTTAGCGTGATTAATGGAGTACTTGGGAATCTCCACCGTCACATTTTCACGCGACAGAATAGCCTGGCAGGACAGGCGAGATTGCGGCTGCAAGCCCCAGGCTCGGTCCAGCAAATCTTCCTCTTCTTCTTCCGCCTCGTTCAAGGAGTTGAAGCCTTGCTTGATGATGACGTGGCAGGTCGTGCAGGCGCAGCTCATGTCGCAGGCGTGCTCGATGTTGACACCGTTATCCAGCATGGCTTCGCAGATCGAGGTGCCAACCGGCGCTTCGATTTCCTTGCCTTCGGGGCAGTATTCGGCATGAGGAAGAATTTTGATGATGGGCATATTGTTCTGCTTATGAATTAAATGGAGTTCAAGTCTTTACCGGCCAGCGCCTTTTGAATGCTGCGATTCATGCGTTCGGCGGCAAACGCCTCTGTTCCCTTGGCCAGTGCCTGGGTTGCATTTTCCACCACGGCAGGATCATCGCTACCCACTGCAGCACGCAGCGCAGCCATAAGGCCATCAATGCTGTCACGCTGCTCGGCACTGAGCACATCGCCATCCGCATCCAGCGCACTTTGCGTGGCCAGCAGCATGCGATCGGCATCGACACGTGCCTCAACCAGCGCGCGGGCCTTCATGTCTTCCTGCGCGGTCGCAAATCCGTCCTGCAGCATAGCTGCCACCTGATCGTCGGACAGACCGTACGACGGCTTGACGTTGATATGCGCCTCCACACCACTGAGCTGCTCCTTTGCGCTGACGGACAGCAATCCATCAGCATCGACCGTGAAGGTCACGCGAATGCGCGCCGCACCGGCTGCCATGGGAGGAATGCCACGCAGCTCAAAGCGTGCCAGCGAGCGGCAGTCCGCCACCAAGTCGCGCTCGCCCTGCACCACATGAATGGCCAAGGCGGTCTGACCATCCTTGTAGGTGGTGAAGTCCTGTGCACGCGCTGTAGGAATGGTCTCGTTGCGCGTAATAATGCGCTCGGACAGGCCTCCCATGGTCTCCACACCCAGCGACAGTGGAATTACATCCAGCAGCAGCAGATCACCTGCGGTGTTGTTGCCGGCGAGCTGATTGGCTTGAATGGAAGCACCCAGCGCCACCACCTCATCGGGATTGAGATTGGTCAGGGGCTCGCGATCAAAAAATTCGGCCACGGCCTGGCGAATCTGCGGCATGCGGGTGGAGCCACCGACCATGACCACGCCCTGCACCTCATCACGGCTCAGGTCTGCATCCTTGAGTGCACGGCGCACGGCGGACAGGCTCTTATTGGTTAAGTGAGCAGTCAGCGCACTGAATTCCTCACGTTTGACATCAAAAGACACTGAACCAGAGGACAGGTCAGCGGTAAACGCTACGATTTCTGAATCCGTCAGCGCCTGCTTGCACTGGCGGGCAGCCAGTCGCCACAGCGTTTTGTCTGCCGCGCTTTGCAGTTGCACGCCCGTTTTCTCTGCCACAAAGGCCGCCAGCGCATCGTCGTAATCGTCGCCGCCCAGCGCGGAATCGCCACCGGTGGCGATCACCTCAAATACACCCTGAGACAGGCGCAGCACGGAGATATCAAAAGTACCACCGCCCAGGTCATAGACGGCATAGACGCCTTCTGCCGCGTTATCAAGGCCATAGGCAATGGCAGCCGCTGTAGGCTCGTTGATCAGGCGCAGCAGATTGATGCCAGCCAGCTTGGCCGCATCCTTGGTCGCCTGACGCTGGGCATCGTCAAAATACGCGGGCACGGTGATGACGGCGCCATACAGGTCATCATCAAACGTGTCTTCGGCACGAAAGCGCAGCGTAGCCAGAATTTCAGCGCTGACCTCCACCGGCGTCTTAGCTCCATCCACGGTTTCGATGGAAATGACGCTGCTGTCATCGCGCTTGAAGTGATAGGGCAGATTTTCTGGCGCCTCGATATCACCCAGGCTGCGGCCCATGAAGCGCTTAACAGAGCTGATGGTGTTGGCAGCATCCTGCGCCTGCGCGGCCTTGGCATCAAAGCCAATCTGGCGGCGCCCCATCTCCATATAGCGCACCACCGAAGGCAGAAGCACTCTGCCCTGATCGTCAGGCAGGCACTCGGCCACGCCATTGCGAACAGCTGCGACCAGAGAGTGCGTAGTACCCAGATCGATACCGA
Source organism: Comamonas sp. FUJ_7 (assembly GCF_057369555.1). NCBI lineage: Bacteria > Pseudomonadati > Pseudomonadota > Betaproteobacteria > Burkholderiales > Comamonadaceae > Comamonas > Comamonas sp. FUJ_7. The sequence continues at coordinate 589,067 of NZ_JBXXZI010000001.1, forward strand.
CTGCAATACGTCTTTGATGAGGATCGGGGGATTGGCCGGGCTCGGAAATCTGCAAAAGCGCCATGGAGTTCTTCTTTTGAAATATCAGAGGCCAGTGCGACTGGCCTGCTCAAAATGGATGTGGTCTCGACGCATTGTCGAGAACCTTGCTCGGGTTCTATTGTCCCAGTTGATCGCGGCGGCGATCGACATCCTGCGCAAATCGCGCAACAAACATGAGGGCTCTAACCTTCTGTACGGCCGCAAGAGCATCGCCTGCCTCGTCGAGTAACTGCCCGCAGGCTGCCAGCATCTGCTTTTTGGCCTGCAGCACCTCGTCGTCCAGGGCATCCAGCTCTTGCGCGCTGCTTGCGTCCTCCAGCGCTTCGCGCCACTCCATCTGCTGCATCAAAAAAGCTGTCGGCATGGCCGTGTTGTCTTCGGCGCGCACGGGGGCGCCTGCCAACTCGCACAGGTAGGCTGCGCGCTTGAGCGGATCCTTGAGCCTTTGATACGCCTCGTTGATGCGTACCGACCATTGCATGGCCACGCGCTGCGCCGCCGCACCTTGCGCCGCAAAGCGGTCGGGATGGGCTTCTCGCTGCAGCTCTTTCCAGCGTGCGTCGATCTGGCTGCGCTCCTGCGCAAACTTGCGCGGCAGGCCAAACAATTCAAAATCGTCAGATTGCAGATTCATGACATTAAAAAACCGCCTGCAGCAAAGCTGAGGCGGCTTCCTTCACTCAAAACCAAGGAGCTGACTAAAAGGCCAGAGACACCGAGCAAAAGCCGCCTTACGGCGAAGGTGTCGTCCCCTCAGGGGAAACCGCAAAGCGGCTCAGGGGGAGTCAGACTCTAAAGCTCTCACCACACCCGCAACGATCACGCTCATTGGGGTTGTGGAACTTGAAGCCTTCGTTCAGGCCTTCGCGCACAAAGTCTAGCTCGGTACCATCGATATAAGCCAGGCTCTTGGGATCGATCAGCACCTTGACGCCGTGACTCTCGAACACGATGTCTTCTGGCTCAGCGTCATCCACGTATTCCAGCTTGTAGGCCAAACCGGAGCAGCCCGTGGTCTTGACCCCCAGGCGGACACCAATCCCCTTGCCGCGACGCGAGAGATAGCGATTCACATGACGGGCAGCCGCCTCAGTCATAGAAATAGCCATGGCTTCAGGCTTCCGTGGTGGTGCGCTTTGCGCGGTAGTCGCTCACAGCCGCCTTGATGGCGTCTTCAGCCAAGATGGAGCAGTGAACCTTAACGGGAGGCAAAGCCAGCTCTTCAGCAATCTGGCTGTTTTTCAGCGCAGCAGCCTCGTCTAGTGTCTTGCCCTTGACCCACTCTGTTACCAGAGAAGAGGAGGCAATTGCCGATCCACAACCGTAGGTCTTGAAACGTGCATCTTCAATCACGCCAGTGGCGGGGTTGACCTTGATCTGCAGCTTCATCACGTCGCCACAAGCGGGCGCACCAACCATGCCGGTGCCCACGGAGTCGTCACCCTTGTCGAACGAGCCCACATTGCGGGGGTTTTCATAGTGGTCAACTACTTTGTCAGAATAAGCCATGGTGTCTACCTCTTGAACTCTTTGTAATCTGTGCTTAGTGTGCAGCCCATTGAATGGAACTGATGTCGATGCCGTCTTTGTACATCTCCCACAAAGGGCTCAGCTCGCGCAGCTTCAGCACGTTCTCGCGAATCGTCTTGATCGCGTAATCAATTTCTTCTTCAGTCGTGAAGCGACCAAAGGTCATGCGCAGCGAGCTGTGTGCCAACTCGTCGCTACGGCCCAGGGCACGCAACACATAGCTGGGTTCCAGGCTTGCGGAAGTGCAGGCAGAGCCCGAAGACACAGCCAGCCCCTTGATACCCATGATCAAGGACTCGCCTTCCACATAGTTGAAGCTCATGTTCAGGTAATGGGGCACGCCGTGCTCCATGTCACCGTTCACAAATACCTGTTCCAGGTCCTTGAGGCCATTGAGCAAACGATCACGCAGTGCCTTGGCGTGTGCCAGATCCTTGCCCATTTCGTCCTTGGCGATGCGGAAAGCTTCGCCCATGCCAACGATCTGGTGAGTTGCCAGCGTGCCAGAGCGCATGCCGCGCTCATGACCGCCGCCATGCATCTGAGCCTCCAGTCGCACGCGGGGCTTGCGACGCACATACAGAGCGCCAATACCCTTGGGGCCATAGGTCTTGTGTGAAGCCAGGCTCATGAGGTCTATGGGCATGCTCTGCATGTCCAGCTCAATCTTGCCAGTAGCCTGTGCAGCATCCACGTGGAAGATGATGCCCTTCTCACGGCAAATGGCGCCGATAGCGTTCAGGTCCTGAACCACACCGATTTCATTATTCACCGCCATCACGCTGGCCAGAATGGTGTCGGGGCGAATCGCGGCCTTGAACATTTCCAAGTCCAGCAAACCGTTTTCCTGCACATCCAGGTAAGTGACTTCAAAGCCCTGACGCTCCAGCTCACGCATGGTGTCCAGCACAGCCTTGTGCTCGGTCTTCACAGTGATCAGATGCTTGCCCTTGCCCTGGTAGAAGTTGGCTGCGCCCTTAATCGCAAGGTTGTCAGACTCGGTCGCACCACTGGTCCAGACGATCTCGCGAGGATCCGCGCCAATCAGATCAGCCACCTGCTTGCGTGCCTTCTCGACAGCTTCTTCAGCTTCCCAGCCCCAGGCGTGGCTACGCGATGCGGCATTGCCAAAATGCTCACGCAGCCAGGGGATCATGGCGTCAGCCACGCGGGGATCCACAGGAGTGGTTGCACCGTAGTCGAGATAAATGGGAAAGTGCGGGGTCATGTCCATGACTGGCTCGTCTAGTTTTTGGCTGTCAGATCGTGAGGGAATCGATGCGCGCTCAAGGCGCTATCCGAGCAAAGGCACATGCCGCACAGCCATGCATGGCGCTCTGCTCTGAAAATCGGAAATGGTTCATTCCACCTGAGGAGGTCGCTCCAGCGCGGCTAAAGCGACGTTTCCATCAGGATTTGGCAAATGCATTGCCCAAAGCAAATACCGAATTGGGGGCATTCACACGGATAGGCTTGACCACAGGGGCTGTGGAGATGGCACGACGTACCACAGGCTTGTCTTCAATCTGAATGCCCTTGGCCAGTTGCTCATCCACCAGCTTTTGCAGAGTGACAGAATCCAGAAACTCCACCATGCGCTGATTCAGTGCAGCCCACAGCTCATGGGTCATGCAGCGACCGGCTTCGCCCAAGCAATTTTCTTTGCCACCGCACTGGGTTGCATCGATAGGCTCGTCGACCGACACAATGATGTCGGCCACAGTAATATCTGCAGCCTTGCGTGCAAGGGTGTAGCCGCCACCAGGGCCACGAGTGGATTCCACCAGTTCATGGCGACGCAGCTTGCCAAACAGCTGCTCCAAATAGGACAGCGAAATCTGCTGACGCTGGCTGATTGCAGCCAACGTCACAGGGCCATTGTTTTGGCGCAGGGCCAAGTCGATCATCGCGGTGACCGCAAAGCGGCCTTTGGTCGTAAGACGCATACGAGCTCCTTCAGTCAGGATTGTTCGTTACAGAAACGCACGTCTGGCACAGCACCTAGACGAGCAAAGTCTCCGCCCTTACTCCGTCCTGTGATTAGGCTCAGAGCCCTTCTGTGAGGGAATTTTTTGTTGAGTGTTTGACACGAGTATATCACATTCCCCATCAATTTTGTCGGGTAACAGCATGCAAACATGTAATAACCCCGATGCCACCACAGGAGATGCCCTACGTAGCCGCACCGAACAATTGCTGCTTCAGCAAAGAGAGCTGATCTCGTACACGCGCAGCCTGTTCAAACTCCAAGCTCTTGGCGTGCTCCAGCATTTGCTTCTCAAGCCTCTTGATTTCCCTGGCAATATCCTTCTCGGACATATCCTCAACACGCGCCTGCTGTAGGGCCTGCTCCTGCAGGCGCTCTGCCTCTTTGCCGCTCTTTTCGCTGTACACCCCATCAATCAGGTCTTTCACCCTCTTGACAATCTGCTTAGGCTCAATTCCATTGGCTTCGTTAAAAGCCATCTGCTTGGCGCGACGCCTTTCCGTCTCTCCAATGGCTTTTTTCATGGATTCCGTGATGCGGTCCGCGTACAGAATCGCCTTACCGTGCACATTTCGAGCAGCACGGCCAATGGTCTGAATCAAGCTGCGCTCGGCACGCAAAAAGCCTTCCTTGTCAGCATCCAAAATCGCCACCAATGAGACCTCAGGAATATCAAGACCTTCGCGCAGCAGGTTGATACCCACCAGCACATCAAATACACCCAAGCGCAGGTCACGGATGATTTCCACACGCTCCACCGTGTCCACATCGGAGTGCAGATAGCGCACCTTCACGCCGTTGTCGGTCAGATATTCCGTGAGCTGCTCGGCCATGCGCTTGGTCAGCGTGGTGATGAGCACGCGCTCTTCCAGCTCAACGCGCAGGCGGATTTCCTGCAGCACATCATCGACCTGATGAATGGCTGGCCGCACTTCGATCTCTGGATCCAACAGACCTGTGGGTCGTACCACCTGCTCCACCACCTGCCCGGCATGGGTCTTCTCGTATTCAGCGGGCGTGGCCGAAACAAAAACGACTTGACGCATACGTTGCTCGAACTCTTCGAATTTGAGCGGGCGGTTGTCCAGCGCCGACGGCAGGCGAAAACCATATTCCACCAATGTGGTCTTGCGCGCCCGGTCGCCGTTGTACATGGCGTTGAGCTGACCGATCATCTGATGGCTTTCATCCAGAAACATCACCGCATCACGTGGCATATAGTCCGTCAAAGTGCTGGGCGGATCACCAGGCTTGGAAGCCGACAGATGGCGCGTGTAGTTCTCAATACCCTTGCAGTGCCCTACTTCGCTAAGCATTTCCAGATCAAAGCGCGTGCGCTGCTCTAGGCGCTGGGCCTCGACCAGCTTGCCCATACCCACCAGTTGCTTGAGGCGCTCAGCCAGCTCTTCCTTGATGGTTTCCACCGCCGCCAGCACCTTGTCACGCGGCGTCACATAGTGGCTGCTGGGGTAGACAGTAAAGCGCGGAATGCTTTGCTTGACGCGGCCTGTGAGCGGGTCGAACAGCTGCAGAGTCTCCACCTCGTCATCAAACAGCTCGATGCGCACGGCCAGCTCTGAATGCTCGGCAGGGAACACATCAATCGTGTCGCCGCGCACCCGAAAAGTGCCGCGCGAAAAATCCTGATCGTTGCGCTGGTACTGCATGCGAATCAGCTGCGCAATCGCATCGCGCTGATTCAGCGTGTCGCCGGCGCGCAGCGTCATGATCATGCGGTGATAGCTCTCGGGCTCGCCAATACCGTAGATGGCCGAAACTGTGGCCACGATCACCACATCGCGCCTCTCCATGATGGATTTGGTGCAGGACAGACGCATCTGCTCGATGTGCTCGTTGATGGCGCTATCCTTTTCGATGAACAGGTCGCGCTGAGGCACATAGGCTTCGGGCTGGTAGTAGTCGTAGTAGCTAACGAAGTATTCAACCGCATTTTTTGGAAAGAACTCTCTGAACTCCGAGTACAGCTGCGCCGCCAAGGTCTTGTTGGGCGCAAACACGATGGCCGGACGCCCCAAGCGCGCAATCACATTGGCCATGGTGAAGGTCTTCCCCGAGCCCGTCACGCCCAGCAATGTCTGAAAGGACTCGCCGTCATTGACGCCTTCGACCAGTTTTTCGATGGCCGCAGGCTGATCCCCCGCCGGCGGGTACGGCTGGAACAACTCAAATGGCGAATCTGGATAGTTCACAAATTGGCCTTGCGGCTGGAGAGCAATATTTTGTTCCTGCATGACTTCATACCTATTACGCATAGGCTTGACTCAGAGTAGAATGTCAGACCAACCCTCAAGCCTAACCTAGGCCGACGCATTTTTTTGGTCACTCTGTACAAACTGCATCGTCAATACGTGTTCAGAGCAATAGCTGGGGGTGACCTGACTTATTTCCATCCCTCAAGGATATTTTCATGTCTCTGTTTACCGCCGTCGAAATGGCCCCCCGCGACCCCATCCTGGGTCTGAACGAGCAATTTGCTGCTGACTCCAACCCCAACAAAGTGAACCTGGGCGTGGGCGTGTACTTCGACGACAACGGCAAGCTGCCTCTGCTGGAGTGCGTGCAAGCCGCCGAGAAGGCCATGATGGAAAAGCCCACCGCACGTGGCTACTTGCCTATCGACGGTATTGCCGCCTATGACAACGGCGTCAAGGCCCTGGTGTTCGGCGCCGAGTCCGACGTAGTCAAGTCCGGCCGCGTGGCTACTGTGCAGGCCATCGGCGGCACGGGCGGTCTGAAGATTGGCGCCGACTTCCTCAAGAAGCTCAACCCCAACGCCAAGGTCCTGATCTCCAACCCCAGCTGGGAAAACCACAAGGCCATCTTCACCAACGCTGGTTTCGAAGTCGGCACCTACGCTTACTACGATGCAGCCACCCGCTCCATCGACTTCGCCGCCATGCTGGCCGACCTGAACGCGGCCGCTGCCGGCACCGTGGTCGTGCTGCACGCCTGCTGCCACAACCCCACCGGCTACGACATCACCGCCGCTCAGTGGGATGAAGTGATCGCCGTCGTCAAGGCCAAGGGCTTGGTCGCCTTCCTGGACATGGCCTACCAGGGCTTTGGCCACGGCATCGCCGAAGACGGCGCCGTCATCGGCAAGTTCGTTGCTGCCGGCCTGAACATCTTTGTCTCGACTTCCTTCTCCAAGAGCTTCAGCCTGTACGGCGAGCGCGTGGGTGCCCTGTCCGTGGTGGCTTCCGACAAGGACGAAGCCGCTCGCGTGCTTTCGCAGCTGAAGATCGTCATCCGCACCAACTACTCCAACCCACCTACACACGGTGGTGCTGTGGTCGCCGCTGTGCTGAACACCCCCGAGCTGCGCGCTCTGTGGGAAAAGGAACTGGGCGAGATGCGTGTGCGCATCAAGGCCATGCGCCAGAAGCTGGTGGACGGTCTGAAGGCTGCCGGCGTACAGCAAGACATGTCCTTCATCACCACCCAGATCGGCATGTTCTCGTACTCTGGCCTGTCCAAGGACCAGATGGTGCGCCTGCGCTCCGAGTTCGGCGTGTACGGCACCGACACCGGCCGTATGTGCGTGGCTGCGCTGAACAGCAAGAACATTGACTATGTCTGCAAGGCTATCGCCGCTGTGATCTAAGTTCACGATTCAGGGCTCGGCCCTGAAAGCAAAAAGAGCAACGGACTTTTAATCCGTTGCTCTTTTTTCTTCAAATGGCGTTGTTGCATAAATCCAGTTTGAGACGAGCTAACCCAAACCCCGTCCGTGGCCATGCCACGGCTGCCGTCTGAGGGCGGCCCAGCTCAGTAAACCGATTCAATATGGCTGCTCGAATATGCAGCTCGTTGACTTGCCGCTCAAAGGTACGGGACATCACCCGTTCGCCCAGCCGCTTGATGCAATTCATCTTGGTTTCCACCAAACTTCGCCGGTGGTAACCAATCCTGCGTTTCCAGATAGTGCGCCCCAAGCTCCTGCACGCAGCAATCGCTGCATTGCGGTGCTCAAAAACAGCTCCCTTGCGCACTCGTGAATTCTTACGGGGTGGAATGATGGGTATAGCGCCGTGCCTGCTGACCGCTTCGTAGGCAGGCTGTGTGTCGTAGGCACCATCACCCGTTAGGCTTTTGAGTACTTCATCTGACGGTAACTGCCCCAGCAGGTCTCCGAGCACAGAAGCATCACTGACGTTATTGCTCGTCACGCAGATGGCCCGAATTTGCAAGGTGTCGGCATCAATGCCTATGTGCCGCTTACGCCTATTCAGCACCGTGCTTTTTGCATTTCCACTCGCCTTCGCCAAGGAATTTGATACCTGTTGAGTCCACCAGAAGGTGCAAGCCTGCTTTGCTGCGGGAGTAAGGAATCTGGACATTCAAATCTCGTTGCCGCCTGCACAGGGTGCTGAAGTCTGGAACTGGCCATGCAAGGCCACACAGTTGCAGCACCGACTCCACCAAGCCTGTGGTCTGCCTCAGTGCCAAGCCAAACAAGTTCTTGAGAGTTAAGCAAAACTGGATGGCTGCATCAGAGAACTTCGGGCTTCGCCCGCGTTTGCCGCTGACAGCTGCAAACCACGTCATGCGCTTGTCCAGCCAGATGGACAAGGAGCCCCGGGACTTGAGGGCTGCGTTGTATTGCTTCCAGTTGGTGGTGCGGTAGCGAGGTTTGTGGGGCTGACTCATGCCCCAAGCCTACCGCTGGCTGGACATCGATTTATGCAACAGCACCGCGCTGAACATGAAAACTCCCGCTGAGGCATTTGCATTAGCGGCCTGACCTGTGCAGAAACTGCTGGGTCGATACATTAGCAGCCGGGCTTTCTCAGTCCGCCAGCAAAGGCTGCAGTCTGCGCTTGCTGGCAAATTCGCGAGGCAGCCCGCTCAATGGGTCGTTAAAGCGCAGTGATCTTGCCAGCAGCTGTAAAGGATTGGCATAGTCACCGGGTTCCGGATCGCTGACTACGGGATAGAACGTGTCTCCCTTGAGCGGCAGCCCTAGAGAAGCCATGTGCACTCTCAGCTGATGACGCTTGCCTGAGACAGGACTGAGCCTATAGCGTGCCCAAATGCTGTTGTGCTCAATGATTTCCATATGCGTGAAGCTATTAGGCTCACCCGTCACCTCATGCATGCGAAAGAAATGGCCACTCTCCTCCATCCGACTTGCATGCTCACGAGGAAAACAAAGCTCAGCCCGGTAAGGCGCTACCGCCTCGTAAGTCTTGTGGATGGCCCGGTCACGAAACAACGCCTGATAAATGCCTCGCGTGGCTCGCTGTACAGAAAATACCACCAGCCCTGCCGTATCACGGTCAATCCGGTGAATGGGTGACAGCTCCGGCAGATCAAACTCGCGCTTGAGTCTCACCAATAATGTGTTCTGCAGATACTGGCCTGCAGGCACCACGGGCAAGAAATGCGGCTTGTCGGCAACCAGCAGGTGCTCGTCCTGGTAAAGCACCTGGGCCGCAAATGGAATGTCGGGCTCTGCTGCCAGTTCGCGGTAATAGTAGTAGCGCAAGCCCTGTTCGCAGGCCGTATCAGCCGCCGCGGCCTCCCCTCTTTCATTGACGACTTCTCCCTGCTCTATCCTGCGCAGCCAATCTTGGCGACTGACAGCAGGAAGACGCTCAGACAGAAAGTCGATCAGCAGACCTTGCATCTGACTTGGAAGCACCACACAGCTGGGGCTGACACCATCGCGCACCGGCAGCACCTTGGGATCATGGGAGTTATGCATGGGCCGAAATTCTAGAGCCTGCCAACCACCCAAAGATCCAGCAGACACCTCCCCCACACAGCATCGTCAATGACAAAGACTCTGCAGAGAACAAGTTGCCCTCTCTTGCAGAGCCTTTCAAGCAAGCGCACTCTCAGCGCAATGACTCAACCTCTTTTGAGCCGAAACACGCTGACCATGCGTGAAAGCTCACTGGTTTGTTGCTGCATGGACTGAGCGGCTGCTGTGGACTCCTCCACCAACGCCGCATTTTGCTGGGTCACCAAATCCATCTCGGAGACTGCACGGTTGATCTGCTCAATCCCCATGGTCTGCTCCTGACTGGCGGCAGTGATCTCACCCATGATGTCTGTCACACGCTGCACACTGCTGACAATCTCGTCCATCGTTCTGCCTGCCTGGCTCACCTGCTGACTGCCCTCATCCACCTTAGTGACAGACGCCTGAATCAGCTGTTTGATCTCCTTGGCCGCCTCGGCGCTACGCCCTGCCAGAGAGCGCACTTCAGAGGCCACCACGGCAAAGCCCCGGCCCTGCTCACCGGCACGGGCCGCTTCCACTGCGGCATTGAGCGCCAAGATATTGGTCTGGAACGCAATTCCATCAATCACGCCAATGATGTCTGCTATCTTTTTGGAAGACTGACTGATGGCCCCCATGGTTTCCACCACCTGAGAAACCACCTGACCACCCTTGACTGCAACGCCGGAGGCCGACAGCGCCAGTTGATTGGCCTGCTGAGCGTTGTCAGCGTTTTGCTTGACGGTAGAAGTCAGCTGTTCCATGGATGCCGCCGTCTGCTGCAGCGAGCTGGCCTGCTCTTCGGTGCGCGCAGACAGGTCATGGTTACCCGAAGCAATCTGGCTCGACGCAGTGGCAATACTGTCTGTGCCTTGGCGAACCTGGCCCACCAACTGATCCAAGCTGGCATTCATGTCATGCAGCGCCTGCATGAGCTGGCCTGTCTCATCGCTGCCGCTGACCTGAATACTGCCACTCAGGTCCCCATCAGCCACGCGCCTTGCAGCACTCACCGCATGCTTGAGAGGCACGGTAATTCCCACCGTCAAGCGCCAGGCACTCACAGCACCAATCAGCACAGCCAACACCGCCAGAATCAGGAAATAGGTCTTGCTGCTGTTTTCGATCTGCTCCACCTCGGCGGCTTTCGCATCCAGGCTGGAGCGCTGCAGACTCAGCAACTCACCGAGCAGCTTCAGATAGCCCTGGGCGGCAGGCACAAACCCCTGAGTCAGCATGGCCTCGGCTTCCTCAGCCAACCCTTGTGCCTTGAGCTCACTCACCTTGTCTCGGCTGGCCACATAGGCTTTTCGCACCTCCATGATCTTGGCCATGATCTCGCGCTCCGCGGGCTGAGAGATCAGCGGCTCAATCTTCTTGAGCACATCAGCAGTTCCCTTGGAGGTTGCCGCAGCATCTGCTGCCAGAAAAGGCACTAGACTGGCATCACTGCTTTTTGCAATCGCCGTGGTTCGCGCCACAGCCACGCTGACATTGCTGTTCCAGTCGCTGATCAGGCGCTCTTTACTCAGCGGCTCCTCCATCATCTGCTGGGTCGCCTGCCCCACAGCGTGCAGCTGCCACATACCTATTACCGTGATCAGCACGGCAAACGACAGCACTATGGCGAACCCCAGTCCTAGGCGGGCGCCAATGTTCAGCTTGCTCAATCTCATCGCCTTCATCCACTCCAAAGAAAGTTTCACGACCGCCAAAGCGGCCATCCCTGATGGATGAAATGGGAGCTATGAAAGGCGATATCGTCTGATTTGCAGCGCAATGCCTCTATCGCAAAACGCAACATAATGTAATAGGAATTATCCAGCCATTACGTCGTTGAATTTACGTACTTTGACAATCGATAGCCTGTATTCCAGACCACCTAGGCCCGAAAGGCTTTGCCTGACCATGAATTCCTCCGCCTCTCAGGCTCATCGTGCTCGGCGAATCGGCCCACTTTTCCCGGCCGAGAGCAAGCTGGCCTATACCCCCTGACGCATTGCACCCACGTTTATTTACGCGACATCTACTAAGAGAGCACATGAAAAAAAGCCACCATGTCTTCATGGTGGCTTTTTAAGAAGGCCACTCTTTGCCCTCATCAAACAATAGAAGCCAGCTATCAAATATGGGGACTTGGCAGCAGCTTCATCGCCTTTGCTGTGCCATCAGTTCAGGGTCCGAGAGTCGGGTATCTGGGAACCCCTTGCCTCTGCCGTCACAGTGCCCGGCTCTGCTTGCGGAATCAATTGCATACAAGCTTCAACCCATTCAGCAACGGCAGTCTCCAGCGTCGATCCGCCCTGCCCCAGCGTGGGCCAGCGACGCTGGCAATCATTCATGATGGCCCGCAACTGCCACAGAGCCTCTCGATTCACCAGCGTCAGCTCACTCATACCCTGCGCATCGTCCTTGATATAGCTGAGCACATTCATCTGCTGACTCGGGTGAGAGCCTGCCTCCGCCAGCTGCTTTTGCAGTTGAGCCAAGCTGGCCTCCACCATCACCGCTGCCTGAGCATCAGGCATCTGCTGCCAATGCTCCGGAAAGTCTGCCTTGAGTTCCTTCCACTTGCGCAACACAGCCTCCAGCGCCGTGATGTTTTGGGAAAACTCGGCCTGTAATGGCGCCAAAGGCTTACCTGGGCTGATCTCGTCGTAGAGCAGAGGCAGGATCTGGTGCACCAGGTCAGCGGGGTAGGTCTTGTGGTTCATGCGCAGCATCAGTGACAGGCGCTGTCCCGGCATGTCCGTGAATTTTTCAAAGAAGGCCGACACCACTTCCGCAAGCAGCAACACTTGTCCCATGGGTGAGATGGCGCTGCCTTTGATCCCCCGCGGATAACCGGAGCCATCCATGCGCTCATGGTGCTCAAGCACGGCAATTTCCACTGCACGCGAATAGAGTTCGGTGCTGCGCACAACCAGCATGGCAGTCACAGAGTGCGCCACCAAATGCTTGCGCTCCTCGCCACTGAGGCGGTGATCCGGATCGGTCCAGGCTGGCTCCATATAAAGCATGCCCACATCGTGCAGCAAAGCCGCAGTGGCCAGCGGCACGCATTCACGCTCCGTCCAGCCATTTTTGAGGGCCAGGAACACTGACACCAACGTCATCTGCAAACTGTGATGAAAGAGATCCGCTCGCTGCTCTCTCATCACCGTGAGCTTGAAGGCAATGGCCTGGGGGAGCAACAAACTCTTGATCGGTGCCAGCAAACGCTCCACATCCCCCACAGCAGTGACCATGCGGCGCAGCAACTCTACCTGCACACATTGCTGTCGAGCGAGAGTCAACAGCGACGCTGTATCCACCAGGTTGTCTGCGACTAGGCTGCTATCGATCGGGTCTCGCAGTTTGTGCATGACCAGACGATCGTAGAGACGGCTATCGACGCGTGTACCTTTGTCCACCAGCTTCATGCCCTTCTCGGTATAGATTGCATCGCCGGTCACCACATTGGTGCGTTCGGCCATATCGGTAACGGCGCGCAAAAAATGCACATCATTCGCTCGCCCTACCGCTCCTGCGTTCTCACTCATCAAAGCGCTCTGTTTCTGTCGACTCAATCAAGCCCGATTGTTGCAGATTGAAATAATTCGTGACTCAATATTTAAGCAAAACAGCTCGCATCGCTTGCCCTATCTACCGGCCAGCTATCAAATCTGCTAGCGAGAAGCAAGCATAAAAAAGAACCGCCTAAGCGGTTCTTAGTATCTATAAGGGAAAGCAGCTTATTTCAACAGCGTCACACCAGTCTTTGACTGGATCTCTTCAAAGCTCACGCCATCGGCCAGTTCCACCAGTTTCAGTCCGTCAGGCGTCACATCCATCACCCCTAGGTCGGTAATGATGCGATTGACCACACCAACGCCAGTCAATGGCAAAGTGCAGTTGGGCAGAATCTTCAGATCGGTCGTGCCATCCTTCTTGCGTGCCACATGCTCCATGAGCACGATGACGCGCTTGACACCGGCCACCAGATCCATGGCTCCGCCCATGCCCTTGACCATCTTGCCGGGAATCATCCAGTTGGCCAGATCGCCCTTTTCGGACACTTGCATGGCGCCCAGAATAGACAGATTGATCTTGCCGCCGCGAATCATGGCAAACGACTGGTCAGAGCCAAAAATGGCAGAGCCAGGAATCGTGGTGACGGTCTGCTTGCCCGCATTGATCAGGTCGGCATCAACTTGATCTTCAGTTGGGAAGGGACCAATGCCCAGCATGCCATTTTCGGATTGCAGCCAAACTTCCTTATCACCCGTGTGGTTGGCCACCAAGGTAGGAATGCCGATGCCAAGGTTGACGTAGAAGCCGTCTTCGAGTTCTTTGGCCGCGCGCGCGGCCATCTGGTCTTGGGTCCAAGGCATGACAGCTCCTTATTTCTTTTCTGTAATGGTGCGCTTTTCGATGCGCTTTTCGGGGTTGGCGTTATGCACGATGCGATGCACATAAATGCCAGGCAAGTGGATGTCGTCAGGCGCGATGTCACCCACTTCCACCAACTCTTCAACTTCCACCACGCAAACCTTGCCGCAGGTTGCAGCAGCAGGATTGAAGTTACGCGCCGTCAGACGAAACTGCAAATTGCCGCTCTTGTCGGCGCGCCAGGCCTTGACCAGGGACACGTCAGCGACGATGGAGCGCTCCATCACATAGGTCTCACCATCGAACTCGCGCAGTTCCTTACCCTCAGCCACCAGCGTGCCTACACCAGTCTTGGTGAAGAAAGCAGGAATGCCCGCCCCACCGGCGCGCATCTTCTCGGCAAGCGTGCCCTGGGGTGTGAATTCCAGCTCCAGCTCACCAGCCAGATACTGACGCTCGAACTCTTTGTTCTCGCCCACATAGCTGGAGATCATCTTCTTGACCTGACGGGTATCGAGCAGCTTGCCCAGGCCGAATCCGTCTACGCCGGCATTGTTGGAAGCAACCGTAAGGTTCTTGACGCCACTGGCGCAGACCGCATCGATTAGGGCCTCGGGAATGCCGCACAGACCAAAGCCGCCAACGGCCAGCAATTGCCCGTCAGCAACAACGCCCTGTAGCGCCGCTTCTGCAGATGGGTAGAGCTTTTTCACACATGTCTCCTTGAATTGGAATACGCTACGATACTACGTACCAAAGTAGGTAGTTTTTCGTAAAGAGCAGTCCCATGGTTGTCGATTACCAGCTAGCGTTTGACGCGGCCCCTGTAGGCCTTGTCATCTCGCGCAACCGCATCATGCTCGACTGTAATCGGCAACTGTGCGAAATGTTCCATGCCTCTCGCGAGGTACTCATAGGTCAGTCGTTCCAGGTGCTTTACCCCAGCGCAGATGAGTACGAACGACTAGGCGCACGCATCACCCCCATTCTGAACACCACAGGCGTCTATTCCGACAATCGCATCATGAAACGAGCCAACGGCGAAGTATTCTGGTGCCATGTCAGTGGACGCACTCTGGATCGCAACGACCCCCATGCGTCGGGCATCTGGAGCTTTGAAGACCTTTCAGCCCACCGCCCTGTCAAAGCCGAACTCACGGGCCGCGAACGCGAAGTTGCAGCACGCCTGCTCGAAGGCATGACCAGCAAGGAAATCGGCAAGGCTCTTGCCATTAGTCACCGCACGGTGGAGATCTATCGTGCACGCCTCATGCGCAAGTACGGTGCATCTACCGCCGCCGACTTGGTGCACAAGCTCGTCGTCAGCTAATCCATCGACTGCCACCAAGAGCCATGAAAAGCCGTGCTTTGACATGGTCTTGCCTGTCAACTCCACTCTTACTCCTAGGTCAAACACTTAATTTGACCCAGCGCACTTGTGCAAAGCCAGTGCCTCGCATAGGCTCAAAAGTGTTGCTCAGACTCCTATTCTGAGCACACAAAACAGCACTATCCCCGGACCATATTTCCGCTCACATTTTTTTCTTCTATTGCGAAGCTAAGTTATTTCAATAGCAAAAAATGCCCGCAATACCTGCATCACACTGATAATTCACATCAATCAATCGCAATAAGCTATTGATAAAAACAATTCGATATCGATTTTGCATTGATATCTCATCCAGAACCAGCCGCCCTGTCGGATCGTTGCAACGGAGAGCTTCATGACTACTGAATCCAAGTGCCCATTCCACCAAAGCCAAAACAGCGAAACTGCTGCCAAAGGCAATGGCACCACCAATAAAGACTGGTGGCCTAACCAGCTGCGCGTGGACTTGCTAAGCCAGCACTCCGAAAAAAGCAATCCACTTGGTGAGAGCTTCAACTACGCACAAGAGTTTCAGAAGCTGGACTATGAGGCGGTCAAACGCGATCTGCGCGCCTTGATGACTGACTCTCAAGACTGGTGGCCCGCCGACTTTGGCCACTACGGCCCTCAATTCATCCGCATGGCCTGGCACGCTGCGGGCACCTACCGTGTGCAAGACGGCCGCGGCGGCGCAGGTCGCGGTCAGCAGCGATTCGCTCCTCTCAACAGCTGGCCTGACAACGTCAACATCGACAAATCACGCCGCCTCCTCTGGCCCATCAAGCAAAAGTATGGCAACAAAATCTCCTGGGGCGACCTGATGGTTCTGTGTGGCAACGTTGCGCTGGAAACCATGGGCTTTCGTACCTTTGGTTTTGCAGGTGGTCGCACCGACACCTGGGAGCCCGATCAGGATGTGTACTGGGGAGCTGAAAAGGAATGGTTGGCTACCAGCGACAAGCCCGACAGCCGCTACAGTGGTCAGCGCGACTTGGAAAACCCGCTGGCTGCTGTGCAGATGGGGCTGATCTACGTGAACCCGGAAGGCCCAGACGGCAATGGCGACCCTATCTCTGCTGCCCACGACATCCGCGATACCTTCGCACGCATGGGCATGGATGATGAAGAAACCGTTGCCCTGATTGCGGGTGGTCATACCTTTGGCAAGACCCACGGCGCCGGCCCAGCCAGCCATGTAGGCCCCGAACCCGAAGCCGCTCCTCTGGAGGCCCAGGGCCTGGGCTGGGCCAGCAGCTACCGCTCCGGCAAGGCTGGCGATGCCATCACCTCCGGCTTGGAAGTAACCTGGACTCAAACCCCGGCACAGTGGAGCAACTTCTTCTTTGAGAATCTGTTCAAGTTTGAATGGGTGCAGGAAAAAAGCCCCGCTGGTGCGATCCAGTGGGTGGCCAAGGATGCAGGCGATGTAATTCCCGATGCCCATGGTGGCCCCAACAAAAAGCCCACCATGCTGACGACCGATATCTCCCTGATCAAGGACCCGGCTTATGAAAAGATCTCTCGCCGCTTCCTTGAAAACCCACAGGCTTTTGCAGAAGCCTTTGCGCGGGCATGGTTCAAGCTGACTCACCGCGACATGGGTCCTCGCAGCCGCTACCTGGGCCCTGAAGTACCCAAGGAAGAGCTGATCTGGCAAGACCCCATTCCCGCAGTCAAGCATGAACTGGTGAGTGACGCCGACGTAACTGCTCTTAAGGCGAAGCTGCTGGCATCGGGCCTGTCGGTTCAGGAACTGGTGGGCACAGCCTGGGCATCAGCATCTACCTTCCGTGGCTCTGACAAGCGTGGCGGTGCGAATGGCGCACGCATTCGCCTAGCCCCGCAAAAGGACTGGGCTGCCAACAACCCTGCACAGCTGGCCAAAGTTCTTGCCAAGCTTGAAGAAATTCAGCGTGAGTTCAACAAGGGGGCTGATGGTGACAAGCGAATCTCGATGGCCGACTTGATCGTGTTGGCTGGCAGCGCAGGTGTGGAAAAGGCCGCAGCTGACGCTGGTGTACAAATTACCGTTCCTTTCACCCCGGGCCGTGGCGATGCAAGCGCCGAACAGACTGATGCTGAGTCCTTTGCTCCGCTGGAGCCCAAGGCAGATGGCTTCCGTAATCATCTGCACGGACAGTTTCCCGCCGCGGCTGAAGCGTTGCTGATCGACAAGGCCCAGCTGCTGACATTGACAGCACCCGAAATGACCGTGCTAATCGGCGGCCTACGTACTATCAACATCAATACGGCAGGCAATCATGGGGTTCTGACCCAAACGCCTGGCCAGCTGAGCAACGACTTCTTCGTCAATCTGCTGGATATGGGCACGCAATGGAAAGCCCTGGAAGACGGCAGCTATGAAGGCGTCGACCGCACAAGCGGAGCACGAAAGTGGACTGGAACGCGCGTAGATCTGGTATTTGGCAGCAATGCCATCTTGAGGGCACTTGCAGAGGTCTATGCAGAAGCAGGCAATGAGCAAAAGTTCTACAAGGACTTTGTTGCTGCATGGGTCAAGGTCATGGAGCTTGACCGCTTTGATCTCAAAAAATGAAATCACTAACTGAAGTCTAAGCTTCGCTCCAGCGAGGCTGACTTCCTTCACACAAAAGGCTGCCCATGGGCAGCCTTTTGTTTTCGATTAGCCACCCAGCGGTAAATCTGATCGCTTCAGCGTGCGTAATACAAAACTGGACTGGCTGTGCCGGATGCCTTTGATCTTGTAGAGCTTCTCTCGCAACAAGCGCTCATAGTCACGTGTGTCCTTGACGACAACTCGCAGCAGATAGTCATACTCACCAGAGACCAGATGCGCCTCCACCACTTCAGGAATGGTCGCCAGTACTTCGCCAAACTTCTCCAAGGTGTTATCGGAATGGCTATCCAAGGTCACCATCACCAATACTGAATCAGCCAACCCCAGTGCCTGAGGGTTCAGACGCACGGTATAGCCTTCGATCACACCGGCCTCCTCCATCTTTTTGATGCGCGCCCAACATGGCGATGCACTTAGTCCCACAGCCGCGCCTATTTCCTGCAGACTGGCTCGAGCGTTGACCTGCAAAGCAGAAAGAATCTTTTTATCCAAGGTGTCCATATCTGAGAATTTACCGCCAATTCAATAAATACAGAATATTTTTCTGTAGCAAGCCATTAACAACAGAAATTGAAGCAACATTTTCTGCACTGCAACATGCACACTTGAGTCCATGGAAGCACGTTTACCGACGCAGCAAAACCATTCAACATACCGCGCCGTTTATCGTCAGCTCCCGGTTGGTTGATCTGCAGCCCGCATACGCAACAGGCCGCACCACTTAAGCACAGTGGTGCGGCCTGTTGATTTTTGGGCGGAGCATCACCTCGCTTGGAGCCATAAAAAAGCCCAGTCTGAAAAGATCAGACTGGGCTTCGGGGCTCTATTAGCTGTGCTCAAGGCACAACTCTGATGTCATCCATGCGCTTACTGTGCGCGCTCGGGAGCTGCAGCAGCTTGGGTGTGCTTGCGCACCTTGCTAACTTGGCTTTCGCTCACGTCAGAAGCTTGGTTACCCCAGCCCTTGCGCACAAAAGTAGTCAGTGCTGCCACTTCCTTGTCGGTCAAACGGTCGGCATAACCTTGCATCACCAGATGCATGGGGCGACGATCTGTTGCGGGCGAGGAAGCGCCATTCAGAATCACCGACACCAGCGGGCCGGCATCCTTGCCCAGCACCATTGCATTGCCTTGCAGCTCAGGGAAGATCTCGGCAGCACCCTTGCCGCTGACAAAGTGGCAGGCAGCGCAGTTGTCGAGATAAAGACGAGCACCCAGAGGCATGTCAGGGCTTGCAGACTTCAGCAGTTCAGCAGTGGCCTTACCTGCTTCATCAGCCTGAGGCACAGGAGTGCTGAGTGGGCCAGGTGCGGCAACCTTTTCAGGCGCGGCATCTGCAGCCTGGCCGTCCATGGTCTTGAGGAACTTGGCCATGGCGTTCAGATCGGCATCGGTCATGTACTGCATGGAGTGCTCGACCACCATCGCCATTTCACCGTTAGCCACTGCATGGGCATTGCGGCCCGTTGCCAAGTAGGCAGCAATTTGCTCGGTCGTCCAGCTTTGAACGCGTGAGTCCTTGCCGCGCAGCGCAGGTGCAGACCAGTCTTCAACCATGCCACCGGTCAGGAAGCTGGAGTCGGACAGGCGTGTGCCGTTTTGCGCCATGAAGGCAGTGCGTGGGCTGTGGCAGGCAGCGCAGTGACCTGCGCCTTCCACCAGATACTGACCACGGATCTGCTGATCATCACCAGCCATGGGCGTGAAGTCGGCTTCACCCGACAGCGCAAGCCAGTTCCAGGCACGGATACCAAAGCGCAGGTTGAAAGGGAAGCTCAGGCTGGTGGCCTGCACTTCGTTCTTCACAGGCTTGACTTCCGTTTGCAGGTAGTCGTACAGCGCACGGATATCGCTTTCTTTCATGTAGCGATAGTTCTCGTAGGGCATGGCAGGGTACAGCTGCTGGCCGTGGCCACCAATACCATCCACCATGGCTGCACGGAACTGATCCAGCGTCCAGTTACCGATACCGGTTTCCTTGTCAGGCGTGATGTTGGACGCCCAGATCTTGCCCATGGGGCTTCCAATGGCGTTACCACCAGCCAGAGGCTCACCGCCCTTGGCGGTGTGGCAGGCCATGCAGTCACCTGCACGCATCACGTACTCGCCGCGACCCGGCTCTGCCTTCCAGTCGGCGGGCAGAACTTCATTCGCGGGCGAAGGCTTGGAAGGCACGAAGATCAGTGCCAGCGCTGCAACAACGCCCAAGACAACGAGCGCAATCAGAATATTGAGAGCTTTTTTCATGATGTGCTCTTCTCCTTAAACCAGCGGACGTGGATTTTTCAGGTACATGGTACGAATGGCGTGCAAAGTCCAGTAAGCCAGACCGCCAACCATGCCAGTGGGGTTGTACTGAGTGTTCTGCACAAAGTTACCGGCACCAAAGACGAACACGTTGTGCTTGTCCCAGGCCTGGCAATAACGGTTCACCACACCTTCGGTGGGACGCTCAGACATGATGTGACCACCAGTGTTGTGCGTAGTCTGGTAAGGACGCACGTCATACTGTGCACCCATGTTCTTGAAGCCTGACTGGATCAGATCTGGCTTCATGGCGTTACCCACTTCCTCGGCCTTGAGCTTTTGGTACTGGGTCATCTTCAGGTCGTTTTCCTGCCAGTTGAATGTCATGCGCATCAACGGACGGCCGTGCTGGTCCTTGTAGGTGGGGTCCAAGTCCAGGTAGTTGTTGCGGTACGACATGTGCGAGCCGTGCGTGCCGATCGACATGGCGTGGCCATACCACTCCTTGATACCCTGCTTCCAGCCTGCGCCCCAGCCCGGTGTGCCCTTGGGCAGCGGCATGGAGCGGATAGGCTGACCATTCATGGCACCTACGCGCCAGTAAGCGCCACCAATAAAGCCAAGCTTGCCAAAGTCGTTTTGGTTGATACCAAAGTCGTCAATGCACATGCCGTTGGAGCCGTGAGCGATAAAGGGGTTGAAGTGCTCCCCCTTGAAGAACATCGTCACGCCACCATTCATCTGGTAGGCGTAGTTCTTGCCCGTCACACCCGTGTTGGTCTTGGGGTCATAAGGCTTGCCGATACCGGACACCAGCATCAGGTGCACGTTGTTGAGCTGATAAGACGACAGAATCACCAAGTCTGCAGGCTGGAACACTTCTTCTTGCTTGATCGCATCGAAGTAAGTCACACCTGTGGCTGTTTTGCCGTCTTCCGAGCTTTCCACGCGCAGCACTTCGCAGTGGGTGCGGTAGGAGAAGTTCTTCTTGCGCTTGAGGGCGTCCAGCACAGCCGTCTGAGGGGATGACTTGGAGTACTGATAGCAACCGTAGCGCTCGCAGAAGCCGCAGAAGTTGCAAGGCGCCATCTGCATGCCGTAGGGGTTCACATACGACGTGGAAGCAATACCGGCAGGCGCGGGGAATGGGTGGTAGCCCATTTGCTTGGCCACTGCCGCGAACTTGGTCGAGTCATAGGTCGAAGGCAATGGGGGCATGGGATACTCTTTGGAGCGCCAAGCCTCGAAGGGGTTACCACCTTCGATAATCTGACCCTTCAAATTACCGGCCTTGCCAGAGATACCGGCCACCTCATCAAACTGCGTGAAGAATGGCTCCAGCTCGTCATAGCTAACGGGGTAGTCCATCAGATTCATGCCATCGGGGATGATGGCCTCACCCCAGCGCTCCTTCACATAGGTGCGCAGCTTGATTTCTTCAGCCTGCGGACGCCATGTCAAGCCGTTCCAGTGCGTACCTGCACCACCCACGCCATTGGCAGGGAGGAAGGAGCCCATGGAGCGATAAGGCAATGCGATCTCGCCATCATGGCGGCGCACGGTCACCGTGGCCTGCTTGGGGTGCTGCATGTTCTTCAAGCGCACGCCATAGGTCAGCTCGTCTATCTGATTGGGGTACTTGAACTCAGGCACCGTGTTCTGGTCACCGCCGCGCTCCAGCGCCACGATTTCCAAACCTTCGGCAGCCAGTTCCATACCTGCAATGGAGCCAGTCCAGCCCAAGCCGACGATGACTACGTCTTTTTTCTTTTCAATGCGTGCCATGACTTAAGCCCTTTCGCCCTTGATCGATACCGGACCCAGTGGGTACTTCTTGTTGTGCTGATCCACCCACTCCATGTAGCTGGCGCGAGCACCAGGGAAGCCGATGTACTTCCACGACTGCATGCCGTGGTTGCCGCCGTGTACGGGGTCAGCGAAATAGCCTTCCTTGGTATTGGCCAGCAAGGTGGTGAAGAAGAAGCTCAGCTCTGGCTCCAGCTTGATCTCGCCCTTTTGCAAGGCGGTCAAAGCTTCATCTTGTTGCTCAGTGCTCAGGCTCTTGAACTCTTTGCCGAAGCGCTCCTGGCATGCTGCGTTGAAGGCAGGAATGGCCTTGCGGTACAGCTGAGCAGGAGTTAGAGGAGACTGCCAGCCGCGATCAGGAGTCGCAGCAGGGTCATGAGGGCCTTCCATGTACCAGATTTCGGCATTGCCGTAGTAATTGGTCATCTGGCGGTCAATAAAGACGGGCACATGGGCCTCGATGGCACCAGGGCCATCACCATCAGAAGGAATCAGGCGTGCTGTCGCCGCCAAAATGAAAGCCCACTCCTCGGCATTGAAGTACTCAGGCTTGTAAGCGTCCAGCTTGACCTCAGGCTCCTTGGAGTTGGCCTTGAGAGTAACGGCGGTACCGGCTATAGCGACACCGGCACCAGAAGCCAGCAGAAACGATCTGCGGCTTGGAGGGGAGGAGTTGGTCATTTTTATTCCCTACATCGTGTGAACACACTTCATCGCACAGACAAATGCGCGCCGAAAAATGCTTGAGTTTCGAATCAGCGGCCACTTTTCAGTGGAACTTAAGAAAGCAGAAGAGCCATGCCAGCAGGCGCTCACACGCACCAAAAGCCTTCCCAATCAATACATGGACCGCCTTAACAATCAAATAATAGTTACACCCGCAACTATTGGTGCAGCCTAGGCTGCTTGCCAGCAGGTAGGCGATGGTCTTTCACTGGAGTAAGAGGCTAGGGTTTTCCATTAGATATAAGACCTAAGACTCTATTGCACCAGCATCTGGAATCAAAAGTCGTACATCACGCTCCCGATGGACGAATATCGACCCACTACTTTCAGAGCAAAGCTAGCAGCACCGCAAAGAGTCCAACACCTTCAGAGGGCGCTGTTGCAGCAGTCGGCGTGTCGTAAGCGCTAGGCTTAACGCATAAGCCAGGCCAGCAAGCGCTGCTGATGCCCCACCAACTGGACATAACACGACGCCTTGCTTAAATCACGAGGTTCATTGACGGTATGGCTGGACATACGCATGTGTTGGTTTGCCGCTGCCTGCGGCAAACGCGGGCGTAGCCCGAGGTTCTCGGATGCTGCCATCCAGTTTTGCTTGACGCTCAAGAATCTGTTTGGCTTAGCCCTGCGCCAAACAACAGGACTGCTGCAGTCCGTGCTGCAATTGTCGAGGCTTGCTTGGCCGGCCCCTGACTTCAGCACTTTGTGCAGACGCCAATTAGGGCTGAACGTTCAGGTGCCGTACACACGCAGCCAAGGTGGGTTGCACCTGCTGGTGGATTCGACAGGCATCAAATTTCTAGGTGAAGGCGAGTGAAAGTGCAAAAAGCACGGACCTAAACGTCGTCGCCAGTGGCGCAAGCTGCACATTGTCATTGATGCCAAGACATTGCAGATTCGAGCCATCTGCGTGACTTCCAACAATGTCAGCGATGCTGCCGTATTGCCTGACTTGCTGCAGCAGTTACCGAAAGATGAAGTGTTCGAGAGCCTGACAGGTGATGGCGCTTCCGACACACAGCCAGTCCATGAAGCGGTGATAAGGTGCGCAGCGACTCCAGTCATTGCACCTCGAAAGAATGCACGCATCCGCAAAGGCAGCGTCTTTGAACATCGCAATGCAACGACTGCCACATGCAAGCGGTTGGGGCGAAGCATCTGCAAGCGCTGGAGTGGCTATCACCGGTGAAGCTTGGTGGAAACCAAGATGAACTGCATCAAGCGGCTGGGTGAGCGAGTAATGTCTCGCACCTTTGAGCGCCAAGTGAATGAGTTGTACATCCGGGCAGCTATCTTGAATCGATTTACTGAACTGGGCCGTCCTCAGACGGCAGCCGTGGCATAGCCACGGCTAGGGTTGTGGGTAATTGGGAAACTTACCAAGAACTCGCCTGAAAACAAAGATCGGCCTAGATCTTTATCTCAATGCAGAAAATTTGGAGCGGGCGATGGGAATCGAACCCACGTTATTTGCTTGGGAAGCAAGAGTCCTACCATTGAACGACGCCCGCAGTAGTTGGGAAGCTGCATCTGCTTACCCGGCACTGCCACAGCCAATGCTGCGTGGTAGGCAGCAATGGTACTCCAATCACAAAGCGCTTATTTGAAAAAATGAACAAGCGCTGCCTTTTTCCTCGGACCCTCATTAACTTCTCCTTTCGTCGCTTTGCTAGGGGCACTCCACCCCCCTCCTACTAGCTGCAAATCTCATGGGTAAAATTGTGCGGGATCAAAGAGCCTTCATTCAGCCGTTGTATCGATGTTCTACACAGGTACATCGGTAGCGTCCTAGCTTTTGTCTCTTGGCCAGCTTGTCCTTGCTTCTAGCCTGAGTGCTCGCACGATCTTCAAAAACTTCTGTAAACACTGGCCCATAACGCCCCCTCATCACTGAACCATGCTGCTTCGTTTTTGCGTTTTTGTCTCGTCTGCCTCATGCGCAGCCTTGCTTGATGCACAGCCAGTCAAGTCAGGCACGACGGCAGCGGCAGGAGGGAGCAGATGACAGAGCAACAACTTTATGACCTGGCTCCTGCTCTGGAGCTGATGGTGTTTGGCCTGCTTCTGGCGCTAGGCCCCCTGTGCTGGGTCTGGTGGCGCAATCGTGGCACAGGCTCTGGCAAGCGCCTGCACGCACTTTGTGTGCTCACCCTTTTCCTGACCTTTGACTTGGTTCTGTTTGGCGCTTTCACGCGCTTGACAGACTCTGGCTTGGGCTGCCCCGACTGGCCTGGCTGCTACGGCACGGCCAGCCCCCTTTCAGCGCACGCGCAGATTTCCGAAGCTCAGGCAGCCATGCCGACCGGGCCTGTGACACATGGCAAAGCCTGGGTGGAGATGATTCACCGCTATCTGGCTACGACTGTTGGCGTACTCATCATCGCCATGACGGTCATGAGCTGGAGACAGGCGCGCGCTGCCAAACGCCCCGACCAAACCAGTCCATTCACCGGCTCTATTAGTCCTTGGTGGCCAACCCTGGCCTTGGTGTGGGTCTGTATTCAAGGGGCCTTTGGTGCGCTGACCGTCACGATGAAGCTCTTTCCAGCCATCGTGACCTTGCACCTGCTTGGCGGTACAGGGCTGCTCGCGCTGCTGGCCATTCCCGCTTCAGGCCTTGGGCTCAAGCAGATCGGCCAGTCCCCTTCTGCGATTTCCAAGAATCTGCGCCTTGCCCTGTGGCTATGTCTTGCTTTGCTGATTGCCCAGGTCAGCCTGGGAGGCTGGGTCAGCACCAATTACGCGGTACTGGCATGCACGACCTTCCCCACTTGCCAGGGCAGCTGGTGGCCCGCCATGAATTTTTCCGAAGCGCTGCAGATCTGGCGTCCTCTGGGTTTTCTCAAAGACGGCAGCCACATCAGCTTTGAAGCTTTGACCGCCATCCATTACATGCACCGCCTGGCCGCCTATCTGGTAATTACAGCGCTTGCCGCTCTGTGGTGGTCTATGCGCCAGGCCCCTGCTCTTTCCAAGCCCCGCCGCCTGTTGGCATTTTTTGCAGTGCTGCAAGTTTTAACAGGCCTGTCCAACGTGGTGTTGGACTGGCCTCTGGTCGCTGCCGTTCTCCATACAGGCGGAGCCGCAGCCCTGGTAACAATTGTGGTCTGGAGTCTGGCTGTAACGCGCACCGATGCCGCCACCGCCCCCAACCCTGAAATGGCGCGCCGCCCTGCCTGAGGCACAGCGCACAAAGAGTGATTGCATGAGTCAAAGTGAAGCCTTGTTAGACAACACCTCGCGAATCAGCCAGTTCTACGCGCTGACCAAGCCGCGCGTGGTGCAGCTCATTGTTTTTTGCGCCCTGATTGGCATGGTGCTGGCCGTTCCCGGCTGGCCTACGCTCAATCAGTGGGTTCACATGGGCGTGGCCTGCGTCGGCATCTGGCTCGTCGCTGCTGCTGCTGCTGCTTTTAACTGTCTGGTCGAGCGTCATATCGATGCCAAGATGAAGCGCACCGCCTGGCGCCCCACGGCGCGCGGCGAGCTGTCCAGCCAGCAGGCGCTGGCGTTCTCGGCCATTCTTTGCATGATTGGCGCCACAATTTTGTGGGTCTGGACCAATGCGCTGACCATGTGGCTGACGCTGGCCACCTTTGTGGGCTATGCGGTGATCTATACCGTGGTTCTCAAGCCCGCCACGCCGCAGAACATTGTGATTGGCGGCGCCTCCGGTGCCATGCCCCCCGTGCTGGGCTGGGCGGCCATGACCGGCAATGTGGGCCCCGAAGCACTGATTCTGTTTCTCATCATCTTCCTCTGGACGCCCCCCCACTTCTGGGCCCTGGCCCTGTACCGCGTGGAAGACTACCGCGAGTCCGGCCTGCCCATGCTGCCCGTCACCCATGGCAGCCAGTACACGCGCCTGCAGATTCTGCTCTACACCATCGTGCTGTTTGCGGCGGGCCTGC
Source organism: Comamonas sp. FUJ_7 (assembly GCF_057369555.1). Classification (NCBI taxonomy): domain Bacteria; kingdom Pseudomonadati; phylum Pseudomonadota; class Betaproteobacteria; order Burkholderiales; family Comamonadaceae; genus Comamonas; species Comamonas sp. FUJ_7. The sequence continues at coordinate 615,404 of NZ_JBXXZI010000001.1, forward strand.
TGCCTTTCATGTACGGCATGAGCAGCTGGCTCTACCTGGTGGCTGCCGTTGTGCTGGGTGCTGGCTTCATTGGCTATGCCATCGCGCTGTACCGCAATTATTCCGACGAGCTGTCGCGCCGCACCTTTCGCTTCTCACTGTGGCATCTGAGCCTGCTGTTCCTGGCTCTGCTGGTCGACCACTACCTGTTCATGGCCTGAAAGCGCACTCAATCCTCATCAAAAAGCCCGGTTTTCCGGGCTTTTTGCTTTTTCCAAAATATGAGCAGCTCGCCCTGCCACATAAAGTCAAACGGTCAAAACCTTATAAAAAAACCGCCCCACGGGGCGGTTGTCAGCCAAGCTGAATCAGGCTGGTCGCTTTTCAAACGCGTATTTTTCGGTATCGACCTCACCTTGCGCCTGCAGCGCATAGCGGTCACCGGCAATTGCGTCGGGCTTGAAGATCTCGTTCAACTCGGCCAGCAACTCGGCGCTGAGCTGAACGCTACCGCCGCGCACGTTCTCTTGCAGATGCTCCACCTTGGTCGTGCCAGGTAAAGCAATGACATGCTCGCCCTGGTGCAGCACCCAGGCAATCGCCAGCTCGGCCAACGAGCAGCCAGCCTTCTCAGCCACAACCTGCATGGGGGACAGCAAACGCAGATTCTGCGCATAAGCCTCGCCCGCAAAGCGCGGCATGCTGGCGCGAATGTCGCCCTTGACGAAGTTGTCCACCTGCTGGAGCTTGCCGCTCAAGAACGCCCGGCCCATGGGGCTGAAAGCCACATAGGCAATACCCAGCTCCTTGCAGGCCTGCAAGGTACCCAGCTCGGCATTGCGCGACCACAGAGAATATTCGCTTTGCAAAGCCGCAATGGGATGCTCTTTATGCGCACGGCGCAGTGCCTCGACACCAATTTCGGACAGCCCCAGGGCGCGAATCTTGCCCTCTTCCTTGAGGCGCGCCATCTCACCCACGGACTCTTCGATGGGCACATTCTTGTCCCAGCGGTGCAGGTAGTAGAGATCGATCACATCGGTGCCCAGGCGCTGCAAGCTGTCTTCACAGTTCTGGCGCAGGGTCTTGGGTCGGCCATCGATGACGCGGCGCATCACGCCATCGTCACCACGCACACCCGCCATGCCACCCTTGCTGGCCAGAGTGATGCGGTCACGATGCGGCTTGAGCACGGGGCCCACCAGCTTTTCGCTGGCACCAAAGCCGTACAGTGCAGCGGTGTCGAAATGCGTTACGCCTGCATCGAGTGCGGCGTGCAGCACGACGTGCGACTGCTCGGTCGTCACAGGGGTGCTGTAGGCATGACAGAAATTCATGCAGCCTAAAGCGACGTTTGCCACGCTGAAGGGGCCTAGTGGTCGGTTTTGCACGGATGCTCCTTGAAGAGGAAAATTAAAGCATTTATAGCCGATAGCCCATACAGATAAAGCGCTAGCAGCTATTAATTTCAAAGCAAAAACAGCAAAAGCCGGAGCAAGCCCCGGCCTTTGCAGATCTCAATAAATCCCCAGGACTTATTCAGCGTTCAGTTGCTGCTCCAGGTCATGCAGAACCTTGTAGCAGTTGAACACTTGCTGCACGCTGGAGTTGGGCTCGCGGCCTTCGCGGATGGCGGCGAAGAATTCGCGGTCCTGCAGCTCGATGCCGTTCATCGACACATCGACGTTGGACACGTCAATCTTCTCTTCCTTGCCCGTGTACAGATCGTCGTAGCGGGCCAGATAGGTGCCGGTGTCGCCGATGTAGCGGAAGAAAGTGCCCAGAGGGCCATCGTTGTTGAACGACAGGGAGAGCGTGCAGATCGCACCGTTGGCGGCCTTGAGCTGAATGCTCATATCCATGGCAATGCCCAAATCCTTGTGGATGGGGCCTTGCACGGCGTTAGCCTTCACGATGGGGCTGCCAGCCTGGTAGGCAAACAGGTCCACGGTGTGGGCAGCGTGGTGCCACAGCAGGTGGTCGGTCCAGCTACGGGCCTGGCCCAGCGCGTTCATATTGGTGCGGCGGAAGAAGTAGGTTTGCACATCCATTTGCTGGATGTTGAACTCGCCGGCTTGAATCTTCTTGTGCACCCACTGATGGCTGGGGTTGAAGCGGCGGGTATGGCCCACCATGGCCACCAGGCCGGTCTTCTTTTGCAGCTCGGCGACTTCCTGCGCGTCCTTCAGGGCATCGGCCAGAGGAATTTCCACCTGCACATGCTTGCCGGCCTTCAGGCACTGAATGCTCTGGGCGGCGTGCATTTGCGTGGGCGTGCACAGAATCACGGCATCGACTTCGGGCAGAGCCAGTGCTTCGGCCAGGTCGGTGGTGACATGTTTGATGCCGTACTTGTCGGCTACTTCCTGGGTTTGCTCCAGGCGACGACCGATCAGCGAGACAACTTCCACGCCGTCGATGTTCTTGATGCCGTCCAGGTGCTTGATGCCAAAGGCACCAGCGCCAGCCAAAGCGACTTTGATAGTTTTAGACATGATTATTGGTTCTCCAGAATGAGGTGGCCAACGGCCGTGTTCGATGCAGGCACATGGTAGAAGCGATGTGCCACTTTAGGCAGAGGTGCGGGGCCATCCACGTCGGACATGGCGCCACGTGCAATCATCCACATCACCAGCTCGATACCTTCGGATCCGGCTTCACGCACATAGTCGATATGGGGCATCTTGGCCAGGCCGTGCGGGTTCTCGATCAGCAGGTCGAGGAACTTGTTGTCCCATTCCTGATTGATCAAGCCGGCGCGCGCGCCTTGCAACTGGTGGCTCATGCCGCCTGTGCCCCAGATGTGGACGTTGATGTCTTCGTCGTAGCTCTCAATGGCCTTGCGGATGGCGCGACCGATGTTGAAGCAGCGCTGGCCCGACGGAACGGGGTACTGCACCACGTTCACGGCAAAAGGAATCACCGGGCAGGGCCAGGAGCCGGTCTTGGGGTCCTGCTCGCCGCACATCAGCGACAGCGGCACCGTGAGGCCATGGTCCACATCCATCTTGTTGACGATGGTCAGGTCAAAGTCCTGCTGGATGACGGACTGCGCAATGTGCGAAGCCAGATCGGGGTGACCTTGCACCTTGGGCACGGGACGGGGGCCCCAGCCCTCGTCAGCGGGCTGAAACTCAGCGCCGGTGCCAATGGCAAAGGTTGGAATCAGGTCCAGGCTGAAGGCCGTGGCATGGTCGTTGTAGACCAGAAAGATTACGTCGGGCTTGTTGTCCTTCATCCACTGGCGGGAGAAGTCATAGCCCTTGAACAGGGGGGCCCAATAAGCTTCCTGGGTCTTGCCCATGTCCATGGCCGCGCCGATGGCTGGCACGTGCGAGGTGAAAACGGATGCGGTGATGCGTGCCATGTCTTAGTTGCCTTCCTTGTTCTCGTTACCAGCGCTTCGAGCACTTCCTTGTGGCTGACGGTGCGCCTGTGCATCACCATCTTCGCCCACGTAGCGGTTGCCTTCGGCAGAGCGACCACCGCTCATCATCATGGCGCGGTACTCATCTTCTGTCATGCCGGTCATGGAGCCAGCCATCTGCTGAAAGCTCTTGCCGTCGGTCGCACCGATCTTGGCCAGAAAGTAAATATTGCCGCCGGTGCGCATGCACCAGTTCAGGTCGCGGGCCAGCACGGCCTGCTTTTGCTCTTCCGTCATCGCCCATTCATCCAGATAGGCGCGCTCGTTGGCACGGAAGCGGTCGCGGTTCTCGGCCTTCATCAAGGACATACAGAACTGGTTGAGCCAGTAACCCTTGCGGGACTGCTCAGCATCAAAAATGATGGTTCCGGGTACATCCAGATATGGTTTTTCCAATGCCATAAGTTTCTCCTCTCAAAGCTTTGTCAGCAGCAGGTCGCCCTGCCCTTCAAACGGGTCACGCACCAACGCCAGAGACACCGAGGAAGCGCCGCCGCGCACCGAGGGTGTCGTCCCCCTCCCGCGAAGCGAGAGAGGGGCAAGGCGCGCAGCGCCTCAGGGGGGTGTTAAGCCTGCTCAGGCCAATACAGGCGCATCGGGTTGTCCACCAGCAGCTTTTGCTGCAGCTCAGCCGTAGGCGCGATGTGGGGAATGAAGTCCACCAACAGGCCGTCATCGGGCATGTGGTTCTTCAGGTTGGGGTGCGGCCAGTCGGTGCCCCACAGCACGCGATCGGGGAACTCCTCCACCACGCGGCGCGCAAACGGCACCACATCCTGGTAGGCATTCTGCTCGCCATCCAGGGCCTTGGGGCCGGTCACGGACAGGCGCTCGGGGCAGGACACCTTGCTCCACACGTTCTTGTGCTCGCGCATGAACTTCAGGAACAGAGCGAACTCCTCGCTGTCCACGCCCTTGCTCACGTCGGGGCGGCCCATGTGGTCCACCACCACCGTGGTGGGCAGTGCGGTGAAGAAGTCCCACAGCTCGGGCAGGTCCACGGCTTCAAAGTAGATCACCACGTGCCAGCCCAGCTTGGCGATGCGGCCGGCGATTTCCATCAGCTCGTCCTTGGGCGTGAAGTCCACCAGACGCTTGACGAAGTTAAAGCGCACGCCGCGCACGCCGGCGTCATGCAGCTCTTGCAGTTCTGCATCACTGATGGAGCGCTTGACGGTAGCCACACCACGGGCCATGCCGCCCGAAGCCTTGCAGGCATCGACCATGGCGCGGTTGTCCGCACCGTGGCAGGTGGCCTGCACGATCACATTGCGTGCAAAACCCAGGTGGTCGCGCAGCGCAAACAGCTGGGCCTTGCTGGCGTCGCAGGGGGTGTACTTGCGCTCGGGCGCAAAGGGGAACTCGTTGCCGGGGCCGAACACGTGGCAGTGCGCATCCACAGCGCCAGCGGGCAGCTTGAACTGGGGCTTGGAGGGGTTGGCGTACCAATCCATCCAGCCGGGGGTCTTTTCAAATTGGCTCATGTTTGAATCCTTTTGGCTGGATGCCCGCGTTCAGCAATGGCACCCCGCTCCTGATTTATTAGTCGATGTACTTGAGACCAGCGGCGGCCAAAGGCTCGCGCATCTTGTACATATCGAGGCCCAGAATGCCGCTGGCCAGCTTGGCGCGCTTTTCGCCTTCGAAGCTTTCACGCTTCTGGGCGGCGGCCAGCACTTCCACGGCACGGGCGGCGGGCACGCAGACCACGCCGTCGTCGTCGGCCACGATCACATCGCCGGGCGTGACCAGCATGCCAGCGCAGACGATAGGAATATTGACCGAGCCCAAGGTTGCCTTGATCGTGCCCTTGGAGGAAATCGCCTTGCTCCAGACAGGGAAGTCCATTTCCTGCAGCGTCTTCACGTCGCGCACACCGGCGTCGATCACCAGCGCACGGGCGCCACGAGCCTGGAAGCTGGTGGCCAGCAGGTCGCCAAAGTAGCCGTCGGTGCACTCGGCGGTCACCGCGGCGACCACGATGTCGCCGGGCTGAATCTGCTCAGCGGCGACGTGCATCATCCAGTTGTCGCCGGGCTGCAGCAGCACGGTGACGGCAGTGCCCGAGACTTGCTTGCCCGGGAAAATGGGGCGCATATAGGGCTTGAGCAGACCCACACGGCCCATGGCTTCGTGCACGGTGGCAGAGCCCAGAGCGGCCAGGCCGTCAGCAGCAGCGCGGTCGGCGCGCTGGATATTGCGGTAAACAACTCCCAATTCGTACATGGAAATACCTCTTTGCAATAACGTGATTGAATCAAAAAAGTGAGCTACTAGCGCTTGTTATTCATCAATATCAGATCGTTTTCAATCTGAAATCAAGACTAGTCAAGCGCCATTAGCTCCTTTTTTATTGAATTTACAGACCCTTGGCCTTCAAAGCCTTGTCCAGACGCGTGAACACGCGGCGGGCATTGCCTTCGTAGACGGCGTGCTTTTCTTCAGCCGTCAGGTTCTGCGTGGCTTCGATATAGCGCTTGGTGTCGTCGTAGTAGTGGCCAGTCTGTGGGTCGATACCGCGCACGGCGCCAATCATTTCGCTGGCGAACAGAATGTTCTTGGTGGGGATCACTTCCGTCAGCAGGTTGATGCCGGGCTGGTGGTACACGCAGGTGTCAAAGTAGATGTTGTTGAGCAGGTGCTCTTCCAGCAGCGGCTTCTTCATCTCTTGCGCCAGACCGCGGAAACGGCCCCAGTGGTAAGGCACAGCGCCACCGCCATGGGGAATCAGGAACTTCAGTGTGGGGAAGTCCTTGAAGATATCGCTGGTCAGGCACTGCATGAAGGCGGTGGTGTCCGCATTCAGATAGTGCGCGCCGGTGGTGTGAAAGCATGAATTGCAGCTGGTGGAGACGTGGATCATCGCAGGGATGTCGTACTCCACCATCTTTTCGTAGATGGGGTACCAGCTCTTGTCGGACAGCGGAGGCGCAGTCCAGTGGCCGCCCGAAGGATCGGGGTTCAGGTTGATACCCACGTTGCCGTACTGCTCCACGCACTTGACCAGCTCGGGGATGCAGGTCGCAGGGTCCACGCCGGGCGACTGGGGCAGCATGGCGGCGGGGATGAAGTGGTCGGGGAACAGCTGGCTAACGCGGTAGCACAGCTCGTTGCAGATGGCCGCCCAGGTGCTCGATGTCTCGAAGTCACCGATGTGGTGGGCCATGAACGAGGCGCGGGGGCTGAAGATGGTCAGATCCGAGCCGCGTTCCTTCATCAGGCGCAGCTGGTTGGTTTCAATGGTCTCGCGGATCTCGTCATCGCTGATCTTCAGCGAAGCAGCCGATGGCTTCTGGCTGGGGTCCTTGAGAGCTGCAATCTGCAGATCGCGCCATGCGCCCAAAGCGGCGGGTGCCGTGGTGTAGTGACCGTGTACGTCAATAATCATGTAAGAACCCCTTGAAGGTTGGAAATCAACGGTTGACCGTAAAAGCCGGCTCTTTCGAGCCGGCGGCTATTCAAAAACTCAGCGCAAGCTCAACGCTCGCCCTTGGGGGAAGCCATCTGCTTGATGATCAGGGCGGCTGCCGCGATCAGGCCGGGAATGGCTACCACCGTAAAAATCTGGCTGAAGCCCAGGTTGCGCACTGTCAGCTCGGCCACCAGGAAGGAGCCGGCAATGCCGCCAAAGCGGCCAATGCCCAGCATCCAGGCCACGCCGGTGGCGCGGCCACTGGTGGGGTAGTAAGCAGCGGCCAGTGCCGGCATGGAGGACTGCGCGGTGTTCATGATGGTGCCGGCCACAAAGACGGAAACCACCAGCCAGCCCAGATTGCCCGCCTCCTGGCCGATCCACCAGATCGACACTGCCGTCAGTGCATAGCCCACGGCAATGATGCGGTTGGCGTTGAAACGGTCCATTAGCCAGCCAAAGAACACAGCGCCCACGCCGCCCAGCGGGAACAGAGCTGCCACCAGGGTCGCGGTCTTGGGATCCAGGCCGCCTTCCTTGAACAGCACAGGCATCCAGTTCATCAGTGCATAGAAGATGACCAGACCCATGAAGTAGGCAATCCACAGCATGACCGTGCCCACGGCGTACTGCTTGGACAGCACCACGCCCATGCCGCTCTTGCCTTCCACAGCAGCCTTGTTCTCGGTCATCACAAACTTCTGCACATTCGCCACAGCGTTACCGGCAATGCGCGCCAGAGGCTTGCGAATGCGGTCTGCCGAGTAACCCTTGGCCACCATGTAGCGCACAGACTCGGGCAGCAGCAAAACCAGCAGCACCAGCAGCAGCAAGGGTGCCATACCACCCAGGTACAGCACGCTGCGCCAGCCAAAGTGGGGAATCATCCAAGCCGCCAGAAAGCCACCGAAGGCCGCCCCCAGCGGGAAGCCGCAGAACATGGCGTTGGTGATGGTGGCACGGCGGCTTTCCGGGCAGTACTCGCTCATCAGCGTCACGGCATTGGGCATGGCAGCGCCAAGGCCCAGACCGGTGACAAAGCGCCAGGCTGTCATGCTGCTCAGGTCATGCGTGTAGCCCGAAGCCAGGCAGGCCACGGCAAACACCAGCACCGAGCCCACCAGCACGGCCTTGCGGCCGAACTTGTCGGCCAGAGGACCGGAGCACATGGCACCACCGGCCAGACCGAACAGCGCCGCGCTGAGCACGGGGGCCAGATCGCCCTTGGCCACGCCCCACTCCGCAATCAGCGAAGGAGCAATATAGCCAATGGCAGCGGTATCAAAGCCATCAAGCAAAACGATAAGGAAACACAGGGCGAAGATCACCCACTGGTAACCAGAGAAGGGATGCTCGTTCAGAATGGTCTGCACATTGGCGACCGTCTCGTCGGTTGTCGGACTGCTAGCTTGCGAAGTCATATTTAGTCTCTCAGTTGCCTCTCTTTGTCGCCTCTAACTCCTGTTTCGCGGCTGGCGCCAAAGCCTTATGGCATCTGGTACATCCGTCACGAAAGGGCTATGACTGCCCTTTTGCTGGCTGGAGTCTCGCCCCCGGGCCCCCGCCCGAGTGCGATGTCATGAAATCTTCAGGCGGGCTGCATGCCCTGGCGGCGCTTGGCCTCGGCCGCTTCAGGCGCGGCCATGAATGCCAGCAGACGCTGAGCCTCTTCGGCATGGGTCGATCCCGTCACCACACCCGCTGAAAAAACGGTATCGATGGCGATGGCCGCTGGCAGGTTGCCAACGATCTGAATGCCTTCGACGTGAATCAGCTCGCTCAATTGTTGAAAACCCAGGGCCGCTTCGCCCGATGCCACCATGGAGCCCACAGGCACGCCTGGCCGGGCTTGCACCAAACGGGGCTTGATCTCCTCGGCAATGCCCCAGCGCTCAAACAGCTTTTGCAGGGCTACACCGCTGGGGCCGGTCGAAAATCCAATGCTGGGCGCTGCCAGCACTGCAGCACGCACCGCCTCTTCAGAAGCGATATCTGGCAATGCCGCGCCTGCAGGCACGGCGACTGCGGTGCTGGAGAGCACCAGGTCAACCTTGCTGCCTTCGATCACGCGACCTGCGGCCTGCAGCTTGTTGATGGCGTTGGACGCCAGAAACACCAGATCAAAAGCCTCGTCACCTGCCTGCACTCGCTGAGCAGCATCCACACCTCCGACAGATTCAATCTGAACGGCCTGACCGCCCTGCGCCTGCCATGCCTGCGCCAGCTCTGTCAGAACTTGGCGGGTTGCCATGGATGAAATGCCTTTGAGAGCAGTGCTCATGCCGGGAGACTCCTGAAAATGATGGAGTGGCTGCCAGCAATTCTCACGCCGCGCAAGCTTCAATCGAGACAACGCACGGGCAACCACCTAGTCAAAACGAATGATCCTATTGTCGGCAGGGTTCACCTTCTGGACTAGACAAGCCCTCGGCTAGCAGCTATGCCAAAATCACATAGCAGAGCGCTTACTCATATCAACAAAAAATATCAATAAAAACCAATCACAAACCATAAAGAAAAAAGGCTTTATGCTATTTATTCAATAGCACAAAGCCTTATCGAGTGTGTAATAGCAACACAAAAATTAGTGGTTAACCCCTAATTCAATCATCATCGCGTTCACGCCAGCGTCGGTGACCGTGGCCTCGACGCTCATCCCTATCATCGCGATCCCAGTCTCTGCGGTGGCTGTAGCGCTCGCGGCGATCGTCCCGATCCCAATGTCTATGCCGGGGGCGATCATCGTCCCAGTCATGGCGCTCATGCCGATGCGAAGGTCTGGCATGCCAGTGAGGGGGCGGATTGCGCAAGAAGTAGACCGGCTGCCCGCAAGCATGGTAGCGACCACAGTAGCGGCGCCAGTTGCGAGAGTGACCCGGCGGCACCCACATGTACAGCGGCTGCGCCTGCGGTATGACAGGCCCACCCCACATGGGCTGCGCATAGACCAGCGCAGGCGGCGGAGCGTTGCCAATATTGACCTGACCATAGACACCCGGTGCCAGCTGCCCGGTGATGGAGCCACTGAGATAGGTCTGCGCCTGCACTGCCGTAGCGACGGCCAGCCAACCTAGCACCATCAGAGAGCGCGTAAAAGAAGTGCGATGAAACATGAGTCTCCCTATTCATTAGAAATCGCCATGCTGTGGCGATACCGCGCCTTTGTCTTAAAGCGCTTGTTGACTCAACGTCTGGCACAGGACTTTGGCTGACTGCAGATCAGCACCTCGATGGTAATGAAGCGTAATAGCCAGCAGCTCAATGCGCAGTCTGCCTCCTTTTTGCGCACACTCGCCACCATTCAGCGTCCCGCAAGGCAATGCCTGCATCAAGCCGTTTTGCGCCCTCAAGATCAAACATCCTGGCCCAGGCCGATAATCTCAAGCCGATAATAGGCAGCTCGCACGCTCTGCCTGGGGACACGCTCCAGCTGCATGCGCCATGCAAATAACCGAAATTTGCAGGATATAGACGGAACCGACATGAACGCCTCTACCTCTACCGGCACGGCTGTGCCTACAACGCCCCGCTTGACGTCTCTCTCGCACGGCGGCGGCTGTGGCTGCAAGATCGCTCCCGGCGTGCTGTCCGAGTTGCTAGCCAAAAGCAATCTGCCCAAGCAGTTCTTTCCCGACCTTCTGGTCGGCACGGAAACTGCAGATGACGCAGCGGTCTACAAGATCAATGACGAGCAGGCCATCGTCGCGACCACAGACTTTTTCATGCCCATCGTCGATGATCCGTACGACTTTGGCCGCATTGCTGCAACCAACGCACTGTCCGACATCTACGCCATGGGCGGCACGCCTTTGATGGCGCTGGCGATTGTTGGCATGCCCATCAACGTGCTGCCTCACGATGTGATCGCCAAGATTCTCGAAGGCGGTGAGTCCGTGTGCCGCGACGCCGGCATTCCTCTGGCTGGCGGCCACTCCATTGACTCGGTCGAGCCCATCTATGGCCTGGTCGGCATCGGCATCGTCAACCCCAAGCAGATGAAGCGCAATGCCGATGCCAAGGCCGGCGATGTACTGATTCTGGGCAAGCCGCTGGGCGTGGGCATTCTCTCCGCAGCCCTGAAAAAGAACCTGCTCGATGAGGCCGGCTACGCCGCGATGATCTCAGCGACAACACAGCTCAACCGCCCTGGTGCCGATCTCTCCAAGCTCGATGGCGTCCACGCCTTGACCGATGTCACCGGCTTTGGCCTTCTGGGTCATGCGCTGGAGCTGGCCCGCGGAGCGCAGCTCAGCGCCCATATCGACAGTGCTCGTCTTCCGGTTCTGCCTGATGTTCAAAGCCTGGCCGAGCAAGGCATCTTTACCGGCGCTTCAGGACGCAACTGGGCCTCGTACGGCGAGCACATCCAGATCGATTCTTCGGTCTCCGATGCCCATAAGGCCTTGCTGACCGACCCGCAAACCTCGGGCGGCCTGCTGGTTTCCTGCGCAGCGGATGCTGCCGAGCAAGTCCTCAAGGTCTTCGCTGACAGCGGTTTTGGAGAAGCAGCGGTCATTGGGCACATGAAGTCCGGCGAAGCCAAGGTCTTCGTCCGCTAATCATTCACGCCCATAAAAAAGGGAGCAAGAAGCTCCCTTTTTTATGGGCAACAAGTGCGACAGGCTTTTTATTGAGAAGAAGACGAACCCACGGCTTCGGCTGTCGTGCGGCGGTCAATTTTGCGGCTCAGCACCACCGAGGTATAGGTCTGCTGGATACCGTCGATCAAGCCAATGCGGTCTAGCAAGGCATCGAGCTTTTCATTGCTTTCACAGCGCACAAACACCATGTAGTCGTACTGTCCGCTGACGGCCGAGACCTCTTCCACCTCCGTGAAGCGGTTCAGCGCCTGCATGACCGAAGTTGCCGTCTTGGGCTGAACACGAATACCGCAATACGCACGCACGGCAGACTGCTCCATGCGCGAACCCAGGCGCACGCCATAGCCTGCAATCACACCTTCTTGCTCCAGCTTGGCGATACGCGCCACCACCGTGGTGCGCGCCAGATTCATCTGCCGGGCCAGATGCGCAGTCGAGGCGCGCGCATTGGTCTGCAGCAGGCGCAGCAGCTGGCGATCCGTTTCATCCAGTCGATATTCCATACTTTCTCCACGCCAATCTTTGCCTGCACTCCGGCACAAAGCTTGAGATACCTGATCCCAGAGCAGATCACTCTACCGCTTGATACGGTCCTGCCCTCAAAAGTTCGAGAACAAAAAACCCTGCTCATTAAAAATGAGCAGGGTTGAATTTTGGCAGGGGAAGAAGGATTCGAACCTTCGCATGCTGGAATCAAAATCCAGTGCCTTAACCAGCTTGGCGACTCCCCTACGATGAATTGAATTGTACAACGGTTTTTCGCTAGCAATTTCGAAGTAAAAGAAAATTGTGCGTTTGCACAATTTCAGTTCACATCAGATCTTGCCAACCATTCTCAGGCTGCCTATTCCACCACCACAGCCGTCCCGCTGGCCGACACCATCAACATACCGTTGCCCTGACCCAGCACTTCAAAATCCAGATCCACGCCCACCACCGCGTTGCCTCCCGCCTCCGCCGCCCGTTGCTCCAGTTCCTTCAGAGCAATTTCACGTGCTCTTTGCAGCTCTCGCTCATAGGTTCCGGAGCGGCCGCCGACAATGTCACGAATGCCGGCAAAGAAATCCTTGAACACATTGGCCCCCAGAATGGCCTCGCCTGCGACTATGCCGCAGTAACGGATGATGCGCTTGCCTTCGATGGATGGCGTGGTGGTGACGATCATGGACTGTCCTTGAAGTTCATCAAACGGCCATCGTAATCCAAGCGGGGCTCAGGCTAATTTTCATTCAAAACAGGCTGTAGGCCAATACACAAAAGCGCTGACAGCTATCAATTCTGAATTTTCAGTGTGCAGGGCATAACAAAGCCTGCATCCCCTGCACTGCGTCGCGCAGAAAGCCCCAGGTCGTGGCAATGCGCGGAATCTGGCGCGACTCCACGGGCATGCTCATCCAGAAGGTGCGCGTAAAACAAGCCTGCTCTGGCAGCACACGGCTCAGTATCGGATCCTTGTCGGCCACAAATGCAGGCAGCACGGCCAGGCCGGCACCGGCGCGCACGGCTTCATATTGCGCGGTGATGCTGGTGCTGCGCAGTGCAAATCGCTCGGGCCGGTGCAAGGTGTCCAGCAACTGCAGCTCGCGTGTGAACAGCAGATCGTCCACATAGTGCACAAAGCTGTGATGGCGCAGATCCTCGGTTCTGGCAACCAGCGGCTTGCGTGCCAGATATTCACGCTGCCCATACAGGTAGAGGCGGTAGTCGCTCAGTTTGGTGACGATGACCGAGCCGCGCTTGGGCCGCTCCAGCGAGATGACGATATCGGCCTCGCGACTGGACAGGTGCAGCATGCGTGGCAGCGCCAGCAAATCCACGCTGAGCTGCGGATAGCGCAGCGTCAACTTAGCCAACTCGGAGGCCAGCATCTGCGTGCCAAAGCCTTCGGTGGCTCCGACCCGCACCAGACCGGCCGGCCCTTCGCTGGTCGAAGCCTGGGCCAGAGGCCCTCGCTCCAGCCCATCGACTGCGCTTTGCATAGTGTTGGTCACCTCTTGCAGCTGCCTGCCCGCCTCGGTCAGCCGCCACTGGCCGCCTTCGCGTGCAAACAGAACGGCCCCCAGTTGCTTTTCCAACGCCTGAATGCGCCGCGACACTGTGGTGTGCTCAACACCCATGCGCCGCGCCGCTGCGGCCATGCTGCCACTGCGGGCCAGCTCAGCAAAAAAACGCAGATGGTCCCAGTCCAATGTCTTTCCTTGTGATCGGTGGCTCAGTCATTCACGCTGCCCTGCGCCTTGCCTGTCAGGCCCTTGACCGCCTTGACGGCAGCACTTCGTTTGCGCTCGGCACTGGGCTGAGCCACCCCGCTAGGGATACGCGCGAATTCGTCGTTCTCGTAAATCAGTAGCGACAGCATTTCCACGAAGTTTGCCCGCTCTTACCATCGGAAAGATGGCTCCAGCATGGGGCACAGGGCGCGTAGCACGGAAGGCTCGGCAACCGCCAGCTGACTGCGGCCCTCTTCGGTCAAGCTCAGCAAGCGAACGCGCTGGTCAATGCCGGGCTGACGCAGCAGGGCAGACAAGGCTGCGTACTGCATAGGCATCACTCCAAACTCTTGTGTTTCTTCAATGAACACGGAAACGGCAAGCTGCTGCAGCCTGGGAATGTGGTAGCCGGGATAATTTTCGAGCTCTGCGCGTTGGTATTGCATGTATTGAGACGCTGAAGCCGGGACCGCCCTGCCGCGTGGCAGTGGAAAAGCCATGACTGGGAGGTCCCGATATTCGCGCCACTGCCACCCTAGCTTGCGCCAACTGCAATAACTGGTTTCACCCAATCAGCGCTGATACCGATCAACATTATGCCAATCATCAGTGTGCTGTTGATTGGCATTAAAGCCTGTATCCACCCTCATCTCAGGCCGCAAGCCCGCTGACAAGACAGCAATACCCTGCCAAAATACCCCCTGAAAGAGACCAAGCATGAGGACTGATGCCCGGCAAAGAGACGCCCGAGCAGCTTCACACCCAACATGCCTTCCGCTTTGTGGTCAAAGGTGAAGGCGCGCGTAACGGGGTCAACGTCGACACCATCCGCATGTTGCGCGGCGACTTCCTGCCCCAGGGCGGCTGGAACAATCATGCTCCCGACAATGCGGCCATCCAGCCAGGGCATCTATAAAAGCGGCAAGACTCGTTATCTGGCCGTGGCCGCCCCCGAAGCGCATTGAACAAATGCCCGATGTACCCATCCGTGCCCGAAGTAGGCGACCCCGCCGAGCTGGATGTGAGCTCCTTTGTCTCCCTGCTTTCACCCTGGGACTGGATGCCGCTACCCGCGACAAGATTCGCAGCGATGTGGTGTCCGTATTGCAGGCCCCTCAGGTCAGGGAAAAATTAGCCACCTTAGCGTTCCAGCCCACTGCCAGGACCGTGCCCGAAATGCAGCAGTTCGCCCAGAAGAAGTCCGGCCAGTACAAGCTGCTGATTAAAAAAGCCTAGATCAGCCTGGTTTGAGCCGGGCCTCACAACAGGGCCTCATATAAGCCTCGCACATACCCATGTGCGGGGCTTTTTCGTCTGCGCACAATATTTTGAATGTGCACATTTGCACACCCTATGTGCAGCAAATCCTATTGCCCCCGCAAAACTGCACACATACCATGAAGCACAAATTCACCACAGGAGACACTGCATGAACGCCCCCACATCCGCCAAGGTTCTGGCGCCTACGGTCAAGCTGCTTATCAATGGGCAATTGGTCGAATCAAAAACCACCCAGTGGCGCGATGTGATCAACCCCGCCACACAGGAAGTGCTGGCCCGCGTGCCCTTTGCCACGCCCGAAGAGGTCAATGCAGCGGTCGCCAATGCCAAGCAAGCCTTCAAGACCTGGAAGAAGACGCCCATCGGCGCACGCGCCCGCATCTTCCTGAAGCTGCAGCAGCTGATCCGCGAGAACATGAAAGAGCTGGCCGCCCTGCTGACTGCCGAGCAAGGCAAGACCTTGCCCGACGCCGAAGGCGATGTCTTCCGCGGCCTGGAGGTGGTGGAGCACGCCGCCAACATCGGCACCCTGCAGCTGGGCGAGCTGGCCAACAATGTGGCCAATGGCGTCGATACCTATACGCTGAACCAGCCACTGGGCGTGTGCGCTGGCATCACACCCTTTAACTTCCCTGCCATGATTCCGCTGTGGATGTTCCCCATGGCGATCGCCACAGGCAACACCTTTGTCTTAAAGCCCTCGGAGCAAGACCCTATCGTCACCATGCGTCTGTGTGAACTGGCATTGGAGGCAGGTGTACCAGCTGGCGTGCTCAATGTCATCCATGGCGGGGAAGATGTGGTCAATGCCATTTGCGACCATCCTGACATCAAAGCCATCAGCTTTGTAGGTTCCACCAAAGTCGGCACCCATGTCTACAACCGCGCCAGCCTCAACGGCAAGCGTGTGCAGTGCATGATGGGCGCCAAAAACCATGCCATCGTGCTGCCGGACGCCAACAAGGAGCAGTCCTTGAACGCCATTGCCGGCGCCGCTTTTGGCGCAGCAGGCCAGCGCTGCATGGCGCTGTCCGTCGTGGTGCTGGTCGGCGAGTCGCAGCAATGGATTCCCGACCTGGTGGCCAAGGCCAAGACGCTCAAGGTCTCTGGCGGCACCGAGCCTGGTACCGATGTGGGCCCCGTTGTCTCCTGCTCTGCGCTGTCACGCATTGAAGGACTGATTGAGCGCGGCGTCGCAGAAGGCGCAGTACTGGAGCTGGACGGCCGCAAGCCCAGCGTGGACGGCTACCCCCAGGGCAATTTTGTGGCCCCCACCATCTTCAGCGGCGTCAAGCCCGGCATGAGCATTTATGAGCAGGAAGTCTTTGGCCCTGTTCTGGCCATTATGGGAGCCGACACTCTGGACGATGCCATCGAGATCATCAACGCCAACCCCAACGGCAACGGAACGGCCATCTTCACCCAGTCGGGCGCAGCAGCGCGCAAGTTCCAGGAAGAGATCGACGTTGGTCAGGTCGGCATCAACGTGCCCATTCCCGTGCCCGTGCCCCTGTTCTCCTTCACGGGCAGCCGCGCCTCCAAGCTCGGCGACCTGGGCCCTTACGGCAAACAGGTGGTGATATTCTACACCCAGACCAAGACCATCACGGCGCGCTGGTTTGATGATTCGACCACCAGCCAGGGCGTGAACACCACCATCAGCCTGAAGTAAGACGGCCATGCAATCCGACAGTGCAGCCCTGCCTCGTGCCTGGCCCCGGCTGCACTGTATGGCTATGCCGATGATGGCGGGCAGGCTCCACACCCCGAAGTTGTCACGCTTTCTTCAAAGCCACTGCTCTTCACTGAGCAAGGGCGCACAGGATGAAAAGCAGCCATGAGCCAGGCCATCCCGCTCCGGTTGCGCCAGTCAAGGCTTTCTGGCTGCGATGATGCTGGCATGACGATCCGCATTCAGAAAATCAGACGCTCATGGCCCATGGTCATCGGCGGCAAAGCGCTCACAGCTCTTTTTATGGCAGCACTCTTCAGTCAGCAGACCCAGGCCCAGGCCGGTGCCGACTGCGTGCCCGGCGGCAATACGGCCCAGACCAATGCCTGTGCCATCAAGGACTTTCAGGAGGCCGACACCGCCAACCAGATTCTGTATGGCGATGTCATGCGTGCCCTGTCTGCCCATGAGCGCCCCGCCTTGCGCAAGGAACAAAGTGAATGGAGCCGCCAGCGCATTACGCAGTGCAAACAAGCAAGCAAGGCCTTTGAAGCTCTGGCGGACTGGCCCAGCCGTTACCACGGCTGCCTGCTGCAGCAAATTCACACCCGTGAAGCCGTGCTCAAGCGCTGGCTGCACTTTGGTCCGCCCGACTGAGAGCACTCACAACGGATATTGCAAAACAATAGCTGCAGGCGCATACCCAGCAAGGGCTACAAGCCAAAAACAATAAGGAGACATGAGATGAACTTTGAACTCAGCCAAGATCAGCAGGCCTTTGCCGACACGGCCCGGGCATTTGCGCAGGCAGAACTGGCCCCGCATGCTGCGCAGTGGGATCGCGAAGCGCACTTTCCCCGCGAAGCCATTGCCAAGGCCGGTGAGCTGGGCTTTTGCGGCTTGTATGCACCTGAGAGCGCAGGCGGCCTGGCCCTGCCGCGTCTCGATGCCACGCTGGTGTTCGAAGAGTTGGCTGCCGTCGATCCATCGACCACCGCCTTTATCACCATCCACAATATGGCGACCTGGATGCTGGGTACCTGGGCCACCGACGCCGTGCGCGAGCAATGGGGCGAGCTGCTGACCAGCGGCCAGAAGCTCGCCAGCTATGCCTTGACCGAACCCGGCGCAGGCTCGGACGCGGCCTCTCTCAAGACCCGGGCCGAGCTGCTCGGTAACGAATACATCATCAACGGCAGCAAAGCCTTTATCAGCGGCGCGGGAAGCACCGATGTGCTGGTGCTGATGGCGCGCACTGGAGACGCACAATCAGGCGCATCGGGCATCAGCGCCTTTGCCGTGCCCGCGAATGCCGTGGGCATCAGCTACGGCAAGAAAGAAGAAAAAATGGGCTGGAACAGCCAGCCCACACGGGTCATCAATTTCGACAATGTCCGCATCCCCGCCAACCATCTTCTGGGCCACGAAGGTGAAGGCTTCAAGATCGCCATGAAGGGCCTGGACGGCGGGCGCATCAATATCGCCACCTGCTCGGTCGGAGCAGCGCAAGGTGCGCTGACTCAGGCGCAGCAGTACATGCAGGAGCGCAAGCAGTTCGGCAAGCCCATTGCCAGCTTTCAGTCCCTGCAGTTCAAGCTGGCCGATATGGCGACCGAGTTGGTCGCCGCCCGGCAGATGGTGCGACTGGCCGCATCCAAACTGGATGCCGGTGCCCGCGATGCATCGACCTACTGCGCCATGGCCAAGCGTTTTGCCACGGATGCAGGCTTTAACGTCTGCAACGAAGCGCTGCAAATCCACGGCGGCTACGGCTACCTGAATGACTTCCCGCTGGAGCGCCTGGTGCGCGACGCCCGCGTGCATCAGATTCTGGAAGGCACAAACGAAATCATGCGCGTCATCATCGCCCGGCGGATGCTGGATGGTGATGCTTGCGAGGCCATTCGCTGAAATTGCCTGAAAACGAATCCCATGTCCGCCCGTCCCCTCGCCCCCGAGACCCTGCAGCTGATTGACGCCATACGCGAAGCGCTGGCCCAGCATGCGCCTACCGCCGAAGTGGAGGAAAAGTCCATGTTTGGCTGCCTGGTGTTTATGGTCAACGGCAAGATGTGCCTGGGTGTGCAGGATGACGAGCTGCTGGTGCGCCTGCCGCCGGACACACATGACGCCGTGGCCGAAATGCCGGGCCTGCGCCAGCTGTCGCCGCGCGGCGGCATGCAGGGCTATTTTCTGGTCTCGCCCACGGCCTATGCCACGCGGACAGCCTGGAATCACTGGGTGCAGGCAGCGCTGAATTTCAACCCGCAGGCAAGGGCAACGCCCAAGCGCAAGTCGGCCAGCAAGCCAGAAACAGAAAACAAGTCCGCCAAAGACTCTCAAAACAGAAGCATGCAGCGCATGCCAGACAAGGGAAAAGAGCCAAAAACACTGAAAAATCCGCGCCAGCGCAAAGTGCATCCCATCTTTGGCAGCGAGTAGTGAAGCATCGCGCAGACCTCAAACAGGAGCAGCCCCATGGCAGTGAGCATTGTTCAGCTAGGCAGCGACCGTGCACCCGATGAAGGCTTGCGCATTGGCACGGTGCGCCGCCCGCCGCGTGGCGTGCCCAAGGCGGAATTTGCCAGCCGCAATTTCTACGATGTCTGGTATCCCGAGCTCTCGCCCGAGTTGGAGCTGATGCACCAGGCCCTGCAAAGCATCAAGCTGCGGGCCTTTGGTCAGACGGCCGAGGCCGACAAACTGTGGAAGCAGTTTGAAAAGCAGTTCCGCAAGCAGCTGGCAGAGCCGGCTGCACAGCACACGTTAAAACTGCTGGCCGCGCTCTCGCACAGCAGCGCATTTTCGCTGGGCTGCTATTGCGAGGACGAAGCACATTGCCACCGCAGCATCTTGCGCAACCTGCTGCAAGAGCAAGGCGCATCGCTCAAAAATTAAGTCAAATCCATCGCAAACGCTTACCCATCAAGCGCAAGCAGCTATCAAATCTGATAAACCACAAGGAGACAAAGCATGCAGATCGCATTTATCGGCCTCGGCAATATGGGCGCCCCCATGGCTATCAACCTGGTCAAAGCGGGCCACAGCGTCAAGGCCTTTGACCTCAGCGCCGATGCGCTGGCGCGCGTGAAGGCCGAAGGCGGTCAGACCGCCAGCAGCGCACAAGATGCCGTACAAGGCGCCGAAGTGGTGATTTCTATGCTGCCCGCCAGCCAGAATGTGCAAGCCCTGTATCTGGGCAAGGACGGTGCGCCCGGCCTGCTGGCCAGCATCGCCAAGGGCGCGCTGATTATCGACAGCTCCACCATTGCTGCGGCCACCAGCCAGCAGGTGGCCAAGGCCGCAGCGGCTGCAGGCATGGGCTTTATCGACGCCCCCGTATCCGGCGGCACGGGCGGCGCCATTGCAGGCACGCTGACCTTTATGGTCGGCGGCTCGGACGCCGATCTGGAACGTGCCCGCCCGCTGCTGGAGAAGATGGGCAAGAACATCTTCCACGCCGGTGATGTGGGCGCGGGTCAGACGGCCAAGATCTGCAACAACATGCTGCTGGGCATTTTGATGATTGGCACCAGCGAGGCGATTGCGCTGGGTGTGGCCAACGGGCTGGACCCCAAGGTGCTGAGCGAGATCATGCGCCGCAGCTCCGGCGGCAACTGGGCGCTGGAGGTCTACAACCCCTTCCCCGGCGTGCAGGAAGCCAGCGCTGCCACACGCGGCTATACCGGCGGTTTTGGCACGGACCTGATGCTCAAGGACCTGGGTCTGGCCCAGGAAAGCGCCATGAGCGTCAAGGCCAGCACCCCGCTGGGCGGTATGGCCCGCCAGATCTATGCGGCGCACAGCATTGCCGGCCATGGCCCGGAGGACTTTTCCAGTGTCATCAAGATGCTGCAAAAGCAAGGGTCTGTTGAGATTTAAGCGAGGATCGCTCAACTCTCAACAGACCCTGACCTAAACTCCGCTACAGTGCTTTCGTAAGTCACTTCAAGGCCACGCCATGCAATACCCTGTTCAGCATGAAGAAGCCCCGTCCAAGGGCATGTTTCACATTGAAAAGAATGGTCAGCGCGTGGCCGAGATGACCTACAGCCGCACGAATGCCACGATGATCATCATCGACCACACGGATGTGGATGAATCGCTGCGCGGCGAAGGCGTGGGCCGCCAGCTGCTGGATGCGCTGGTGGCATGGGTACGAAGCACCGGCACCAAGGTGCTGCCGCTGTGCCCGTTTGCCAAGGCGCAGTTCACCAAGGACGCCAGCATTCGTGACGTGCTGGTTTAAAGCCGTCTTCCCCTCATGATTCTTGCCTCGGTTCTGCTGTCGCTGCTGTCCTTGCCACTGCTGTGGCTGGTGCTGCCTATTTTTGTCATGCCGCCTCTGGCGTTTTACTGCGGCTGGGTCGGCTTCCAGCGCGCGGTGCTGCAAGCGCCCGAGCCTGTCAGCACGGTGATGCAAGTGCTTTACGCCCTGCCCATGGTGCTGGCCGTGGTGGTTCTGGTGCTGGAGCTGTGGATCATGAACACGGGCTACAAGGCTTGAGACCTGCCAACACCACTCAATAGCGACCAATAGCTGCCAACGTGACACATCCATCGGCGATGGTCATCAAGCTGTGATTGAACTTGCACAGCAAGCGCAGGACAATGGTGCGTTGTCGCTTGTGCAAGAGGTGTCGCCATGGACCATATTCTCTCCATGCCCGCTCAGCCGCTGGATGTAGCGCCGTTTGGTGCCAGACTCACGGGCGCGCGTTCCGTAGTTCTGTTTAAGGCCGAAGATCTGGAGGTCATCCGTATCGTGCTGCGCAAGGGCCAGGCCCTGCCGCCGCACCGCGTGGTGGGCAGCGTCAGCCTACATTGCCTAGAAGGCAGTCTGGAGGTGATGCTGGGCCAGAACCTTCACAAGCTGCAGCGCGATCAGCTCATTCACCTGCCCCGGGGTTTGCCGCATGCGGTGCGAGCGCTGGAGGATTCCTCAGCCCTTGTCACCATCGTGCTGTGCGGCGACTGAGCGCTTGAGAAAGTCTTAGCGCACAGGCAGAAACTGCATGAAAGGACCGGCAAACAGGCCTTGCGCATAGCCGATGACGGAGCGCCGATAGCGCTCGGTGGTGTAGTCCGCCACCAAATCAAGGCGGCCAATGATCTTGCCCATTTCGCGCTCAAAGCTAAGGTTGCGTTCCTCTTGCCCGATCTGGTTGGACAGCAGCAAGGGTTGGCCATTGAGCGTCTTGCGCGAGTTGAGAATCCAGTTGGCAATCTCCAGATTGCGAGCGGCATTGAAGACATGCTGCGGATCCAGTCCATCAATCAGCGTGAACTGGGTACGCCCGCCATGCGAAGTGATCAGCATGTCGGCAGCGGCATAGACAAAGGCCGCCACCCTGTCCCCCTGAAACTCGGGCTGCAGTGCCAGCGACAAGGCAGCCACATCGCGCTTGTCCTGCAACTCGTGCCAGGGCTGGCGCTCCATGATGGCAATGCGCACATAGGCAATGGCCGCCTCACGACTGTCGGCTGTCTTTTTCCACTCTGCGGGGTTGCGGCGATAGAGCTTGTCCATGATGACGAACAAGCTCTCCAGGTTCTCTTTCATGGCCAGCGTGGCCATGCGGTTGCTGTCGGACTGAACCAGCTCTCGTGAATGAAAGCTCTCACCTTGCACTTTGCCATGGTTCGTCGGTGCACTGGAGCATGCGGTCAGTCCACCACACAGCAGTGCCAGAAACAGCAAACCCCAGGCACCACGCGCTGCAAAGCATGCGTGAAAACGGTGGCCGGCGGCGGCAAGGGGCAAGGCTCGTGCAGCTGTCATGCTACAAACATAACAGCAGATCGCTGTCCGTCAATGCCATCAGCAACCCATGATTGTGATCAATCGTGAATGAGGAGCGCCATGGCGGAGCAGTCCACTTTGGCGCTCTTTGTCGCTACCTGCGCAGTTGAGCGAGGATTTGCTCCAGCAGCTTCCAGGGCGCAGCCTGGTCGGCCATGGCCACCGGCACACGCAGCTTGCTGCTGGTCGTCTGCTGGGGCGAGAACAGCAGGCCCGGCGCCAGCAGCAGGTTGCTCAGCGCGGCCTGCCGGGCCAGCACTTCGGTATCCACGCCGCAATCAACCCAGGCAAAGGTGCCCGCCACGGGCTCATGCTCGGCATGGCAGCCCAGGGCTTCGAGTTTGCGCAGACAGCGGCTGCGCGCCCTGTCCACGCGCTCGCGCAGGCGATCCACATGCTTGCGGTAGGAGCCGTCGGCCAGGATGTGATGCACGATCTGCTCGGCCGGCAGCGAGGAGGTCAGCCCAGCCAGCAGCTTCATATCCGTGAGCCGGTGCACATACTCTGGCTTGGCGGCGATATAGCCTACGCGCAGCCCGCCCGACAAGGTCTTGGAATAGCCGCCCACCAGAATCACGCGCTGCAGTCGGTCCATGGCAGCCAGCCGAAGCGGCATGACACCCAAAAAATCGGCATAGGTGTCGTCTTCCACCAGCAAGAAGTCGTGACGCTCGGCAATGCGCAGCACCTCGTGCGCCACGCCGGCAGACAGACTCAGACCCGTAGGGTTGTGGACTGCCGTATTGAGGATGAAGAGCTTGGGCTGATGGGCCTGCGCCAGCGACTGCAGCGCCTGCACATCGGGGCCGCCGGGCAGGCGCGGCACGCCCACGACATTCACGCCCATGTATTTGAGCCGGCCAAAGATCAGAAACCAAGCCGGGTCTTCGACCAGCACGGTATCGCCAGGCCGCAAAAAGCAGCGCACGATCAGATCCAGCCCCTGCGTCACGCCACCTACCGTCATCATGTTCAGTTCGGGATGCGCAGGCACCTCCTGCGCCTGCAGCCAGGAGGCAATGTGCTGGCGCAGCGGCACAAAACCTTGCGGCAAACCGTAGCTGAGCAAGCCCTGCTCGGCCCGTGCGCCTTGGCGGGTAATGGCACGCATGGCACCGGTGATCAGACCTTGATCCATCCAGCTCGCTGGCAAGCAGCCCGCACTGCCGGTGCCATCGCCATCCTCGCGAAAGATGCCACGCAGCAAATAGGCCGTATCAAATTCCACCGTCTGGGCGGCAGCCGCTTCAGCCACGGCGGGTGCAGTGACCGTGCGCTGGGCTGCGACATAAAAGCCGCTGCCTCGGCGCGACTGAATCAGTCCCTTGGCGGCCAAGCGGTCATAGGCCTGTACCACCGTATCGCGACTGACGCCCGCGCTCTGGGCCAGCGCACGCACGGAAGGCAGACGCGCCCCTGCACGCAAGCCATGGTTGCGCACCAGCTTGCCGAAATATTCAACCAGTTGCTCGACCAGCCCTACAGAGCTGGGGCGCACAGGCTGCCAGCCCAGACTGTCTGCGCAGACACTGGAAAAAGAGGGTTGCGACGGGGTATCGAGCATGTGATGAAGGTTGAGGGCCTCTCCAACTGTCCGGGTCATACAAGCAGGCCAGCTCATCAACTGGCATGGCAAAGTGTACTGATACTGTACTGATTGACGAGCTTAGCATTGAACCCAGTTTCACCTCCATGCCTGAGCCCATCTGCCAGCGAACACCCATGACTCTGCTGCCCCAGTCCCTGTCCTTTGTTCTGCCACTGGCCATGTTTGCCTTTGTCAGCTCCGTCACACCCGGCCCCAACAATGTGATGCTGACCGCATCGGGAGCCACCTTCGGCTACCGCCGCAGCGTGCCACACATGCTGGGCATCTGCCTCGGTGTGGTCGTCATGGTGCTGCTGATCGGCGCGGGGCTGGGCAAGCTGTTCGAGACGGAGCCACGCATCTACACCTTGCTTAAATATGTGGGTGCGGCCTATCTGATCTGGCTGGCCTGGAAAATCGCCAGAGCAGGCAATGTCGATCAGGGGCAATCGGGCAGCCGCCCGTTCAGCTTCTGGCAAGCTGCTGCGTTTCAGTGGGTCAACCCCAAGGCCTGGATCATGGCCGTGGGCGTCGTTGCAACCTACACACCGCGCGAAGGATTTTTTGTCAATCTAATGCTGTCGGCCCTGGTTCTGGGGCTGGTCAACTACCCCAGCATCAGCGTCTGGACACTGTTTGGCAGCACTGTGGGCCGCGCCCTTCGCACTCCCCAAGCGCTTCGCACCTTCAACGGCGTCATGGCAGGCCTGCTACTGCTGTCACTGGTACCGATTTTTGCCGAGCATATTTAGAGCGTCTAACACTACCCAGTCAATCGAAGGTTCGCGGTTGAGTCGAGGCGCGAAGCCGCAGGCAGTACCAAAGTACGGCAAGGCGAAGCAACGATGTATCAAGGGTTGAGTTAGGGAGTCTTAAGCGCTCTAGACTTCAGGCCATGCACTACGTCATACGCCCACTTGAAGAGCGCGACCTATCCAGCTATCGATCCCTGCGCCTGCAGGCGCTAACCGAATGCCCGACGGCATTTGGAGCAACGCCAGAAAGCGAGCTGGCTCTCAGTGATGCACAGATTCTGGGCTGCTTTGGCGGCACTGGAGGTCGGGCCATGTGGGGTGGCTTTGACGACAGCGGCCAGCTTTTCGGCTTTCTGGGCTTGTATCGCGACCAAGGCGAAAAGGTGGCACACAAAGGCCATCTCTTTGCCATGTACGTCACCCAGCAGGCCCGCGGCCAAGGTCTGGCGCGCAAGCTGCTGCAAACTGCCATTGCCTATGGCCGGTCACTGAAACTGCGACAACTCTTGCTCAGCTGCAACGCCCGCAATCACAATGCGCTGCGCCTATATGAGCAATCCGCCTTTAGCCGCTATGGGCTGGAACCTGCAGCGCTTTTCATTGCAGGTCATTTCTTCGATGAGGTGCTGATGGTGCAGGAGCTTACCTAGGCCTTCAGCGCCATCACCTGCTCTGCCAGACGAATAATGCTCTCGTCGGACAGATCATCCGTCTCCAGCACCTGACGCTGAGGCCATTGCTCGAAATGGTTGGACTGTGAGCGCTCGTAGTGCGGGTCGTAGTGGCGCAGCATCAGCTCCTCAAACAAAGGCGGCAAATTCTTGGCCAGCGCCCATTGCTGCCATCGGGCAATGGTTTCCTTGCCCTGCAGCTCCTTGAGCCAGCCCAGCTTGGCGGCCAGCGCTTCGGGGTTGTCGCCCAGGTAGGCATAGTCCCGCAGCAGATAGGACAGGCGTGCGCCTGTCGTCGCTCGCACTTCGATCACCGGCGCCTTGTGCAAGTGCTGCACCAGCACCAAAGGCAGGCCTACACGGCCAATCTTGGCGCTCTCGCCTTCCAGATAGACCGGGCGCGAAAGATCAAAGCTTTCGATCTGCTCGGCCAGCAAAGTCTCAAAGCGCTTCTGGCTGGGCTGCTCAATGCCAGGCAAATTGCCCAGCAAAGAGCCTTTGTGGTTGGCATAGCCTTCCAGATCCAGCACCTGCTCGCCGCGCTCTGCCAGCGCATGCAGCACACGGGTCTTGGCCGAGCCGGTGGCGCCGCACAGCACCCGCATCTGCAATTGCGGCACCAGGGTCTCCAGCTTTTCAATCACATGGCCGCGAAACGCCTTGTAGCCGCCTGCGAGTTGCTGGGCGTCCCAGCCCACCAAGCGCAGCCAGGTCACCATGGAGCCGCTGCGCAGACCGCCGCGCCAGCAATAGACCAGCGGCTTCCAGTTGGCAGGCTTGTCGGCAAAGGTTTCACGCAGGTGACGCGCCAGGTTGGCTGACACGTAGGCCGCGCCCAGACGCTTGGCTTCAAAGGGGCTGACTTGCTTGTAGATGGTGCCGATCTCGGCGCGCTCGGCATTGCTCAGCACCGGGCAGTTGATCGCTCCGGGAATGTGATCCTGTTCGAACTCGGCCGGAGAGCGGGCATCAATCAAGGCATCGAACTGGTGGCGTTCAGGAACGCGAACGGGCTGGCGGTGGGACACGGCAGACTATCCATGGCAGCGCCCAAATGGCCTGGCAGCCGAGGGCAATGGCTTGTGTCGGGCATAAAGCGATGATCGCAGAGGCTCTGGCGATCCGATTTGAGGCTCGGCAACATGAAAAACCTGCTGCACCTGTCTCGCAAGACAAGGCCGCAACAGGCCAAGAAGCCAGGGCGTGGATCGAGCCTCGATACGCACAACGGCGTGCAGCACGCCTGCAGCCGTCATTCCCTGAAAGGCAGGTATTTTCGCAGATGCAGCGCCACAGTTCAGACTGGAGCCACCAAAACCGCACAGGGCGCAGCTGCTTGTACAACTGCGCCCTGTGCTCTTGCCTTCTCATTCAGATAAAGGCCAAATCATGCTCTAGCGCTTATGCATCAAGCGCTTTCAGCTATCAAAATAATCAGATTTGATTTTCCTTGCGTGCAAAATACTCACGCGTGAGCTGCACGATCACGGGCGAGAGCAGCAGCAGCGAGATCAGGTTGGGAATGGCCATCAGCGCGTTCAGCGTATCGGCCACCAGCCAGGCAAAGTCCAGCGTGGCCACCGCGCCCACAAAGGCACTGATGGTCCACAGAATGCGGAACGGTTTTTCGCAAACGGTGCCAACCAGATAAGTCCAGCACTTCTCACCGTAGTAGGCCCAGCCCAGGATGGTGGTGAAGGCAAACACGGACAGAGAAAGGGCCAGCACATACTTGCCCACGCCGGGCATGGCGGCTTCAAAGCTCTGGGTCGAGAGCACAGCGCCCGTCGCGCCAGAGTTCCAGACACCGCTGACCACGATGGCCAAGCCCGTCATGGTGCAGACGATGATGGTATCGATGAAGGTGCCCATCATGCCCACCAAGCCCGAGAAAACGGGGTCACGCGTAGCACCCGCTGCCTGTGCAATACCTGCGGTACCCAAACCGGCTTCATTCGAGAAAATGCCGCGGGCCACGCCCATGCGGATGGCCATCAGCACCGTAGAGCCCAGGAAGCCACCGGTAGCTGCTGTGGGGTTGAACGCCTGCTCAAAGATCAGCGCAAATGCGGCAGGAATGCGGTCAAAGTACACGCCCAGCACATAGAGCACGCAGATCACATAGAGCACGCACATGGCGGGCACCAGCTTCTCGGCCACGGCGCCAATGCGGGTGATGCCGCCCAGCACCACGGCCCCTGTCAGCACGGCCAGCGCCAAACCGGTCACCCAGTTCTCCAGCCCGAAAGCCGTGTGCATGGCCGATGCAATGCCGTTGGACTGGACCATGGAGCCAATGCCGAAGCCAGCCAGCCCGCCAAAGATGGCAAACAGCGTGCCCAGCCATTTCCAGTTCTTGCCCAGACCATTCTTGATGGCGTACATGGGACCACCGACCCACTGGCCATGGTCGTTCTTCTCACGGAACTTCACCGCTAGCACCACTTCACCATACTTGGTGGCCATGCCCAGCAGCGCCGTCATCCACATCCAGAACAAGGCTCCCGGACCGCCCACGGCAATGGCTGTCGCCACGCCAGCGATATTGCCCGTACCCACCGTGGCGGACAGCGCCGTCATCAGCGCCGCATAGGGTGTGATATCGCCATCGGCCTTGTCACCAGGTCGGCGGCTGCGCCAGATCATCCGGAAGCCGCGAACGATATTGCGCAGCGGCATGAAGCCAAGGCGAATCTGAAGATAAAAGCCCGTGCCGAGAATCAGCACAATCATGGGCACGCCCCAGACGACATCGTTGAGGCTTTTGAAGATTTGGGTTAACCAGTCCATTGATGAGATTCACTGTCCGCTCAAGGCAGGCAGTCCATTGAATGGCAACAGTTCCAGAACATGTGTTTCACTCATGAATGGTCAATGCAGCAGCCACAGTAGCTCCGTGTCGGACCTATGCACAGCGCACTTCTCTGTTCGCCGGTTGGTAAAGCGCCCTACTCTAATCCAGACTTTGGGCGCTTTCGGGCTGCAAAAGTCATTGCGCGGCAGAAACAAGAGAAATCCCTAAGAACGTTTTCTCGGACTCAGCAGCATTTCATCGCCGCTCATCTGCACATCAAAAAAACGCAAGAAATTCTGCCCCAGCAAGGCGTCACCGCTGTCTTCTCCTGTGTAGCCGGTACCCACGCGCACGTTGCGCACGCTCAGACTCGCAACCTTGACGACATCAGCCGTCACCATGCGCCCTTCACGCTCGCCATTGGCAGTGCGAAAGCGGACCTTTTCGCCGCCCTCCAGCCCTGCACGTGTAGCCAGTGCATCCGTAATGCTGACCGACGTGGCTCCGGTATCGACCATGAACATGACAGGCTGATCGTTGACATAGCCTCGGACACGAAAGTGCCCATCCATGCCCCGCTCTATGCGCACCGAGCCGTCCTCCATGACCTGGGCACGCGAAGGCTTCAGAAAGTGTTGCATGGCCAGATACATCACGGCCATGGCAAGCATCCAGAACGCCAAGAACCAAAAGGTGCTGCGCCTCACCACCGATTGTGTGGAGGGCTCCGAGGAGGACTGTGGCGGCGTTACATTCAGGCGCATGGACAAAAAGTGCAGAGAGAAAGGATCGCCATTTTGCCAAGACCGGCGACAAGGTCATCTCGCCAACAGCGAAGTACGCACGGCATCAGCGCGTACATTGGGGCCTGTTTCAATTGACCGGCCCGTGGCCACTCCCTCCGACCATGAACACATCCTCATTGCCTCCTCTGGTGCTGCACTACGTCTTTGATCCACTTTGTGGGTGGTGCTATGCCGCCGCCCCTCTGGTCAAGGCGGCACGCGAAGTACCCGGCATTCAGGTGCAATGGCATGCAGGTGGCATGCTCACCGGCTCGCACACCCGCACCATCACCGAGGACTGGCGTGAAAAAGTCATGGCCAGCGACCAGCGCATTGCAGAGATGACCGGTCAGCCCTTTGGTGAAGGCTATGTCAATGGCTTGCTCAACGACATCGGTGCGCCTTTGGACTCCGAGCCTCCCACAACCGCCCTGCTGGCCGCCGAAGCGTTGGCAGGCCAGGGGCTGGAGATGCTGTCCGCCGAGCAAAAAGCCCACTACGTTGATGGCCTGCGCATCAGCGAGCCCGCCGTTTTGCGTGAACTGGCCAGCAGCATAGGCCTGGACAGTGCCGCCTATGACACGGCTTATGCCGAGCAAAGTGGAGCCGCAACCCAGAAGCACATTGCCGAAAGCCGTCAATGGTTGAACATGCTGCAAGGCCAGGGCTTTCCCACCATTGGCCTGGAGTTCGACCATCCCGAACAAGCCGGCCAGCGCGCCGTGCAGCGCATTGAAATCGGCGAATGGCTGGGTGACGTCGAAGGCTGGAAGCAGCAGCTGGCCGACTGGGCCGAACAAGTCGCCGACCTCAACACCCGCGCCTCTCAAGTTGAGCAAGCCGCTGAAGGTGCCAACCCCAGCTGCGGCCCGGATGGCTGCGAGCTGCCGGCTCGCTAATTCTCATTAAGACTCTTATCAAAAAGCCTGTTCGCTGAACTTAGATCCAGCGAACAGGCTTTTTTGTGAGCAGCCCAGGATGGGACTTAGCGCTTCATTTCCTTGATTTCAATCGGGCGATCTTTCACCAGCTCCACCACACCTTCGCCATTCTTGAAGTGAATGGATGCCCCCTTGCCATCCTCCATGCGAATACCGCTGGCAGCGGGCACACTGTGCATCTGGAAAGCGCGATCAGCGTTATCGGTCATTACGGCCGACTCGAAATTGTCCTGCGTCTTCAGCGTGATCGTCAGGTCCATAGGCCCAACAAAATGAAGCTCCTGGGTATTCAGCGCTGCCGCCTGACTCTGGGCTGCACCTGATTGAAGAGGCTGCGCAGCGCTGCAGCCCAGCACAGCCAAGACCACCAGCGGCATGACCAGCATCCATTTCATGCGTTTCATGTGTTTCTCCCTGTTTTTAAACGGTAGCGTGCTCAATCCATCATGGAGATCACGACATCTCCAAAGCGCGAGCACGACACCTGGGTTGCGCCATCCATCAGGCGAGCAAAGTCATAGGTCACATGCTTGCTCTGAATGGCTTTTTCCAGGGACTCGACGATCAGGTCGGCCGCCTCGCGCCAGCCCATGTGGCGCAGCATCATCTCGGCGCACAAAATCATGGAGCCAGGGTTCACATAGTCCTTGCCGGCATATCGAGGTGCCGTGCCATGCGTGGCCTCAAAGCAGGCAATGCTCTCGGACATATTCGCGCCCGGTGCAATGCCAATGCCACCCACCTGGGCCGCCAGCGCATCCGAAATATAGTCGCCGTTGAGGTTAAGCGTAGCCACCACCGAATACTCTGCCGGACGCATCAGAATCTGCTGCAAGAAGGCATCGGTGATCGAATCTTTGATGATGATGTCCTTGCCAGTCTTCGGGTTCTTCAGGCGGCACCATGGCCCTCCATCGATCAGCTCGGCTCCGAACTCGCGCTGCGCCAGCGCATAGCCCCAGTCACGGAAAGCGCCTTCCGTGTACTTCATGATGTTGCCCTTGTGAACCAGAGTCACGCTGGGCTTGTTGTGGTCGATAGCGTATTGAATGGCCTTGCGCACCAGGCGCTCCGTGCCTTCACGCGAGACGGGCTTGATGCCAATGCCCGAGGTTTCAGGAAAGCGGATCTTGTTGGCACCCATCTCCTTGGCAAGAAAGTCGATGAGCTTCTTCGCCTTCTCGCTGCCCGCTGCGTACTCGATGCCTGCATAGATGTCCTCCGAGTTCTCGCGAAAGATCACCATATGGGTCTTCTCGGGCTCCTTGAGCGGCGATGGCACGCCCTTGAAGTACTGCACGGGACGCAGGCAGACATACAGATCCAGTTCCTGGCGCAACGCGACGTTCAGCGAACGAATGCCACCACCAACCGGCGTAGTAAGTGGCCCCTTGATGGACACGGCATAGTCGCGCACGGCAGCCACAGTCTCTTCGGGCAGCCACATGTCGGGACCATAAACTCGCGTGGCCTTCTCTCCTGCAAACACTTCCATCCAGGCGATCTTGCGTTGGCTGCCATAGACCTTGGCCACCGCCGCATCGACCACCTTTCGCATCACAGGCGTCACATCCACGCCCACGCCATCACCCTCAATGAACGGGATGATGGGCTGGTCGGGGACATTCAATGTCTTGTCCGCATTGACGGTGATCTTCTCGCCCTGCGATGGAACCTGGATGTGGGACATGCTCATGCTGTGAAATCTCCTAGTCTTGAATACTGTGCGGCGATGCACCTTGCTGGTGCGGACTGTTGCACCCAATTTTGGCACCGGTATCTCGAGGAATTTTAAGAAATGCTGCATAAATGGCCCTCAAGGCTGAGACATGGCTAGGCTTGCAGCAATATGTCCGCTGAAAACAGCCCACGAAGAAGCTGTGACACGGCCCACCTTCTGCTTGGGAACCGCAAACACCGCGACTCCACCTGATTTACTTCCACGCTCTCTCTCACAGACGAACTTTGCATTAGGCTTGCAGCTTCCGATCCTCTGTTTGGCTTGCAAGGCTCATGAAGAACCTCTCCCCTAACACCCATTCTCAGCGCAGACTGCGCATCAGCCTGCTGGCGCTGGCCGCCTCCAGCTTGCTGGGGCTTTTCGCCCCCGATGCCATGGCCCGCGACGAAGGCCAGCCGCAGATGAACCTGCGCCGCATTGACCTGACTGCCGGGATGTACCGCATCGATACCCAACTGGCCATCACCCCTCAGCAACGCGAAATCGGCCTGATGTTCCGCAAGGAAATGCCACAGCAGGAGGGCATGCTCTTTGTCTTCGAGGTGCCCGGCGTACAGTGCTTTTGGATGCGCAACACACTCTTGCCACTGACGGCTGCCTTTGTGGCCGATGATGGAACCATCGTTAACTTGGCCGACATGAAGCCCATGAGCGACGAATCCCACTGCTCGGCCAAGCCCGTGCGCTATGTGCTGGAGATGAATCAGGGCTGGTTTGCCAAACGCGGCATCAAGGCCGGCGCCAAGCTGGGCGGCGAAATCTTCAAGCGCTAGGCGCTGCCAAAACCAGTCCCTTTCATGCTCATCAGCCCCGATTTCCACAAGCACTGAGCGATACCGCCGCTGCGCTGCTGCACCAGCATCGAGGCCTCCGGTTTCTGCAATGGCTGAATGAATCAAGACAATCATGGCCGCACGTGGGTTGAAGCTGCCCTGTGCAGCTTGCGTGGCCGATGCGGGTAGCGGCCACGCTGCGCAGGTGCCAGCACGTGCTTGAGCATTCGATAGTCGCAGGCACCAAAACGCTGAAAGTTGCGCCGATCTTCACGCAGCGTCATGTGGTTAGGGCCGGAATATTCATCAGGGCAGTCCACATCCCAGCCGTCGTGTTCCCAAAAGCAGACGCTGCAGATACCGTACTCGCCACGGTCATCCCGCGAGAAGTAATCGCAGCACGGGCACTGATAAAACGGCATGGTTTGCCCTTCATGAATTCTTAATCAAATCAAGCTCTAACGCTTACCCATCAAGCGAAATTAGCTTCTATTTATATAGCAGAAAAACCGGACACAAAAAAGCCGGCAACCTTTTCAGGTTACCGGCTGGCTTCAAGGCCTGCAGGCAGCTCAGGCTGCACTGCAGCAAACCCTTGATTTACGCGGCGGCGATGGCGGCGTTGAAGGTAGCGCTGGGGCGCATCACGGCGTCCAGCTTAGCCACGTCGGGCATGTAGTAGCCGCCGATGTCGACAGCCTTGCCTTGCACGTCCTTGAGTTCGGCCACGATCTTGTCTTCGTTCTCGGCCAGGTTCTTGGCCAGAGGCGCGAACTTGGCGGCCAGTTCTGCGTCTTCTGTCTGAGCCGCCAGAGCCTGTGCCCAGTACAGAGCGATGTAGAACTGCGAACCACGGTTGTCCAGCTCGCCGGTACGGCGCGAAGGCGACTTGTTCAGGTCCAGCAGCTTACCAGTGGCTTCGTCCAGGGTCTTGGCCAGCAGCTTGGCGCGGGCATTGTTTTCCTTGATGCCCAGGTCTTCGAACGAGACAGCCAGCGCCAGGAATTCGCCCAGCGAGTCCCAGCGCAGGTGATTTTCTTCCACCAGTTGCTGCACGTGCTTGGGAGCGGAGCCGCCGGCACCGGTTTCGTACATGCCACCACCGGCCATCAGGGGAACGATGGACAGCATCTTGGCCGAGGTACCCAGTTCCAGAATCGGGAACAGGTCGGTCAGGTAGTCACGCAGAATGTTGCCGGTCACCGAGATGGTGTCCAGACCACGAGCGACACGCTCCAGCGTGAAGCGCATGGCGCGCACTTGCGACAGGATGTGGATTTCCAGACCCGCGGTGTCGTGCTCCTTCAAGTAGGTCTGAACCTTCTTGATCAGCTCGGCTTCGTGGGGACGGTAGGGGTCCAGCCAGAACACAGCAGGCATGCCGGAATTGCGGGCACGCGTGACGGCCAGCTTCACCCAGTCGCGGATAGGCGCATCCTTGACTTGGCACATGCGCCAGATATCGCCTGCTTCCACATTCTGGCTCAGCAGCACTTCGCCGGTGGCAATGTCCACGATGTTGGCCACGCCGTCTTCGGCGATTTCGAAGGTCTTGTCGTGCGAGCCGTACTCTTCGGCCTTTTGTGCCATCAGACCCACGTTGGGCACAGTGCCCATGGTCTTGGGGTCGAAGTTACCGTGCCACTTGCAGAAGTTGATCACTTCCTGATAGATGCGGGCAAAGGTGGACTCGGGCATCACTGCCTTGCAGTCGTAAGGCTTGCCGTCAGCCGCCCACATCTTGCCGCCCACGCGAATCATGGCGGGCATGGAAGCATCAACGATCACGTCGTTGGGCGAGTGGAAGTTGGTGATGCCCTTGGCGGAATCCACCATGGCCAGACGGGGACGGTTTTCCTGGCACTTGTGCAGGTCACGAATGATTTCTTCGCGCTGCGATGCGGGCAGGGTTTCAATCTTTTCGTACAGATTGGCCATGCCGTTGTTCACGTTCACGCCCAGCTGGTCGAACAGCTTGCCGTGCTTCTCGAAGGCTTCCTTGTAGAAGATCTTCACACAGTGACCGAACACGATAGGGTGGGACACCTTCATCATCGTGGCCTTCACGTGCAGCGAGAACAGGATGCCGGACTCCTTGCAGTCCTCGATTTCCTTTTCATAGAAATCGCACAGAGCCTTCTTGCTCATGAACATGGAGTCGATCACTTCTGCTTCCTGCAGCTTGACCTTTTCCTTCAGAACGATGGACTTGCCGGAAGCAGTTTCCAGCACCATCTTCACGTCACGCGCCTTGTCCAGAGTCATGGACTTTTCGCCGTGGTAGAAGTCGCCCTTGTCCATGTGGGACACATGGGTCTGAGACCACTGCTTCCACTCACCCATGGAGTGAGGATTCTTCTTGGCGAAGTTCTTGACGGCAGCAGGGGCGCGACGGTCAGAGTTGCCTTCGCGCAGCACGGGGTTCACTGCAGAGCCCAGGCACTTGCTGTAGCGCGCCTTGATCTGCTTTTCTTCTTCGGTGGTGGGGTTCTCAGGGAAGTTGGGAACATTGAAGCCCTTGGACTGCAGCTCCTTGATGGCTGCAGTCAGCTGGCCGACGGAAGCGGAAATATTGGGCAGCTTGATGATGTTGGCTTCGGGAGTCAGCGTCAACTTGCCAAGTTCAGCCAAGTTGTTGGGAACGCGCTGTTCTTCGGTGAGGAAGTCAGGAAATTCGCCCAGGATACGGCCTGCAAGGGAGATGTCGCTGGTTTCCACATTGATGCCGGCCGGTGCTGCGAAAGCACGGATCACGGGCAGGAATGCGCTGGTTGCCAGGCGAGGCGCCTCGTCGGTCAAGGTGTAGATGATGGTGGGTTGCTGCGTACTCATCTCTTGTCTCAGGTTGTGAAAAAAGGGGGAAGGTGCCTATGGCCTGCATCCCGAGCTTGCGCAATGGGGCCTGACACAGCGGGACGACACTTTCTTTATGCAATGCGTTCCCACAATACAAAATTCTAAGCGCAACCGGGCCATTTTTTTTAAGTCTTGTACAAGACCCAGGGATTTAGCTCGGCATTCATACCTTGTTTTCATTGGGAAACGAGATTTTTCTTGATGTTTGCCGTCATGTAAAAAATGTCGTAATACCGCACTCCCCGAGCCTGTATAGATGGCTTGAAGGTCCCCCTCTCATCATTTGAGCCCTATCTGCTCAAGCAATACGCCCCACTCCCGTACCTCAGATTACTGCGCCTGCCGCAATGACACCTGACCAATATCTTGCGCATCTGCAGGCTGTATATGCTGCTTTCGATGGAGCTTTGCTTCCATGCCTGCGGCCAGCGCGCAAGAGCTGACCTCACTGAGCACTGCGCTGGAGCCACTGGCTGCAGGCCTGCACCGACTCGATTGACGATGACAGGGAAGAGTTTTTGAGTGTGCCAGTGGACAAGCAGGCAGGAGCCTACTCAGCACCCAGCCTCTGAAGACAGGCAATAGCTCGATACCGTCGCCGAATCCATGAAGGCCTCTTCAAAGTACACCCGGCGCGCTGCGTCCTGTTCGGCAGCGCCCACCGCCACCATCAGTGGCAGCAGATGCTCTTCTCGCGGATGGGCCATGCGCGCTCCGGGGGCCTGCTCCCAGGCGCTCAGCCGCTGACTGCGCTCTGCCGGAGTCACGTGCATCAATGTCTCGGCAAGCCAGTCATCAAACAGCTTGGAAGGCGCGCGACCAATGAGGCCGAAAGTGCGCATGTTGTGATAGCTGGAGCCACTGCCGATGATGAGCACGCCCTCGTCGCGCAATGACGCCAGTGCACGCCCCGCAGCCAGATGCTCGGCGGCGCTGAAGCTGCTGCGCAGACTCAGTTGCAGCACAGGCACATCGGCCTGCGGGTAGATCACCGCCATGGGAGCAAACATGCCGTGGTCATAGCCACGCTGACTGTCTTCACGCACCTTGATGCCTGCCCGCGCCAACAGATGCAGCACATGCTTCGCCAGCTCCGGGGCACCGGGCGAGCGGTAATGCAGGCTGTAGGTATGCGCAGGAAAGCCCCCATAGTCATACAGCATGCCGGGCTGGGCGGCGGATTGCACAGCGAACTCCGCCTCCTCCCAATGGGCCGAAATCAGCAGTACGGCACGCGGCTTGCGCCCTAGTTGCCGAGGAATGTCACGCAGCCCTGCAGCCATCTGTGCATGCCAGTCCTGCATCTCCGGCACCCAGGGCCAGGGACCGGCCCCATGACAGAGAAAATACACAGGCAAGCGAGCCTCTGCTCCTTTTGCGGAGAAATCCGCCTGCTGCCCCAGCCTTTCAAGCTCACCCATGTCTTCTCCCGCTTCGCCAAACGTATAAAAAGCATAGCTAAAAGCGCATACCCAGCAAGCGCTAGAAGCCTAAAAGCCTTCAAATAAAAAGTCAGGCACAAAAAAACCTCCTTGCGGAGGTTTTTGCCCAACATCGGGTCCGCGCCATGCAGTCACAGACCCGATGCGGTATCTCGCAGCTTAGGCAGCGAAGTTGGCTTCAGCGAACTTCCAGTTCACCAGCTTGTCGAAGAAGGTTTCGACAAACTTGGGACGGGCGTTGCGGTAGTCGATGTAGTAAGCGTGCTCCCACACGTCCACGGTCAGCAGAGCCTTGTCGCCTGTGGTCAGGGGAGTGCCGGCAGCGCCCATGTTCACGATGTCCACGGAACCGTCGGCCTTCTTCACCAGCCAGGTCCAACCGGAGCCGAAGTTGCCCACGGCGGAGGCCACGAAGGCCTTCTTGAACTCGGCATAAGAGCCCCACTTCTTGTTGATGGCTTCTGCCAGAGCGCCTGTGGGCTCTGCACCACCGTTGGGGGTCATGCAGTTCCAGAAGAAAGTGTGGTTCCAGATCTGAGCAGCCTGGTTGTAGATACCGCCGGAGGACTTCTTGATCACGTCTTCCAGTTCCATGTTTTCAAACTCGGTGCCCACTTGCAGCTCGTTGAGCTTGACCACGTAAGCGTTGTGGTGCTTACCGTGGTGGAACTCCAGAGTTTCCTGGCTGTAGGCAGGAGCCAGAGCGTCAATGGCGTAAGGCAGGGGGGGCAGAGTGCGTTCCATGATGGTTTTCCTCGTGGTTGAAATTGTGGGGCTGCCAGCATGACTCATGCCAGGCAGTAGCCGTTGTGCCAAGCAGCACGGCTCGTACATTGCTGTACTACAGCCGTCAAGTATTGCACTAACTGGGACATTGTAGAAAGAACTGAAGGCCGTGGAGGCATTCATCAGGACTATTGCCCATGCAAACAGCAGCGCTTGCTTACCGCTAATGGCGGACGCCTTCTTGCTTACAAGGCATTGCATCCGTCCACGGCAGAAGAGTTCTGATCCAGTGTCCGCAGCCCTCAAAGGCCTTTAAGGCTCTTTAATGTCTTTAGAGGCGCCATCGAACATTCAGGTTCACAGCAAACGCGGCTGGGTCACGACCAAGTCCACCGCTCCGTCGCAGAGCTGAGCCGTCAGCGCAGCGCCCGGCACGGCCTCCTTAACGCTGGTCACGGGTCGCCCCCTGTCATCGCTGAGCAAGGCATAGCCACGCTGCAGCACCAGGCGCGGATCCAGCAGTTGCAGGCGCATATCCATGCGCTCCAGCATCTGTTGACGTTGCGCCAGGCTGCGTTGAAATATTTGAGGCAAATTGGCTTCAAGTGCTTTCTGACTGTGCGCCATTCGCTCCAATTTCAATAGCATTTCATGTTGCAGTCGCTGCGCCTGCCGGCTCAAGTGCAAATGATTGCGCGCTAGTTGCTCACTGGGCCGCCCAAGGCGCTGGGCTGCAATGTCCAGACGCTGGTACTGTCGGTCCAGCACACGCTGCATTCCGTTATCCAACCGGTCCCGCATCAATTCCAACGCACCCAGCCAGACCTCACGTGGCTGCGCCACCAGCTCAGCGGCCGCTGTCGGCGTAGGCGCGCGCAAGTCGGCGCAGAAGTCTGCAATGGTGAAGTCCGTCTCATGCCCCACCCCGCTGATCAGTGGCACCGGGCTTTGCACGATGGTTCGCGCCAGTTGCTCGTCATTGAAAGCCCACAAGTCTTCCAGTGAGCCACCGCCACGCACCAGCAAGATGGTGTCAATCACCGGCCTGCTCGCAGAGTTTGAGGTCAAATCACCCTCAAACCCTTTCCCCTCCTGCGCTAACTGATACATTTTTGAGAGTGCCTGAACCAACGACTGAGGGGCTTGGGCTCCTTGCACAAGCGCTGGCACGATCACCACCGGGATATGCGGCACGCGTCGGCGCAGCGCAGTCACCACATCATGCAAGGCTGCTGCCCCCAGTGAAGTCACCACCCCGATGCCGCGCGGCAGCGCATGCAAAGGGCGCTTGCGGGCCATCTCAAACAAGCCTTCGGACTCCAGCTGCGCCTTCAGGCGCAAAAACTGCTCGAACAAAGCGCCCTGCCCGGCCCTCTGCATACTCTCGACCACCAGTTGCAAGTCGCCACGCTGCTCATACACGCCCAGCTTGCCACGCACTTCCACCAGCTCTCCGTCACGCGGAGAAAAACCAACTTGGTCGGCCGCACGACGGAACATGGCACAACGAATCTGGCCACTGGCATCCTTGAGGTTGAAGTAGCAATGCCCACTAGATGCGCGAGAAAAGCCACTGAGCTCGCCACGCACCGCTACCGGATTGAAGCGGGCCTGCAAAGCATCAGCAATGGCGTGGCATAGCGCGCCAACTTCCCATACACGTGGCGTGATTGCTGGGCTGGAGCCTTCAAACATTGAATTCATGCGGTGTCCGTGTGGCTTCAGTTGCTCCAGTTTCTCCACAGAACTCATCTTCCAGTCTAGTACACACGAGCGCTGGCCAAGTTCCAATCAAGAAAAGCAAAAACAACCACAAGCCTTTGATTTAAAACAATTTATCAACCATCAAAAAGCTATCAAGGTCGTAATAAATATTGAGGCAGTATGCCTACCTGTAAAGCAAGTCCCAGCAAGTCACAAAGTTATCCACAGATTTATGTGATATACGGCATCAACATCCAAGCGACTCTATATCTCCTGCACGACGGTTGAGCGACCTAACTTCTCTTTGCGCTGACACAAGCCTCTGGCAAGTGGAGAGAAATACCCGCCAGGCCAGCGTCACAGTGGGTGATAATCGCTGGCTGCAATTTCTGTACGACGAGGGAGAGCAACATTGCTGTCGATCATACAAGCCGCAGGATGGCCAATTTGGCCCTTGATTGCCTGCTCAATTTTGGCCATGGCCCTGATTTTTGAGCGCTTCACTTCGCTGAAGACAAGCAAGGTCGCACCGAGCAACCTGCTCAACGAGGCGATTTCCGTTTCCTCCAAAGCCTTACCGAGCGCTGAAACCACGGAGCAGCTTGCTCAAAGCTCCGTGCTGGGCGAAGTATTAGCCACCGGCCTGCGTACCCGTCAGGCAGCCCCCGAAGGCAGCGAGGAAGAACTGCGCTCCGCCATGGAAGGCGCCGGTCGGGCAGCCGCACACAAGTTAGAAAAATACCTGAGCGCACTGGCCACTATTGCATCGGCCGCCCCATTGCTAGGTCTGCTGGGCACTGTGATCGGCATGATTGAAATCTTTGGCTCACAGCCTGGTGCCAGTTCAGGTGCCGGCAACCCCGCCCAACTGGCACACGGCATCTCGATTGCCCTGTACAACACGGCATTCGGCCTGATGGTCGCAATTCCGGCCTTGATTTTCTGGCGCTATTTCCGCGCCCGCGTGGACGGCTATTTGCTCGGCATGGAACTGGCCTCCGAGCAATTCGTGCGTCATCTGAGCCGCCTGCAGGCCAAGTAAGAAGCGGAACGCTCTACCATGAACTTCCGTCCCCGTCACCGCGATGAGCCCGAGATCAATCTGATCGCCTTCATCGACGTGCTGCTGGTGGTGCTGATCTTTTTGATGCTCTCCACCACCTACAGCAAGTTCACCGAGCTGCAACTGACTCTGCCCGTCGCCGATGTCGAGCAGCAGCGAGACCGCCCCAAGGAAATCATCGTCGGTGTCTCTGCCGATGGTCGCTACTCGGTGAACAAACAAGGCGTGGATGATCGCAGCGTCGCCTCCGTCTCAGCCGCCCTGTCAGGCGCGGCATCTGCAGGAGATGAAAGCGTGGTCATCATCAGCGCTGATGCCAATGCTCCGCACCAATCGGTGGTGACAGTCATGGAAGCAGCCCGCCATGCCGGCCTGTCCCAGATTACCTTTGCCACCCAGACATCAGCCAGCGCAGGCACGGCCAATTAAGCGGTCTTCGACCCACCACAATGAGCAAATACATCATTAAAAACGGGCCAGATGGCCCGTTTTCTTTATGCGCTCATACCTTTATCAAGCCTGCAGGCCCAGCGCAATCAGGTCCAGTTGCCCGCCAGAAACCGGAGGGCACCAGAAGTAGCTGCCAGTCAGAGGCTTGGAGAAACGAAACAACGCATCGCTGATGCCATCATCCATGCCCAGCATGCGGCGCATCTGAGCCTCAAATGCATCAAAACTGCAACCAAAGGCCGAAAACATCAGGCCACTGCGATCCACTCCTTGCGGACTGACACTCCACCAGGGCATGGAACGGCGCACCACAAAGGCTTCAGGCTCAAAGCTCTCCTGAGCCGTGCGTTTGACATGGGCAGACTCAGGAGCATCTTCAAGCTCCTCGTTATCGCTGCGGCGGCGCCCCACCACATGGTCTTGCTCTTGACTGCTCATGCCATCGAAGGCCGAGTAATCATGCTCCCACTGCTGCAATGCCCAGTAGCTCCCGCCGTCCAGCCCTCCGCCCTGCTCTGCAGCAATACCTGCAGTCACGGCAGCATCATCTGCAGGATTTTCCGTCCCATCTTCATAGCCCGTCAGGTCACGACCATGGCCACTATCCGTGCGCTGATGCAAAAAAGTATCGACGACATGATCCAGCTTGAAAGCAGGCGCCAGCAAAGTCGATAGCTTAGCCGTCAACGCAATCATCTCGCCTCGCTGCTCCCCTCGCAGCCACAGACACAGCGCATAAGGCGTGCTCGGCACTTCAAACTGCGGCCCTTTGAGGTGAGGAAACTCGCGCATCAACGGCAGTCGAACGCCCAACGCGTGCAGAAGCTGTTGACCCAGCCCTGCAACCACCTGCTGACCATCCACACTGGACTGCAGCTTCTTCAGTGCGATTGGCAGCGCTGCCCCAGACTCAGCCAGAGTGAAAAAGACATAGCGCCCCTGCTCAGGGAGAGACGCCAGAATGCCCGCTTGTGCTTTTGTCATGAAATTGCCGATTCAATAGATAGAAGACATCTCAAAGTTTAGTAGCGAATCGCCACAGATCTACTCAGTCATGCCTGAGTGCAGGATTTCAGAAAACTTTCACTTTCGGTGGAAAAAAGTTAGATGTTTCTAAAAAGTGGATTTTTACGCTGCTACAATTCATCCCATCGACGACAGGCGCGTAGCTCAGCTGGTTAGAGCACCACCTTGACATGGTGGGGGTCGTTGGTTCGAGTCCAATCGCGCCTACCAAATATCGCAAGCAAAACCAGAGCTTGCAGCAAAAGTGCCCGCTAACAAGCGGGCACTTTTGTTTTCAGGGCACGAAAAAGGCATACACAGCACTTCTGCTCATTGGTACCCAATCCTGTATCCAGCCACAAACTCAGGCATGAGTCCTACGCCTCAATATGCATTGGATGGGCTGTCTCCACGAACAAAACAAATTTTGGTGACTTTGTCCACTCGATTCAGCAGCAAAGCCTTGCTCTTATGATCGAGACTCCGCCATGTCCAGCTTTACCCCTCTCTCTTCCCATCATCAACACGGGCTACGCGCCGTATGGCGACAGCGCGGGCCCCTGGCCTGGCTGCTGTGGCCTCTGTCATTGATTTACGGCTCCTTGCAAGGCTGGAATGCCAAGCGCATGCGCAACCATCAGCAAAGTGCAGGCGTTCCCGTCATTGTGGTTGGCAATGTCATCGCAGGTGGTGCTGGCAAGACACCCGTGACTCAAGCCGTTGTCGCCCACCTCCAATCGAAAGGTTGGCAGCCGGGCATCATCTCGCGCGGCTATGGCCGCAAGATCAAAAACGGTCAG
Organism: Comamonas sp. FUJ_7; assembly: GCF_057369555.1. Taxonomy (NCBI): domain Bacteria; kingdom Pseudomonadati; phylum Pseudomonadota; class Betaproteobacteria; order Burkholderiales; family Comamonadaceae; genus Comamonas; species Comamonas sp. FUJ_7. Next base: position 657,883 of record NZ_JBXXZI010000001.1, read on the forward strand.
GATTGCCGCGAAGCATTGGCAGACAGCCCCGCCAGTGATGTAGGGGACGAGCCTGCCTTACTGGCTCGTAGCACAGGCGTTCCCGTCTTTGTTGCCACCAAGCGCATTGATGCCGCACGGGCGATGCGCCAACACTACCCTCAGATCAATGTCATCGTCAGCGATGACGGCCTGCAGCATCTGCGCTTGGCGCGAGACGTTGAGCTGTGCGTCTTCAACGATGAAGGTACTGGCAACGGATTTCTACTACCCGCCGGCCCTCTGCGCGAACCTTGGCCGCGTACAGTGACAGCCGTGCTTTATGCAGGCACACCCCCTCACCCTGCAGGTTCCTCGCCTACTTTTGCGCTGCAGCGCAATCTGGCCAGCCAAGCGCGTAACGGTCATGGGCAGAGCATCACCCTGAAAGACCTCAGCGATCGACCGATAGAGGCTGTGGCTGCTGTAGCACGCCCTGAATCGTTTTTTTCCATGCTGGCGACACAGGGCGTGCTCCCTGCAGCAACACAGGCCTTGCCAGATCACTATGATTTCGAGAGCTTTAGCCGAAAGCTGGGTAAGGAAAATCCATTGATTTGCACTGAAAAAGATGCAGTCAAGCTCTGGCGCAAACACCCTGATGCCTGGGCTGTGCCTTTGCAGTTGCAACTGCCCGACGAATTCTGGCACTTGCTGGATACGAGACTGGCCGCAGTTTGCGCAACAGACCGCACAGGCTGACTATCATTAGCGCCAGTTCTCAGACTTCAGACATTTGCAGCCCTCCCGGCTGCCCACTCATTGATTGCAGGATTCCCCATGGATGCCAAACTTCTTGAACTACTGGTCTGCCCCGTCACCAAGGGCCCACTGCGCTTTGACCGCGAGCATCAGGAGCTGATCAGCCATAGCGCGCGCCTGGCCTATCCTGTTCGCGATGGCATCCCTGTGCTGCTAGAAAATGAAGCACGACCTTTGTCCGACGAAGAGCTGAGCGACGAGCAATAAAAGCCATGAGCTACACGGTACTGATTCCAGCCCGCCTGTCATCCTCGCGCTTGCCCGGAAAGCCACTGGCTGATATTGCCGGCCTGCCTATGATCGTGCGCGTGGCGGAACGCGCTGCATTGGCCGGGGCCGCGCGCTGCGTGGTTGCCGCCGATGACGAGAGCATTCTGCGCGCCTGCTCAGAGCATGGCGTTCACGCCATCCTCACCCGCAAAGATCACCCCAGCGGCAGTGACCGCCTGGCCGAGGCCTGCTCACTGCTGGGCCTTTCAGGCAACGATGTGGTTGTCAACGTGCAAGGTGACGAACCGTTGATCGATCCCAAGTTGATTGATGCTGTCGCTCAACTGCTGCTGGCCCGCCCCGAAGCAAGCATGGGTACGGCAGCACACCCCATCAGCAGCCTGGCTGACTACCGCAACCCCAATGTGGTGAAAGTCGTCTGCGATGCAAGCAGATTGGCCAACTACTTCAGTCGCGCTCCCATCCCTTTCTCTCGCGACCACTCTGATGAAAAGTGGTGGGAGACAGCGGCCCCTCAGCACGGACACACAGGTTTCGCACCATTGCGCCATATCGGCATCTATAGCTACAAAGCGGGCTTTCTGCGTCAGTTCCCGCAGCTTCCTCCTGCCCCGACAGAGGCCATGGAGCAGCTTGAGCAACTGAGAGCCTTATGGCATGGACACCGTATTGCGGTACACATCACCCCTGATGCGCCCGGCGCTGGCGTGGACACCCCCGAAGACCTTGAGCGCGTGCGCGCCGTCTTCTCGCACTGACACAGCGCTCGTAAGCCGCTTGAGCAAGCGCACAGCATTAAAGCAAAGGCTGAGGAACTTTGGTGACGCTCGTCTTTGCTGACAATACCTTGCAAGTTTCTGCCGCTAATTCCTTTATCAGCTTAATTCCTCTAACCGCTCAGTCTAAAAAAGCCTAGACCCAATACAGATAAGGGCTGCTAGCTATACTTTCCGCATAGTCCAAATAGCGCATGTAAGACTACCTGTACTTGAATTACAACTACAGTAATCGCGTTTGCAGCGGATACCAACCTCCAATTGGCCGCACTTGTGACAGTTTTGCCTAGCTTGTGTAAGGCTCTGTTGGTCTAGTGCATGCTATCCTTGCCCGCGAAAAAATATGACATGAGGATTACAGGCGTCCACCCGCCTGCCTCGGTCAGCAAGAATTTCTACTCTCCTCAAGGATTTCCATGAAACTGATTTTGTTGGGTGCTCCCGGCGCCGGCAAAGGCACTCAAGCGGCCTTTATTTGCCAAAAGTACGGTATCCCTCAAATCTCCACAGGCGACATGCTGCGCGCTGCCGTCAAGGCTGGCACTCCTCTGGGTCTGCAAGCCAAGGCCGTGATGGATGCAGGCCAACTGGTCAGCGACGATCTGATCATCAATCTGGTCAAGGAACGCATTGCTCAGCCCGACTGTGCCAAGGGTTTCCTGTTTGACGGCTTCCCCCGCACCATCCCCCAGGCCGACGCCATGAAGGCCGCCGGCGTGAAGCTGGACTATGTGCTGGAGATCGACGTGCCCTTCGATGCCATCATCGAACGCATGAGCGGCCGCCGCAGCCACCCTGCTTCTGGTCGAACCTATCACGTCAAGTTCAACCCCCCAAAGGTGGAAGGCAAGGACGACGTGACCGGTGAAGACCTGGTTCAGCGTGAAGACGACAAGGAAGAAACTGTCAAGAAGCGCCTGGATGTCTACAGCAACCAGACCCGCCCTCTGGTCGACTACTACAGCAACTGGGCCAAAGCTGACGCTGCAGCGGCCCCCAAGTACCGCGCGATCAGCGGTACTGGCTCCGTGGAAGAAATCACTGAGCGTGCTCTGGCTGCGCTGGCATCCTGAACACTTGATCTCTCGGTCATAGTGCGCTCCGCATATGAAGTGCACTATAGAAAAGCTGCCCTGAAGGCTGGTGGAAACACCAGCCTTTTTTATTCTGAGCACCACATCTCATGCAGCTCAGTTATAAAAATACATAACACCTCCCCGTTTGATGGCCTTGAGCTGCAGCCTGAAAGAGGTGTTTACCGATCTCCTCAGATCCCATTGACCATGTTCTCGGTATCTAGCACCTATCGGTGCGTGGCCAGCCCATCAGCTCCAGCATCAAACTGATTCTGGCCTTGACTGCAGGCAGCGTACTCACCAGAGGATCCGTCACTCCTGCGGCCTGCACCACCTGTCCCTGCTCACAACGGGTGGTCAGCCTCACAAACATGCCTTGCTCTTGCGCCCAATCCAGGGCTGGAATCAGCGCTTGATGGACCGTTCCATTGCCAGTTCCAGCCACCACTACACCTCTCACACCAACCGCATGCCAAGCCTTCAGCAATGTCATGGCCACCACATGGTTATAGCCAGCATGACTAGTGAGCATCTCGACCAAAGGCCAAGCTTGCGGCTCTGGCAGTGCCTGAGCGGATGGAAGCCCCTCCAAACCAAGTTGACGGGGCACGGCTTGCGCCCAGCGCACAGCCCCCTCCTCCACCCAGCCTTGCGCTCCCGAGTCAATGCCTTCAAAGGCATCTACTCTATAAGGGTGAGATTTACGCACTTCCAGCGCTGTAAAGATGCGTCCAGCCACCACAGCCAGCACTCCTCGACCTGCAGCCTGCGCATCCGCAGCACAAACAACCGCATCGCGCAAATTACCGGGTCCATCAGCAGAAATTGCCGTGGCGGGGCGCATGGCACATGTCAGTACAACGGGCTTCACAGGCTGGAGTACGCATTGCAAAAACCATGCAGTTTCCTCCAGAGTATCGGTACCGTGGGTAATGACAATGCCGGCCACTTCCTCATCTACCAACAGCTCTGCACAACGGCGCGCCAATGCCCGCCATGTGACGTAATCCATGTCCTTGCTGTCGAGCTGAGCAACCTGTTCAACCTGCAGTTCACCCTGGCTTGCACTCCGCTGCAAACCAGGCACCGCCTGCAGCAATTCGCTCACCTCCAACTGAGCCGCTCGGTAGCCAACATTCGCCCCCGCCTGATCTGCCACCCCTGCAATCGTGCCACCTGTCCCCAATATGACGATATTTTTGCCACGCTCCACTTGCAGTCCTCTTCAAACTGATTAAAAATACAGGTACTGGATGAAAATACAGCCCTCATCCTCGATTGATCAAGGAATGCCAATGGACCACCCCAAGCTCACTGCCCGCCAGCAGCAGATACTGGATCTCATCCAGTCCAGCATCGCGCGCACTGGCGCACCACCGACACGAGCAGAGATTGCCAGCACCTTCGGCTTCAAGTCTGCCAATGCAGCTGAAGAACATCTGCAAGCACTGGCCCGCAAAGGAGTGATCGATCTGGTCAGCGGTACCTCCCGAGGCATTCGTCTACGTGCAGAGACCGTGCGCAATATCAACGCGGCGCGCGGAACCAGGTTCGCCTTGCCGTTGTCGGCTATGGCTCCTCTGATACTACCCCTGGTCGGCCGCGTGGCTGCAGGCTCGCCTATTCTGGCGCAGGAACATATCGATCAAAGCTATTCCGTAGAGCCCAGCCTGTTCGCCGCCAAGCCCGACTATTTGCTCAAAGTACGCGGCATGTCCATGCGGGATGCAGGCATCATGGACGGTGACCTGCTGGCCGTTCAATCGACACACGAAGCGCGCAATGGACAGATTGTGGTCGCCCGTCTAGGAGATGATGTCACCGTCAAACGCTTCAAACGCACACCTCAAGGCATTGAGCTGCTGCCTGAAAACCCTGACTACAAGGTCATTCACGTAGCTCCAGAAGAGCCATTTGCCATTGAAGGCTTGGCCGTGGGCCTGATCCGCAACAGCATGTTCATGTAACGACCTTGCGATCCATTCAGCGACAGCTCAACAGTACGGCGTTGAAGTCCTTTCTTAATCTAACACTCCAGCCCCAGAGGTAGGTGCGAAGCCATTGAGCTTCGCCCTGGGCGGAGCTATTTTCGAAAAATGCAGTCCTGCCCTTATCCATTCCGATGATCCTGATCATCACAAGGAGTTGCCAAATGGGATTCGCCACATCACTTCAGTCTTTCAACCTCCCCAGTCAGAAAGACCCATCCTCTATGCTTGCCGCCAGCCTGGAGCCGAATACGGTGCCCTCTCCCTCTGCCGCCGAATCTTCCAGCAAGGAATATTCCAACCTCAAAATCACTCGCCACCGCATTCCTTTTATGCGGGCCAACCGCAGTCGCGATCCCAAAAGCAGCGCCATATCGCGGTCCAGAGCTTCCAGAGACCCCTCGCAACTGCTAGCAGTGCCAGCAACTGTCAGCACACAGATGAAAAGTACTCCTTATAAAGCGCTAAGAATCGTTCAGCATGAACCCGGCAAGCATCCAGAATGTCTTTTCATCTCTGGTCGCATGGCAGATGTCTGTGCTGCACTAGAGCGCATGGCTTTGGCCGAGCAAGCTGCCCCACAAGCCTAAAAGCCCGTGATTGAATCACAGGCTACAGTCCCTGAAAAAGAGATCTGACACCTATCCTAGGGAAGAGAGTCCCCTCTCTCAGACAGCAAAGACTCATTCAGTGCTCCTCCGCGGCCAGGTAGTGTGAAGAGAATCTGAAGATTGTCAGCATCCATTTGCTGTACGACGATGGTGCCGTCGTCATGCAGGTAAATCCGCACTGATTGAACATCATCCAGATCCCAGTACGCGACATTGGTACCCACCCCATGCCAGCCATGTTCTTCACAGAGTCGCCTGCGCCTCAGAGCTTGCAAAAATTGCGGTGGAGCTCCCATATCTGAGTTAACTCTCACCCAATTCTCGATCACCAGTGCATAAGCACCTTGCTGTGACTCACAAGGCTCTGCCGCCTTCAAATGCTTGATCCAAGAATTCAAACGCGAAGCAAAGCTGTATTGCAGGTCGTGGACCATGTAGCCCCCAAAAAATGAGCGAGAAACTGAAACAGATCAACACTTTTACATAAGCAGCTGAAATATCCTACAGACAATTTACCAACAGACACCAATGAAGCAGATTGCGATGACTGCCCCTCAGGCCGAGGTTCAAGAACCATCTACAAGCCGCCACAGCGACATAATTTTGGCAAAGAGGCGCGAACAGGCCTCCTGAAAAGATGCACGGGATCCCCCTTAACCTAAGCCTCAATGTCATTCACCCAAAGGTTTGCTCAGTCCGCCTCTGATGTAACTCCAGCAATCTCAGCTTTACTCTCTGCGCTTGCAGACCCCATTCGGGTTGCAGCCAGCAAGCACAAAACCAATTAGTCTCGCTCAGCATCTTCATCTACAGGCGTTGATTCAATTCAGTCGCAGTTCAAAATCACAAGCCGAGACCCATATCTCAGCATTTACCAAGCCTTTGATGCAAAAAAGGGGAGATTCCTTTCAGAATTTCCCCTTGCTCATTAAAACGTGATCATGCAGATCAGGATCGCGATGCCCACTGACTCACAGCAAAACGATGTCGTACTGCTCCTGCGCCATCGCCGTTTCGGCCTGCAGCGAGATGGGCTTGCCAATGAAGTCCGACAGGCTGGCCAGGTGTTGGCTTTCCTCGTCAAGGAACATCTCCACCACCTTGGGCGATGCGACGACGCGGAACTCGTGGGGGTTGAACTGACGCGCCTCGCGCAAGATTTCTCTAAGCACTTCATAGCAAATGCTGCGTGCCGTCTTGACATTGCCTTTGCCGGAGCAAGCTGCGCAAGGCTCGCACAGCATCTGGGCAAGAGACTCGCGCGTGCGCTTGCGCGTCATCTCCACCAGGCCCAGCTGCGAGAAGCCTCCGGCCATGGTTTTGACGCGGTCGCGGGCCAGTTGGCGGCGGAACTCGGAGAGCACCTCGCTCTGGTGGTCTTCCCGCACCATGTCGATAAAGTCCACGATGACGATGCCCCCCAGATTGCGCAGTCTCAGCTGACGCGCAATGGCATGTGCGGCTTCCAGATTCGTCTTGAAAATAGTCTCATCGAAATTGCGCGCACCGACATAACCGCCGGTATTGACGTCAATCGTGGTCAAGGCTTCGGTCTGATCGACGATCAGGTAGCCACCAGACTTCAAATCCACTCTGCGCCCCAGGGCTCGGGCAATTTCCTCATCTATGCTGTAGAGGTCGAAGATGGGTCGCTCACCCTTGTACAAGGCCAGCTTGGGCACGGCGGCAGGCATGTATTCCTGGCCGAAAGTCTTGAGCAGAGCAAACTGCTCCTTGGAGTCAATGCGAATGCTTTGGGTGTTCTCGCCCACCAGATCCCGCAGCACGCGCTGCAGCAGATTCAGGTCCTGATGCAGCACGGACATGGCGGGCAGCTTTTGTGCAGCATCCTTGATGCGCGCCCAGGTCTTGCGCAGATAGCGAATGTCGTCGGCCAACTCAGCGTCGCTGGATTCTTCACCATTGGTGCGCAAAATAAAGCCACCACCGCCGCCGCTTTCCTTGGTTCCCACCAGCTCCTGCAGGCGTGCGCGCAAGGCATCGCGTTCGTTTTGTGGAATCTTCTGGGAGATACCGATATGGTCGTCCTGCGGCAAGAACACCAGCAATCGCCCGGCCACACTGATCTGCGTGGAAAGGCGTGCACCCTTGGTGCCTATGGGGTCCTTGATGACCTGCACCATGATGGACTGGCCTTCAAACACCTGTTTTTCGATAGGAACCAGAGGCTGATCCTTGCGCGCAAACATGGGGGCTTCGCCATTGTCCTGACGCTGCCACACATCGGCCACATGCAAGAAGGCTGCGCGTTCCAAACCAATATCGATGAAAGCCGACTGCATGCCGGGGAGCACACGCGAGACCTTGCCTAGGTAAATATTGCCCACCAGCCCACGCTCCAACGGGCGCTCCATGTGCAATTCCTGCACCGCTCCGTTTTCGACGATCGCCACCCGCGTTTCCTGAGGCGACCAGTTGATCAAAATATCTTGCTGCATTGACTGTCGTTCTTTCTTTATAGGTCTTGCAATTCGGCTGCACCCAGTGTGCGACGCCCACATGGCAGACGCAAGACGGCCAGCATGTTAAGCATGCCCTAGCGGGTTGGAGTCCCAAACCTGCGCTGAGTTCAGGAGCCTTGTTATGTACCAGGTCTTGGCTAGGCCTCAGAGTGACCAGCCCAGCTGGCGCAGCAACTGGGCAGTTTCATAGACCGGCAATCCCATGATGGCTGAATAGCTGCCGCGAATTTCTGCAATATGTGCTGCCGCCCTGCCCTGTATGCCATAGGCACCAGCCTTGCCCATGGGCTCACCAGACGCCACATAGGCATCAATCTGAGCTTCGCTCATGGGTGCAAAGTGAACTGTCGAGACACACAAGGCCTGTAGACGCTGAGCTCCACTTTGCATCGCGATGGCAGTCAACACCTCATGCTCCGTGCCCGAAAGCAAGCGCAGAATGCGGCGCGCATCCGCCTCGTCCTCAGGCTTACCCAGAATCTGCGTACCCAGTGCAACCGTAGTGTCGGAGCACAGAATGGGGGCAGCTGCCAACCCGCGACGTGCATGGCGCGCCACGGCGGCCTCAAGTTTGCCTTCTGTCACGCGCTGCACATAGTCACGCGGGGCTTCACCTTTGCGCTCTGCCTCTATGGCTTCGGCATCCTCGGCAATATCACCCGCTGCATTAGGCAGCAGTAACTCATGCGCCACCCCCAACTGCTCCAGCAGCTGACGACGGCGAGGACTTTGGGATGCGAGGTAGATAAAGGGCGTCATGACTTTGAATGAAAAAGGCCGTTAGCGCTTATGTACCAAGCGCAAACGGCTATCAAAATCATAGTATCACGCAGCACGCAAAATTGCACGCTACGCCGCCTTGCAGTGAATCACTCACGGTGATAGGGGTGGCCGGCATTAACCGACCAGGCACGATACAACTGCTCAATCAGCAGCACACGCACCATGGCGTGCGGCAAGGTCAGGTCAGATAGGCGAATGCGATCATGCGCAGCGGCCTTGAACGTAGGGTCCAGCCCATCGGGCCCCCCAATGACCAAGGCTACATCATCGCTTTCCAGCTGCCAGCCCTTGAGGCGCTGGGCCAGCGCCTTGGTGGTCAGATTGGCTCCACGCTCATCCAGCACCACGATACGGGTGCCGCGAGGAATGGCCGCCTCGATGCGCTTGCGCTCTGCGGCATACAAGGTCTCCAGCGTCTTGGAGCCACGTGGCTCGGTCTTGACGGCCTTGAGTTCGACCTTGAGTTCGGGCGGAAAGCGCTTGGCGTAATCGTCGTAGGCCGTCTGTGCCCAATCGGGCACATGCAGACCTACGGCCACGATGGTCAACTTCATTTACGCCTTGGCGCGGGGTGCACGCTTGGCAGCGGGCTTGGTCGCAGCGGTCTTGGCGGTACGGGGTGTGCTGGGCTTGACCACCACGGTCTTCACAGACTTGGCAGCAGCAGACTTTGCAGCGGGCTTCTTGGCTGCGGGCTTGGCAGCCGCTGTTGCAGTCTTGGTGGCTGGCTTCTTGGCTGCGGCCTTCTTGGCGACAGTTTTTTTCTCGACCACTGTGTTTTCTGCAGCAGCCTTTTCCACCGCCATCTTGGCGGCCAGCTTCTTGGCAGCCAGCTCAGCGGGCTTGGGCTTGGCTGCACCCAGCTTCATGCGCACAGGTGTCTCGCCCCAGATTTCTTCCAGGCGGTAGTACTGGCGAATGGCGGGCTGCATGATGTGGCAGACGGCCGAGCCGCAGTCCACGATGATCCATTCGCCGTTTTGCTCACCTTCCTGGCGGGGCACGGGAAAGCCTGCTTCCTTGACGGCTTCGCGCACGCTGGAGGCCAGCGCCTTGGTCTGGCGGTTGGAGGTACCGGAGGCCACGATCACGCGCTCGAACAGCGGGGACAGCGCTTCGGTGTTGAACACCTGGATGTCGTGGGCCTTAACGTCTTCGAGACCGTCAACAATGGCTCGCTGAAGTTTGGTGACGTCGCGCTTGGCTGCGGAATCCGATTTGGTGGAGGTGGTCATCAGGCGATGGGATCAGTAAATGATGGGATCAATATAGCGTGTGCCGCACCACGCCCGTATCAGGGCTGGGTTAGCGTAAGCGTACGGTCCGTACAAGACCTGAGCTTTTCACGCATTGAAAAAGGTTGATGCGCCAATTGTTGATTGCGCATCCAGCTATGGAAATTATAGTTTTCTAGAGATTTCCTTGCTGACAGGGCTTTATGCACGCAATCAGCAAGGATTTGTCGCCTTACAGCCAATCGCGGCGGATCAGGAACTTGTCGAGCAACTCGCGCTCAGGAGTTCCTGGCGCATCTTCCCGCTGATAGCTCCAGTCCGCATGGGGTGGCATGGACAGCAAGATGGACTCGGTACGGCCACCGGACTGCAGGCCAAAATGCGTGCCACGGTCCCAGACCAGATTGAACTCCACATAGCGGCCACGGCGGTAGCGCTGAAAGTCCACCTGCTGCTGCGTGTACTGCGCATCTTTGCGGCGCTCCACGATGGGCAGATAAGACTTGAGGAAGGCATCGCCTACCGACTGCAGCATGGCAAAACTGCCTTGCTGCCCCAGCTCGCTGAAGTCATCAAAGAAGATGCCGCCAATGCCGCGCTGTTCATCTCGGTGCTTGAGGTAGAAATACTCATCACACCAGGTCTTGAAGCGCGGATAGAGCTGATCGCCAAATGGAGCCAGCGCATCGCGGCAGGTCTGGTGGAAGTGCACGGCATCTTCTTCAAAGCCGTAGACCGGCGTCAAATCCATGCCGCCGCCAAACCAGCAAGTCTTGGGCTGGCCTTCATGGCCTGCCGAGATCATGCGCACATTCATGTGCACCGTGGGCACCATGGGATTGCGCGGGTGAAACACAAGCGACACCCCCATGGCTTCAAACGGAGCACCCGCCAGCTCAGGGCGGTGCTGGGTGGCCGAGGGAGGCAATTGCGGCCCGCGCACATGCGAAAAGCCACAGCCTGCGCGCTCAAACACACGACCACCTTCCATGATCTTGGTGATGCCGTCACCCTGCAGCTTCTCGCCGGGAGCCTTGTGCCAGGCATCGGCCAGAAAGCGTACACCCTCCTCACCTTCAATCGCTTCCAGCGCTTCGGTGATTCGGGCCTGCAGTCCCATCAGGTACTCACGAACCTCGGTCGCAGGCAACTGGTCAGCCACGGAAGTTGAGGAGTTCTGCGTCATCAGTCAGCCTTCTTCACGGCACGGAAGCCAATGTCGCGGCGGTACTGAGCGCCATCGAAATGGATGCTGCGAGCCACGGCATACACCTTCTGCTGCGCCTGCTTGACGCTATCGGCCAAGCCAGTCACGCACAGCACGCGACCACCGCTGGTCACGGGCAGACCTTCGTCATTCAGCTGGGTTCCAGCGTGGAAGACCATCGCATCGTCGGCTGCTGCAGGCAGGCCGGTGATGACATCACCCTTGCGGGGCGCTTCTGGGTAGCCGGCAGCGGCCATGACCACACCCAGAGCGGTGCGGCGATCCCACTGCAGCTCCAGTTGATCGAGCTTGCCTTCAGTGGCTGCCAGCATCACATCGACCAGATCGCTCTTGAGGCGCATCATGATGGGCTGGGTCTCGGGATCACCCATGCGGCAGTTGAACTCCAGCGTCTTCAACTGGCCGGCCTTGTCGATCATCAAACCCGCATACAGGAAGCCGGTGTAGGTGATGCCGTCTTTTTCCATGCCACGGATGGTGGGCAGAATGATCTCGCGCATAGCGCGGTGATGCACATCGGCCGTCACCACAGGAGCGGGCGAGTAAGCACCCATGCCACCTGTATTGGGTCCCTGGTCATCATCCTTGAGGCGCTTGTGATCCTGGCTGGTAGCCAGCGCCAGCGCGCTCTTGCCGTCGCACAGCACGATGAAGCTGGCCTCTTCGCCATCGAGGAACTCCTCGATCACCACACGCGCACCACCTTCGTTGTGGGTCACGCCGTATTTGTTGTCCACCAGCATGAAGTCCACGGCATCGTGAGCTTCCTGCAACGACATGGCCACGACCACGCCCTTGCCGGCAGCCAGGCCGTCGGCCTTGACGACGATGGGTGCCCCCAGCCGATCCACATAAGCGTGTGCGGCGACGGGATCGGTAAAGGTTTCGTACTGCGCCGTAGGAATGCCATGGCGTGCCATGAAGTCCTTGGAGAACGCCTTGGACGACTCCAGCTGGGCAGCTTGCTTGGTCGGGCCAAAAATCTTCAGGCCATGGGCACGGAACTCATCGACCACGCCGGCAGCCAGGGGAGCTTCCGGGCCCACCACGGTCACAGCGATCTTTTCGGCCTGAGCCCATTCGCGCAGAGCCTTCACATCGGTGATGTTGAGGTTCTCCAGCTTGCCGCCAGCCAGGGCTGTACCACCGTTGCCGGGAGCCACATACACCTTGGTCGCCTTGGGCGATTCGGCCAATTTCCACGCCAGAGCGTGCTCACGGCCACCGCCGCCAATCACAAGAATTTTCATAGGTCTGCGTTGTGGTAGACGTCCTGAACGTCATCCAAGTCTTCAATCATGTCCAGCAGCTTCTGCATGCGAGCTGCGTCGTCGCCTTCAAGAGCGATGGTGTTTTCAGGGCGCATGGTCACTTCGGCCATATCAGGCGTCAGGCCTGCCGCCTGCAGTGCATCACGCACGGCTTCAAAGTCGCCCGGTGCGGTCAGCACTTCAATGCCACCCTCTTCATCGGTAATCACGTCATCGGCGCCAGCTTCCAGGGCAATCTCCATGACTTTTTCCTCGTCCGTGCCTGGAGCAAACAGAATCTGCCCCACGTTCTTGAACTGGAAAGCCACCGAGCCTTCGGTGCCCATATTGCCGCCATGCTTGCTGAAAGCATGGCGAACCTCGGCCACCGTACGTACGCGATTGTCCGTCATTGTGTCGACGATGATGGCAGCGCCGCCGATGCCATAGCCTTCGTAGCGAATTTCTTCGTAGGTCACGCCATCGAGATTGCCGGTGGCCTTGTCGATATTGCGCTTGATATTGTCGGCCGGCATGTTGGCCGCCTTGGCCTTGTCCACTGCCAGTCGCAGACGTGGGTTGGCCGTCAGATCACCGCCGCCCTGACGGGCTGCCACCATGATTTCACGAATGATGCGGGTCCAGATACGGCCGCGCTTTTCATCCTGGCGACCCTTGCGGTGCTGGATGTTGGCCCATTTGCTGTGTCCTGCCACAGGGAATCCTTTGATATTTGATTTAACCTAGCGGGTGAGATTTTACTTTTGACTGTAAGCCCCCCTCAGAGGAAACCCGAAATGGCTTCACCCTTATTGATTGCCCAGCACTCTGCCACAGAATGTGCCCTGCTGCCCGGACTGGCCAATCGGCATGGCCTGATCACCGGAGCGACAGGCACCGGCAAAACCGTCACCCTGCAAAAACTGGCTGAGAGCTTCTCACAAATTGGCGTACCTGTTTTCATGGCCGACGTCAAAGGCGACTTGAGCGGTATCAGTCAAAGCGGAAAAATCGGCGACAAACTCGCCGCTTCGCTCAAGGATAGAGGTATTGAGCTGCCAGAGCCCCTAGCATGCCCGACCACGCTGTGGGACGTGTTTGGCGAGCAAGGTCATCCTGTGCGCGCCACCATTTCGGACATGGGGCCACTGCTCATCGGCCGCATGCTGAACCTCAACGACACGCAGATGGGCGTGCTCACACTGGTCTTCAAGATTGCCGATGACAACGGCATGCTGCTGCTGGACCTCAAAGACCTGCGCGCCATGCTCACCTTTGTGGGCGACAACGCCAAGCAGTTCACCACCCAATACGGCAACATCAGCGCCGCCAGCGTGGGCGCCATACAGCGCGGCCTGCTGACCATTGAAAGCCAGGGGGGCGACCAATTCTTTGGCGAGCCCATGCTCGACATCAACGATTTGATGCAGACCGGCGCCAACGGCATGGGCGTGATCAATGTGCTGGCCGCCGACAAGCTAATGAATGCGCCGCGCCTGTATTCGACCTTTTTGCTCTGGCTGCTGTCCGAGCTGTTCGAGCAACTGCCCGAAATTGGCGACCCTGAAAAGCCCAAGCTGGTGTTTTTCTTTGACGAGGCCCACCTGCTGTTCAACGACGCCCCCAAGGTTCTGATTGAGCGCATCGAGCTGGTCGTGCGACTGGTGCGTTCCAAGGGAGTGGGCGTGTATTTCGTCACCCAGAACCCGCTGGACGTGCCCGACAGCGTGCTAGGCCAGCTGGGCAACCGCGTGCAGCACGCACTGCGCGCCTTTACTCCGCGCGACCAGAAGGCCGTGGCCTCTGCGGCCTCCACCATGCGCCCCAACCCCGGCCTGGATATTGCCGCGGCCATTACCGAGCTGGCCGTGGGCGAGGCGCTGATCAGCTTCCTCGACGAAAAAGGCCGCCCCAGCGTGACCGAGCGCGTGTTTGTCATCCCGCCCGGCAGCCAGCTCGGGCCCATCACGCCCGACCAGCGCAAGGCCCTGATCAGCGACTCTCTGGTCGCAGGCGTCTATGAAGAAGCGGTGGATCGCGAATCCGCCTTCGAGCTATTGCGCGACCGGGCTGGCAGCGCCACTCCCGCCAAGCCCGGCGAAGCGCCAGCGGCGGCCGGTGCGGCGCAGCAAGCCAGCACTTCGGACTCCATGATGGATGGGCTCAAAGAGCTGCTGTTCGGCCGCACCGGCCCGCGCGGCGGCCAGCATGACGGTCTGGTACAGACCATGGCCAAGTCCACCATGCGCACCATGGGCAACAACCTGGGCAAGGAAATTCTGCGCGGCGTGCTGGGTGGTATTCTGGGCAACAAGAAGCGCTAAATTCATAGCTACTTGCGCTTGACAGGCCTGCGTTGCAGGCCTTTTTCATTAAAAACTGGGGAAATTACCGGGAAGCCCAGTCACACCGAGGACTTCCATCCATCACAGCACCGGGCCACCATCTGTGCCATGTCGCACACACCATCCAGCCCCCACACCTCTACCCCCTGCGCCACATCGGACGATGCTTTGCCCGCCATGAAGCTGAGTTGCTTTCGGCTGGAGCAAAGCGATGACATTGCCCATCTGGTGCTCAATCGCCCCGACGCCTTCAACACCCTGAACCCCAGGTTCTGGCAGGAGCTGGACGCCGTGCTGGATGAGCTTCACCGCAGCGGCACTGCCCGTGCTCTGGTCATCAGCAGCACGGGCAAGCATTTCTGTGCGGGCATGGCACTGGACACCTTTGCCGATCCCAGCTTTGCCCCCAACGACCGCACCCCCGAAGGGCGGGCCGCCCTCATCGACACACTGGCGCAGTTGCAAGCCACGTTCAACAAAATCGAAGCCCTGCGCATGCCTGTGATCTGCACCATTCAGGGCGGCTGCGTCGGGGGCGGGCTGGATTTGATCGCCACGGCCTGCATACGCTATGCCAGCGCCGAGGCGTTTTTCTGCATTCAGGAAATCAATATCGGCATGACAGCCGACCTGGGCAGCCTGCAGCGCCTGCCCAAACTCATGCCACTGGGCATCGTCAAGGAACTGGCTTATACCGGCCGGCGCATGAGCGCGCAGGAGGCGGCCAGCCACGGCCTGCTCAATGCCGTCTATGACAGCCACGAAGCCGCCGTCACCGCAGCGCTGGCCTGCGCGCGTGAAATTGCAGCCAAGCCGCCTGTGGCCATCTGGGGCAGCAAGCAGGCTCTGAACTACGCACGCGATCACAGCGTGAGTGACTCCCTGCAGCAAATGGGCTGGCTGCAAAGCGGCATCTGGAGCAACCGTCATGTGATGGAGGCCGTCACAGCCATGCAGGCCCGTCGAAGCGGCGACTTTCCACCGCTGGAGCCGCTGCAGGCCTTTGCGCCAGCGGCAGACAAAGACTGATGGAAACTTCTGATTTCATAGCTACACGCGCTTGCCTATAAAGGGCTGGATGCCTTTTTTATTCATTTTTCTCTTTCTCTTCGAGGCTTCACCCGAGCCCCTCGAAACTCCAGTCGCCCAAAGCACGTCGCTTTATGTCGAGCTGGACGATGGCCCGTTATCATGGATTCAGTCTCTTTCACAGCCTGTTTTGCCATGAGTGCTGCCCACACACCCCATGCCGTCCTGCCGACTTATGGTGACGTTGTCGCCGCGGCCCAGCGCCTTCAAGGCGTAGCCCACCGCACGCCGGTACTCAGCAGCCGCACCATGGATGAACAGCTGGGCGCAAGGCTGTTCTTCAAGTGCGAAAACCTGCAGCGCATCGGCGCCTTCAAGTTTCGCGGCGCCTACAACGCCCTGTCCCAGTTCACCGCTGAGCAACGCAAAGGCGGCGCGCTGGCGTTTTCCTCGGGCAACCATGCCCAGGCCATCGCCCAAGCGGCGCAGCAGCTGGACATGCCGGCTCTGATCGTCATGCCCGAAGACGCCCCCGCCTCCAAGATCGCCGCGACGCGCGGCTATGGCGCACAGGTCGTCACCTACAACCGCTTTACCGAAGACCGCGAAGCCATTGCCGCCAAGCTGGCCCGCGAACGCGGCATGACGCTGATCCCGCCCTACAACCACCGCGATGTGATTGCGGGCCAGGGCACCGTGGTCAAAGAACTGCTAGAAGAAATCCCCGACCTCGACTATCTGTTTGTCTGCCTGGGCGGCGGTGGCCTGCTCTCCGGCAGCCTGCTGGCAGCGAATGCACTTGCTCCGCAATGCCAGGTGATTGGCGTGGAGCCAGAAGCCGGCAACGATGTGCAGCAATCGCTGCGTGCAGGCCATATTGTGCAAATTGCCACTCCACGCACCATTGCCGATGGTGCTCAGACCACGGCACCTGGCGATATCACCTTTGCCATCATCCAGCAGCGCGTCAACGATGTCTTGACTGTCAGTGATGAGCAATTGATTGAGTCCATGCGCTTTTATGCCGAACGCATGAAAATCGTGGTCGAGCCCACGGGCGCACTCTCGCTGGCCGCAGCCATTCACGGGGGTCTGCCCCTGCAGGGCAAGCGCGTAGGCATTGTGATCAGCGGTGGCAATGTGGATTTAGCGCGTTTTGCCAACCTTCTGTCCGAGTGACAGCGAAAATAATGCCAGTTGCGAGTTATGCCGCATCTGGTTAACCCCTCTATTTCTGCAAGCATGGCCTGCCACAAGCGGCCAGGCCTGCCTTCAACACAAAGACCAAGAACATGAGCACTTTGCATTTGATCGACCACCCGCTGGTCCAACACAAACTCACCCTGATGCGCCGCAAGGAAGCCAGCACCAACAGCTTTCGCCGCATGCTGGGCGAGCTGTCCACGCTGATGGCCTATGAGCTGACACGCGACTTCCCGCTGCAGGACGTCGAGATCGAAACGCCCATGGAAAAGACCATGGGCAAGGTCATTGACGGCAAGAAGCTGGCCCTGGTCTCCATCCTGCGCGCAGGCAACGGCTTTCTGGACGGCATGCTCAACGTGGTGCCCGGTGCCCGCATCGGCCACATCGGCCTGTTCCGCGACCCCGAGACGCTCAAGCCCGTCGAGTACTACTACAAGATGCCCGAGAACATGGGTGAGCGCGACGTGATCGTGGTCGACCCCATGCTAGCCACCGGCAACTCCGCCGTGGCCGCCGTGCAGCAGCTCAAGGACAAGAGCGCGCCCAAGTCCATCAAGTTCATGTGCTTGCTGGCCGCCCCCGAAGGCGTCAAGACCATGCAAGCCGCCCACCCCGATGTGGACATCTACACCGCCGCCGTGGATCGCGAGCTGGACAGCCACGGCTACATCCTGCCCGGACTGGGTGATGCTGGCGACCGTATCTTCGGCACCAAGTAAGCCAGCCACTTCCCCAAAAGCCCCTGCCAGCGCAAGCTGCAGGGGCTTTTTTTAGATCAAAATGGCCTCAGACGCATATGTATCAAGCGCTGGCTGCTATAAAACTTTCAGCCACTCCACCAGCGCATCTATCTCCTCAGCATTCAAATCCAGAGGCTTGATATGGGGCGACTTGGCGGGTACATAGGGATCTTTTTCAGCATCGCCCCCCACCACGCCCATGCCAGCGTTATACAAGCGCATCAACCCCGGCAGGTCGGCAAACATGCCGTTATGCATCCACGGCCCGGCATGGCTGACGCCGCGCAGGCTGGGCGTGCGGAACTTGCCCAAATCGGCCTTGTCGCGCGTGGCCTCAAAGCGGCCCAGGTCCTGATTGCGGCGGTTGTAGAAAGACAGACCCAGATCGTGAAACGCGTTGTCCGTCAGCAGCGGACCACTATGACAGTTCATGCAGCGCGCCTTGGTGCGAAACAGGTGCAGGCCCAGTTGCTGCTGATCGGTCAGCTGCTGTGGCTGGCCAGCAATCACGCCATCGGCCACGGTCTGCGGCGGGCGCACGGTGCGTACAAAAGTGGCAATCGCATGCACCATCTCGTCTTCGCTGAGCTTTTCATGGCCCCAGACCTGCCGCGCCAGCTGGCGATAACCGGGCTGCGCATTCACATGGCGCACGGCTTCGGCCAGCGTGTTGTTCATCTCAAAAGGATTGGTGATGGAGCCTTTGGCCTGTTCCTCCAGCGATGCCGCCCGGCCATCCCAGAACAGCTGCGTGGCAAACGGCGCAGCAAACAGCGTCTGGGCACGGCGACGCCCCATGAGCCGGTCTTCACCCACTGCCTGTGCCCGCCCATCGCTGAAGGACTTGCCCGACTGATGACAGCTGGCACAAGACACCTCTCCCTTGCGCGACAGGCCGGCATCAAAGAACAGCGCCGCCCCCAACTCCAGTTTGGCTTTTTCCTTGGCATTGACGGGCGGCTGAACGGCGGGCACAGGGGATAGCTCCACCCATTGCTTGCCCGCATCCACCACTGGGATCGGCCATTGCGACGGCTGGCCCTGATAGCGCTGGCGCAGGCAAGCCGCATCCCAGCCGGTCTGCGTGCCACATTCAAAAGCGCTGTTGTTGACGGGATTGAGCAATCGTCCCACTGCACTGTCCGGGCTGCGCCCCTGCGCCAGCCTTGTGGTGGCGTTGGTTTCGATCGAGGTGTTTTGCGCCATGGCGCCAGACAGTCCGAGCAGCATCAAGCCGCTGGCAAGCAGTCTCTTGGCTAGACGGTTTTTCATGGTGTGGAGACTTGATTTGTTATGATTTTAATAGCTGCAACCACTTACTTCGTAAGCACTTGAAGCCCATTTATCTTAAAACTCGTAGCCAGCGGTCAGCCAGATTTCTCGGCCTGTTTGCCAGCGGGTGTTGTTAGCCAAAGCAGCGCTGGCGTAGGCAATCGGCACCTGTTTGTTCAAGACATTGAGAATGTCCACACTCAAGGTCAGCCCCTTGATCTGCGCAGGTTTGTAGTTCACCGAAGTGTCCCAGGTCAGGTTGGATGCAAGGCGCTGCTCGCTGTAACGCTCAACACCTTTGACAGTACCTGTGTATGCAAGGCTTGAGCGACTGCTTTTCCACTTCAGGCGGTTTCCCCAGGTAATGCCTGTACCGGCCCAGCGCCCGCTGAAACTCACGGCCAGCTCACGCGGCACATAGAACTGGCTTGCGGGTTTATCCTTGCGCAGCATTTGCACGCCGTTGACTTCAATCACGTCATCCGGCGCAAGTCCTTCTGCTTCCCAGCCCTGTGTGTTGTCATGGTTGCTTGTCTTGTCCTGCCAGCTGAAATCCACCCTCCCATTCCACGCGGCACCAGCTGCCATCCACGGTCTGGTGCTGCGCAAACTCAGGGTAACGGTGTCTACCTTGGCTCCTGCCTTGTTACTGTAGAAATAGCCCGATGTCGAATTGCCGTCCATCGTCAGAGAATCACGGCTGTTGCGGTGCACATAGGAAAAGCCTGCATCCAGATTCGGCGTCAGCGTCTGGCTTGCAACCATCGCCCATTCATCCGAATACGGGGTTTTGACGCCATCAAAGCGGTTGCTTTCAAGAGTGCCGGGAAGGTTGACTTCCTTGCCATTGCGCACCTCGTAGGTTACCAGCGCGCTCTTACCCTCTCTCAAGGCATAGCCCAGCAAGCCCTGACCGTAGTAGCGCGCCCAGCCCAGACCCAGCTGAGTCTGGCCATTGCCCTGTACATCCCAGTCCAGACGGGAGCGCGGTGCCACATTGGTGTTTTTCAAAAAATCATCGTGCTCCACGCGCAGCCCTGTGGTCAGCGAAAGGTTTCGCCATTGCATGGTGTCGCTGACATAAGCGGCCAGACTGTTGTAGTCCAACCCGACAGTGCCTGCGCCGTATCGAGTACGCGTGTTGTACTTCTGCGATCCATCGGCCTGCAAAGTGGCGTTGGACGAGTAGACATCCTGAGCCCGGGTGAAGCTGGCATTGACCCTGTCCAATTGAAGACCTGCATACAGCTGATGCTTGATAGCACCAGTATTGAAGCTGTCCCAGTCCATGCGCAACTTGCCGGTGTACTGTCGCTGGCGCAGCATTTCATTGCCAAACCCGCCATAGGTATAGGTGGACAGGCTCTTGTCGGCAAACTGCTGCACCACAAACTCGGTGCCGCTGGAGTCGCGCCGCGAATCCAGTTGGTCCATGCCCAATGTGGCCGTGAGTTTGCCGTTGTCCAGTTGATGAATCCAGTCGCCAGAAAAGCCCAGAGACTTCTGGCGATTCGTCCAGGCGCTATTGGCATAGGTGTTGGAGACTAGGTCTTCCTGCCTGTCCGCATACTTGAACAGCACATTGGTCTGAGACCCACCGCCCCAGTTGGTATGCAACTTGGCCATCAGGTTGTCCACTGTGTCGGACTCGTTCTTTGTCTGCAATGCAGTGCTCTTACCGTTGGCGGTGGTAGCGCTCGGATCCAGCACCTTGGACTGACGCTGAATCCGAGACTCACGCCGCGAGAAAGCCACCAGTGCATTGCTGTCCTCTGTCAGCTTGAAGTCGCCTTGCATGCTGGTGAAATGCTTTTTCCACACCGAGGAGTAGCCAGGCTCACCATTGGCCCAGTCCTCCATCACGCGCTCGGGCATCTGCTGCTGCGTCAGATTGGAGCTATTGAAGCTTTGCTTGATAGAGAAGGTATTGCTTCCCACAGGTGTCTTGATGCGCGCATCCACCACCCCGCCCTGAAACTTGCCAAATTCGACTGGCACACGGCTGTCATAGACGCGCACTTGTTCCAGCATGTCCGTGTCAAGGTTGTACGCTTGAGCAAAGCTGGGAACACGGCCTACCTGCAGACCCAGCGCCGATTCCTGCGGGTTGATGAAATTTGTGCCGCTGATGCCATCGATCAGAAACTGGTTCTGAAACGGGCTTTCACCATGGATGGAGAACTGCTCTGGCGCAAGCGAACCTCTGTTGCCATTGCCAGCCATGGTGTCGTTCAGACGCACTGCCGGGTTGTCGCTAATCAGCGACGTCAGATCCCGATTGCCTTCGGGCGTGGCATCCATTTCCTCGCGGTCATAGACACGCGCTTCGATACGGTCTGCGGTCACATGCACTTCTGGTAATTCTTTCGCTTCCTGCGGCTGCTCGGGCGTCAAGTCGCGGGCCTGCTGCGCTAGGGCAGACGAGCCGATTAACGCTGTGATGGCACAAGCCAGAATGGATGGAGTGCAGTGATTGAAAAAAGCGGACCGAGCCGGCGTCAAGCGCAGTGCCATTGGCACTGCTCCAAGCAGAAGTGAAAGACATGAGAAAGAGCTGATAGCGGCAACCTCGAATACATATCGAAGTAAGAATTATTCTTATTCTATTTTAAAAAATGACTTGCCCGACTCAAAAAGCCAACCCCCACCTATCACCCGGTGGCGCGAAGCAGCAATAAAAAAAGCACTGTCACCTTGCAATGACAGTGCTCTCAAGCCCTGGGCTGACCCAGACAATCTGGGCTGGAACCGGCCTTTTTGATTAGCTACCAAGACTGGAACGGTGATCAATGAATCTCAATGAAATCAGCTTTCAAGCTTATCCATCAAGCGGTAAAAGCTATCAAATCAGGATCCACTAGGCACAGATATCACCAGTTCAGCCCTACCAGTTCAGCGCCTGAGCCAGTTGCTCGGCGCGGGTTTCGTCGCGCGGCGTGACCACCGAAGCACGCAGGATGGAGCGGCTACTGCCCTGGTCCACGATCCAGAAAACAACGCGCTTGATAGGCGCTGCTCCTGGCTTGCTTTGCGCGATGTTTTTCTGCTCGCTCACCTCAAACGTCCACTGACGACCTTCTGGCTTGCGGTCCTTGGCTCGTGTTTGCGCCGCGAAGCTGCTTTTTTTCAGCGCCCTCGCCTCCAGGCGGAACTGCTTTTCCAGCGCTGTGCGCAGCAGCTTTTCCTGTGCTTCATCGGACTCAGGGATCTTCAGGCCCGTGGTCAGGCCCAACTGCTGCTCGGTCATCAAATCGCGGTACATCATGCGCTGTGAATCCAGCGGCTCCTGCAGATGAAAGCCCGCCGCACGCATGGGCAGAACCATGCCGGTGCGGCGGTTTTCCAGCTCGGCCACCTGAGGATCTCTAGCCAGCACCCAGATATTTTGCAACCCGCCTGCATTACGCAGGTACTGACGCATCAGCCGCGCCGCATCCTCATTTCTCCCCTGTAGCGCCGCCAGCTCGGCCCCATATTGCTGAGCCTGATCGATCAGCTCGGACTCCAGCCTGAACAGGCTGACATAGGGCCAGGCTTGCAGTGCCTGATCCAGATATCGCCCAGCCTCAGCCTGCTGCCCCGCCTTGAAGGCGGAAATGCCTGCCACCGTATTCAGGCGAGCCAGCTCGGCGGGATACTGGGCATCAGACAGCGCAGCGCGGGCCAGTTGACCGGCTTTGGGCCAGTCCTTGTCGGTTTGCCAGGCCCTTGTCACCGCCTGCTCCTGGCTCGGCAACTGCGGCGGCAGCTCAGGGGCTTTGCTCCATTTCACGGCCTGCCAGAGCAGTGGCAGTTGCTGCAGCGCGGTATCGCGCTCGCTGTCCAACTGCTCGGCTCCCAGAGTCAGATTCCAGCTACCGCGCACCAGTGCCCAATCCAGATGCAGGATATCGGACCGGCCCTCACCTCTTTTCTCGTGCCTGGCCTGCTGGATTTGCACTGTGTCCGTGAAAGGCAGCCCTGGCAGCTTCATGGCAGGCTCGCTGGATTGATCGCTGGCCAGCATGTTGCGCTTTTCAAGCAGCCATTTCTGTTGGGTCTCAGCATCCATCTCCTTGAGCCGTGCGTCGTAGCTCAGGCGCATGC
Source organism: Comamonas sp. FUJ_7 (assembly GCF_057369555.1). Classification (NCBI taxonomy): domain Bacteria; kingdom Pseudomonadati; phylum Pseudomonadota; class Betaproteobacteria; order Burkholderiales; family Comamonadaceae; genus Comamonas; species Comamonas sp. FUJ_7. The sequence goes on from NZ_JBXXZI010000001.1 coordinate 681,002, forward strand.
GAGCCAGCAGGCGCTTGCCATCGGGCTTCAAATAAATGTATTGCAGCTGGGCAATGTCCTTGCGATCCTGGGCAGGCTCCAGCCCAAACAACACCCAGCGCCCCTGCACCAGCGGCACGCTGAACTGCGCGGCCTGGTAGTGCAGCTGGTTGCGCTCTGCATCCCATTGCCACAGCGGCGCAAAAGGCTTGCTCTCCTGCTTGAGCGCCTGCAGATAGCGATTCAGAGCCGCCTTGTCGTGCGCCATCACCGCTGCCATCAGGCCGCGCTGAATCAGTGCCTGCATCTGGCCGTTGACCGGGCCCATCTCATCGGACGCCGCCTGCAGCATCATCTGATCGGTCTGCGATACGGCCTGCGCATACTGGCCCTGCTGATAGAGCAAGGTGTAGAGCAGCTCGGAAGCATCGAGCTGCTCATAAGGGTTGCCGCGCGGCTGCGTCATCTCTACCAGCTTGCGCGCCTCTCCTATGGCATCGTCCCAGCGCTTAGCCCTAGCCGCCTCGACCACAGCGCGGCGCTGCTTGAAAAAAGGTGTGTCCTGCTCGGCGCGTTCAGCCGCCTGATCTGCACTCCCTTGGGTCTCGCTCGCATACAACTCTGGCGACGTCAGTAGTAATGCGGAGAGAGCAATGGCGGTAAGACTAGAGATGGACGGGCGGCAAGGTAAACAAGGCATGAGGCGGCAGACAGCGGCAGTTCGACAGGCTTGCAGTATAGAAAGCCAAGATGCCCGCCCCATGAAAAAAGAGCAGCACATAGCCGCTCTTTTCAACTGAAGGCGAGGTCGCTCAGTCCACCAGGCCGGCGTAGACGTGCTGCACGTCGTCGTCGTTTTCCAGACCCGCCAGAAAATCCTGCACTTCTTCCTGCTGCTCGGCAGACAGACTGACCATGCTCACAGGATTCTTGGCCTTGTAACCCAGCTTGACCGACAGCACCTTGATGCCTTGAGCGGGCAGCGCCTTGCTGACGGCGTCCAGATCTGCGATCTCGGTAATGAACAGGGTCACGCCCTCTTCATCGCCGGGTTCAAAGTCCTGGGCGCCTGCTTCAATGGCAGCCATTTCCACGTCAGCACCGTTTTCAGGCTCGCCCTCGATCATGCCCACATGGTCAAAGTCCCATGCCACGGCGCTCATCTGGCCCTTGCGAAAGCACACGCGCATATTGGGAGCCGTGCGATTGGGGTTGTCGGTCAGGCACTCCACCATCACAGGAACGCGATGCGGGGCATAACCCTCAAACAGCACGCTGGAATAGTTCACGGCATCAGCGCCAACCCCGGACCCCTTCTTGATCGCACGGTCCAGCGTATCCTTGGGCATGGATGCCTTGCGGGCCGCTTCCACCGCCATGCGCAGACGCGAATTGGCCGACACATCACCTCCACCCAGACGGGCTGCCACGGTAATTTCCTTGACCAGCTTGCCAAACAGCTTACCCTTGGCATCGGCGACAAGCGCCTTGCCCTTTGCTTTCCATTGCGCGCCCATGGCTGCGTTCCTTGTTGAATATGGTCCAAGCCTGCGCTGTGCTCACAGGCTGCTCGCCAAAACTGCGGCGAGCAAAAGCCGGATTTATACACCTGCTCGCTATCTTGCGTCGGCAGGCTACATCAAGTCCGGGTCATAAATACAGGCAAGCGGCAGGCCGCTGCGTGCATCTCCAGGAGAAAACCATGTACCGCCTCACCGCTCACGTATTCAGTTGCAGCGCACTGGCGCTATTCGCAGCTCAGGCCTACGCGGCCCCAGACTTGCGCCTCCAGCCCGTCGCGACCGGGCTGGAACACCCCTGGGCGCTGGCATTCTTGCCCGACGGGCGCTTTCTGGTGACCGAGCGGCCCGGTCGTCTGCGCATTGTGCAAGCCGACGGCAGACTCAATGCACCGCTGCAAGGTCTGCCTGCCACGGCCATTGAAGGCCAAGGAGGCTTGCTGGATGTAGTGCTGGACAGCGACTTTGCACGCAATCGCCAGCTGTATTTTTGCTTTTCCGAGCCAGGAAAAGACGCCGATCGGGGCAAGAACAGCACTGCCCTGGCCAAGGCCAGACTTTCCTCAGATGCCACGGCCTTGGAAGACGTGCAATTGCTGTTCCGCCAACGTCCCAAGGTCGCCTCGGCTCTTCACTTTGGTTGTCGCATTGTGGAGCGCAAGCTCAACGGCAAGCCCGATGGCTCTCTGTTTCTGACGCTGGGCGAGCGCTACAAGGCCATGCACGATGCGCAGAACCTGCGAACCCACCTGGGCAAGATCGTGCGCATCCACAAAGACGGCAGCGTACCGCGCGACAACCCGTTTGCAGGCAAGCCATCTGCCCTGCCAGAGATCTAGAGCTATGGCCACCGCAACAGCCAGGGCGCAGCACTGGGGCCGGACGACGAACTCTGGATGACCGAGCATGGACCGCAAGGCGGCGATGAGCTCAACCGCATCGCGTCAGGCAAGAATTACGGCTGGCCCGTCATTACCTATGGAGAAAACTATGGCGGAGGCAAGATCGGTGCCGGCATCACCGAAAAGGCAGGCATGGAGCAGCCACGGCATTACTGGGTACCCTCCATCGCCCCCTCGGGGCTTGCCTATCTGAGCAGTGAGCGCTATGGCGTGGCCTGGAAAGGCTCTTTCATCACAGGAGCGCTCAAGGCCATGCAGCTGCAACGCCTGCAGATCACGGATGGCAAGCTCACCGCCAGCGAGATACTGCTGCCCCGCCTGGGCCAGCGCGTTCGCGATGTGCGCCAAGGCCCGGACGGCCTGTTGTATCTGCTCACCGACTCACCCGACGGGCAATTGCTGCGCGTATTGCCGGCGCCATAAGCCACTTCAAGCCTCGTATACAGCGTCACAATGCCGGATCAATCAAAACAAAACGCGTGATCTATGCTCAATGCCTTGTGGCTGGGTTTCTTTCTGGTGGGAGCTATTGCGGCGCTGGCGCAGTGGCTCGTCGGCGGCCAGGCCGAGGTGTTTTCGGCCATGGTTCAGGCGCTGTTTGCCATGGCCAGGCTCTCGGTCGAGGTCATGGTGCTGCTGTTCGGCACGCTGACGCTGTGGCTGGGTTTTTTGCGAATTGCCGAGAAAGCTGGCATCGTCGAATGGCTGGCCAAGGTACTGGGCCCACTGTTTGCCAAGCTCATGCCCGAGGTGCCGCGCGGCCACCCTGCTCTGGGTCTGATCACGCTGAACTTTGCGGCCAACGGCCTGGGACTGGACAACGCCGCCACGCCCATGGGCCTTAAGGCCATGCGCGCGCTGCAGGAGCTGAACCCGCGCCCTGACACTGCGACGAACGCGCAGATTCTGTTTCTGGTGCTCAATGCCTCGTCGCTGACGCTGCTGCCTGTCACCATCTTCATGTACCGCATGCAGCAAGGCGCACCAGACCCGACGCTGGTGTTCCTGCCCATCTTGCTGGCCACTTCTGCCTCCACATTAGTGGGCCTGTTCAGCGTGGCGGTGGTGCAGCGCCTGCCCATCTTCAGCCCCGTGGTGCTGGCCTATCTGCTGCCCGTAGCACTCGCACTGGCGGGCTTTATGGCATTTTTGACCACGCTCAGCGCTGCGGCTCTGGCACAACTGTCGTCACTGCTTGGCAATCTCACGCTGTTTGCGCTGATCGTGCTGTTTGTCACTTTGGGCGCCATCAAAAAAGTACAGGTCTACGACAGCTTTATCGAAGGCGCCAAGGAAGGCTTTGACGTTGCCAAGGGCCTGCTGCCCTATCTGGTGGCAATGCTCTGCGCCGTGGGCGTGTTTCGCGCCTCGGGGGCACTGGAATATGTGCTCTCGGCCATTCGCTGGGCCGTAGATGCCGTGGGCATGGATGCCCGCTTTGTCGATGCGCTGCCCACGGCGCTGGTCAAGCCGTTCTCAGGCAGTGCCGCCCGCGCCATGCTGATCGAAACCATGCAAAGCCAGGGCGTGGACAGTTTTGCCGCCCTTGTCGCCGCCACCGTGCAAGGCAGTACCGAAACCACCTTCTATGTGCTGGCCGTGTACTTTGGCGCCGTAGGCATACAGCGCGCACGCCATGCCGTGCCCTGCGCACTGCTGGCCGAGCTGGCCGGCGTGGTGGCAGCCATTGTGGTTTGCTATCAATTTTTTGGGTAAAACCCAGACTTCATAAGTGCTACAGCCCGATTTATCAATATTTCAATCCCAAGAGGAATCTATGAACACCGAGCCAGCCGCATTGCTACAGACCTCCTGGCACCGCGCCTGGACCGCCTTGGGTCTGACTCCCGCAGCAGACTTGCAGCAGCGCCTGCTCACGGCTTGGGCCGAGCCCCAGCGCCACTATCACACCCTCCAGCATCTGGCCGAGTGCCTCACGCACTTTGAAACCACCCAAGCGTTGGCCGAGCACCCTGGCGAAGTGGCCATCGCGCTCTGGTTTCACGACGCCATCTACGACCTCAAGGCCAAGGACAATGAGCTGCGCAGCGCGCAATGGGCCGCGCAGGAACTCCAGCACAGCGGCGCCGACGAAACCCTATGCCAGCGCGTACATGCACTCATCATGGCCACCTGCCACACCGTTGCGCCGGGAGATTCAGATGCTCAGTTGCTGGTCGATATCGACTTGGCCATTCTGGGCGCCAGCCCCGAGCGCTATGCCGAGTATGACCAGCAAGTGCGCGCCGAATATGCGTGGGTGCCCCAGCTGATTTATGGCTTCAAGCGCAAGCAGGTTCTGCAGGAATTTTTGCAGCGCCCGCAGATTTACAGCACTGCACACTTTCAGCAAGCACTGGAAATTCAGGCCCGTAGCAATCTGCGCAAAGCTACTGGAGCCTGAAATGCGCAGCACCACGTCCCCAAAAGCTGTTTACTGCTCCGGCACGATGCCATCGGCATAGTCATACAGCTCACCCAGAATCTCTTCGGCACGCTCGTCGGCGGTTTCAGACAGGGCATCGACCATGGCAAACATCTGCTCTGCCGTGCGTGCGCCGCCTGCGCCTTCAATCAGGCAGGCAGCGCGGTGCTCTTCCCAGCGCTGCTGCTCCTGCGGGTTAAGCGTCTGGGGGAAGTTGCGCGCACGGTAGCGCCAGACCAGCTCGCTCAGGCGGGCATCGTCAAAGCCGGTTTTGTCCAGCGCCAGCTCTTGCGGCGATAGACGCTTGATGCGCTCCAGGCGACGGCGGTCTTCGTTGCCGATAAAGCCGCCATACAGATCCTGATCGGCATCCAGCGGATCACCGGCTTCGCGCGTGAACACGGCTTTCCATTGCGCGCTCATATCGGGCAGGTCGCGGGCAATGGCGGCATGCTGCATGCATTGCTCCATGTTCACGCCCCATTTTTCGGCCATGGCCGGGCTCAGCGTCTTGAGGCTGCCCACCACCATGGGCGATTTGTTGACGTGAATATTCTTGATGGGCAGGCGCGTCACACCCTCGGGCATGTCCGCCTGGCGCGTGAACATGCGCAGGCGCAGGTCTTCGATGCTGATGCCGGCCAGCTCTGACGGATCGGCCGCCAGATCCCAGCAGATCACCTCGTTCTTGTTGGTCGGGTGCGTGGCCAGAGGCCACATCACGGCCAGGCAACCGCGCGCGGGGCTAATCATGCCGGTCACATGCAGGAAGGGGCGAGCGTGCTCCTGCGTGGCGGGCAGGCCCATCTCGCGCAGCGCACCATCCTTTTTGTGCAGGCCAAAGGCAAAGTCAAACAGACGCGGCTGCTTACTGCGAATGAGCCGCGCCAGCCCGATGGTGGCGCGCACATCGCTGAGCGCATCGTGGGCTTGCTCATGCAGGAGGCCGTTGGCGCGGGCCAGGTCTTCGAGCTTGAAGCTGGGAGTGCCGTCTTCCTTCTGGGGCCAGTTGATGCCATCGGGGCGCAGCGCATAGACCATGCGCACGACATCCAGCAAATCCCAGCGGCCACAGCCGTTTTGCCATTCGCGCGCATAGGGGTCGGTGAGATTGCGCCAGAGCATGAAGCGCGTGATCTCGTCGTCAAAGCGGATGGTGTTGTAGCCCACGCCAACGGTACCAGCCTGGGAGAGCTCGGCCTCAATCAAGGACGAGAATTCGTGCTCGGGCACACCCTCTGCCAGTGCCTTTTGCGGCGTGATGCCGGTAATCAGGCAGGACTGCGGATCGGGCAGATAGTCGTTCGCAGGCTGGCAATACCACATGACGGGCTCGCCGATTTCGTTGAGCTCGGCGTCCGTGCGTATGCCCGCAAACTGCGCCGGGCGGTCATAGCGCGGCTGGGCGCCAAAGGTTTCGTAGTCGTGCCAGAAGAAGGTATGAGCCATGGACTGGAAGTATGCCTGCGAAGAGATGCCCGTCTGAAATAATCATCAAATCAGCCTCCAAGGCAATACCAGCATACGCAAGCAGCTATCAAAAAAGAGTGTTCCTAGCATCATTCACTGCTGTAGTCCTTTCACCAAGGCCATCAGCGTCTGCCCCACATCGGCCTCCAGCTTGAACTCCAGCAGCGCATCAGCGCGCGTCACGCCCTGGTTGATGGTGGCAATGCTTTTGCCCTGCTCCTGCGCCGCCAGTGCAAAGCGATAGCCCGAATACACCATCAGCGACGAGCCCACAATCAGCAAGGCATCGGCACGGCCCATGGCATCCAGGCAACGCTGCACCCGCTCACGCGGCACGGATTCGCCGTAGAACACCACATCGGGCTTGAGCACGCCGCTGCCGCAATGCGGGCAGGCTGGCACCTCAAACGCACTGAAGTCGCGTCCTTCCAGATCGGCATCGCCATCCGGCGCTGGCGCGGCATAGAGCTGCGCCCAGGCGGGGTTCAGCGCCAGCAATTGCTGCTGCAGATCGGCCCGCGCCAATGTGTGGTTGCAGGCCATGCAGCGCACAGTATCGATGCGGCCATGCAAGTCCACCACATGGCGGCTGCCTGCCGCGCTGTGCAGCCCATCCACGTTCTGGGTGATCAACAACTCCAGCCAACCGCCCTGCTCCAGCAGCGCCAGCGCCTTGTGGGCCGTGCCGGGCTGGGCCTGCCCCATCACGCGCCAGCCCAGCATGGAGCGCGCCCAGTAGCGCTTGCGCACCAGCTCATCGCCCATGAATGCCTGATAAGTCACGGGTTGGGGCCGCTTCCACTGCCCGCTGGCGTCGCGATAGTCGGGAATGCCGGCTTCCGTGCTACAGCCCGCACCGCTGATGACAACTATCCGGGGATGCTCATGCAACCAGTATTGAAGGCGCTCCTGCGCCAATCGCTCGTTCAGTTTCATCACAGCAAAGGGGAGGTCAGGCGTGCCACTGAAGAGAACAGGCGCTGACGCAACCCGGTCTCGCTGCGGTATTTCACGACCTGGGCATGGCCGAGGTCTTCATCGAACTGCTGTGCCAGCGCCTGATTGAGCTCTTCTCCATAGCCGATCACGCAGACCTCGTAGTTCAGGAAGAAGCTGCGGTAGTCAAAATTCGCCGTACCAATCATGGCCATGTTGTCGTCCACCACCAGCGTCTTGGAGTGCAGCATGCTGGCTTCGTATTCATAAATATGCACGCCGCAGCGAATCAGCTCATCAAAATAGGAGCGCGCCGCGGCCGTCACAAAAGCCGAATCGGACTTTTTGGGCACCAGAATTCGCACATCCACACCCCGCAGCGCGGCATTGGTCAAGGCGGCCAGCGCCCCTTCGGTGGGCACAAAGTACGGCGTGGTCAGAAAAATGCGCTGCTGCGCTGCATTGATGGCGGCCAGATAGGCGCGATAAATGGCATCGAGCTGATCATCCGGCCCCGAGGTCACCACTTGCATGGGAATCTCTCCATCGTCGAATTCGGGCAGCAGATCTTCGAGATCATCAGGCAGCCTGTGCACATCGTTGCCACGCGTATAGGCCCAATCTTCGAGAAAGACCGTCTGCAGCCAGTTGACCACCGAGCCTTCGACCCGGATGTGCACATCGTGATAGGCGTCGTCCCGGATGCGTGCGTTTTCCTCGTCGGTGACGTTCACACCGCCCGTAAAGCCCACCTTGCCATCACAGATCAGAATCTTGCGGTGAGTGCGAAAGTTGATCACGGGACGCAGGCGCCGCCCCACCTTGGCATCGTGAAAGCGCAGCACCTCGACTCCGGCCTGCACCAGCGGAGCGAGAAACTTGCGTCCCAGCTTTTTCGAGCCCAGCGCATCGACCAGCAAGCGCACCTGCACACCCTCTGTGGCCTTGGCGATCAGGAGATCACGCAGTGCCGTACCCGTCTGATCGGGCTCATAGATGTAGTACTCCAAGTGCACATGATGGCGCGCAGCGCTCACCGCCTCGGCAATGGCATCAAACGTCTGAGCACCGCCCACGAGCAACTGCATCGAGGTGGCCGTGCTCACCGGAAAGTCGCTGGTCATGCCCACCAGCCTGGCGACCTGCCGCAAGCGCTCCTGCTGCGCCGGAATACGCTCACGCAACTTCTGCAGGCCGGCGCGCACACGAGAGCGCTTACGCGAGCGCAGCCGCTTGATGCGCTGACGCTTCATGCGCTGCGGCCCGAAGTAGTAATAGACCAGCAGCCCCACGACCGGCAGTGCAGCCATGGACAGCAGCCAGCTCATGGTGGCAATGGGCTGACTGCGTTGCAGCAAAATCCAGATGCCGACCACGATCACATACAGCGTCCAGCCCACGGACAGCCAAAGCTTGACACTCTCATGACCGAGCTGTGTTGCTAACCAGTCCAATTACTCACTCCTGTTGTTTCCTTCTCCGCAGCCATGCTCGCACAAGCAGCGCCCTGGACAGCACGGCTGCAACATCGGGCATACAGCCGTCCAGGGTTTGCCGCGCCCGCTCACTCAAGGGCGTGCCCGCACGAGTATATTGAGGCGCATGACTTCTGAACTCATTACCACCTTGGCCCTGACACGCAAAACAGTGCGAATGACACAGGCAGAGCTTGCCGAGCGTGCCGGCCTATCGCGCATGGCGGTACAGCGCACGGAAACCGGCGATGTGGACCCCCGTTTTTCCACGCTGCAGGAAATGGCCCGCGTTCTGGGCATGGAGCTGATCGCCGTTCCCACAGCGCTGCTCCCTCAGGTTCAGGCGCTGCTCCAGCCCGCCGAAGCCCTGGAGCCACCCGTACAGCCTTGACAGGATCGCCAGCCCTGCAAAATGAAGACTCTTACGTCTTGTTAATCCGGCCTGTACAAAGCCAGGGCCAAAATAGCCTGCATCGGAGCAGGCAGTCGAGGGTTTAGAGATGACGATTCATAACTGGGATTACGAACCGGAAGATCTGGAGGTTCAGGTCAGCGAGTTGCTGCTGGCAACGGCCGATCACAGCGATGAACTGATTGACGAAAGCGTGCGCAAGGTGCTGCATGAATTGCGCCAGCATCTGCGCATGGAGGTCATCTTTGTTTCCGAAATCCGCAATGGGCAACGCATGTTCAAGCATGTCGATACTGCACCGGGCAAAGAGCTGATTGCTACCGGCGGTGGCGGCCCGCTGGAAGAGTCTTTTTGCCAGTGTGTGCTCGATGGCATACTGCCGCGTCTGGTGCACGACGCGGCAGCGCACCCGGCCTTTCCCAAGCTTCCTGCCACGCCCTTTCGGGTGGGCGCGCACTTGAGCTCGCCTATCGTTCTGGCCAATGGCAAGGTCTATGGGACCCTGTGCTGCTTCAGCCAAGGCGGTGATGACAGCCTGAGCCAGAAGGATCTGCACAAGCTGGAATGCGTAGCCAAGATTACGGCCAAACGCATCGACATCAAACAGGCGCAGCAGCAGCTGCAGGAGCAGCTCTCGAAATGGGAGCTCCAGCCGCTGGAAGAAAAGCGCCGTACTACAGCACCGATCTTCCCTAAAAAGCTCTAATCTGGACGCCCCTGATCAGCCGCTAAAGCGGCTTCAGGACAATGCCACACAAATCGCAGCACGCCTTGCGCATCCAGCGGGCTCGGCTTTTCAGGCCCCTGCGGCTCCAAATCGAACCAGTTTCATTGCCACCTCCATTGATGCTCCATCGTCAGAAGCACTGGATTGAAATTTCACTCAAAAACGCATGAAGCCCTTGGCCAGCTTCAGAGTAAAGCTATCCCATCAGGTAGTCATCCCGACAGTCAGGCTCACTCATTGCTGCGTGTTAAGCAGCAGAGGCAGTACCTGAGCCGATGGCAGAGCAATCACCTGATCCGCCACCGCGTCCAGTTCGCTGACATGTGGATTGATGATGACAATGCGTGCCCCGCTTCTGCGCGCAATCTGGGCCAGTCCGGCTGCAGGATAAACCGCGCCGGAGGTGCCGACCACCAGCATCAGCTGGCAATGCTCTGCCGCCTGCTCCGCCTTGGCCCAGGTCTGGGCCGGCAGCGTCTCGCCAAACCACACCACCGCAGGGCGCACCAGGTTGCCGCAAACCGCGCAATGCGGCGGCTCTCCTGGTACTGGGTGAGCCAGGTCGCATGATGCACAACAGCGATTCAGCCAGCGATTGCGTCTGAGGTCTCCGTGCAGGCACAGCACGTCTTCACTGCCTGCAAGCTGATGCAGACCATCGACGTTCTGCGTGATCAGGGTCATTCTTCCCGGGTGACGCAGAGCCCACTGAGCCAAAGCCTGATGCCCTGCATTAGGCACCACTGCATCCAGCTGCTCCCGCCGATGCGCATACCAGCGCCAGACATGGGCGGGGTCGCGCCGATACCCTGCCTCGCTGGCCATTTCTTCGGGCTTGAACTGGGCCCAGTAACCAGTGCCGTCATCCCTGAAGGTGGGCACACCGGACTCAGCGCTGACACCAGCCCCCGTCAAGACCGCCACCCGCTCGGACGTCTCCAGCCACTGCCGGACTTCGGCAATGACATTGCTCCACATCGAAGAATTGACAATCAATGACTGATCCAATGCAATCACCTCAAAAAGCACGTTGCGACATGGAAGACTCCTATCGCACAGCAAGTTGACTACTTTGCCAGAAATTGCAACACACCCGCACATGAACGACTCGGAGCAGTTGATCGTACTTCAGCAGGCCATGAAGCCAGTCACTCTGGCATGGGGCCTTGTTGCAACACTAGGCATAGAGCTGAGTTTTGCCAATCCAGCTCTGCAAGACTGGCTACGGACCTTGTCTTCCCATCCTCTTCCAAGCTTTAGCAATTCGAGCACGCCAGGCAAGCAGTGATTCAGTGTCTACAAACCGGCCAGTAAGCCTCGAAAGACTTGCCCGGCATAGCAGGACCCTGGCACTTCAGCCCCCTCGAAGGCCTGGCCCGAGCAGATACCGTGCAGTGCTATGTACGGCCCGCCCCTTTACCCCGGCCTCACCTGAAGGTGGCCCGGCACTGAATCATTCCTTGTCACCAGGGCTCGGGCAGCTGGGCGGCTTTGAGACTTTCCAGAGCACCTGCTCTTTCATTACTGGCAAGAAGAGCCATGGATGCAGTTGATGCGCACACCCTCACCGGGAACGCCTTTTGTGCTGTCCTGCACACCGTAGACCTCCACCATGCTGACCTATCCCTAACACAATGGCAGAGTGCTGATACGTCGATCAATACACAGGTTATTGGCAAGCTCGTCGGTCACATGCTGCGCCCTCATAGTCCGTAGCATTCCACTGTGCAGGCATGAAAAAAGCGCAGCCGTTGATGCGGCTGCGCTTTTTTCAGTGTTACCGCAGGCTCTGACCTCCAGCCTCTATCTCTCTCAGGCCTTGGGTGCTGCGACCAGACGCTGGCGCAAAGCCTCATACAGGCACACGCCGCTGGCCACCGATACATTCAAGCTCTCCACAGCGCCCTGCATGGGGATGCTGACCAGCGCATCGCAGGTCTTTCGGGTGAGCTGGCGCATGCCATCACCTTCAGCCCCCAGAACCAGCGCCGTAGGGCCGGTCAAATCCATCTGGTAGAGGTGCTTGTCGGCATCTCCGCTGGTACCAATCACCCAGATACCGCGCTCCTTGAGCTCCTTGAGTGTTCGCGCCAGATTGGTGACCATGAAATAAGGCACGGTCTCGGCAGCGCCACTGGCCACCTTGGCCACGGTGGCATTAATGCCAGCTGCATGATCCTTGGGAGCAATCACGGCATGCACACCCGAGCCATCGGCCACTCGCAGACAGGCTCCCAGATTGTGCGGATCGGTCACGCCGTCCAGAACCAGCAGCAAAGGCGCTTTCACGCCATCGGCCTCCAGATCATCGAGCAGCTCATCAAGGGTGCGAGTGTCCTTGACCTCTTCCACACGCGCAGCCACCCCCTGATGACCATGCGAGCCCGCCAGCTTGGCTATGCGCAGAGCATCCGCTTCAATCAGGCGCACCCCGGCTTCCTTGGCGCGCTCCAGAAACTGGCGCATGCGTGCATCGCGGCGCGAAGCCTCGAAATAGACTTCAATAATGGATTGGGGGGCGGTCTTCAGACGCACGCCTACGGCGTGGAAGCCGAACAGAACTTTGGGGGACGACATAGAGCCGCATTATCCGGGGGATTTCGCCAAGCCAGCGACGCAGTCCATCATGTCTGGGCTGTCAGCTGTGTTTTTTCATTGCCGCTACACTGCGCTCCCAACGGGCAGCATGCCAGCGCTTCATTTCGGCTACCAGTGCCTTGCGCAGGGTGTCAGCCTTCACACCGGCAGCCGCCCACGGGCTGCCAGGCCCGCCGGCTACTGTCCATATCCCCGCACAGTGCTCACGTATCCAGACTGCGCCGCCTTGCTCTTCATGCCGCGCCTCTGAGTACTTTCGCGCTTGTGGACTTCCTTTATTCCACCGTACACACTCAGCATGCTCAACGCTTTGCTCGATAGGCTCAACCGCACCAGTCTGGTGTTGCAGATTCTGATAGCCCTGATTCTGGGCGGCCTGGTTGCCTGGCTCTGGCCTGGCGCTGCCCAGCCCGTCTCCTTGCTGGGCTCACTGTTCATCTCCGCCCTGAAGGCAGCCGCTCCGGTGCTCGTGTTCCTGCTCGTCATGGCTGCCATCAGCGGCCACCGCCCCGGTCAGGAAACCCAGATCAAGCCTGTCATCTTCCTGTATGTCATCGGTACGCTGGCCGCAGCCTGCGTGGCCGTGGTGGCCAGCGCCCTCTTCCCTTCCGTGATTCACTTCCGCGAGGCCCCTCAGGTCGCAAGCGTGCCCGGCAATATCAGCCAGGTGCTGACCACCGTGGTCAAAAGCGCTTTCGACAACCCTGTCAATGCACTGCTGAACGCCAACTACATCGGCATTCTGGTCTGGGCCATTGCCTTGGGTGCAGCCTTGCGCCACGCCAGCGCTTCCACACGCGCCATGGTCGAGGACTTCGGCCAGGCCATCACCCGTGTGATCCAGGGCGTGATCCGTTTGGCTCCGCTGGGAATTTTTGGCCTGGTGGTTGCCACCTTCTCCGAAGGTGGCCTGGAAGCTCTCAAGGACTACGCCCACCTGCTGGCCGTACTCGTGGGCTGCATGCTGTTCGTGGCGCTGGTGGTCAACCCAGTCATTGTCTGGACGCAGACCCGTCGCAACCCCTATCCACTGGCGCTGACCTGCCTGCGCGAGAGCGCTATCACGGCTTTTTTCACCCGCAGCTCCGGTGCCAATATCCCCGTGAACCTTGCCCTGGCCAAAAAGCTCAAGCTCGACGAGAACACCTACAGCATCTCCATTCCCCTGGGAGCCACCATCAATATGGCAGGCGCGGCCATCACCATCAGCGTACTGACGCTGGCTGCGGCTCACACGCTTGAGATCTCGGCGGACATTCCCACCTCCATCTTGCTGTGCGTAGTCTCTGCGGTCTGCGCCTGTGGTGCTTCGGGTGTGCCCGGTGGCTCCTTGCTGCTGATTCCCCTGGCCTGCAGCTTGTTCAACATCCCCAACGATGTGGCCATGCAAGTCGTTGGCGTGGGCTATGTGATCGGCGTGATCCAGGACTCCACCGAAACCGCGCTGAACTCGTCGACCGACGTGCTCTTCACTGCCGCAGCCTGCCGCGCCGCCGAGCGCAAGGCTGGCCTGGAAGTCCCCCGCATCTGATCGATTCAATATTGATAGCTACCCTTCCTTACCAGCAAAGGGATAAAAGCAAAAAAAAGGCCTGTATTCACACAGGCCTTTTTTGATTCTTCATGGACCTGCGTGAAGTTTCAGACCGCTCTGCCCGCTTCAATGGTGATGCTGCGATCGCATTGAGCGGCAATCTGCCGATCGTGCGTGACCAGGATCAGGGTTGTGCCACGCTCTCGGTTGAGCGCAAACATCAGCTCCATGATGGTCTGCCCCGTGGCAAAGTCCAAACTACCGGTAGGCTCGTCTGCCAGCAGCACTGCAGGCTCGACGACAAAAGCACGCGCCAGTGCCACGCGCTGCTGCTCTCCGCCGGACATGAGCTTGGGATAGTGACCCAGGCGCTGCCCCAGCCCCACGCGCTCAAGCATCTGCGTGGCGCGGACTCGGGCATCGCGCGCACCCGCCAGCTCCAGCGGCAGCATCACGTTCTCCAGCGCCGTGAGATTGCCCAGCAGCTGAAAGCTCTGGAACACAAAGCCCATCTTCTGCGCACGCAGTGCGGCTCTGCCATCCTCGTCCAGGGCAAACAAGTCCTGACCTTGCAGTCGCACCGTGCCATGACTGGGCACATCCAGCCCCGCCAGAATCGACAGCAAAGTGCTTTTGCCCGAACCCGAGGCTCCGACAATGGCCACAGTCTCCCCAGCCGTGAAGCTCAGATTGATATCGCGCAAAATATCCAGCACGCCTGTGGAATCACTCACCGATTTGGACAGTTGCTCAACGGCAATCAAAGGAATGGCAAGAGTTGTGGACATGAATCAATTGAACAGCAAAAACATCGGAAATCGCAGCCAGCACGTGGGACTGCAGCGTCGCCACTGTATCGCTCTTGCCCTGTCTGTCGCCATTTCAGGGGCTTGTGGCCATGCGGCTGCTTCATCCACGGCCTCGGCCACGACGGCTTCCGCCCCCATCCTCGTGCTGGGCGATTCCCTGAGCGCTGAATATGGGCTAACCCGTGGCAAGGGCTGGGTGAAGCTGCTGCAGCAACGCCTGGAAGCCGAAAAAACGCCGCGCAAGGTGGTCAACGCCAGTATCAGCGGTGAAACCACCTCCGGCGGCAGATCGCGCCTTCCGGCGCTGCTCAAGCAGCATGCACCTGGCATCGTGATTCTGGAGCTTGGCGGCAACGATGCCCTACGCGGCCTGGCACTGCAAAACACTCAGCAAAACCTAGAAGCCATGGTCAAGGTTGCCAAGGCTGCCAATGCCCAGGTTCTGCTGGTGGGCATGCAGGTGCCGCCCAACTACGGCGCCAGTTACACCGAACAGTTTGCACAGTTGTTCAAGCAAGTGGCATCTGCCCATCAACTGCCGCTGGTGCCATTTTTGCTGGCTGGCATTGGTGACGGTGGCGGCAGCGCCAATACAGAGCAATGGTTTCAGAGTGACCGCATTCACCCCAACACCCAGGCACAACCCCATATGCTGGGCAATGTCTGGCCCACACTCAAGACGATGCTGAAATAGGCCACTGTTTCTTTGGTCAGTGAGCAAGTCTCACTGGCTTTCCACCAAGCTTCGCCGGTGGTAGCCAATCCAGCGCTTCCAGATACTGCGGCCCAGACGCCTGCACGCAGCAATGGCTGCATTGCGATACCCAAACACAGCCCCCTTGCGGATTCGAGCATTCTTGCGAGGAGGAATGATTGGGATAGCGTGGCGACGCAGCGATTTATGCAACCACGCCGATTCAATCCACACCACCCGCGGGGAACAAAGCGAAAAACTGGCTTCCTTCACCGGCCAATGGAGAGCGCTGCTGGCTCATCGCACGCAGCTATGGCCCCACGCCAGAGGTGATGGCCAACCATTTCCAGCTGCCGCTGGTGGAAGTCGTGCAGTAAGCCTGCACCGCCTGAGCGTCTGACCCCTTCTTCAGCCGCTCAGGCAGCCAATACCAGCATCAAGTACGCATTACCCCTATACGCATTTCCCGCAAAGCTGATGGCGCGAATCTCTCTCGCAGCCTGCCAAGACTGAACCTCAGTCACCTCCCCCTCCATCCGCCCGTCGCTGCTGCCAGCGTCGCCGTCACTGCCCTCCATCACCTTCCTTGGCAAGCATCTCAGTCACTCTCTCTCTGAGGGCTGGCACTGACACAGGACCGATAAGCGTGCCAGCTGGCACAGCCCAGAACTGGCCCCACGACAATCAGGCCCAGACTGTAAAACAGCAACGATGCAGACGTCAGCACGGTGATGAGCATGCCCCACAGCAGCATCACTGCCATATTCTCGGCAACCACGCGCATGCTGGTGATGCAAGCTGTCAGGGCATCCAGTCCCAAATCCAGAATGGCAGGCAAAGACACCACCATGCTGGAAAACACCAGTGCAGCAAAGATGGCACCCACAGCGGTGTAGCCGAGCAGGAATTGCCAGTTTTCGGGACGCAGCAGAGTCTGCAACAAAGTAGCTGTCGTGGGCATGCCTGTGTCGAATGAGACGGCAAACACCACCATGGCGGCACGGCCCCAGAGCATCTCCAGCACCATCAAAATCATGACCAGCAAGCCCATGCTGGCCAGATGCTTGTCCCAGCAGGTCAGTGACTGCGACAGCAGCACCGGTTTGCCCTGCTCCAGCCGTCGGCTGAGGTGATAAAGGCCCATGGCCATGAAGGGCCCCACCAGCAGACAGCCGCTGGCCATGGACATCACATACTCAGGACTGGCGCGAAACACCCAGAGCAGCAACCGCGCCATGGACCAGAAGCACAGTCCGTAAAAAAGCGCTGGGCCCGGTACGCGGCGCACATCCTGAAGACCCAACGCCAGCCACTGCCAGGGAGCACTCCAGCGCAGCGGCAGGATCTGCAGATTGCCGGACTCGGCCTTGACCTCGGAAACAGGGGAAGCTTGCATGCGAGACCCTCCTTGTTGCCATGCCGCACTGGTGTGAGGGCATAGGATGCCTACAAGTTACCTGCCCAGGCCGGGGTCTGCATTGCGGAAAGCCCGCATCAGCGGACTTCAGAAGCTATTAAAAATATAGCTTATTGCGCACGTTGAATATTGATTTCAGCATCAAAAGATACTGAAACCCTTCATCAACTAGCGGCAGTCGCTTTCATTTTGATAGCTTATCTAAATGCCTTGGCAAGTGCCTGGGCCAGGTCGGCCTGCAGGTCATCCGCCTCTTCCAGGCCGATGGCAAAGCGCACCACCGTGCCCGGTCTGATGTGCGGCGTGGCACGGCTGCGCATTTCGGGCAGCTCATAGGGCACGACCAGACTCACGGGCCCGCCCCAGCTATAGCCCAGCTTGAACAAGCGCAGGCTGTCGCAAAAGACATCAACCGCCGCCTGATCAAATCGTTCATCAATCACCACGCTGAACAGGCCGGCTGCCGCGCCCTGCGAGTTCTGGCCCTGCGCGCACAGCTGCTTCCAGAATGCATGACCGGGAGCGTCCGGCATGGCCGGGTGCAGCACCTGAGCCACGGCGCTTTGCGTGCCCAACCACTGGGCCAACTGGCGCGCCGCCTTGTCCTGCGCGTGGTAGCGCAGGCCAATGCTGGGCAGGCTGCGCAGCACGGCTTCGGCGTCGTTGCCGCTCACGCCCAAGCCCAGGCGCATGTGGGCGAGCTTGATGCGCATATGCAGGGGCTGATTGCGGGTGATGATGCTGCCCATGAGCACATCGCCACCGCCGCTGGGGTATTTGGTCAGCGCATGGGCCGTGACGTCGACGCCCAGGCTGCCATCACCCAGCAGATCAAAAGGCCTAAAGGCCAGGCCTGCACCCCAGGTGTTGTCCAGCACCGTGGTCACGCCCTTGGCCCGGCACAGGCGCACCTGCTCGATGAGATTGGGGAACTCCATGGTCACCGAGCCCGGTGCCTCCAGCCACACCAGTCGGGTGGCGGGGGTGATCTTGGCAGCCAGGTCTTCGACACTCATGGGGTCGTAATACTGGTGAGTAATTCCGAAATGCGCCAGCTCGCCCTCGGTCAAGGTCTTGTTCGGGCCGTAGACGTTATCGGGCACCAACACCTCATCACCGGTCTTGAGCAGCGCCAGCGACACGGTGGCAATGGCTGCCAGCCCGCTGGGCACCAGCAGGCATTGCAGCCCCCCTTCGAGCGAGGCTAGACGCTCCTCCAGCGTATACGTGGTGGGCGTGCCATGCAGACCATAGGTGTAGCTGCTCTTGTCCAGCCAGCGGCGCTCACGCATGGCCTGCACATTGTCGAAGTACACAGTCGATCCCTTGTGCACAGGCACGACCGGGCTTTCAAAATCCGCGGGAGCCTTATAGGGATGGTGGATCAGATGAGTGGATAGCTTGGTGTCGGCTTGGGTCATGACTGCATCTTAGTGGCATGCAGATACAAAAAAGCCAGAGGGCTTGCGCGCTCTGGCTTCATACGGGTCCGTGGCTGAAGCGTATCAGCCGGCCTTCACGGTCAGGTTGTTGTTAACCGAGATCACGCCCTTGGCGGCCTTGGCGATATCGCCCGCCTGGGTCTTGACGGCTTCGCTGGGCACTTCGCCGGTCAATGTCACAACGCCAGCACTGGTGTCCACATTGATCTGCAGGGCGCTGATTTCAGGGGCCTTGATCAGATCAGTCTTGACGGCAGCGGTAATGCCTGCGTCATCCAGGGCAGCGCCAGCCTTGGCAGCGCCTTCTTCGAGCTTGTTGCCTGCCTGCTCCACAGCAGCGCCTGTGGCTTCACCCGCCCTGGCCAGTGCATCAGCAGTTGCATCGCCCGCCTTGCTAGCACCTTCTTCAATCTTGTTGCCCGCATTTTCCGCAGCCTTCTCGGTCTGGGAAATGGCGGAGTCGAGCTTCTGGCCGGCTGTCTGGTTGTCGTCGGACTTACCGCAGGCAACCAAGCCAAAGGCCAGTGCGCTAATGGCCAGAACTTGAGCGGAGCGCTTGAACAAAGTGGTCATATCGATTTCTCCCTTAATGCTTGCAGAAACATGACGATGAACTTTAACGAATCATTATTCTTACTCGGATGCGAGCTCTTCCCGCATCCTTGTAGGACAGATTTGTCCGAATTCGTGACATTTGCCACAGTTTTTGTTTGGCGATGTGACCCAAGGCAACCGGCTGCAAATGCTGCATCAATCCGCCACGGCACTCATGCGAGGATGTCGTACAAACACCAGTCCTAGCACCGACCCCAGCACCATCACAAAGCAGGCAAAGACGCTCACGGCCGCGTTGATGCTCCAGTGATCGGCAATCCAGCCCACAGCCATCATGGGCAGCATGGAGCCCAGCAGACCAATGGTCTGATAGGTGGAGAGCATGCCCGCACGGTTTTCCGGCCTAGCAATGCGCCCCACCATGGTCATGCCGGCCAGCATGCTCATACCGTGACCCAATGCCGTCAGGCTCACGCCCAGCACAAACAGCCAGGTCGACTGCAGCTGCAAATTCGCCATCAGCATGGCATTGCTGACCACCAGCAGCGCCATGCCGGCAAAGCCGCAGCGATGCAGCGGCAGGTGCACTGCCAGCAACTGGATGCTGGCAGAGACCAGCAAAATCACGGCAATCGCCGTGCCACTGACTGCAGGGCCACTCCAGGGAATCATCTGCTGCAAAAACAAGGGGGCCATGGAGGCATAGAGCCCGAAGACGCCAAACGCCACAAAGGGGTAGCCACAGGTGAGCACAAAGGCTAGCGAATCCTCACGCCTAGGCCAGGTCAGGCGAGGCTTGCAGTCACTCCACTGCAAACGTCCCTGAGCCTTCTGCGCAGGAGGCAGCTTCAGCATCACCAGCCCTGCCACGCCCACGCAGCCCAGCACAAGTGGCGCCACATAGGCCGTCACCAGCGGCTGGGGCAGCCACTGCCCCGCCATGCCGCCAATCAAGGGCCCCAGACCAAAACCCAGCACATTGAGAAAGCTGGCCACCATAGCCACGCGATGCGGCGGCAGGCGGGTTCGCTCCGTGGCAGCCAGCACCGTCAGACCCGTGGTGGCACTGATCGTGATCAGGCTGGAGGCAATGCCAACCATGAAGCGCCCCACAATCAGACTGCTGAGATTCCAGGCCAGCATGGAGATCAATGTTCCCGCCAGCGTCAGCAGCAAAAAGAACAGCATGACGCGCTGAAAGCCAATGCGGTCGGGCAAGCGCCCCAGAAACAGCAAGGCGCACAAGCCGCCACACATGTAGAGCACATAGATCAGCGAAATATCGCTGGCCCGCAACTGCCAGGCCTGCTGATAAAGGGCATAGAGCGGACTGATCAGCGCCGCCCCCATCACTCCGACCACCAGGCCAAAACCCACCCAACCAACCGAGGCCTGCACCGATGCGGCGCCTGCCTGCCATGTATTGCTTTGCGGCATTGCTTGTCTCTTGATTCGGCCAGATCAGCAGCCCTAAAGAGTCGCCTAGCCCCATGTTTGTTTTGCAAATCATTATCTGCCGCATTGCTTTTGCACGCATAGGCCAAACAAGGGATATCAGCCACTACCCTTTATCAACAAAGAGGGAAAAGCTACACTTTCAATAGCACCCATGACAGCCCATCAAGTCCGCCAGCGTGGCAAAGCTATACTTCGCGCCCTACTGACAGCAGGATTTCCCGGCATGCGCCCGAACGTTTTTTTGCGCCCTTTGCTCTGTTTGAGTCTGCTTGGCCTTGCGGCCTGTGGCAGCAACCCGCCCAGCCCCTCCCCCTCCTCCGATGCCCCGGTGGTAACGACGGCTGCAGCGCCGATCAAGATTGGCCTGGCACTGGGCGGCGGTGCGGCCAAGGGCTTTGCGCATATTGGTGTCATCAAAATGCTGGAAGCCAATGGTTTCACGCCCAGCATGGTCGCTGGCACCAGCGCAGGCAGTGTGGTGGGCGCCATGTATGCCAGCGGCATGAATGCCTTTGAGCTGCAGCAAAAAGCCGTCTCGCTCGATGAAGCCAAGATTCGTGACCTGCAGCTGTCCTCGGGCGGACTGGTACTGGGCCAGAAGCTGGAAGACTATGTGAACGAGCAGGTGCTGCGCAAACCGCTGGAGCAGATGGCAAAGCCTTTTGTAGCGGTGGCGACCCGCCTGGAAGACGGCGAGCGCACCGTGTTTGCGCGCGGCAATGCAGGTCAGGCAGTGCGGGCCTCCAGCAGCGTGCCCGGCGTGTTCCAGCCCGTGACGATTGGCAAGTACCACTATGTGGACGGCGGCATCGTCAGCCCCGTGCCTGTCGATGCCGTACGCAATCTGGGTGCGGACATCGTGATTGCCGTGGACATCTCCAACAAGGCCAGCGGCAAGACCCCCGCCAATATGCTGGGTGCGCTCAATCAGTCGATTGCCATCATGGGCCAGAAGCTGGGCCAGGCCGAGCTGGCGCGGGCCGACATCATCATCCGCCCCAAAGTGCTGGACATTGGCCCCGCCGACTTCACGCAACGCAGCCACGCCATTGTGGAGGGCGAGAAAGCGGCCACGGCGCTGATGCCGCAGATTCGCGAACGCATTGCCCAATTGCGTGCCGAGCGCGCCAAGGCCGTGCAGGTGGCCCAGCAAAAAGCGGCTGAAGCCAGCCATCAGGAATGCCTGAAGCAGCGCTCCAGCCTGCAAAAGCTCTCTGGCCTGGTGGGTATGAGCGACAGTTGCGAAAAGCCTTGAGCTTCATTGCCCACAAAAAAGGCCCGCTGATGCGGGCCTTTTGCTGTGCGGGAAGACTCAGAAGGCCTCTTCCTCCAGATTCGCACAAGTCATGTCGCGCGCCTTGACCACCTGCAGCCAGGCACCAATGCGCGGCAGCTCGTAATGGAAGAAATAGCGCTGGGCCGCCATGCTGCCGCGATGCGCGGCAATGGCCAAGTCGCCATCAGTGCGCAGCACCGCCAGCGCCACATCCAGCCAGATCCAGGCCAGCACCACATGGCCAAAGGCCTGCATATAGGGCACGGCATTCGCCAGTGCCTCCTGCGGGTTGCCCGTGGCCCAAGCGGCCTTGGTGGTGGCGCCGACCTCGGACAGCGCGCGCGCCAGCTGGTTGGCATGGCAGGTGAGCTTTTCATGCTGCAACGCCTTCTGAATCGTGGCCTTGATGCGTGCAGCCAGCAGTTGCAGGCCCTTGCCGCCATCCATGACGACCTTGCGGCCCAGCAGATCCATGGCCTGAATGCCATGCGTGCCTTCGTGAATCATGTTCAGACGGTTGTCACGCCAGTACTGCTCTACCGGAAAGTCACGCGTATAGCCATAGCCGCCATGAATCTGAATGGCCAGTGAGTTGGCCTCCAGGCAGAACTCGCTGGGCCAGCTCTTGGCAATCGGCGTCAGAACCTCCAGCAGCAGCTTGGCATCTGCCGCTTCCAGCTCGCTGCCCGTGTGCTGCTCGTCCACCAGTCGCGCACAAAACAGATTGAGCGCCAGCGCGCCTTCGCAATAGGCCTTCTGGGCCAGCAGCATGCGCTTGACGTCGGCGTGCTCGATGATGCGCGACTGGGGCTTGCTGGCATCCTTGCCCCCGATACCAATAGGTCGCCCCTGAGGGCGGCTTTGCGCATATTCAAGACTGGCGTGATAACCGGCCATGCCCAGCATGGTGGCGGCCGTGCCGATGGAGATGCGTGCCTCGTTCATCATGTGGAACATGCATTTGAGGCCCTCGCCAGGCTTGCCGACCAGATAGCCAATGGCACCCGAGGCACCGCGCACCGGATATTTGCCTTCGCCAAAGTTGAGCAGCGTATTGGTGGTGCCGCGCCAGCCCAGTTTGTGATTGAGGCCCGCCAGCGCCACATCGTTACGCTCGCCCGTGAGTCGGCCTTCGGCATCGACCAGCTTCTTGGGCACGATGAACAGCGAGATGCCCTTGACGCCCGGAACGGTCTTGCCGTCAGCGCCTGGAATCTTGGCCAGCACCAGGTGCACGATGTTCTCGGTCATCTCATGGTCGCCCGAGCTGATCCACATCTTGTTGCCCTTGAGTCGGTAGCGCGGCCCAAGGGCCTCGCTTTCGAAATCCGCGCCATCGGGCTCGGCACGCGTGGCGATATCCGACAGCGACGAGCCCGCCTGCGGCTCGGACAGCGCCATAGTGCCAGCCCAGCGGCCGTTGAATTCGTTTGCGGCAAAGACTTTTTTCTGCAGCTCAGTGCCATGGGCCATGATGGCATTGGCATTGCCGCTGGTCAGCATGTTTGAGCCTATGCTGATCGAGGCCGCAGCAAAAAAACAGTTGGCAGCCGCCTCCACCGTGTAAGGCAGCTGCATGCCGCCCATCTCGTAGTCCTGGGCCGCGCTGAGCATGCCCGACTCGGCGTAGGCCTCGCGGGCCTCGTAGGTGCACTGGGGCAGGATGACTTTCTCGCCATCGAACTGCGGCTCTTGCGTATCGACCGTACGATTGAAAGGCGCGTATTTCTCGCGCGCAATGCGCTCGCAGGTATCCATCACCGCATCAAAGGTGTCACGCGAGTGATCGGCAAAACGGGGGCGGCTGGTCAGCCCTTCGGCCTGCAGCCAGTCGTAGAGCAGAAAATCAATGGTAGAGCGCAGGCGCATATTCAATCTCATTAAAAATTGCCTCAAGCCCTTTACCAATAAGCGCTCTCAGCTATCAAAATATTCTTTTTCAATAATTAAAAAGCCGCATCCCGCAAGCAGGACTGCGGCTTTTTTACAGGCTGCGTTTACAGGACTTCGAAGATGCCTGCAGCGCCCATGCCGCCGCCTATGCACATGGTCACGCAGACGCGCTTGGCACCGCGGCGCTTGCCCTCAATCAGCGCATGACCCGTGAGCCGCTGGCCCGAGACGCCATAGGGGTGGCCCAGCGCAATGGCGCCACCGTTGACATTCAGGCGGTCAGCCGGAATGCCCAGCTTGTCGCGGCAGTAGATGACCTGCACGGCAAAGGCTTCGTTGAGTTCCCACAGGTCGATGTCATTAATGGACAGGCCCAGCTTCTTGAGCACCTTGGGGATAGCGTAGATGGGGCCGATACCCATTTCATCGGGTTCGCAACCGGCCACGGCAAAGCCCAGGAAACGACCCAGGGGCTGGAGGCCCTTGCGCGAGGCATAGGCTTCGCTGACCACCGCGCAGGCGCCAGCCCCGTCGGAGAACTGGCTGGCATTGCCGGCCGTGATTACGCCGCCGGGCAGCGCGCTGCGCAGGCCGCTGATGCCCTCTTTGGTCGTGCCTTCGCGAATGCCCTCGTCCTGGCTGACGGTCACTTCCTTGGTGACCATGCCGCGCACCTTGTCGACCACGCCCATGACGGTCTTCATGGGCGCGATCTCGGCCTCGAACAGACCGGCCGCCTGAGCCGCCGCGGCTTTTTGCTGGCTGGAAGCGCCATATTCATCCTGCGCATCGCGGCTGATGTTGTAGCGTTTGGCCACCTGCTCCGCAGTCTGCAGCATGTTCCAGTAGATCTCGGGCTTCATGGCAGTCAGCTCGGGATCGAAAGCCATGTGCGGATTCAGATGCGGCTGCACGCAGGAGATACTCTCTAGCCCCCCGGCCACCAGCACATCGTTCTCGCCCGCGATGATGCGCTGGGCAGCCAGTGCAATCGCCTGCAGGCCCGATGAGCAGAAGCGGTTGATGGTCAACCCCGAGGTTGTGACTGGCAGACCGGCACGAATGGCAATTAGACGCGCGACGTTGCCCCCTGTCGTACCTTCGGGCAGCGACATGCCCATGATCACATCCTCGACCTCGGCGCCCTCAATGCCTGCGCGCTCCACCGCGGCCTTGACGACATGGGCGCCCATGGTAGGGCCGTAAGTCATATTGAAAGCGCCCTTCCAGCTCTTGGTCAGCGGGGTACGCGCGGTAGAAACAATCACTGCGGATGTCATGTTCTGTCCTTTGATTCTGGGTATTGCATAGCTGTTTACACAGACCAGCAAATCGAAGATTTGCTTTTGAGACGAGGCGCGTAAGCCGCAGGCAGTACGAGTGGTACGACAAGGCTTCGCAACGACGTCTCCAGGTCTGTGTACGCAGTGATTAGCTGAACTGCTTGCCTTCGGCGGCCAGCTTGGCCAGCAGCGGCGCGGGTTGCCAGAACTTTGCATCGTCATTAGGGTTCTGGGCAAAGCGCCCCATGGCCTGTACTACGTTGAACAGTCCCACCTCACCGGCGTAATGCATGGGGCCGCCGCGCCACAGCGGAAAGCCGTAGCCGGTCAGATAGACCATGTCGATATCGCCGGACTTGCCCGCAATTCCGTCTTCCAGAATGTGCGCACCTTCGTTGACCAGGGCGTAGACCAGACGTTGCACGATTTCCTCGTCGGAGATCTTGCGCGGCGTGATTCCCAAGCTCTTGCGATGCTCGTCAATCATCTTGCTCACCACCTCCGAAGGGATGGCGTCGCGCTTGCCGGGCGCATAGTCATACCAGCCGGCGCCGGTCTTCTGGCCGTAGCGGCCCAGTTCGCACAGACGGTCGGCACTGGCGCTGTACTTCATGCCGGGTTTTTCGACATAGCGGCGCTTGCGGATGGCCCAGCCGATATCGTTGCCGGCCAGATCGCCCATGCGGAACGGTCCCATGGCAAAGCCGAACTTCTCGATGGCCTTGTCGACCTGCTGGGGCGATGCGCCTTCGTCGAGCAAAAAGCCTGCCTGGCGCGAGTACTGCTCGATCATGCGGTTGCCGATAAAACCATCGCAAACGCCCGAAACCACGGCCGTCTTTCGGAT
This sequence comes from Comamonas sp. FUJ_7, assembly GCF_057369555.1. Lineage (NCBI taxonomy): Bacteria > Pseudomonadati > Pseudomonadota > Betaproteobacteria > Burkholderiales > Comamonadaceae > Comamonas > Comamonas sp. FUJ_7. The sequence goes on from NZ_JBXXZI010000001.1 coordinate 706,654, forward strand.
CTTCTTGGCCACCTTCATCACCGTAGCCAGCACATCCTTGGCGGTTTCCTTGCCGCGTACCACTTCCAGCAGCTTCATCACATTGGCGGGGCTGAAGAAGTGCATGCCCACCACGTCCTGTGGACGCTTGGTGAAGGCGGCGATCTTGTCCACATCCAGCGTGGAGGTGTTGGACGCCAGAATCGCACCGGGCTTGGCCACGGCGTCCAGCTGCTTGAAGACTTGCTCCTTCACACCCAGCTCCTCAAACACCGCTTCGATGATGAGGTCCGCATTACCTAGGTCGGCATAATTCAGCGTGGTGCTGAGCAGCGCCATGCGCTGGTCGTATTTTTCTTGGCTCAGCTTGCCCTTCTTGACCTGGGCTTCGTAGTTCTTGCGGATGGTGGCCACGCCGCGATCGAGTGCTTCCTGCTTGGTCTCCAAAATTGTGACGGGCACGCCAGCGTTCAGGAAGTTCATGGAGATGCCGCCGCCCATGGTGCCAGCACCGATCACGCCCACGGCCTTGATATCACGCACCGGGGTGTCCGACGGCACATCGGCGATCTTGGAGGCCGCACGCTCGGCCATGAACAGATGGCGCAGCGAACGCGACTCGGGCGTCATCATCAGCTGCATGAAGGCTTCGCGCTCTGCGGCCATGCCGTCGTCAAACTTCTTGGTCGTGGCGTTCTTGACGGCCTCCAGGCAGCGCAGCGGTGCCGGGAAGTTCTTGGACATGCCCTGCACCATGGTCTGGGCAAACTCGAAGTACGCCTCACCTTGGGGGTGCTTGCAGGGCAGATCCCGCACGCGCGGCAGCGGACGGGCATCGGCCACCTCCAGCGCATAGGCCTTGGCCTCGGTCAGCAGGCTGTCTGCCGAGGACGCCATCTTGGTGAACAGCTTCTGGCCGGAAACCATGGCCAGCATCTCGCTTTGGATGGCTTCGCCGGTGACGATCATATTGAGCGCTGGCTCCACACCCAGAGCACGCGGCAGGCGCTGCGTGCCGCCCGCACCGGGCAGCAGGCCCAGCTTGACTTCGGGCAAAGCTACAGCCGTGCCGGGTGCAGCAATGCGGTAGTGACAGCCCAGCGCCAGCTCCAAACCACCGCCCATGCACACGGTGTGAATAGCGGCAATCAGCGGCTTGGTAGACAAGTCCAGTTGCTGAATGACGGAGATCAGATGCGGTTCACGATAGGCATCATCCTTGCCGAACTCGGTGATATCCGCGCCACCCGAAAAGGCCTTGCCTGCGCCAGTGATGACAATGGCTTTCACGGCAGCATCTGCCAGAGCCGTATTCAGGCCATCAACGATGCCCCTGCGTGTGGACCAGCCCAGGCCGTTGACCGGCGGATTGTTCAATGTAATGACGGCAACTGCGCCATCCACCTTGTATTCAGCAGTCATGCTGTTGTCCCCTATTCGATAGTTGAAAAAGAACGGTCGTGCGTTTTTGATTTTCTAGATTTTGCTGCGTTGCGCAACTGCGGTTTGTCCTCAGCGAGACACCTGCCTCTGCTCTGCAAAAACTAGCGCACACCAAGCCAGAAACACCAAGCAAGGGCCGCCCCGCAGCGAAGGTGTTGTCCCCCTCCCGCGAAGCGAGAGAGGGGGAAGCCGCAGAGCGGCTCAAGGGGTGCTTCAAACTTCAAGCCATTCCTTGCGGACTTTTTCGTTGGCTCTGAGTCCATCGGGTGTGCCGTCAAACACAATGCGACCATGGCCCATGACCAGCGCCCGGTCCGAGATACTCATGGCGATGGTCAGTTTTTGCTCAATCAGCAGCACAGACACGCCACGCTCCTTGATCTTTTTCAGGTACTCGCCCACCAGCTCCACAATCTTGGGCGCCAGCCCCTCCGTGGGCTCATCGATGATGATGAGATCCGGATCCCCCATCAGCGTGCGGCACAGCGTCAGCATTTGCTGCTCCCCTCCGGACATCACGCCCGCTTCGGTGTGCTGACGCTCCTTGAGACGGGGAAACATGGCATACATGTCATCAAAGCCCCAACGACTGCCTTTGCTCTTTGCCTTGCCCTTCTGGCCCAGCATCAGGTTCTGGTGCACGGTCAGATTGGGGAAGACATCTCGGCTTTCCGGTACATAGCCAATGCCCAGATGCGCCACCTCATAGGCCTTTTTGCCGCGAAGGTTCTGCTGCTTCCAGTCCAGCCCGCCCTCCCAGTGCACCAGGCCCATGATGGCCTTGGCCGTCGTGGAGCGGCCCGAACCGTTGCGCCCCAGCAAAGCCACGATTTCGCCAGCATTGACTTCCAGGTCCACGCCATGCAGCACATGGCTTTTGCCGTAGTAGGCATGCAAATCGTTGATCTTCAGCATCTCAATGCGCTCCTGCCTGTTGGTCTGCGACGGAAGATCCCAGATATGCTTCTTGCACTCTGGCGTTGGCACGCACGGCTTCGGGCGTGTCAAAGGCAATGACCTCACCATAAACAACTACAGCAATTTTGTCCGCCAGCCCAAACACCACGCCCATATCGTGCTCTACTGTTAATAGCGTTTTTCCTTCTGTCACCTTCTTGATGAGCTGGATAAAGTGCGCGGTTTCGCTGTTGCTCATGCCCGCAGTCGGCTCGTCCAGCAAGATCACATTCGCTCCTCCGCCGATGGTGATGCCTATCTCCAGCGCGCGCTGCTCGGCATAGGTCAGATTCACGGCCAGCGTGTCACGCTTTCGGTGCAAGCCGATCATCTCCATCAGCTCCTCGGCACGTGCATTGGCGTCATGCAGGTTCGACAGAAAACGCCAGAAGCTATAGCGATAGCCCAGGCTCCAGAGCACGCTGCAGCGCAAGTTCTCGAACACCGAAAGCTTGGGAAAGATATTGGTGATCTGGAAGCTGCGCGACAGCCCCATGCGGTTGATCTCAAACGGCTTTTTCCCGTCGATACGCTGACCATGGAGCAGCACTTCACCGCTAGTGGGCTCAAAACGGCCACTGATCAGATTGAACAAGGTGCTCTTGCCCGCACCGTTGGGGCCGATGATGGCGACACGCTCTCCGGCTTTGACCGCCAGTTGGGCACCACGAATGATCTCTGTCTTGCCAAAACTCTTGCGCAAATCGCGCAGCTCCAGTGCATAAGAAGAGCCAGAGCCTGCTTGCTGCGTTGCTGATGCGGGATGAGTAGCAATACTGGACATGGCTCAGCCCTCCCCTTTCTTGATGCTTTCTTCAATGGCTTCCTGTATCTGCCCCCAGCGACGTGCCGTCACGCGGCGCGCGGTCTCCAGCAGGCCCAGCCCCGCCACGAACACCACAATCGCCACGACCCAAGTGGCTGCTGCACTGGTGTCCAGCTCGGTCCCCATGAATGGCACTTGGGGCCCCAAGGCGGCATTGAGCTGCAAGTGGTAAATCATCTCGATCAACGAAGCCGCCCCCACCACAGTCACCATGCCCGTCACCACAATCGCCAGATAAGGCATGAGCAAGCGCTTGAAGTGCCCGAACTTGGCGACGCGCAGATTCATCATGATCAGACTGGCCACACCGCCGGGCGCATACATGACCATGAGCAGAAAAACCAGGCCCAGGTACAGCAGCCAGGCCTTGGTCAGTTCGGACAGCAGCACCGAGGCCAGCACCAGCAGCACGGCTCCGATGATGGGGCCGAAGAAGAAGGTGGCACCGCCCAGGAAGGTGAACAGCAGATAGCCCCCTGAGCGCACCACACTGACGCTGTCCATGGCCGTGATGATCTCGAAATTGATGGCCGTCAGTCCACCACCGATGCCGGCGAAGAAGCCCGCGATGATGAAGGCAAAGTAGCGCACACGCTGGGTGTTGTAGCCCACGAACTCCACGCGCTCGGGGTTGTCGCGCACGGCGTTGAGCATGCGACCCAGAGGCGTGCCCGTGAAAGCAAACATGGCTGCCGTGCAGACAAAACAATACGTGGCGATCAGGTAGTAAACCTGCAAGCCCGAGCCAAAGTCCAGCCCGAAGAATTGGCTGTAGACCCGGTCCGTGGTAATGCCGCCCTCGCCGCCAAAGAACTCGGGAAACATCAGCGCCATGGACGCCACCAGCTCACCCAGGCCCATGGTGATCATGGCAAAGGTGGTGCCGGACTTTTTGGTCGTCACATAGCCAAACAGCACAGCAAAGAACATGCCGGCAAGGCCTCCCACGATAGGGATGAGCACCAGCGGGATCGCCATCTCGCCTGCGGCAGCCTTGTTCATCGCATGAATGGCCAGAAACGAGCCCAGACCGGTGTAGACCGCATGGCCGAAGCTCAGCATCCCGCCCTGCCCCAGCAGGATGTTGTAGGACAGACAGATGATGATCAGATATCCCATCTGGCTGAGCATGGTCAGCGCCAGCGAGCTGGTGAAGATCAGCGGCGCCACAATCAGCGCCAGCGCAAACAGGCTCCAGACCACAATGCGCCCCAGGTTCAAGGGCTTGAAACGGTAATGCGCCTGAGACTTCGTGCTTTCTGCAACAGTAGAGTTCATGGTGTTTTTCGCAATCGAAGACATGGCTCAATCCCCTCTTGTGCCCAGCAGCCCTTTGGGGCGGAAGATGAGAATCAGCACCAGGAACAGATAAGGCAGGATGGGTGCGACCTGCGATACCGTCAGGCGCAGCACAGGCCAGCCAAAGGTGGATTCATTGACCTGGTGTCCCATGGAAGTCAGGGCACTGGCCATGGACCAGTCGATGGCCACGGCAAAGGTCTGCACCACGCCAATCAGCAGCGAGGCCACGAACGCTCCAGCCAGCGAGCCCATGCCCCCTACGACCACCACCACAAAAATGATGGAGCCAACAGATGCCGCCATGGCCGGCTCGGTCACATAGGTGTTGCCGCCAATCACACCGGCCAGGCCCGCCAGCGCGCAGCCGCCGCCAAATACCAGCATGAAGACGCGCGGCACGTTGTGGCCCAGCGCCTCCACCATCTCGGGGTTCTTGAGGGCAGCCTGAATCACCAACCCGATGCGCGTGCGCGTCAGCAGCAGCCACACAGCCACCAGCATCAGCAGTGCCACTAGCATCACAAAGGAGCGCGACTTAGGAAACTGCGTGCCGTACAGCGTGAACAGCGGCCCCTGAAGCGACGGTGGCAGCGCATAAGGCACGGTACCTCGGCCCCAGACCAGTTGCACGACCTCCAGAATCAGATAGGACAGGCCGAAGGTCACCAGTAGCTCCGGCACATGGCCGTACTTGTGCACGCGGCGCAGGCTGTAGCGCTCGAACAGCGCGCCCAGCACGCCCACCAGCACAGGACAGATGAACAATGCGGGCCAGAAACCGATGATGCCGCTGAGCGTATAGGCGAAGTACGCGCCCAGCATGTAGAAGCTGGTGTGGGCGAAATTGAGCACACCCATCATGCTGAAGATCAGCGTCAGCCCCGAGCTGAGCATGAACAGCAGCAGCCCATAGCTCACGCCATTGAGCATGGAGATCGTGAAAAATTCAGGCGTCATTGACAGGCCTTGCTTTGGAGAAGACGAAAGAAAGCTGCTGCAGCGCGCTGCCTTGTTGGCATGTTTATGGGTGTGCGGGCCGCAGCATTCACAAGCGCTGCCCGGCTCAGGAAGGCCGCTTCATCTGGCAGCTGGTGGGCGTGCTGGCCACATAGGGCTCGTAATACTTCACAGGCGCAAAGGTGTAGCCTGTGTTCTCCGCGTCATACGGATACTTTCCACCGGCTTTTTGCCACTTAGAGATATACAGCCCCTGTTGCAACTGGTGATCGCTCTTGCGCATCTCGACCTCGCCGTTGAAGCTTTTGAGCTTCATGCCCTCCAGCGCTGCGGCAACCTTGACTGGATCGGTCGAGCCTGTCTTCACAAAGGCTGCATCCAGCAAGGCAAACACGTGGTAGATAGAGCTTTGTGTGAGATCGTCATGGAACTTCTTCTTGAAGCTCTCCATGCTGGCCTGAATCGGTGCTCCCATGTTGTAGTGACCATAGGTGACGGTATAGACCTTGCCATCGGAGGCTGCGCCCATGGCTGTGGGAGCCCCCGGACCAAAGGCGTAGTAGGTATAGAACTTGACGTTGTTCAGGCCGGCATCATTGGCGGCCTTGAGCAACAGCGACAGATCGGCGCCCCAGTTGCCGGTGATCACGGTGTCAGCGCCTGACTGCTTGATCTTGGCCACATAGGGTGCAAAGTCGCGCACCTGCGCCAGTGGCGAGAAATCGTCGCCCACGATCTGCACATCGGGGCGCTTTTTCTTGAGCAGGTCCTTGGCATATTTGGAGACCTGCTGGCCGTGACCGTAGTTCTGGTTGATCAGGTAGACCTTCTTGACCTCGGCGTCATCCTTCATGAAGGTGGTCAATGCTTCCATCTTCATGGAGGTATCTGCATCGAGGCGGAAATGCCAGTAGCTGCATTTGCTGTTGGTGAGGTCGGGGTCCACAGCCGCATAGTTCAGATACAGCAGCTCCTTGCCCTTGTTGCGGTTGTTGTGCTTTTCCAGCGCATCCATGATGGCCAGAGCCGGGCCGGAACCATTGCCCTGGGTCACATAGCGCACGCCCTGATCCATGGCCGAGCGCAAGGCTGCCGTGGTCTCCTGGGGGCTGAGCTTGTTGTCCAACGCCACCACCTCGAACTTCACGCCCGATGCATTTTTCTGATTGAACTCTTCGGCCAACAGCTGAAAGGTCTTGAGCTGGTTCGTTCCCACCGCTGCCATCAAACCCGACAAGGGGTCGATCCAGGCAATCTTGACGGTTTCACCCTTCTGAGCCCAGGCACCACCAGCGCTCACAGCCATAGCCGAGACAGCCACCGCACGCATAACCCATTTCATACTTGTCTCCTTTCATTGTTTTTGATAGCGACTGACGCCAATCTACCGGCCGGTAGACTTTTTCCCGCTGGGGAAAGCCTTAGTAACTATCACGCAGGCGACTTGCAGAGCCGATTCGCAGCGGTTGACGACACTTGCGCGACAGCTGCTCACAATTGCAGACGAATAACTGACAAATGACTGATAAACAGCAGTTAAAGGGCAGAGAAAAGGCGCCACCAGGGCGCCTTCAACTTCACTCCTGCCCCACTCCTCAGGATGGGCGCTTCATCTGGCAGCTGGTGGGAGTGCTGGCCACATAGGGCTCGAAATATTTCACGGGTGCAAAGGTGTAGCCCGTGTTCTCTGAATCAATGGGGTTCTTGCCTCCGGCCTTCTCCCAGCGCGTGATGTACAGCCCCTGCTGCAACTGGTGATCGCTTTTGCGCATCTCGACCTCACCGTTGTAGTTCTGGAATTTCATGCCTTCCATGGTCGCAGCCACCTTGACCGGGTCGGTGGTCTTGGCGCGTGCAAAGGCCTGATCCAGCATGTTCAGGCCCGTGTACACCGTGCCGGTGTACATATCGTCATTGACCTTGGCCTTGAAGCCCTTGACGATTTTCTCCATGGTGCCAGGCATGTTCAGGTGGCCATAACCCACCATATAAACCTTGCCGGCAGCTGCTGCCCCCATGGCAGTAGGCGCACCAGTGGCAATGCCGTAATAGGTGTAGAACTTGACATTGTTCAGGCCCGCATCATTTGCCGCCTTGATGAGCAGTGCCAGGTCCGAGCCCCAGTTGCCGGTAATCACCGTATCGGCTCCCGACTGCTTGATCTTGGCCACATAGGGAGCAAAGTCACGCACCTGCGCCAGCGGCGAAAAGTCATCGCCCACGATTTCCACATCGGGGCGCTTTTTCTTAAGCATGTCCTTGGCGTACTTGGACACCTGCTGACCGTGCGCATAGTTCTGGTTGATCAGATACACCTTCTTGACCTCAGGCAGGTCTTTCATATACGTGGTCAGCGCTTCCATCTTCATGGAAGTATCGGCATCCAGACGGAAATGCCAGTAGCTGCACTTGCTGTTGGTCAGGTCTGGGTCCACCGCCGCATAGTTCAGGTACACGACCTCCTTGCCCTTGTTGCGCGCATTGTGCTTTTCCAGAGCGTCCATGATGGCCAGAGCCGGGCCCGAGCCATTGCCCTGGAAGACATAGCGCACGCCCTGGTCCATGGCCGAACGCAGCGCCGCCGTGGTTTCCTGTGGGCTGAGCTTGTTATCAATGCCGATGATTTCAAATTTCACGCCCGAAGCACTGCTCTTGTTGATCTCTTCGGCCGCGTACTGCAGGCTCTTGAGCTGGTTGGAGCCCAGCGCCGCCATCAGGCCGGACAAGGGGTCAATCCATGCCACCTTCACCGTCTCGCCCTTCTGGGCCATGGCTCCTCCTGCACATGCCAGGATCACCGATGCTGTCAAAGCCTTGATTGCAAACTTCATAAAGCGTCTCCGTTGGTGGTTATGAGCGACGCCCAGACTAAGGCGTAAGCCAGCGCTTACAGCTTGGGGCTTGCCCTAGCGCTTATCACCTTGGAGACGCTGGTTTCCCCTTGGGTAAAAAAATTTAAAATAATAGCTATCTGCGCTTACTACATAAGGGTTTGGGGCGTTTTTTATTTAAAAACTAGCAAACCAATCAAAGTGGCAGCTGACTTTCCGTCAGGGGCAATCCCTGGGCATTCGTCATCAGCTGCGGCGCACGCACCTGCTTCTCAGACTCGGCCTTGTCAGCGATTTCATCCATGGCTTGGTCAAAACTCAGCTCGCCTGCCTTGACCCTGGCCAGTATGGGAGACAGGCTGGGATAGCGGTCAAAGCGCTCTCCCAAAGCCAAGGCCACGCACAGGTAGTTGAGCAAGTCTCGCGTCCCCGCCAGCCCTAGCCTGCGCGCATACACCAGTTGCTGGCGCGCAAACCAGTGCATGGCCAGCGGCTCGAACTTGTCGCGCAGATGCACCTGGTTCAGGTTCACGTAATAGATCAGCAGATCAGGAACACTCGCTTGCACCAAGGCATCCACCTGAACGGCACTGAACCTCAGTGGCATCGGGGCCGCCAGCTCGGCAAAGTCGCCAACTGCATATTCATGCAAGCGACCCGAGCGGCTCCAGCACCACCAGTGGCTTATCGGCCCCAACAGGGCTCGGCTTTGCATGGGACTGAGCACCGGTTCGATGCGACTTTGAGTCTCGACATCGCTTTGCCCTAGCAGCGCTGCCAGTATGGCGGGGTCCCAGAACGCCAGATAGCTGTCGTTCTGGGCTGGCATTTCGGGGGACATGGCGCGGCGCAGGTGAGCCAGCAGCAGCGGCATCCCGCACTCGCTGGCCAGCAAGGTGGCACAAGGGCTGGCTTGCACCACATCCAGCACAGCGTTGAGAAAGTCTTGCTGCACATTTTTCAATGCCTGGCCGCTGCGCCCCAGATGCACCAGCCAGGGGCTGACCTGCCCCTCTTTGCTGCCGCGCGAGAAAGCAAACAATGCCTCGGCACCGCTTGGCGGTAGCCGGCCCAACAAGTCGCGCTGCTGCGCCGCGTCCAGCAGCAGATACAGCTGCATCGGCTTGCCCTGCAGCTTGAGCTGAGACCAACGCTCGGGCCAGGTCTTGCGCGCAGGCTTCACCTCCTGCCAGGACAAGGGCTTGCTCATGCTGGCTCCTTGTTCACAAAAGCAGAGCGCTGCTGTGCACGGCGCACCAGACATTCCATGCAGACATCGTGCGGGGCTGTCACCTTGGAAGCCTCCTGTACCGCCTCTGGCGCGCAAGCCACTGCAGGCAGTGCGCAGGCTCCGAGCCCGCCCATCAGCGCCATAGCCAGCAACTGCCGCCGTGGCAGAGCACAGGAAGCAGACTCATCTGCTTCAGAAAAGGGCTGACAGTCACAACAAGAGGCCGCAAGAGACATAGGCACGAAAAACCTGTGGGCAAAAACAAAATAGCCATCATCGCATGGTGATGGCTTTAGTTTGGCAAGGGCTAGGCTCAGATCGTGGGCAACTGGTAGTCCTTGAGCTCCTCGCGCAAACGGGTCTTGAGCATTTTGCCCGTAGCGCCGATGGGGATGGCCTGCACAAAAACCACATCATCAGGAATCTGCCACTTGGCCGTCTTGCCTTCGTAGAACGCCAGCAACTCCTCGCGCGCCAGCTCCATTCCAGGCTTTACCACCACCGCCACTATGGGGCGCTCGTCCCACTTGGGGTGAGGCATGCCAATGCAGGCCGCCATGGCCACGGCAGGATGGGCCATGGCAATGTTCTCAATATCGATAGAGCTGATCCACTCGCCGCCCGACTTGATCACGTCCTTGCTGCGGTCGGTGATCTGCATATAGCCGTCGGCATCGATCGTCGCCACATCTCCCGTGGGGAACCAGCCACGACCTTGCGCATCCTTGACCAGCGGGCTGCCGCTGCCTTTGTAGTAGCTGTCAATAATCCAGGGGCCTCGCACCAGCAGATCGCCATAGCTCTTGCCATCCCAGGCTTGCTCCTCACCGGATTCGTTGACGATCTTCATATCCACACCAAAGATGGCTCGTCCCTGCTTCTGGCGAATCTGAACCTGCTCATCACTCGAGAGGGCCAAATGCTTGTTCTTGAGCGTGCAGGCCGTACCCAGCGGACTCATCTCGGTCATGCCCCAGGCGTGCAGCACTTCGACGCCATAGTCCTCCTGAAAAACGCGAATCATGGCTGGCGGGCAGGCCGAACCACCAATCACCGTGCGGTTGAGTTTGGTAAAGCGCAAACCCGCTGGCTTCATATAGCCCAGCAGCATCTGCCAGACGGTGGGCACGCCTGCGGCAAAAGTCACGCCCTCGGCCTCGATCAGTTCATAGACCGATTTCCCGTCCAGAGCCGGGCCAGGAAAGACCATCTTGCAGCCCGTTAGCGCCGCCGAATACGGCAGGCCCCAGGCATTGACGTGGAACATGGGTACCACGGGCAGGACCGAGTCGCGGGCCGAAAGACACATCACATCGGGCAAGGCCGCCGCATAGGCGTGCAAAACGCTGGAGCGGTGGCTGTAAAGCGCCGCCTTGGGGTTGCCTGTAGTGCCACTGGTGTAGCACATGCTGGAGGCGGTGTTTTCGTCAAACTGCGGCCAGTCGTATGCCTGCGACTGACCATCAATCCAGCTCTCATAGCTAATGAGACCAGGAATGCCGCTGTCGGCCGGCATTTTGTCGGCATCGCACAGCATCACCCATTGCTTGACGTCGGGGCACTTGCTGTGCACGGCCTGAATCAGCGGCAGAAAGTTCAGTTCAAAGCACAGCACCTTGTCTTCGGCGTGGTTGACGATCCAGGCAATCTGCTCAGGATGCAAACGCGGGTTGATGGTGTGCAGCACCCGGCCCGAGCCGCTGACACCGAAGTACATCTCCATATGGCGATAGCCATTCCAGGCCAGGCTGGCCACGCGCTCGCCTTGAGCCAGCCCCATGGCGTCCAGCGTATTGGCCAGCTGGCGCGCACGCGCCGCCATGTCCTTATAGGTATAGCGGTGAATATCACCCTCCACGCGCCGGGAGACAATTTCTCCATCCGCATGGTTGCGCGCGGCAAATTCGATCAGGGAAGAAATCAACAGCGGCTGGTTTTGCATCAGACCCAACATTGGCATGTCTCCTGGATATCGTTGTGATGATCGGAAAGCATCCTAGCGTGCGTCCTCCCGCCGTCATCCGGGGACTGTCACCAATGCGTAAGTACAACGACGTTTGCCGTCATCCTCTCTATGGACAACTTCAGCTCGATCAGGGAAATTCCTAGGCATTGCCAAGCGCCCCTGTCGGTTTTTCACACCCCGCTTCAACAACCCTGCAAACCCTGCTCTTGATGCCCCTCAAGCACAATGACTACATGAGCGAATCCACTGCCCCGCAATGGCACAGCCCCGGCCGTTTTGAAGCCCTGGGCCCGGCATTTTTCACCTATCTGCAACCCACACCCGTGCCCCAGCCGCACTGGATAGCCACCAGCGCCAGCACCGCGCACTGGATGGGCTTAAACCCAGCCTGGCTGACCAGTGACAAAGCCCTGCAAATACTGTCCGGCAATCTGGTGCCGCAAGACATGCGCCCTCTGGCCAGCGTTTACAGCGGACACCAGTTCGGCCACTGGGCCGGTCAGCTGGGCGACGGCCGCGCCATCTTGCTGGGTGAGACGAAGAACAGCTTCGAAGTCCAGCTCAAGGGCGCAGGCCGCACGCCTTACTCTCGCATGGGAGATGGCCGCGCCGTGCTTCGCTCTTCGATTCGCGAGTTTCTGTGCAGCGAGGCCATGGCCGCCCTGGGCATTCCCACCACACGCGCCCTGGCACTGACCGGCTCGCCCCTGCCCATTGCCCGCGAGACCATGGAGACCGCCGCCGTCGTGACCCGCGTGGCCGAGAGCTTTGTACGCTTTGGCCATTTCGAGCATTTCGCCGCGCGCGACATGCAGACCGAACTCAAGGCGCTGGCCGATCTGGTGATTGACCAGCATTACCCCGAGTGCCGCACGGCCACGGCGCTGAGCGGCAATGCCTACGCCAACTTTTTGCAGGCCGTGAGCGAGCGCACGGCGCGGCTGCTGGCCCAGTGGCAGGCCGTAGGCTTTTGCCACGGCGTGATGAATACCGACAATATGAGCATTCTGGGCCTGACGATTGACTACGGCCCCTTCCAGTTTCTCGATGCCTTTGACCCCGGCCACATCTGTAACCACAGCGACAACCAGGGACGCTATGCCTTCAACCGCCAGCCCCAGGTCGCCTACTGGAATCTGTACTGCCTGGGCCAGGCCCTGCTGCCGCTGATTGGCGATGAAGAGCTGACGATTGCCGCGCTGGAGTCGTACAAGAGCGTCTTCCCCGCCGCCTATGCCACGCAGATGCTGTGCAAACTGGGCCTGCCCGATGATGCAGTGGGCACAGCGCCCGGCGAAGGCCGTTTTGCCCAACTCGTCAACCCGCTGCTGCAGATCTTGGCCGACAACAAGGTCGACTACACCATCTTCTTCACGCGCCTCACAGAGGCCGTGGCGCAATCCACGAGCACCAAGCCCGACTTCGAGCCGCTGCGCGACATCATCCTAGACCGCGCCAGCTTTGATGTCTGGGCGCTCATCTATTCAGAGCAACTATCGCAAGTGGATCAAGCACAAGCGGCCGATTTGATGCAAAAATCCAATCCCCGCTTTGTGCTGCGCAACCACCTAGGCGAGACCGTGATTCGCGCCGCCCAGGGCGGCGACTTTGCTCCCGTGCAGCAAATGCTAGCCGTGCTGCAAAGCCCGTATGAATCGCACCCGGACCACCAAGAGTGGGCCGGCTTCCCGCCCGACTGGGCCTCCTCCATTGAAATCAGCTGTTCATCATGAGCTTTCCCATCCAGAAATCCGATGCCGAATGGCAAGCCCTGCTGCAGGAAAAAGGGGCCGAACCAGCCTCTTTCCAGGTCACGCGCCACGCCGCCACCGAGCGCCCCTACACCGGCAAGTACGAACAGTTCTGGGCCGATGGCAGCTACCACTGCGTCTGCTGCGGCAACAAGCTGTTCGACTCGCACACCAAGTTTGATGCGGGCTGCGGCTGGCCCAGCTTTGATCAGGCCGTGCCCGGATCGATTACGAATATCGAAGACCGCAGCCACGGCATGGTGCGTGTGGAAACCGTGTGCAGCCAGTGCGGCGCACACCTGGGCCATGTCTTCCCCGACGGCCCGACCGATACCGGCCTGCGCTACTGCATGAACTCGGCCTCGCTGGATTTCCAGGACAACAGTCAAAAATAAGAGCTATCAACGCTTTCCCAGCAAGAGTTTCAGCCCTATTTGACTGATTTTTCAGCAACTCCGTCAATGCCTCAGCTTTGATAGCTGAATCCGCCCTGCGCACAAGGCTTTGCAAGCAGCCTCACGGCTGCTTTGTTGCATGATGCGCCTTTGCGCGCCGCGCCAGGAACCTTGCCGACGCGGCGCAGTCTGATTCTCAGAACGACTACTATTTCGCGCATGAAGCTGCTGATTGATTTCTTCCCCATCATTTTGTTTTTTGTGGCCTTCAAGGTCTGGGGCATCTACACCGCCACCGCCGTGGCCATCGTCGCCACCATTGCGCAGATTGCCTATCTGCGCATCAAGACCGGCAAGATCGAGCCCATGCAATGGATGAGCCTGGGCGTCATCGTGCTGTTTGGCGGTGCCACGCTGCTGGCCCATGATGACAACTTCATCAAGTGGAAACCCACTGTGCTGTACTGGCTCATGGGCGGTGCGCTGCTGATCAGCCAGCTGGTGTTCAAAAAAAACCTGCTGCGCTCCGTCATGGGCGCGCAGCTGCAACTGCCCGATGCCATCTGGCTCAAGCTCAACTGGGCCTGGACCGCCTTCTTCGCCGTCATGGGCGCACTCAACATCTGGATTGCCTACAACTTTGATACCGACACCTGGGTCAACTTCAAGCTGTTTGGAGGCATGGGGCTGATGGTGGCCTTTGTGATTGCCCAGGCCATCTACATGAGCCGCTACCTGCCCCAGGACGGCGCATCTAACACGACCGAAGCCAAGGACACACAGCCATGAGCGTCACCATCAGCGCGCAGGCCATGGACGCCGCCCTGCGCGAGCGCCTTGCCCCGACCCAGCTCGATGTCATCGACGAAAGCTACCAGCATGCCGGCCATGTCGGCGCCAACGACAGCGGCGTGGGCACGCATTTTCGCGTGCGCATCGCCTGCCCGGCCTTTGATGGCAAAAGCCGCGTGGCACGCCATCGCCTTGTGTATGATGCGCTGCAAGACTTCATTGACCAGGGTGTTCATGCCATCGCCATTGAAGTACTTTGAGAACGCACTGTTCTGAACACAGGCTCCTTGACGGGAGCCTGTTGCGTATGAATTGAACTTCACTTCCTTTTCTCAATCACAACTCGAATGAGCATGAAACAAAAGCAACTGGCCCGTATCGTGGCCGCCGCCGTTCTGGGCGCTGCAGCCCTGTCCGCTTCGGCCCAGAACGTGGCCATCGTCAATGGCAAGGCCGTTCCCATGAGCCGCGTGAGCGCGCTGAAAGCCCAGATTGAAGCCAGCGGCCAGCCCGTTGCGCCCGAGATGGAAAAGATGATCAAGGATGAAGTCATCGCCCGCGAAGTCTTCATGCAGGAAGCCAACCGCCGCGGCCTGGCAGCCTCAGACACCTACAAGCAGCAAATGGAGATGGCACGCCAGACCGTGCTGATCCGCGCGCTGTTTGAAGACTATCAGGCCAAGAACCCTGTGACCGACGCCGAAGCCCAGGCCGAGTACGACAAGTTCGTCGAAGCCAATGGCGGCAAGGAATACAAGGCCAGCCACATCCTGGTGGCGTCCGAAGACCGCGCCAAGGCCATCATTGCCGAAGTGAAGGCCGGCAAGAAATTCGAAGACATCGCCAAGAAAGAATCCAAGGACCCCGGATCGGGTGCCCGTGGTGGCGATCTGGACTGGGCCAACCCCAACAACTACGTTCCCGAGTTCACCGAAGCCCTGATCAAGCTCAAGAAGGGCGAGCTGACTGCAACCCCCGTCAAGAGTCAGTTTGGCTGGCATATCATCCGCATGGATGACGAGCGCCAGGCTGAATTGCCTAAGTTCGAGGATGTCAAGCCTCAGATCACTCAACAGCTACAGCAGCAAAAATTGCAGCAATTCCAGGATCAGCTGCGCAAAAACGCAAAAATCCAGTAACATGTTCTCACGTCAGTACCCAAAGTACTGGCCTGACCATCACCCAAGCCCGCTTCATGCGGGCTTTTTTTCGCCTTCATGCTGGCCACCACACCACCCACAGCCAATTTCCGTAGCCCTCATCACACGCCGTTGATGGTCGCTGGCCTTTCAAAAAGAAGAGCTGCCCGCACTTACTCCATAAGCGCTGCAGCCCATTTTGATTCAAATTACCGTGCTCCTGCGGCCTGCAGCAACTGCACCACAGCCTTTTGCCCACGCTGGCGCGCATGGGCAAGAGCCGTGACGCCATCGTTGTCAGGCAAGTTCAGATCAGCTCCCCGCTCGATCAGTGCTTTGATAATGGCCTGATGAGGCGGCCCGCCTTTGCTAAGCACCACGGCCTCCATCAGGCAAGTCCAGCCCAGCCGGTTGACATGGTTCACGTCCACTCCTGCTGCCATCAGTGCCATGGCCGTCGCCACATGGCCGCGTTCACAGGCAGGAATCAAGGCGGTGCCGCCATAGCGGTTCGTGCTTTGGAGGTCTGCACCATAGGCGATGGTCATGCGCACAATCTCCAGCCGCCCCTGCGCACCAGCCAGCAAATAAGCGCTGTCCTGCTGGTGGTTTTTGATATTGGGGCTGGCTCCATGGAGCAGCAACGAGCGTGCCACCTCGATATGGTTGCCAGCCGTTGCCAACAGCAGTGCGGTATTTCCCTGAGCATCCTGCGCATCCACCGGGGCATTGCGAATCAGCAACTCACGCACCGCCAGGGCATCTCCACGCTCGGCCGCCGCCTGCAACTGCCACGCCAAATCCTTCTCTGGCACCGACGAGACTGCCGCAGCCGAGGCAGATACCACAGCTGCGGACGACTTTTGCGCCTTCAGCGGTGCTGTGCTTTGTGTGGGGCTGCTCTGGCAAGCCCCCAGCAGCGCAGCCGCCGCCCATGCCGTCAGTCCCGTGGCCCATGGTTTGCGGACAAAAAAGCTCAATGACCGATGCATAGCATTCCTTTACGGGCCTGCTGGTATTCAGCCCCTGTCAGCTTTCTACAGGAACTATAGCTAGCTGCGCAAGTCTGACAAGGGATTGAGCCCGTTTTATATTGGAAGAAAAGGAGAATCTGCCCCGTGCTTTGCAACCAACGCCGCGCAGCCCACTGGATCCGTACCACCGCAGCAGCCACCGCCACCTCAGCCCTGATGGCCCTGGGTGCCCTTGCCGCCAGCACCCTACCTGCCATCGCTCAGGCCCAGGAGTTCGTCAGCATTAAAGGCAAGACCGTGAATGTGCGCGAGCAGCCCACCACCCGCTCAGCCACCCTGTGGGAGCTGAGCAAGGGCTACCCCCTGCAAGTGACCCAGCGCAAAGGCCAATGGCTGCGCGTGAAGGATTACGAATCCACCCTGGGTTGGGTGCATGCACCGCTGACCAGCAATTCCCCGCACATGGTGGTGACAGCCCGCACCGCCAACCTGCGCTCCGGCCCCAGTCAAAAAAACAGCCGCGTCGGCAAGCTTGAGCAGTATGAGGTAATGCAGACGCTCAAAAAACAAGGCAACTGGGCACAGGTGCAGCGCAGCAACGGCCAAAGCGGCTGGGTGGCCAAGAGTCTGGTCTGGGGCTGGTAAGCCCGCACTCAAGCGCTCACCCCAAAAAGGCCTGCATTGCAGGCCTTTTTTCGATGCAGCGGCCTCAATCAGCCCGCCATGATTCGCTGTGCCTGTGGCGCATAGCCGTGGTTCAGCGGGCCATGACCCTTGCCGGTGTAGACCTCGGCTCCCGCTTCAATGGCGCCCAAAATATAGCGCCGCGCCTCGGTCACGGCGGCCTCCAGCCCCATCCCCTGCGCCAAGAAGGATGCAATCGCTGAGGACAGAGTGCAACCCGTTCCATGGCCGTTATGGGTGACGATGCGCTGAGACTGCAGGCGCAGATAGTCGCCTGCAATTTGGCCTTGCTGGCCCAGCACATCCATCACCAGATCCCCGCTCAGGTGTCCACCCTTGAGCAATACGGCAGGTGCCCTCAAGGCCAGCAAGTCGGCCACCGCAGCATCCAGCGCAGCAATGCCGTCAATGCTTCGTGCCAGCAGCAAAGCGGCTTCATCCAGATTGGGGGTAATCACCGTCGCCAGTGGAAACAGCTCGTTGACCAGTGCCTGGGCTGTCTCGGGAACAATCAGGCGGTCGCCACTGGTGGCCACCATCACCGGGTCCAGCACCACGTTCTTGATCTGGTGGCGACGAATCGCATCGGCCACCACACTCACGACCTCGGGCGTGGCCAGCATGCCGATCTTGACGGCATCAACACCGATGTCACTCACCACTGCATCGATCTGACCGCGCACCGTATCCAGTGGAATGCCGTGAATTCCCGTCACGCCCAAAGTGTTCTGCACCGTGATGGCCGTGATGGCAGTCATGCCATAACAGCCCAGCGCCGCACAGGTCTTGAGGTCGGCCTGAATACCGGCACCACCGCCGCTATCCGAGCCGGCAATGGAGAGAACGCGCGCATAGCGTTTTTTCGCTGCGGCAAAAGAGGAGGAGGAAGCAGTCTCAGTCATAGCGAAAAATTATCCTCCATGTGCGCGCAGGGCTGCGCCGTACTGATGGTTGTGCTGTAATGAGCGTTCACGGACGAAACAGGGGTGTCCTGCAGACAAACTGCCTGCGTGGACTGAGAAACACCCTGGGGCCATCAAGACGCCACACGCGTTGCGGCCCCCTGCACCCGATCCAGATCATGCTGGCGTGGGGAGTTTCATCAAGCCGCGTGGCATGCCGCGTTTTGTCCAGTGCAGGGCCTTTGCCCTGTGCAAGATGGAAAACGAATTGCACATGTCATTGCTAAAAGCTTCTTCCAAGATTGCCATTCTCGGTGGCGGCCTCATGGGTCGCCTGCTGTCGCTGGCTCTGGCCCAGCGCGGTCACTCCATCGACCTTTATGACGCTCATGGCCCGCAAGGTGATGGTGCCGCCGCCCGCGTGGCCGCCGCCATGCTGGCCCCCCTGGCCGAATCCGCCATTACCGAACCCGGCGTGGTGCGCATGGGCCAGCATGCCTTGAAGCGCTGGCCTGAGATCATCGGCCAGCTCTCACAGCCTGTATTTCTGCAGCAAAACGGCACGCTGATCCTCTGGCACCGCCAGGACCAGGCCGATGCCGCCCGCTTTTTCGGCCTTCTGGAGAAAAACCGCCGCATCAACCCCAGCCTGCCTGCCATGGAAGAAAAGACGGGCGCTGCGCTGCAGAAGTGCGAGCCCGCGCTGCAAGGCCGCTTCAGCCAGGCCGTCTATCTGCCCGGCGAAGGTCAGCTGGACAACCGCCAGTTGCTGTCGGCTCTGGTCGATCAACTCACGACACTGGGGGTAAAACTGCACTGGGAGAGTCCGCGCGAGCTGAGCGACTTTCGCCCGGGTGAAGCTGGACAGCCCGACTTCGTCTTTGACTGCCGCGGCCTGGGAGCCCGAACGCAGTGGAAAGACCTGCGCGGCATCCGTGGCGAGGTGGTGCGCATTCATGCACCTGAAGTCACACTGCAGCGCCCCACGCGATTGATTCATCCACGCTACCCCATCTACATCGCACCTAAGGAAGACCATCTGTTTGTGATCGGCGCGACCGAGATCGAGTCCGACGATATGTCGCCTGCCAGCGTGCGCTCCACCTTGGAGCTGCTGTCCGCCGCTTATACGGTGCACTCCGGCTTTGCCGAAGGCCGGATTGTGGAAGTCGCCACACAATGCCGCCCCACGCTGCCTGACAATCTGCCCGCCGTGCGCCTGCTGGCCCCGCGTGTCATGGAGGTCAACGGTCTGTATCGCCACGGCTTCATGATCTCCCCCGCCATGCTGGATGTGGTGCTGGAGCTGGTGGACCACAATGACTCCCCGTTGGCGCGAGAGTTTGACGTTGCGGTACACCGTCCCTGATTGCTGGGGTGCGGCCACTCGTTCCTCAGCACCTACCTCGCGCACAAGCAGCGCATCGCCAAAGTTTCACTTAGCCCTGCTCATTTTGTTTTGATGCCATGAAGATTCTCATCAACCAGCAAGCCACCGACCTGCAAGCCCCTGCCACCGTAGCCGATGCACTGGAGCAAATGCAGGCCAAGCCTCCATTTGCCGTGGCGGTCAACACCGTGTTCGTGCCCAGAAGCCAATATGCTGCCCATGCGCTGAACGAAGGCGACAAGATGGAAGTCATCTCCCCCGTCACCGGCGGCTAGAAATGAATCCCCTGAGTCGCTTCAAGCCTTCCCCTATGGGACGCGGCAAGGCGACTCTTGCTCGGTGCCACTGACTTGGCGCATGCCTGCTTGAGGCTTGTTGCAGTACAAAATCAAGAGATAAAGACAAATCATGAATACCAAAACTAACGACGACTCCCTGGTTCTGTACGGCCAGCGCTTTGAAAGCCGCCTGCTGCTGGGCACCTCGCGCTACCCCTCGCCAGCCATTCTGGAAGCTGCTGTCGAGCGCTCCAAGCCCGCCATGGTCACTGCATCTTTGCGCCGCCAGGGCAGCAATGCGACGGCAGCCGCCGAGAACGGCGCCAGTTTCTGGGAGTTGCTACGCAAGCTGAACGTGCCCGTGCTGCCCAACACCGCAGGCTGCATGACGATTCAGGAAGCCGTAACCACCGCCCAGATGGCACGCGAGGTGTTCGACACGCCCTGGATCAAGCTGGAGCTGATCGGCGACGACTACACACTGCAGCCCGATACGCTGAATCTGGTCGAAGCCGCTTCCATCCTCATCAAGGACGGCTTTCAGGTACTGCCTTACACCACCTACGATCTGGTGTTGTGCCAAAAGCTCGTGGATGTGGGCTGCCAGGCCGTCATGCCCTGGGCTGCACCCATTGGCACGGGCCGTGGCCCCGTCAATGCCTACGCCATGCAAATGCTGCGCGAACGCCTGAACGTGCCACTGATCGTCGATGCCGGACTGGGCCGCCCCTCGCACGCCTGCACGGTGATGGAATGGGGTTATGACGCCGTGCTGCTGAACACCGCCGTCGCATTGTCCGAAGACCCTGTGGTCATGGCGGGGGCGTTCTCCGACGCCGTCAACGCCGGTCACGCAGCCTACCGTGCTGGTGCCATGGCCGAGCAGACCGCCGCCCAGCCCAGCACCCCGGTGCTGGGAACGCCCTTCTGGCATCAGGAGTAAGCCATGAATACCGCCGAAATTTCTGCGCTGGCGCAGGCCATTGTTCATCAGCATGAAGCCAACTTCGGTGCGCGCCTGCACCATGATGCCAACTCGGTCGAGCTGACGCCTCAGCCCATGCCACCTGCGCTGCGTGATGAGCCCGCCTATCTGGCCGCTCTCGAAGCCTGCAGCCAGCTGGGCTTCATCGCCGTCGATGCCGAGACTCTGGCCCAGGCCTGGCAGCGCCAGAGCGAGCGCACCAATCAGTTCGATGCGACGCACTGGCCCGATGATCCACGCGACTTTGGCCTGGGAAATGCAGACCCTGCACTGGCTTTTGCCCGCTGCCCGCGCGAGCTAGGTCTGTATGGCGTGCTGCCCACGGCCGAATGGGTGGGCCGCATGGCCCGCGCTGGCGTGCCTACGGTGCAACTGCGCTTCAAGTCCGACGACAAAGTAGCCGTGGCCGCCGAGGTCAAAGCCGCCGTAGAAGCCGTCAAAGGCACCAATGCCCGGTTGTTCATCAACGACCACTGGCAAGCCGCGCTGGACGCAGGCGCCTATGGCATCCATGTGGGCCAAGAAGACCTGGACATCATTGCGCCGCGCGATTTGGAAACCATTCGCACCTCGGGCACGCGCTTTGGCGTCTCCACCCACGGCTATGCCGAAATGGTGCGTGCCCACGCCGTGCAGCCCAGCTATATCGCGCTGGGCGCCGTCTTTCCCACCACGCTTAAGCGCATGCCCACAGCCCCGCAGGGCCTGGCGCGCTTGGCCGCCTATGTGCGACTGATGCAGCAATATCCGCTGGTCGCCATCGGCGGCATCTCCGCCGATCTGTTCCCTGTCGTGCGCGCCACGGGCGTGGGCTCGATCGCGGTTGTGCGTGCGCTGGTTAACGCCGCAGATCCTGAAGCAGCGGCACATGACCTGATGAAAAGCTTGGGTTAAAAAATCCTAAGTTCATAGCTAAAGGCCCGCAGCACATAAGCGCTGCGGGCCTTTTTCATGCATTAATTAGAGGCAAATCACCACTGCACCCTCACGCCCACCGAAGCCTGCACACCGCTCTTGACCCGGCTGTCGCCACCATTGGCCCATAGCTTGCCCAGCTCACCGTAAATGCTGGTGCTCTGGTTCAGTTGCAGGCTAGCGCCCGCAGCCAGCTCCGTCGCGGTATAGCCACCCTTGGCGCTGATCTGCGTGATGGCGGCCGGGGTAATGAAGCTGGCCACATCATTGGTGCGACTGGCCTTGTAGACATGGATACGGCCATAGGGCTGAAGCTGGCCCACGCTGGTCGCAAAGCTGCCCTTGATGCGGGCACCCAGACGCAGCGTCCAGTCGCTATCGGCCTTGTTCCTGACCTTGGCCAGGCTCATCGAGCTGTCCTGTAGATTGATGCTGCGATAGCTGATCTGCGCCTGCGGCTCAATCTGCCAGTAGCTACCCAACGCAAAAGCTTGACCCAGCTCCAGCGATGCCAGCACGCCTGTGCCCTTGGTCACGCTGGATGCACCTGCTCCGGTGTTTTCCGAAGTGTGCAGGTTGCTGCGATAGTCAGCCCCCTGTAGCACCGCGTCGGCATACAGGCCGCTGGCGTTTTGCCAGGTGCCGTACAGGCCCAGATAGCGGCTGGTCAGGCTGTTGAAGCCCACGGCCTTGTTGTTGATGCCACCCGCAAACCCGGCGACGCTCATATCACCCTGCAACTGCCCCACATAGAAGCCGCCCTTGAAGCTTTGGCTGGCCAACAGATCCAGACCCGCCTGAAAGCCCGTCAGATGACCACTGCTTTGCGGGCTCACCGTACCTTGCTGGGTCATGGTGGGGTCGGTGCGCAAGATACGGCCCCAGGCACGGCGGCCAAACCCGGTGTCGGCACTGCCAGCGGTGCCCGTCACATTGTCATCACCCATGCGCTTGCGCAGATCACCCAGCATGGCGGCATCTGCCTGACGCAACTGTGATGGCAAGGCCGAGACCAGCGGCACTTCGCTGCGGTAAGCCACGGGGGCCGGTTCTGGCGTTGGCGTTGGCGTTGGCGTTGGCGTTGGCGTTGGCGTTGGCGTTGGCGTTGGTTGAGTGTTAGTGGACTGCAGCGCCGCGCCCTGCGTCGTCTGGAACAAGCGGTATTCATACGCACCGGCATCGACATGACCACCCGCCAGCGTAAAGCTGCCCGGCTGCAGGCTGGCGCCGTTTTCTGTCGCAATGACTTCAATGCGGTTGCCCGTCGTTTGTGCTCCCAGACCACCGGCATTGGTGACCTCAATCAAGGTTGATCCGCTGGCCACGGCAGCAGCGCCGCTCAGCAGCAGCTTGTCGCTAGCACTGCCGTCTGCCGCCAGCACAGTTGAGATACCCAATGTGCCGTTGCTGCCCACATACGGGCCTGTCAGCTTGAGCACAGCTCCTGGCGTGCCGCCGCCATGGCTGCTGAGGTTGACGATGCCACTGTTGCTCAGGCGGCTCAGAGTCTGGCTGTAGCCCGCCAAATCCAGCACAGCACCCGCAGCCACGCTATGGGCTGATGCGCTGCTGAAGGTATTGGGCGCCCCCGCTTTCAAGGTGCCGGCATTCACCAAGGTCGCTCCGGTGTAATCGTTCACCCCCGACAGCGTCAGCGTGCCCGAACCTTCCTTGCTGAACTCACCCGCGCCGCTGATGTTGCCGCTCAGCATTGCGTTATTGCTGCCCGTGTCGTAGATCGGGTCACCGACGCCGCTCATAAGGATGCTGTTGGCAATGCTCAGGTTGCTGGCTGCAAAGCCCAGCGTGGTTCCGTCAGCAAGATCAAGCGTACCGGTGCCAACCGCAGTGTTGCTGCCCAAGTCCAGCCGCCCTGCCATCAGGCGCGTGCCACCGCTGTAGTCGTTGTTACCGCTGAGCGTGATCGTGCCACCACCCTGAATCGTCAGCCCACCACTGCCGTGAACGTCGCTGGCAACGTTCTGCGCACTGCCATTGCCGAACGTCAGAGTGTTGGCACCCAGATGGATCTGGCTGCCCGATACGCCGTTGAGCGCTGCGACAGTGCGGCTTCCGTTGGCGGCACTGATGTCGAAAGTCGCACCGCTGGCCGTGAGGCTGATGGGTTTGGCAGCGCTCAGGCTGCCGGCACCGCTCAAGGCCAGCGTGCCCGCTTTGATGGTGGCGCTCTCAGCGGCGAGGCTCCTGTCCAGCGTCCAGCTTCCCGTACCTTGCTTGATCAGCTGGCCTGCAAATGTGGTGTCCCCTGTAACGGCTGCCGAATACAACTGGCTGCTGCCCGGGGTGATGGCTGCGCCATCCAGTGTCAAGGTGGACGCCGTATTGCTGCCCATGGACAGATGGCCGCTGATGCGGCCCCCGGCCTGCAGAACTACCTGGTGCGTATATAGCAGGGAGGTCGGCGAATCTTGGTCTTTCAGATTCACGCTTCCGATCAAGCTGCCTGCGTTACTCAAGGTAGTGGAGCCATTGCTCACAATGGAGCCAACGCCCAAATTCATGTCAGTGGTGCCCTCAATCGTGGAGCCTGCGCCGTTAACAATGCTACCGCCAGCATCCATAGATACGCCGATGCCCGTGGACCCAGTCGCCTTGATCACAGCCCCATTAAGGTTCTCAATGCGGTTAGGGGCACCTGCAGCACCACCATTGATCTGCACGGCAATCAAGTTGCCCTTGATTTCGCTGCCTGCGCCGTCATTGTGAACCGTGCCACCTGCCAGCAACTGCACGCCAGCGCCTAAGCCTGTTCCGGTGATCTTGGCACCAGCGCTGTTGTAAACCTCGCCCGGGGCACCTTCAATCGCGACACCGGTACCGTGAAACGCCCCCCCAGTGATGGTCGCACCAACCCCGGTGTTACTAACACTGCCTCCCTGATGCAACCCCACTGCGAGCTGACCAAAACCACCCGTAATCGTGCCGCCGGCCCGGTTCTCCACCACGCCAGCGCCAGTGCGGGAGGTGACCGCCTCTGCAGTAGTGCTCTTGATTGTGCCGGAATTCACCAGCTTGCCGCCATTACTCAGCGTGACAGCAGTTGCAGTGTTCCCGGAAAGACTCACACCGCTGTTGACCTGCAGCGTGGCTGCAGCATTTGCCGCGTTGTCGACTGTCACTGCGCCAGTACCCAGTGCGCCATTGGCGCCTGCCACCAGTGTGCCACCCGTCACCGTCGTGCCGCCGCTGTAGGTGTTGAAGCCGGTGAGGGTCTGGGTGCCACTACCCTGCTTCATCACGCCACCGTTACCACTAAGGATGCCGCCAAAGATCGCGTTGTCGGCATCGCCGAAGGTCAACGAACGCCCACCCAACACGACGTTGCTGCCGGCCACACCGCTCAACGCGCCGATGCTGCGATTGCCGTTGGTGGCACTGATGTCGAAAGTAGCACCGCTCGCGATATGCACCTTGCTGGCACTCGCCAAGGCCCCCGTACCGCTCAGCGCCAGCGTTCCGGTATTGATGGCCCAGTTGCCGGCAGCGCCCTGCGTGCCGGTCAGCGTCCAGGTGCTGCTTCCAGTTTTGGCGTAGCGGGTAAAGCCCTGGTACTGGGTGGCGCTGCCGTTGGCAGAGCCGTCGCGGCTGACGCCCGACGCCACCAGTTGGCCCAGGTTGAAACTGCTGTGGGTGCTGCCGCCCAGCGCCAGCGTGTCGCCGGCTGCGCTGCCATCGCTGAGCACATCGCCGATGAAGCTATAGCCATGGTGCAGCTCCAGGGTATTGCCGCCGCCCGCAAAGTCCACCGCCAGCGCGCGCACCCTACCAGCACCGTCCAGGCCGCCGGCAATGCTGGCCCCTGTCACCACCGTGGCCCCGCCCAGCGCGCCCACACCGGCGCCGCCCAGGCCTGCGCCCAATTCACCCGAACCGCTGCCGCCCGTACCGCCGCTGATCGCACCGGCGTTGTGCTGCAGCGTAAAGCCCTTGCCCGCCACCGCTGCGCCGCCGCCGCCGCCGCCAATGACGTGGGAGAAGCCGCCGCCGCCACTGAGCGTGCCGCCGTGATTGACCAAGGTATAGCCCTCGCCCACCACCGCGCTGCCACCACCGCCAGCAAAGGATTCGCCCCCCCCCGCGCCGCCGCTGATATGACCACCGGCCGCCAGCGTCAACTGGCTGCCGCTCTCCGCCCATACCGCCGCGCCGCCGCCGCCGCCGCCGCCGCCGCCGCTCCCGCCTCTGCCGCCGCCACCGCCGCTGACGGTTCCTGCAACGCTGGATTGCGCCCCTGCTTGCAGCCGCAACGCTACGCCGCCGCCACCACCACCACCACCCAACGAACCACCACCACCACCACCCTGGCCCAGGGTGCTGAAACTGCCACCGGCGCCCCCACTGCCATTGACGTAGAAGGACTTGGCCTGGCCGCCCTGGCCGCTGGCCGCGCGAGTGTCGCTGGCGCTGCTGCCATGGCCACCACCACCGCCGCCGCCGACGCCAGTGCCGCCCTGCCCGCCCAGAAAAGAAGTTCCCTGACTGGAGACTAAGTTTGCCGCTCCACCGCTGCCCGCAGCCCCGCCACCGGTTTGGCCGATATCACCGCCGTTATTGGCATAGATGGCATCGCCGTCGGCACTGCCTTGGCCGCCCGCCGAAGCGGATCCATCCTGTCCGGCCGTGCCCGTCACCGTGACGCCCGCTGCTACATTAAAGGTCGCGCCCGCCGCCACATCCTCCACCCACATACCGGCCCACGCCGAGGGTGTCAGTCCTGCGCCAGCGCCCAGCAGCACCGCCGCGCCCAGCGCCTTGGCTACGGAGCGGCTTTTGCCGCGCCCGCGCGCGCATTCGCACACGGCCTGCCACAGGCCCAGTTGAACATTGAAAACAACGCGGTAGATATGGTTCATCACGGCCCCTCAATACAAAAGCCCGGCCCGCATGCGCTGCGCGGACCAGGCCTCAAAGTTCACAGAATGTGAGGGACTCTAGGAGTCGTAACAAAGTTTGAACATCACTGATTTCAGGTATTTTTCGCAGTTTTACCCGAATGGATTGTTCGCTCTATTCCTGAATTGATAGCTTCCAGCGCTTGATGGCATTGCGTTTGAGCACAAAAATGCCTCAATTCTTTCAAGGCTGCGCCCTCAGCTCCCGGCTGGCGATTAGCTGGTTGCTATAGGCGGGCTGCACCACTTCCACACGGTTGCGCCCTGCGGCCTTGCCACGATAGAGGGCGGCATCGGCCTGGCGCATGGCCGCCTCCATCGCGCCCGCTTCTTCAAAGCGGCTGGAGAAGCCGATGGTGACGGAGCATTGCAGCGCTTTGTCCAGGCCTTTGATTTACATGCTTTGCGCCTCTACTACCGCGCTCACGCGCTCGGCCAACTGGGCCACGCCAAAGGCATCGGTTTCCAGGCAGATGACGACAAACTCCTCGCCACCAATGCGGTCGACCAGATCGCCACGTCGCACCGTGTTCTGCAGCACTTCGGCCACCTCGCACAACACCGCATCGCCAGCCTGGTGGCCGTAGCCGTCATTGATGCGCTTGAAGTGGTCGACGTCCACCATCAGCAGGTGCACGGTATCAGCCTTGCGCGAGTTGAAGTAGCGCTGCACGGCCTCGATCAGCCCCCGCCGGTTGAGCAGATGGGTCAGGGGGTCGCGGGCAGCGATATTGCGCAGGTTATCGGTCAGGCGGCGCAGCACCAGCCAGACGATGGACGGCGGCAGCACCGTGGCCAGAAAGCTCATATTGATATAGAAAATCAGCTGAAACTGCTGATCCATCTCCAATGCATTCAGCCCGCCATGCATGATCTTGAAAAACTTGAGGGCATTGAGCACGCAGATGCCCATGATCAGTGCCGCGAAGAACACCATCTCGCCATACAAATCCTTGGCGAAGGTGCGCACGCCATAGATCACCGTGAGCGCCATGACAAAAAACAGCAGCGCCGCCATGCCCGAGAGCATGGCGTAGCGGGCCACAGGCCCCAGGCGCCACTGCACCAGTACCTGAATGGCGCTATAGGCCGTAGCAAAGGCACGGGCTGGCCAAAAAAGCGCATGGCCCCCAGCCAGTAAGCCACGAGCGAGGCCAGCGGGAGCGTGTGGTTGAGCACGTTCATGGCACTCCAGGCGGGGCCTCCCTCCAACAGTTGCAGCACATAGGCACTGCCCAGCAGGAAGTTGCCCACCGCAAAGAAATCCATCCCCATTTTTCGGAGTTCAGACGCCGGCTGATGAGCAAAAACATCACCGAAAAGCACAGCAGGTGTGCGCACAGCATGCCAACAAGAATCTTTGCAACCATGATGAATTGGGAAGGAGTGCTGGTTCAGCGGCCTGCGCTTGCTCACCCTCTTTGCATGTCATCAGCAAAGGCAGCGTCAAAGGTGCAGAGCCTGCACATGTAACCACAAGCAACAAAAACAAGGGCGCAGTGTAGTCACAGACCTTGGAGCCCGGCTAGCGCAGGCCCACAGCAGCTTCAGGGCATGACAAGTCACAGCTCGGCTGCCGCCGTTTTAGACGCTCAGACGGGAATCAGCGCCGTGCTTGACGCCTCCGTGACAGTCCTGAGCCTTTCAATTGAGGCAGCACCGGTCCCACACGCGACAATGGGCCGGTTACCAGTCACGCATAAGACAGAACATGGACGAACCGATTCTTAGTATGGAAGAACGTGAGGCGATTAACTCTGGTCGCTGGTTTTCATCCCTTTCGCCCTCTCTGAGGCACGACATTCTTCGATGCGCTTACGTCAAACGATTCAAAGATGGCATGCTCATCTGCGCTCGGGGCGAACCTCCCGAGGAATGGATTGCCTGTGCGCGTGGCGCGGTGCGGGTCAGCTCCACCTCCATCACGGGCAAGCAGATCACACTGACCTATGTGGAGCCTGGCATCTGGTTTGGCGATGTGGCGATTCTGGATGGCGACAAGCGCACGCACGATGCCTATGCCCATGGCGAGACCACGCTGATATGCGTCTCCAAGGCCGACTTCAAGCGCCTTCTGTCAGAGCATGCGGAATTCACCGACGCCATACTGCGCCTGAATGCGCGCCGCGTGCGCCAGCTCTACGGCTTGGTGGAAGACCTCAACACCTTGCCGCTGCGCGCGCGTCTGGCCAAGCAGCTGCTGCACCTGACACGCAGCTATGGCGTGATGAGCCTGTCGGACAGCAACGAGATCCGCATCGGCCTGCATCTGGCGCAGGAAGAGCTGGCCCAGTTGCTGGGCGCATCGCGCCAGCGGGTGAACCAGGAGCTCAAGTCCATGGAGCGCGACGAGGTCATTCGCATCGAGCCGGGCGGGCTGATTGTGCGCGACCGGGCGACGCTGCTGCGAATCGCCGACACGGATCACTAGACAAATCTCTCCCCCTGAGCGACTTTGCCGCTTCCCCCTCTATCGCTTCGCTGCGCTTGCGGGAGGGGGACGACGCCATCGCTGCGAGGCGGCTCTTGCTTGGCGTCTCTTACTTGGGTCTCGCCAGTTTTGAAGAGCAGGTAGCTTGGGCTGCCCTGCTTCTGTTTCTCTTGCCGCGTTCTGCGGCAGCCCTTCCCCTTTTCATGCATCGCTCGCTGCGCTCTGGGCGCAGCGCGGCGGCTTGCGTGCGCCTCTCACAAATCGAACAAAGGACTGAGACTTCATGAGCACTTTTGACCATTTTGTCGGCACCCGCGCTGTTTCCGAGCAGCATGCTTTTGACACCGATGCGCTGACGGGCTGGATGAAGCAGCACGTGGAGGGCTTTGAAGGCCCGGTAAAGGTGGAGATGTTCAAGGGCGGGCAGTCCAACCCCACCTACAAACTGATTACACCCGGCAAAAGCTATGTGATGCGGGCCAAGCCCGGGCCGGTGGCCAAGCTGCTGCCTTCGGCCCATGCCATCGAGCGCGAGTACCGCGTGATGAAGGGGCTGGCCGGCACCGATGTGCCGGTGCCCCATATGTATGCACTATGCGAGGACGAATCCATCATCGGCCGCGCCTTCTACATCATGGAGTTCATGGAAGGCCGCGTGCTCTGGGACCAGTCCCTGCCCGGCATGACGCCCGCGCAGCGCGCTGAAATCTATGACGAGATGAACCGCGTGATTGCGGCCCTGCACAAGGTGAAGTTTGCCGAAAAAGGCCTGGCTGACTACGGCAAGAGCGGCAATTACTTCGAGCGCCAGATTAGCCGCTGGAGCAAGCAATACATCGCTTCCATCACCCAGCCGATTCCCGAGATGGACCAACTGATGGCATGGCTGCCTGCCAATATGCCGGCCAGCGCCATGGATGAAAGCCGTGTCTCCATCGTGCATGGCGACTATCGTCTGGACAACCTGATGTTCCACCCCACCGAGCCGCGCGTGATTGCCGTGCTGGACTGGGAGCTGTCCACGCTGGGCCACCCGCTGGCCGATTTCAGCTACCACTGCATGAGCTGGCATATCCCCGCCGAGCTGGGGCGCGGCATTGCGGGGCTGGATCTTGCTGCCTTGGGCATTCCCGCCGAGCAAGACTACATCCAGCGCTATTGCGAGCGCACCGGCATCCAAGATGTGGATGCGCTCAAGCGCGACTGGAACTTTTATCTGGCCTACAACATGTTCCGCATTGCGGCCATCTTGCAGGGCATTGCCAAACGTGTGGAGGCGGGAACGGCCTCCAGCGCCCAGGCCAAGGCGTCGGGCGATACCGCCCGCCCCATGGCCGAGCTGGCCTGGTCTTTTGCCCAGCGCAGCTGATTTGAGGTTCCTTCAACTGTTTCCCTTCGACTGTGTCTTTTCGACTGTTTTCCCTGCCCTACAACAAATAAGGAGGCACCATGGACTTCGACTACTCGCCCAAGACCAAGGACCTGCAGCAGCGCCTGCTCCAATTCATGGAAGAGCACATCTACCCGGCAGAGAAAGACTATGCCGACGAGATGCAGGCCAATACAGCCGCCGGCAAGCGCTGGACGCCGCTGCAGACCATTGAAAAACTCAAGCCCAAGGCCCAGGCCGCGGGTCTGTGGAATCTATTTTTGCCCGTGGACAGCGCCGAGGCCTCTGGCTATCACGGTGCGGGCCTCACAAACCAGGAATACGCACCGCTGGCCGAAATCATGGGCCGCGTGCCATGGGCGTCCGAAGTCTTCAACTGCTCCGCGCCGGACACCGGCAATATGGAGACCATTGCCCGCTACGGCAGTGCCGAGCTGAAAGAGCGCTGGCTCAAGCCCTTGCTGGAAGGCAAGATTCGCTCGGCCTTTGCCATGACCGAGCCTGAAGTGGCTTCGTCCGACGCCACCAATATCTGCACCCGCATTGAGCGCGATGGTGACGAATACGTGATCAACGGCCACAAGTGGTGGATTTCCGGCGCGGGCGATCCACGCTGCCAAGTCTTCATCACCATGGGCAAGACCGATCCCGAAGCAGCCAAGCACTCGCAGCAGAGCATGATCATCATCCCGGCCGACACGCCCGGCATCCGCATCGTTCGCCCGCTCAACGTGATGGGCTATGACGACGCGCCCCACGGCCATATGGAGATGTATTTCGAGAACGTGCGCGTGCCCATCGGCAACATCCTGCTGGGCGAGGGCCGCGGCTTCGAGATTGCCCAGGGTCGCCTTGGCCCCGGCCGCATTCACCACTGCATGCGCCTGATCGGCCTGGCCGAGCGTGCGCTGGAGCTTATGTGCAAACGCGCCAGCAGCCGCATCGCCTTTGGCAAGACCGTGGCCCAGCAGACCGTAACGCAGGAGCGCATTGCTGAAGCGCGCTGCAAGATCGACATGGCCCGCCTGCTGACGCTCAAGGCCGCCTGGCTGATGGACGTGGCCGGCAACAAGGTGGCCAGGACCGAGATCGCCATGATTAAGGTCGTCGCACCCAGCATGGCTTGCGAAGTGATCGACTGGGCCATGCAGGTCCACGGCGGCGGCGGCATGTGCGACGACTTCCCGCTGGCCTACGCCTATGCCGCAGCGCGCACGCTGCGCTTTGCCGACGGCCCGGACGAAGTGCACCGCAACGCCATTGCCAAATGGGAGCTGGGCAAATACGGCAGCTACGGCAAGAACGCCGAAGTGCCCATCACCCGCGGCGGCTGATCCCCTGATCGACACCGAACTCTGCACCTGAGCTCAAAGCGCAGGCGGCAAAGAAAAAACACCCCGCAAGCGAGAGCTTCGGGGTGTTTTGACGGGGGCAGCCCAGACACGGCATGTGAGCGCTCCAGCGCCATATCGCTATCAATAAAATAGCTTATTTCGCCTTTTATATATGAGTTTCAAATATAAAACATGCTGAAATGCATCATCAAAAAGCGCAAGCAGCTTCACTATTCATAGCATTTATCACGCAGATCTGAATCCTCGCCAAGACTCAAGACTGCCGCCCCAGCGGCTCACAGTTCGCCGTCCTGGCTGCGCATCGTCAAAAAGCCATGCAGGCAAAGACTGCCGCGTACTCGCTGCCATGCATGGGAGATGGCACAGGGTGGGCGTGCAATTCCCTCTTCCTGCGCCCCAGCCATGCTACTGCCCACAAATTGCACGGCGTGCCTGTGATGCGCCCTTGGCCTCTTTCTCCTCAAAATGCCCTCAGAAGGAGCGGCTTTCTCTGGGCACGCACTAAAAAAACAGCGTCAAAAAACCCTGTCAAAGGCCATTGCATCCTCGAGCGGCTGTGGCGTGAGAAAATCAGCGGTTATTTCTCACTCAGAACACAACGGATTCATCATGGAAGCAGAACGCATCAACACCATCGGCAACACCCTCGAAGATCTGTCTGAGCGAACGGCAGATCTCCGGAGGTATCTTTGACTACGATGCAAAGTACGAACGCCTGCGCACAGTAAACGCCTCGCTGGAAGACCCTGCCGTCTGGAACGACCCCAAGAAGGCACAGGAGCTGGGCAAGGAAAAGAAGTCGCTCGACTCCGTCGTTCTGACACTGGAAAAACTCACCTCCGAACTCAACGACAACGCCGAGCTGTTCGAGATGAGCAAGGAAGAAGGCGATGACGCAGGCCTTGCCACCATCGAAGCCGAAGCCGCCAAGCTGCAGCCCCTGATCGAGGAGCTTGAGTTCCGCCGCATGTTCAGTGGCGAAGCCGACCCGCTGAACTGCTACATCGACATCCAGGCCGGCGCCGGCGGCACCGAAGCCTGCGACTGGGCAAGCATGCTGCTGCGCCAGTACCTGAAGTACGCCGAGCGCAAGGGCTTCAAGGCCACCGTCGACGAAGAAACCCCCGGCGATGTGGCCGGCATCAAGAGCGCCACCATCCACGTGGAAGGTGAATACGCCTACGGCCTGCTGCGCACCGAAACCGGTGTGCACCGTCTGGTACGCAAGTCGCCTTTTGACTCTTCGGGTGGCCGCCACACCAGCTTCTCGTCGCTGTTTGTCTACCCCGAGATTGATGACTCCATCGAGATCAACATCAATCCGTCCGATGTGCGCACCGATACCTACCGTGCCTCCGGCGCGGGTGGTCAGCACATCAACAAGACCGACTCTGCCGTGCGCCTGACCCACATCCCCACGGGCATCGTGGTGCAGTGCCAGGATGGCCGCTCGCAGCACAGCAACCGCGATGTGGCATGGCAGCGCCTGCGCTCGCGTCTGTATGACTTCGAGATGCGCAAGCGCATGGAAGAGCAGCAAAAGCTCGAAGACACCAAGACCGATGTGGGCTGGGGTCACCAGATCCGCTCCTATGTGCTGGACAACAGCCGCATCAAGGACTTGCGCACCAACGTCGAAGTCTCCGCCACCCAGAAGGTGCTGGACGGCGACCTGGATGTGTTTATCGAAGCCTCGCTCAAGCAAGGCCTCTGATCCTAGAAAGGAATCGATATGCTGCAACTGCGTGACGGGCAAAGCCCGGCCACCGCCATCTACCGCGCCGACTACGAGGCTCCTGCCTGGTGGATCGACACGGTGGACCTGACGTTTGACCTGGACCCGGCAAAGACGCGCGTGCTCAGCAAGATGCGCGTGCGCCGCAACCCCGAAGTGCCTGCGCAGGCTTTGCGCCTGGACGGCGACGAGCTGAATCTGGCCCGCGTCATGGTCAATGGCGGTGGAACCTCCTTCAAGATGGAAGGCGACCAGCTGGTGCTGGAGAACCTGCCCGAGGGCAACGAGCCCGTGGAGCTGGAGATCTTCACCACCTGCGCGCCCATCAAGAACACCAAGCTCATGGGCTTGTATGTGAGCGAGGACACGTTCTTCACGCAGTGCGAAGCAGAGGGTTTCCGCCGCATCACCTACTTCCTGGATCGCCCCGACGTGATGGCCATGTACACCGTCACGCTGCGCGCCAGCAAGGCCCTGTACCCGGTGCTGCTGTCCAACGGCAATCTGGTGGAGTCCGGTGACCTGGAAGACGGCCGCCACTTTGCCAAGTGGGTCGATCCACACAAAAAGCCCAGCTACCTGTTTGCGCTGGTGGCCGGCAATCTGGTGGCCCGCGAGCAAAAGATCAAGAGCCGCGCTGGCCGCGATCACCTGCTGCAGGTTTATGTGCGCCCAGGTGATCTGGAGAAGACCGAGCACGCCATGAACTCTCTCATGCACTCGGTGGCATGGGACGAGGCACGCTTTGGCCTGAGCCTGGATCTGGACCGCTTCATGATCGTCGCCACCAGCGACTTCAACATGGGCGCCATGGAAAACAAGGGCCTGAACATCTTCAACACCAAGTATGTTCTGGCCAACCAGGCCACGGCCACCGATACCGACTACTTCAATATCGAAAGCGTGGTCGGCCATGAATACTTCCACAACTGGACCGGCAACCGCATTACCTGCCGCGACTGGTTCCAGCTGAGCTTGAAGGAAGGCCTGACGGTCTTCCGCGATCAGGAATTCAGCATGGACATGGCGGGCAGCGCGTCCGCCCGTGCCGTCAAGCGCATTGATGATGTGCGCGTGCTGCGCACCGTGCAGTTCCCCGAAGATGCCGGCCCCATGGCCCACCCCGTGCGCCCGGATAGCTATATCGAGATCAACAACTTCTACACGGTCACGATCTACGAAAAGGGTGCGGAAGTCGTGCGCATGCAGCACAACCTGGTCGGCCGCGAAGGCTTTGCCAAGGGCATGAAGCTGTACTTCGAGCGCCACGACGGCCACGCCGTGACCTGCGACGATTTCTCGCAAGCCATGGCCGACGCCAACCCGGATTCTCCGCTGGCCCAGAACCTGCAGCAGTTCCGCCGCTGGTACAGCCAGGCTGGCACACCCGTGCTCAAGGCCGTGGGCCATTACGATGCCGCCGCTCAGACCTACACGCTGACGCTGTCGCAAAGCTGCGCCCCCACCGTGGGTCAGGCCGAGAAGCTGCCCTTCGTCATTCCCGTTCAAATGGGCCTGCTCACAACTACTGGTCAGGAAATCGCCCTGCAATTGCAGGGCGAAGAAGCCGCACAAGGCACCAGCCGCATGCTGGTACTGACCGAAGCCGAGCAAAGCTTTGTCTTTACCAATGTGGCCGAAGCGCCAGTGCCATCACTGCTGCGCGGTTTCAGCGCCCCCGTGGTGCTGGACTGCGAATTCAGCGACACCGAGCTGCTGGCCCTGCTGGCCCACGACAGCGACCCATTCAACCAATGGGAAGCCAGCCAGCGACTGGGTCTGCGCTACGCTCTCAATGCGATAGCTGCTCCCGCAGATGCAGCAAGCGTTAGTAGCCAATTTGGCACTGATATTTTCCCCACCGACTTTATCGAAGCCATGCGCCGCGTGCTGCTGGACGACAAGCTCGATGCGGCCTTCAAGGATCTGGTGCTCACGCTGCCATCCGAGAGCTATATCGCCGAGCAACTGGCTGAAGTCGATCCACAGCGCGTGCACGCCGTGCGCGAAGCCATGATCCTGCAGCTGGCCACCAGCCTTCGAGCAGAGTGGGAAGCAGCGTGGGAAGCCAACCGCGACACCGGCGCCTACCAGCCTGACCATGTCAGCGCCGGTCGCCGTGCTCTGGCGGGCCGTGCTCTGTCCATGCTGTGCCTGAACGCCGCCCAGACCGGCGACACCGTCTGGCCCGGCAAGGCCTACCAGCGCTGCAAGGACGCAGGCAATATGACGGACCGCATGGCCGCTTTGGCAGCCCTGGTCTACAGCGCCAGCCCCCTGGCAGAGCAGGCGCTGCAGCGCTTCCACGCCTTGTTCAAGAACGATGCACTGGTGCTGGACAAATGGTTCTCTCTGCAAGGCGCAGCCAGCGACCGCGGCGGCGATGTGTTGCCCGCCGTCAAGGCGCTGATGAAGCATGCCGATTTCCAGATCAAGAACCCCAACCGCGCACGCAGCCTGATCTTCAGCTTCTGCAACAACGCCGGTGCATTTCACCGCGCCGATGCTGCCGGGTATGCCTTCTGGGCTGATCGCGTGATCGAGATCGATGGCTTTAACCCTCAGGTGGCATCCCGTCTGGCTCGTGTCATGGACCGCTGGAAAAAGCTGGCCGAGCCTTACCGCTCTGCCGCCCGTGCCGCCATCGAGCGCGTTGCAGCCAAGCCTGACCTGTCCAACGATGTGCGTGAAGTCATCACGCGCGCGCTGGCAGACTAAGTCGCATGGCTGCAAGCATGTTCCGCAAAAGCGTGGCCGCCTTGGGGGCTGTACTGGGATTAGGCGCGCAAACGGTCAGCCCCAGCGCAGCCCCGACAACAGGCCCCACAGCCGGCTCTGCAGCAGGCTTTGAGGCCCGCTTCGCGCCGCTGTATACCGCCGTCTTCTCCGAAGGCGGTAGCTTCAGTGGCAGCGCCATGAGCCGTGATCTCCAGGCGCTGGAACCTCTGCTACCCAAGGCCAAGGCCCGTGACGCCTTTCGGCTGTACTACACCGCAGCCAGCGTCTATGGCCGCCGCGATATGCCAGCCGAGGCAGCAAGCGCAGCGCAAAAAGCACTCGCTGCCTTGGCCGCAGTTGATGCGACGCATGCCGCCGAGTTTGCCTACCCGCAGTTTTTTCTGCGCTACTCCAGCATTCGCTGGCTGGCCGATGCAGGCAACTACGCGCAAGCCGTGCTGATGGTGAAGCAGCTCCAGCAGGAATACCCGCTATCCCGCATTGCCCAGCTTCCCGCGCAGATGCGCTGGAGTGACGACAAGCCTGTTGCCAAGGCAATGGACTTTCCGACGCAAACGCAGATCCTGGCCGTGTATGAGGACGAAGGCTATCTGCTGCACGAGCAAAAAAAGTACCGCGAAGCCCTGCAAGCCAACCAGCGACTGCTGCCCGTTGCACACGAACGTCTGCAAGCCCTGAGGCAACCCGAGCTGCTGCGGGGCCTGCTGACCAATCTGGCGCAGAACAGCTACGAGCTGGGT
The DNA here is from genome assembly GCF_057369555.1 of Comamonas sp. FUJ_7. Taxonomy (NCBI): domain Bacteria; kingdom Pseudomonadati; phylum Pseudomonadota; class Betaproteobacteria; order Burkholderiales; family Comamonadaceae; genus Comamonas; species Comamonas sp. FUJ_7. The sequence continues at coordinate 743,654 of NZ_JBXXZI010000001.1, forward strand.
GAGCTGCAACAAGCGCGCGGCTATCTGCAGCAGCGCCTGGACATTGCCCTGAAGGCGCAGGATCATGAAACTATTTACGACTGCTATTTCCAGCTGATGGTGCTGGCCCATGAACAAGGCCAGCCCCAGCAAGCCCGGCAGTGGCTGGCGGCTTACGAGCAACATGCCAAAAACCAACAGGACAGCGCCCATCTGGAGCGCTCCCAGCAATTAGGCACCGAACTGGCCAGCCGCGCTTCACAGCGCAGCAAGCGGTAGGCGCCCGACATCCGTTCCCATTTTCGGATTTGCCACGATTTTTAAGGAGTTTCCCCTCATGAAAAAAAACATCAGCCTGACCCGCTATCTGGTCGAGCAGCAACGCGTTGACGGCCTCATCCCCGGCCAGCTGCGCCTGCTGCTGGAAGTCGTCGCCCGAGCCTGCAAGCGCATCAGTTTCGCCGTCAACAAAGGCGAGCTCGGTGACGTCATGGGCACCGCAGGCAGCGAAAACGTGCAAGGCGAAGTGCAGAAGAAGCTGGACATCATCGCCAACGAAACCCTGATCGAAGCCAACGAATGGGGCGGTCACCTCGCCGCTATGGCCTCCGAAGAAATGGAAGGCATCTACGTGGTGCCCAATCGCTACCCTCAGGGCGAATACCTGCTGATGTTCGACCCTCTGGACGGCTCGTCCAACATCGACATCAATATGTCGATTGGCACCATCTTCAGCGTGCTCAAAAAGCCTGACGACCACCCCGGCGTACACGACAATGACTTCATGCAACCCGGCACCCAGCAAGTGGCTGCCGGCTACTGCATCTACGGCCCCCAGACCACTCTGGTGCTGACCGTTGGCGACGGCGTCGCCATGTTCACGCTGGACCGCGAGCAAGGCTCCTTCCTGCTGGTCGAAGAAAACGTCCGCATCCCCGAGGACACTAAGGAGTTCGCCATTAACATGTCGAACATGCGCCACTGGGACGAGCCCGTGAAGCGCTATGTGGACGAAGTACTGGCCGGCAAGGAAGGCCCTCGCGGCAAGGACTTCAACATGCGCTGGGTGGCTGCCATGGTGGCCGACGTGCACCGCATCCTGTGCCGTGGCGGCATCTTCATGTACCCCTGGGACAAGCGCGAGCCACAAAAGCCCGGCAAGCTGCGCCTGATGTACGAAGCCAACCCCATGAGCTGGCTGGTCGAGCAAGCCGGCGGCATGGCCACCAATGGCCGCGAACGCATTCTGGATATCCAGCCCACTCAACTGCACGAGCGTGTGAGCGTGGTTCTGGGCTCCAAGAACGAAGTGGAGCGCGTGACCCAGTACCACCTCGAAGCCGATAAAAAAGCGCTATAATTTTCGCTTATCGCCGGTGTAGCTCAGTCGGTAGAGCAGCTCATTCGTAATGAGAAGGTCGCGTGTTCGATTCATGTCTCCGGCACCAAGTCAGCAAAGAAAACCTCGCTATATTTTCGATAGCGAGGTTTTTCTCTTTTTGCTCCGCGTAGCCACTGTGTAGCCACCAGTACATAGTTTTGTACCTTGGGACATAGCACTGGCTGGCGCTGCCTTTCTCCGTTTTGGTTTCGACTCTTGCTGTTTTGTGGTGTCACGGGTGTCTCGTGTGTCACAGCCTTATTCCATGCGGGTTTTCGGCGTGACACGGGTAAATGTCACGGTGTCACGGTGTTTCATGCACCAGCTCTGAGAAAATTTCCCGTATTAGGTTTTGTTAGGTAGGTATGCTGGCTTTAATTAAGCGTCATTCCGATACTCGATGACCGGCCTGCTTGAACTGCCAACCGGCAGCAGACGACCGAGGCTGTGTGAAAACTCGAAAAAGTCACATTTTTGGGAGTAGCAAAACCATTCCCGACAGCACGATCGTCGATCCTGGATCAATCTTAGAGGTCGATTTCCGAACTGCCTTGCTCACGAGGGAGTTTTCACAAAGCCTCGACCCATTGCAGCCGTTCAAGCTGCGTCGACCTGCGACTGCTGAGCAGCAGTACCCGGTCACTCGCCCCGCTTGGTCCAACTCACAGTCTCTGCTCCACTGCGTTCATTGAGTTGACCTTCCTGCCGCAGCGCGAACGGCCGGTATCAGAGTTGTTTCGGTCGCAGCCAGCGTCGGTGCCCGCCCGGCACTGTCTGCAGCACGTCAATGGCCGCTGCTCTTTGCACCGAACTCACGCCCCCGCCCCAAAGCGGACTCGGAAGTCAGATCGGCGCGATTGACCGGACGAGCAACTCGCCGGGCCACAGCGACATACCGCAGCCGCCGAACTTCGGATCGGGCGCTTTCAGGACGCCGGTCACCATGACCCGCTTTCCGTTCCTGTGCTTCAGAAGTTCTTCGTCCAGGCCCGGCGTCGCTATGTGCAGAGGACCAGCTTATGCGATAGTCCGTATAACATTTCAATATACACACGGCCCGGGGGAGCAACGAACAACATGCATGTACATTCTCTTGCCTTCAAAAATTTCCGGAGATTGAAGGACGCACGCATAGATTTCTCCCATGACCTGACGATCTTCGTCGGGGCCAACAACAGTGGGAAGACTTCTGCCACTCACGCGATTGAACTTTTCCTTTCGGGCGGCAAGGACAAATTCACGGTTCACGACTTTTGCGCGAGCTGCTGGGCCGACTTCGAGAACTTTCCAGCCGAAGACGCGGCAGACGCGAAGGTCGAATTTCCGACCATGTCCCTTGATGTCTGGATCAGCGTTGATGCGGACAATCTCTATCGCGTGGTCGAGCTGCTGCCACGCGCCGCTTGGGAAGGATCGCTGGTCGGACTTCGCATCGAATTCGCGGCTAAGGATCCCGCGCAGACACTCGCGAACTTCAGGGTGAAGGCGGTCGAAGCAGCCAAGTTTGCGAAGACAAAGGAAAAAGACGGGCAGGACTACCAGCCTTGGCCGCGCAACATGCGCGACTATCTCTCCCGAGAGCTAAAGAACGAATATGGCCTGCGCTACTTCATTCTGGATGAGGCGCAGCTCAAGGCGGAAACTGCCGACGCGGCCTATACGCCCAAAGAGATCATCGGTGATGCCGAGCGATCCGGACATACCGTCATCAACTCGCTGATCAAAGTCGACTTCCTTAGCGCGCAGCGCCACCTAAGCGACGGGAACGCTCAGGCAAGAACGGAAGACCTCTCGAAACGGCTGAGCCGCTTCTACACCCGCAATCAGAAAAAACGGGAAGACGATCACAACGCGCTTAGAGCCCTCGCGCTCTCCGAGAACCAGCTCACCAAACACTTTTCCGACGTGTTCAGCGACACATTCAAGTCGCTCCGAAAGCTTGGCTACCCAGGCCTCGCAAACCCCTCCCTTGAGATCCGCGCGGCGCTCAAGCTGGAGCGTCTCATGGGCGACCAGCAGGCGAAGGTTCACTACCTACTCGAAGAAGCGACTGCCGAAGCGGAAGCACTCGCGCTCCCTGACAGCTATAACGGCCTTGGGTTCAAGAATCTCATCTACATGGGCGTTGAACTCCTAGACCTTCATTCGGCCTGGTCCACCACCGAGGAAGGCGAGGAAGACAAGCGACAGCCTATCCACCTCATTTTCATCGAGGAGCCGGAGGCGCACATGCATGCCCAACTCCAGCAGGCATTCGTGCGCAAGCTCACCGACCTGATCCCACCCACGGGTGATGACGGCTATGCGACGCAATTTGTGATCACCACACACTCGCCGCACATTCTCTATGAGCGTGGATTCCAGCCGATCCGCTACTTCAGACGCTCGCTGGAGACTGGCGCTAAGCAGAGCTCAGTCGTTTTCAACCTGTCGGTCTTTTACGATCAGAACGAGCCCGACCGGGATTTCCTTCAGCGCTACATGAAGCTGACGCATTGCGACCTCTTCTTCGCAGATGCGGCCATTCTGGTTGAAGGAAACGTTGAGCGCCTCGTCCTGCCGCTGATGATTGCGCAGGGCGCCAAGAAGCTCAGCGCAGCCTATCTGAGTATCCTTGAAGTGGGCGGTGCTTTTGCCTACCGATTCCGCAAGCTGATCGAGTTCCTCGGACTGCCGACACTGATCGTGACCGACCTCGACAGCGTGCATCCAGCATCACCGAAGAAGGAAGAAGAAGCGGTAGCAGGAGACAGCGCGGCCGCCGAAGCAGCGGAAGATGCTGAAGAAGAGAATGATGATGACGACGATGGGAGCCAAGACGCAGAAGGTGAGAAAAAACCCAAGCCAAGGTCGAAATGTCCCGCCGGCACTCCCGGCGCAATCACGGCGAACCAGACCCTGCTCCAATGGCTTCCGGGCAAGTCATTGGTCGATGAGCTCCTGGCTGCGCCGGCCAGTGACAGACTTCAGGCTCCCACGGCGGATGGCGGCGCGCATGTGATGGTCACCTATCAGTGCCCCGTGAATGCGACGTGGGGCAAGGATACGCTCGAACTCAAGAGTCGTACGCTTGAGGAGGCGTTTGCATATGAAAATCTCGCCTGGTGCCAAAAGAAGGAGCATCACGAGGTCGGGCTGCGCTGGGCCAAATCGTCCACGATGTCGCTCGAAGAGATTGCCGCCAAAATCCACAAGAGGGTTAAGGGCGAAAGCTTCAAGAAGACGAACTTCGCACTAGGGCTTCTTGCTAGCAGCGATGCGAGCTGGGTTGTCCCTGCCTATATCCAGGATGGCCTCGACTGGCTCACGACGCATGTTGCGATCGGTGACGGCACGGTCGAGAGCGCCCCCGCGAAGCTGGAACCTGCTCCTGACGCAGCCGTCAGCGCTGTTGAGGCCGCGGAATGACGAGCCGTGCGGGCAAGCCGGATACGCCGGCGGATATCGAGCTGCGGGCTCTTCTTGACGCTGACGCTTCGACGGGATTCGTCATGGTCTCGGGCGCGGGATCGGGGAAAACCACTTCGATTGTCAAGGCACTCGATCACCTGCGAAAAACACGCGGACCCTACCTTCGCCAACGGGCAAAGAAGATTGCCTGCATTACCTACACCGAGGTCGCTGTCGGAGAGATATGGGGCGACGTCGGGAACGATCCGCTCTTCCACGTTTCGACCATTCACAGCTTTCTCTGGACCGCTCTCAAGCCTTTTCAGGCAGACATCGCGAGTTGGGTAGATCGCCGCCTCGATCAGAAGATCGCCGACACTGAAGCGAAGATCGCTGCCTTCACGAACCGGACGCAGGACAAGAAGCGGGTTCAGGCTGCGGCCGATATCGAGCGCTACAACGAGCAGAAGCGGAAAATCGTCTCTGTTGACCGTTTCACCTACGGCGTCGGTAGTGACTACCCGAAAGGGATCTTGGGGCATGATGATGTGATAAGACTGTCCACCGAGCTGATCTGTTCCCAACCTCTCATCGCCAAGGTCGTCGGCCAGAAATTCCCGTTCGTTTTCGTGGACGAAAGCCAGGACACGGCTCCTGCCGTGGTTGAGTCGCTCAAGGCAATTTCGAAAGCGCTTGGTTCGAAGTTCTGCCTCGGCTTCATCGGCGATCCAATGCAGAAGATTTACACAGCTGGCGCGGGTGCGATTGAACCTCTCGCTGGATGGAAGTCCATCGAAAAGCCGGAAAACTTCCGGTGCCCTGTGGCAGTCTTGAACGTCATCAATAACATCAGGGCTGGCGGTGACGGTCTGACCCAGACAGGCGGCAAGACTGAACTCGTTGGAGCAGAGCGAACGTCCGTTCTGGGCACAGCAAAACTTCTCATCGTTCCCAAGGATGACAGGAGCAGGCGGTTGGCTGCCGCTCGTCAATGGCTGGCTGATCGACACGCCGATCCCCTCTGGCTCAGCGATGAGCCGGAAGCCGATGTGAAGGTGTTGGTGATCGCGCACCGCATGGCCGCAAGCCGACTGGGCTTTGGTGGTCTCTACGAGGCCTTCCACGACAAAACATCTGAAGGACTGAAGGATGGGTTCGATGATGGCTCGAATTGGTCGGTACAGCCCTTCCTGAAGTTTCTGATGCCGCTCGTCTTGGCCAAAGGGGCCGACGATCAGTTCGAGGTGATGAATCTGTTGCGTCGCTTCGCTCCTTCGCTTCAGCGCGAGCACGCGCGCGCGAACGCGTTGCCGGCGCTCCTCAAGGAGCTGGACGAGCGGGTGAAAGCCCTCGCCCAGTCATGCGGCGCGACCTCCACCGTCGTTGCGTTCGAAGCACTGAGACATCTTCGGGATGGCAGGATGTTCAGGCTGGATGATCGCCTTCTAACTGCTATGGCCGAATACAACCCATCCGCTCCACCTACGGACACTGGCGATGCAGCGGCTTTGCAAAAGCTGCTTCACACTCCGATGAAGGAGCTCTGGGGCTACCGTACTTACATCGAGGAGCAGTCGCCCTTCGAGACGCATCAGGGGGTCAAGGGGGCCGAGTTCAGCCGCGTCCTGACAGTTCTCGATGACGAGGAAGGCCGCCACAACCAGTTCTCATACGGAAAGCTCTTTGGCATCACGCCGCCGTCCGATAGGGACCGGATCAACCTGCGTGAGGGCAACGAGACAACTTTCGACCGCACACGGCGTCTGCTGTATGTGTGCTGCTCACGCGCCGGAAAAGATCTGGCCGTGGTTTTCTTCGCGGACGATCCGGCGGCGGCGCATGCCGCCATCGCGGGCCTTGGACTGTTCCCGGCCGAAGACGTCCACAATCTCGCTGCCGTCTGATCCCAGACGCATGCTGGCGTCTCGAACTGTGGGCAGAAATGAAGACCGCTGCCGTCACTCTGCTCACCGTGGACGTTACGGCCGGTTCCAATGTAGACCGGCCGGCCAGCGCCGCAACGAGTTTAATGACCGCTTGGCGCGGCCGCCGCCATTCGCCCTTGCCGGCCGAATGTCGCAGATCAGCCTAAAACCGACTTTCAGATGCCTACTTCTGCTTTGCAGCGGTTGCGGTATTCCGCTCAGCAAAATTCGACGACGAAAAGTTGTCATTAAACTTGATGCAGCGCCAAATGAGGCGGCCGGTGCCGGAGTGAGCATGAAGAACCTGTCACCCCTTTCGTCGGCGGCATCAAACTGCGGACGTCAAGAAGCCTCCTTCATTGCCTTGCGCGGAATTGCTTGAGCGCCTCATCCAACCTTTCGCGGCTAGATGCCCGTAGCCTGGAGATTCCAAGCTCCCTGGCCATCAACACCAGGTTCTCTTCATCTGTGGCTGCAGCACTAACGACAAATCCGGCCAAGGCAACCAGTTCCTCAATGCAGACCTCATCCATTGAGCGCTGAGCATCAGGCACTGGTGGCCGGAATGAGACCGCGCTGCCGGGGGGCAGTCGCTCTGGCCAGTAGAAGGTTCCAACGTCCTCCTCCGTAGTCTTGAAGAGACGTTTTGCGACCTCCTCGACACGTTCTTGGATGCGGCTTCCTGTCCTCTGCCAGCCGTGAGCTCGCGAGATGCGGCGAGACAAAGCCAAGTCTAGTATTGGCCCCTCTTCTGCGACAACAAATGCGACCATTGCCTGGAGACGCTCATCGTACGCCCGGTCAAAAAAGGCATCGGGGTCTAGCGCCTCAACCACGCTCGCCGGATCGCACTCAACGTACTGACGCCCTACCGGTAATTCGCCTCCGCCTGAAACAGTGACTCGTCGGGCATAGACCTCCTCGGCATCATGCACTTCCTTGGTCGGCGCTTGGCTTACAGGAGCAGGCACAGAATCAGCAGGTTTCGCCGCGACATCCGGCTTTGGCTGAGGAGGCGCCTCCGCCTCCGCCATCGCCTTCTCTATCGCCTCGCGAGCTTCCGCTTCAGCTGCAGCCTTCTCTGCTTCGTCCGCTCGCTTGGCACGGCTGACCACCAATAGGTCATCCAGTTGCTTGCACACCCGGTCTAACGTACCCTTGGCATCCACCCACCAGTCCGTCGACCAGATACGTAGAATCTCCCAACCAAGACCGCGCAGTACATGTTCCCGCAGCATGTCGCGATCCCGCGCCGTGGCAGAGCGGTGATAGGTCGCGCCATCACATTCAATCCCCGTCAAGTAGCAACCCGGAGCATCGGGGTGGACCACTGCCAAGTCGACTCTGAATGCAGATGCGCCGACCTGCGTGTGGAGTATCCATCCCCTCGAAGCCAGCGCCCCAGCCACTGCCTCCTCGAACGGACTCTCGAAACCGCCCAGACTGCCGGCCGTTACTTCAAAAAGCGCCCGTGAGCCACGCTCCGCGAACTCCAGGAAGTGCTTCAGGTCTCGTACGCCAATGGCCTGCGTTCTGGACAGGTCCATCTGATCGCCTCTAAGTGTCGAAAACACGCGCAGCTCATAACGTGCCCGTGTGATGGCGACGTTCAGCCTGCGCTCCCCACCCGTGCGGTTCATTGGTCCGAAGTTCATCGACACAGCTCCGCTTCCATCCGGACCGAAGGTAATGGAGAAGTACATGATGTCGCGCTCGTCGCCTTGCACGCTCTCCAAGTTCTTAACGAAGAGCGGCTCAAGCTCCGATTCGGCGAAGTACGGCTCAAGCCCTGGGTCTTGCCGACGTTCCTCATCGAGCAAGTCCTCAATGAGTCTCTGCTGTTCGGTGTTGAAGGTCACCACGCCAATTGTCAGCTTGGACTCTTTGAAACCCGGCGACTTCAGCCGCTTCACGATGTCGGCTACCAATGCCTTTGCTTCCGCCTTGTTGACCCGGGCGCCGCCCTTCTCGTAGGCGCCCTTCACGTAGTGGAAGCTGACCGCGCGGTCCTCTGTCACCGGCGATGGGAAGGTGACCAGGCGGCCGCCGTAGTACCGGTGGTTCGAGAACGCGATTAAGCTCTCGTTGCGGCTTCGGTAGTGCCAGTCGAGGTTCAGCGTGGGAAGGCTGGCACCCATGCACTCGTCGAGTATGCTCTCCATGTCGCCTTCGACATCCTCGTCGTCCAGAGAAGATTCGGCGCGGTCGAAGAAGTTGGTCGGCGGGAGCTGCTTCGGGTCGCCAACCATGACGACCTGTTTTCCTCGGGCGATTGCGCCAATCGCATCCCAGACGGGAATCTGCGAGGCCTCGTCGAACACCACGATGTCGAACGGCTCGGCGTCCGCAGCAAGGTACTGCGCGATAGACAGCGGGCTCATCAACAAGCACGGCGTGAGCTTTGTCAGCGCAGTTGGGATGTTGCTCATCAGCTCACGAAGGGGCTTGTGGGCACGCTTCTTGGTGATTTCGTGCTTGAGGAAGCCCCACTCGGAGCTGCGTGTCACATCGTCCGGCGCTGGGAGTCCCTTGCACAGGTTCGCCCTCAGCCAAGCCTTGGTGAGTTCAATGAAGCGCTTGTCCAGGGCTCGGAAGTCGGAGATACGCCGCTCGTGCTCAGCCGAAACGAAGCTGCGGATGACGTGCTCGCTGTCAACCACCGCGTTCAGCCACCAGCGGCAGTAATTGGTCTCGAATGCCCGGCGAACTCCGCTAGGGGTCAGCGTCCCATCGGTCAGCCCAGCGACGATTGGGCTCAGCCCAAGCGCCATCGCTTGATGGCTAACCTTGCGCCAGGCACACCACGCGTTGAGCTTGTGCTCCGACGCAATGATGGCCTCAATGCGGTTCTTCAACTCCAGGACGTCCGCGTCGCTGTAGCCTGACACACCCTCAACCGTGAACGATCCACGGCTCGCCAATAGGTCAATGCTGGGCCGTAGCCGCCCAAGCGCCTCCGAATAGGCGTTGCCCGCCGCAGCGACCGGCCCTGCAATGTCCAGGAGCGCGTTGCCCTCGGTCACCAGTTGCTCAAGCGCCCCACAGACCCGAGCGACATCCTCGGGACCCGCGGCTAGGTTCGCCGCCGCGGCCGAGATGGAGCGCTGGAACGAGACTGCCTTAGCGACCTCTTCTTGGTCAGAATCTAGGTTCTTCCAGACACCTGAGCAAAGGGTCTTCAGGTCATCCAAGCCCGTGAGCTTGGTCTCTACGCCTTCACGCGCTCTGAGCGTCGCATGGTCCTTGGCAAGTCGCTGTCCACAGGCACCCTGAGCCACTTGGTCAAACCTTGCCGGCATTGATCCCGCCGCGCGCAGGTCCGGTAGCGCACATGTGAAGGCAATCGCCTCTTCCAGCGCGGGAACATCGGTTTCAAGGCCTTTCCAGAGCCCGTCAGTCGAGCCTTCGAGCGTACGCAACTCGGCCATCTGCGTGTCCAGCTGTGCAAGTTGCTCTAGCTTCTTGACCTCGCTTGCAAGACTATCCCCGCCGCGCCCAGCGCTCAACGGCTCAAGGCCATCCAACGTCCAGCTGTCATTGGCGCGAGCTGCCTTCAATACGTCCTGCAAAATGGCTGCAGCCTTCAACACGTCCTGCCGCGACTTGAGCCCTCGCCACACGCCAGCGAGCTCGTCCGCCGCTTCGAGCTTCTCGACCTCTTGCCGCTTGTCGCGAATCGCGACGAGCCCGGCCAGGTCGTCGGCCACCTTTGGCTCACCTTGACCTGCAACAACCGCTTCGAGCTGCTGGCTTACCTTGCGCTTGCCGAACCAAGAGAGCGGCCATAACGCCTCTGTAGCCTTGGCGTAGTCTCGGCTTAACTGGTACACATTCAGCTGCTCCACACCATCCGCGTAGCGCACCGACAGGGACTGTTCCAGCCTGTGAAGCTCCTCGAGCATTCCAATGCCCTTGCGCAGCGTTTCGACCGCGAACGATGACCAGGCGGCCGGCAAGCTGGCGTGCGCCTCGCGGCGCTGCTTGAGCAGCTCCGCGGCCTTGGATGCACTGGCTCGAACGGCGGGATCCCAGCCACTCGAAAGCTGCGCCGACAACTCCCCATGCTTCTGAAGCAGCTCATTGCCTTCGAGCAGCCGCGCCACTGTTGTGCCAGCGTCCGAAGCGAAGGCGAATCGCCAATCGCGCCCGGCAGCGTGCGGCAAGCATCGAGCGAGCGAAGCGGTGGCGACGCGCGCCCGGCTAGTCAGAGCGGCCACAGGAAGCCGGGTGACGCCCCTGAAGCGTTCGTAAGCAGCGAGTACCTCATCGCACACCGGTAGCAACTGGCGAGCGGCCTCGATGACCCCTTGCTGCCATGTTGGTGACCAGTCGGCATGCCCGATGTCTTGGAAAGGTCCATGTGTGAGCGCCTCGGTACCCACGGCAGTCGCATTGACCTCAAGACGGTTGACAACCTCGCGGAGCAGCTCAGTGTCCTTCTGGCTGTGGGCTGCGTGCGACGGCCACGATAAGGGCAGCACTGCAACATCTTCCCCGTCCACTACCGCACCGATGGCGTCGTAGATGGAGCGGCCATTCCCATGTCGATAGTGCAGCCGCTCGACGTAGACGTTCAGCTCATCACGGATGCGCTTGAGCCGCTCAGCCTCTTGTCGCCAAACCTCGGCGTCAACTTCGCCTCTGGCATCCCAGGAGCTCTTGAGCTGCGCCAACACATCAGCCTTGCGCGCTTTGCTTGAGTGCAGCTCCAGGCAGAACTCGCCGAGCCCGACTTCTCGAAGTCGCCGATAGACGACGTCCAGGGCTGCAATCTTCTCGGACACGAAAAGGACTCGCTTCCCTTCAGCTAGGCACTGCGCAATGAGGTTTGAAATGGTCTGGCTCTTGCCAGTACCCGGTGGACCTATAAGAACGAAATCCTTACCCCGAGCTGCAGCCATGACGGCTGACAGCTGCGAGGAATCGGATGGCAGGGGACAGAACGTCTCTTCCGGCCCGTAGTCCTTGTCGAGCATCCGAGGGCTCGGAAACACCGAGGAGCTAGGAAACGGGTCTCGTGGCGTGTCTATGAGGTGTCTGACGACGGGGCTCTGGCGCAATTGGTCGGTGCGCTGAACTAGATCGACCCACATGAGGTACTTGGCAAACGAGAAGGTGCCGAGCACGACCTCCTCAGAAACCTCCCAGCCCTTGATGTCCTTCACCGCGACAGAGACGGCCTTCCAGACCTTGGCGATGTCTAGGCCAGACTCATCACGAGGCAGCTCGCCTTCTGCCATGCCCAAGTTGAGCTGGAAGTCTTGCCGGAGCATCTCGATGAGAGTCGGATTGAACCGGGGCTCGTCATCATGCAGCGCCATGGTGAAGCCAGAGCGGATGCTGCGCCGGTTTAGGGATACCGGGATGAGAATCAAAGGTGCGCGGTATTTCGCGTCCTCTTTGTCGGCACGGTTCCAGGTCAAGAACCCAAGCGCCAGAAAGAGGGTGTTTGCCCCGCCCTCTTGTAACGTGGTGCGCGCGTTGCGATAGAGCTCGACCATCCGGGATTCGAGCTCATCCTTAGTTAGGTCAATGAACACCTCGCGGCGGGTGAGCGCTTCAAGCGCGAACTGGCGTCGCAGGCTTTCCCGTTCTCTGCTTTCGTGGATAGCCTGACTACGAGGGTCACTGCCATTCATCAGGTCAGGACGTGGTAACAGCTTGACGTCCTTCCCGTCGGACATCAGGTCTTCCAGTAGGCTCGGGTCCGGTGCATCTAGCTTGAGCGCCTTCTTGCTCGCGCGGAAGTTCAGGAGGTTGTTGCGCAGGGACAGGTCCAGCAGCTTGCGCTGCCAGCGCGCCAGACGATCCTTCGGATCGAGCGTGGCCCCATCGTCCTGGGGATCACCGTCATCATCAGGAAGGTCCGGGGTCTCTTCCAGCACGAACCTATCGTCTGCCACGATGTCGGCAGGCGGTTTGACCTGAACGGTCTCAGGACTCGACAACGGCTTGATGCGCTGGAGACGAGCGCGTCGGATGTCCACAGCAAGCTCGAACGTGTCGTCCTTACCCTCCGCGATGTGCTCTGCCCCAACTTCGGCGGCGCGGCTGAACGGAACCGCCGGACGTTGGGTGATGAGCGTGGTCTCAAACAGCACCAGCTCCTTGAGCTTCAGGCGCTTACGTAATGCCGTCACGTCATCGACGACGGTTGTTGAGAACTCCTCAGGCTTGAGCCACAAGCCGGCGAATGCGTGACCACGGGTGAAGACGACAACCGGATTCAACCCAATCTGCTCCAGCGCCGAGCAGAACAGCAAAGTCAGGTCCATGCAGGTACCCAGCCCCGAGTCCGCAACTTGGGTCGCGCCACGAATCTTTTGGCCTCGATGCTCGAAGCTAGCAGGAGGCAGGGCGTAGTCCAGCCTCATTGAGGAGACAGCGCCCCATATCGCGCCCGCCAGCTCCCAGGCGCGCTTAGAGCCTCCCTGCTTGTACCCGTCTAAGGCGGCGTCCTTGCCGTGCTCGCGCAGCAGTTCTGCGCCCTTCTTTAGCACCTTGTCGACCGCAGGATCATTAGGCTGAACGAAGGCGGCCACCATATCTGGGAGGCGGGACAGCCCGCCCCACTGGTTGCGCGGTAAGAGCTCAACCGACTTAGATAGCTCGGCGATGGGCTCGCCTTCGTTGCCTGCGAGCCTCACCGACAACGTGACCGTCGCGGTCTCTGCCTCGGTCAGCCTCGTCAGCAGCGGCCCGTCCAGATGCACGTCTAGGTCGCGAATCCGATAGCGGTCGCCAGCCCTGACTGACTCCAAGCGCCACGTCTTGGGCTTGACGAACGCTGGGGTTGACATGAGCGAAAGCTCAAGCTGGCCAGTGTCATCTGTGAGCGTACTCACGAGCGCCAGCTCTCGTAGCAGCGGGACGGCGTTTTGGAAGTCGGCCAAGCTGAGTTTCGCTGCCAGGCTGACCTCAAGAGTCAGAGCAGGTACTGGCTCCTGTGCCGGCGCTGCCTCGGCGCTTGTGTCGCCAGCCGCATCGATTGCAGCGGCAGGAAGCCGGAAAGCCCGCGGTGTATTCAAGTCATCCGACATCTGTGTGCTCCCTCTTGTTTATCTTGCTTCGGGCTCACGCCCTCCATCTAGCGCAAAAGCTCAGGCGATTGTAATGAACTGTATCTTGACACGCCCGCGGTACACCCACAGCACGTAAACCCGAGAGTGCGGCTGTGAAAAAGACCAGGGCAGTGCGAAGCGACGGAGCACATTGGTGACTTTCCGCAATCAGCCTGAAACCGACATTGGCATCGCTTAGTTGAAATTCCGCTTCTGGCCGAACTCAAACGGTCACGACCAGCATCCAGTTCAACCACGACCGGTACAGGCGGTCAGTTCAACTGGAGTACGCAGTGATACCAGCCTGCGAAGATTTGACAGTCTTAAACAACACCAGCACACTACATCCGGCTCCACAATCTGCTCCGTTAGGCGTTGCAGGTGCAAACGCTCCTGCATCAGCCCCGGTCTTGAAGGCAGATTGCTGGAGCTTTTTTGTTGCGATCTTGATCCAACTTGATGGCGTCACGTAACCTGAATTTTTATGAAGTAGCTGACCAAGCCATCGCCGTCCACAACACACCGCCGCCGCTCGCAAGCGCGTATTACTCTCACCCGCTAGAACTGAGCCGAGCGAGCCTTAACATTTGTGAACAGGCCTCTCACTGCTACTGGCACAAAAAACCCACTGGGTAACCAGTGGGTAACATTGGGTTTATTAGGCTCTCAACCCTCAAAAATTCCAACTTTCAAGCCATAGCATCCACTTTAATCTGCATAACAGAGGCCATTTCAGCCATAAGTTGGCTTGACTGGATCTGCGCTACCTGGGTAGCAGCACCAGCCGTCAGCGTCGAGAGCGCCCGATCCTCCGCAGGCGTGAGCGTCAACACATCGTCCCCAATCTCAATTTTCACCATCCCATCCGGCATCAGCGTCTTGCTAATGGCCCTCGCAGGAGGATGCGTTTCCACGGGCACGTACTGCCCCTTGAGTTGCCGCTTGATGCGCTCTTGGATAACCAGAGCTTTAATTCTGTCATCCACCCGGCCCAGCGGCATACCCGTCAGCGCCTGAACCGAGTAGCGTGTGGCCACCTGCTGCAGGTTGTGCAGCTCTACGATGGCCTACTGATAGATGTCTGACGGTTCCTGCCCATCGCCCTTGAAGTCAAGTAAAAAATGACTAAAACCACTCTGGTGGCAGCAATCACTGCGCCATGTGAAATGCCTTGCTGGTTTTGAGGGCGACCTGCTGTGGCTGGCCATGCTCCGTTTCCATAGCGCGGTCTGGGCGCACCACATAGACGCGCACAGAGCGGCCATGGATGCGCTTGGACTTGGACGTTTTGCCAATGGTCGGCGCATCCAGCAATCCTGCCAGGCGCAGCACATTCAAAGCGCGGTCAAAGTCAAAGCCCTTCAACGCTTCACGCATGCCGCTGGAGGTGAACAAGTACTCCATGCAGTCCCCTGCCGACTGCCACCAGCCCGCACGGTCGCGCACCATGGACTGCTGACGGTCATCAAACGGGCCGCTCGCATCAGAGAAACGACTTTCCCCGTGGCGGTCAATGAAGTCCAGCACGGCTTGCGTGATTTGGTGGTGCTCTGCATTGCCAGTCGCTTCACCACGCAATGACAGCCAGGCATCAAAGCCCACGGCTGCGGCCTTGGTTGCTTCGCCTTCCGGCCAGTTGGTGATGCCATAGGCGGTGGCCAGCTCGCCAGCCAGCGCCAGCACAGCCAGGCGGGCAGCAGCTCGGGCCGGTTGTCCATCGCCGCTTTGCATGCCTTCCAGCAACTGGGCTTTGATGCCCTCCAGTCGCTCGGCCAAGTTGTCAGTTTCTCGGGTCAGCTTCTCCAGAAAGGCGCGGCCTGCTGTGCCGTAGCTGCTCAGGGATGCGCGCTTGATGGCGTCGGAAAACGCAGGGCCACTGCTGTACTGGTGCAGGTTATCCCACGCCCCAAATCGGCGCTGTGCCGGAATGTCCAGCAGGCGCACTGCCTGGCCCGCTTTCACGCGCTGGCCTGCTTCCAGCATGCTGGTGGCGATGCTGCGCTCTCCGGTACTGATGACGCTTGAGCGCCAACGGTGCACGCTACGGGCAGTACCAGTGCGGCTGGCGCGTTGCTTGCCCCGGCCATTGCCCAGCATGTAAACCACCTCGCCCACGTCGCGCGGGTCGCACTCACTGATTTCATCCAGCGCCAGCAGACAGTCATTAAACAGGGCAGCGGCACCCTCCACTCCATTGGCTGTGGTGCGCCAGCTTCTGCGGAAATTGTCGCCACCCCATACGCTGGCAGCCGCTTGCAGTGCCGTGGTCTTGCCGGTAGAGCTGTCCCCAATCAAGTGCAGCCCTCCAGATTCCACGCTCACCAGCGCCAGCACCGGACCCGCAAAGGCAGCGCTGAGCGCCATCACCAGCATGGGATTACCTACGGCTGGCGCTGCAACGCCCTGCTGCCAGCTCTCCAGCGTGCCGCGCTGGGTGTACTCGTCCTTTCCCTTGGCTTCGCTTTGAAACGTCACGCGCGATGCATGCGGGCCAATCACGGTATCTGGCAGGGCATAGGCCTTGAGCTGGCCGCCAGCCCACCCGGTTTGCATAACGGCCTCCATCTGGCGCTGTGGCACTTGGCTTTGCAGGTACATCGCCAGCAGATTGCGGCCTGCGTGGCCCGAGTCTAGGTGCACCCCCATGGATAGGAGCACGCCGCGCAGGTCTGCTGCATCACCGCGCAGCATCTCCATCGGCATGGCCCATGTCTTCCACTTGCCCAAGGTATTGTGAAAGCGCAGTAGGCGGCCAAAGTTGGCCCCGGTGTTGTCAAAGGTCACGGCATCGACATGCAAGGGGCTGCAGACCCAGCTCTGCACCAGCGTGGGCGGGTTGTCGCCCTTGCCGGGCTTGGTGCCGAAGTGCCAGACCCCGGCCTTGTACTTGCTGCCATCGGCTGCGGTGTAAGCCTCATCAAGCACCACAAAGCGTGGGCGGTCGTGCTCTGCCGGGATGGGGCTGCTCTCGCTGGCAAGGTTAGGTTTTGTGAGGTTCTGCTGCACGTCCACAGCCTTGCGGTACAGCAGTTGGCCACCGCTCACGCGCCCCCACAGCTCGGCCAGGGTCTGCGTGGCGGCTTCTGCATTCGCCAATGACTGACACACATCAGCCACGGCCGTAGATTCGGTATGAGTGGTCATCATGGTGTCAGCTCCATTACTTCGGCAAAGCAGGCGCGCACAGCGCCAGCACCCGCCAGGGAAAACAGGTCATTGAAGTCGGTCGCCTTACGGGGGCGGTTGGCTGGAAACTGCGGCACTACCACCAGGCCCCCCACGGCCAGCGCTGCAGCGCGGGCAGCCGTGAGGCCGAGGTTGCCTTCGGTGCAGTGGTCGTCGTCGGCAGCCAGCAAGATGGGCAGGGCCGGGAACTTGCGGCGCAGGGATTGGGCCACTGGCAGCAGGTTGCTGGCGCTGAATGCAGCGGCCACGGCCAGGCCGGTAGCGGCGCGCACGCTGTGCATGGTCGCCATGCCCTCACCCACCACAATCGCCGCATCAGGACGGCCCACGCCGTGATAGCAACCGCGCACACGGCCACCCGACATAAAGCGCTTGCTGCCATCTGGTGCGATGGCCTGAAGGCTGTGCACTGTGCCGCTGGTGTCACGCATGGGCACCAGCAGCACAGGCCCATCGGCGCGCAGGTTGTAGGGCTGAATCCCCTTGGCAGTCAGGTAGGGATGCAAGCCAGCAGGGCGCGCTGCTTCCCAGCGCTCGGTCGCAGTGGCCTGGGCCTGCTGCTGGCGTTGCTGGGTGATTGCATCGCGCTGGGCTTGGGCGTCCCTCACACGCTGGCGCATGGTGTCGCGCTCGGCCTGGGTCAAGGCGCCCTCGGCCTTGCTGCACCATGTCTCGGTCAGGCCAGTACGCCAGCAACCAAACACGCCGGCAGCCAGACCATCAGCGTGCAGCACATACCAGCCCGCGCTGTCACCGCGCTTGCCGGTGGAGCTGAATCGGCGCAACAAGCCATCCGCATGGATAGTGTCGGGCGGCACCAGACATGCGTCCTCGATGGCTCGCGCAAACAAATCCTCTATTTCAGGCATGCATTCACCACCTTCTGCAGGTCGGCAGTATCTTCGCCGTCATCCACAATCGCGCCCAGTACGGCGGTATTCACCTGATTAGCCCGATGCAACAAAGACACGATGGCGCAGCTTTCGGGGCCAGCAGGTGTCAAGCGCAGAATTGCGTCGATAAGCGCTTCAATTTGAATCAGGCCGTTTACTGCTACTTGATGGCGTCGCTCTGCAGAAGTCTGCTTCTTGGCAGGCTCTGCCATGGCTTGGCCCCACTGCGCACGGGGCAAATCCATAGCTATGCAGTCGAAAACGTCCTGTGGTTGAGCTTTTGCGGCTGTATCCAGGCATGCGGCGGCCTTCACTGCCACGCAGGCAGCGTTTTTATCTGCTGTCATGGTTTAGTCCTCCAGCGTCAGGCGCTGGGCGTTTTCTTTTTTGTGCATCCCTTAGTCCTCCACCTTGCCGGCCAGCGCCAGCAGCTTGGCCTTGATGCGGCGCTCGCGGGCCTTGGCCTTCTGCAAATAGATGTACTCGGGCTTTGTGGCAGCCATCATCGCGCTCCATTCCTTGGAGCCGCGCTCAATGTCGCGATGCTGGTTGCTAGTGTTTTCACGCCAGGCCAGGTAGCCGCCTTGCAGCACATGCTTGCGGTGGGTCGTTTCCTCTACAGCGCGGGCGTATTCCAGCGCCAGCAGGCCCAGGTTGGTGATGGTGGGTTGGGGGGTGGTGCTCATTTACGCCACCCCCAAAATGGAGCGGATGCCAGCCATGGGCCAGGCCAAGCGGCTGCCCACACGCACAGGGCGCAGCGCGGCGGGGTGCTTGCCGTAGCAAGCCCATTCGCGCAGGGTCTGCGGGGTCAGGGTCAGATAGTGAGCTGCCTGCGCGGTGGGCACGCAGGGGCGGGTTTCTTGTTCCAGCGGTGGGAAAGGTGTTGCTGCTGGTTTGGTGAGTGCTGCCATCGTTTGCCCTCATTGGTTTCGATGGCTATCAGTATTTTTTTTGCGCTCTTTAATTGTCCAGCCTAGCGTGCTTATCGTGCTTTTAACGTGCTTGTCGTGCGCTTATCGTGTCAAACGTTCCGCTCTGTCATTCGAGCGATGGTGCTTCTTAGCGCGGCAAGGTCCGCAGTCTTCACATCGCCATTGCTGGCGTAGTATTTAAATCCGCCCTGCATAACCTCGATGATTTCCGGCGGCATAGTCGCACTCCACGCATCCAGCACATCTCGAGCCGTTGGGCACCTCGGGCGGCCACTTAGACATTCAGCTTGCAAGAGTTTGTAGAGCGGAGCGCCATAGGGTGTAGAACGCTGAGGTCTTTTCACTGCCCAGTTTTTTATTTCAACCGGCACTAGTCTCTCAACCTCCTGTGCGGCAGACTGCTGCACGGACATAAGGTGCTTTATCGCACCATTGAGGATGACAGCTGTTGTACTGGATGCATCCGAAACTGAATTGCAGGGGGCAACTTTAGGACTTGAGTGAACGTCTTGGCTCTGCTTACTAGCAGCCATGACTGCGGCATTCTCTTGGGCTTTGAATTTTAGGTAAGCAGCAATATCTTCGTCGTGCTTGAGCTCAGCAGAATCGGCGATAGCCACCCAATCGGACAACCTGAAAGCTTTTGGCACTACTCCCGCATGAGCAACAAAAAGAGCAGCCATCTCAATGATGTGGCTATCTTCATCGGCTGGCTTATGCGTTGGGCTCCTTCCATTCAGGATGCGGGCAGCCTCCAAGGGTTGAACGTCAGGAGACTCGCTCCAGGCCTTCAGATTCCAAGGTGGGCTGCTTGGATCTTTTAGAACATCAAGAGTCGAATAAAAGGCCGCGACGAAGTCTGCTTCATCAGCATCAATTGAATGTTTCATTGCGCCCCCTATAGCGCACCCCCTAAATGGTGCCCAAGGCAGGCGGGTAGGGCTCCCGCTTTTCGGTTCGCGGTCCTAGCCAGGGCATAATGCTTGACTGTATATGCACACATGGGTTTGCGCGAGTCCCTATAGGTATGCCCCTGTTCAGTCCTGCTCGACAATCAGGCATGGATAGAGGTGTCGCCGGGGACAGTCGTTACCTGTACCCAGGGACAACCCAGCGACAAACAAGGGACAACCGCCACTAGGTGCAAACCGGCCAGCTTGATGAACTGAAGTTTTCTGAAGTAGTTGGTGCGCCATCAGGTCTTGCACTTCATCAGCCGCCGCAATGCAGCCGGAGAAGTCGGGATAGTGGTACATCACCTCAAGTTCATAAACGGTCAATCCGGCGCAGCAAGTTCCAGCAAGCAAAGCAGTCAGGCGTAGATGGGCTGGGCCACCAGGCGAACCCCAAGGGCACCACAGACACGGCGGATGGTGTCAAAGCGCGGCTGGCTACTGGGGCGTAGTGCCTTGTAAAGGGCCTCGCGGGTCAGGCCGCTGGCGCTGGCAACCTCGGTCATGCCACGGACGCGCACGATTTCACCAAGCGCATGCAGAAACGCTGCGGTGTCGTTAGCGCCCAGCGCCTCATTCAAGCGCTCAGCAGTGTCGTCAGGCATAGGCCTAGCGTGCTTGCATTGCACGTTCAGCAGCAGACGCCAAGAATGCGGAGCGGCTCAGATGGTGGCTGGCTGCATAGGCATCAATGCTATGCACCAGTCTTTCAGGCAAGGTGATATTCAGGCGCATGGCCTTAGAGCGGACTTTGCTCAAATCAATATCCACCATCATCCAAAAGCCGCCTTGGTAGTCCTCATCGTTGGTCCAAGCATCGGGCGCTGTGGGCGCGGGGATGGGGTCACTGTCTGCGCCAAAGTGGGCCTCTGCAGCCTCCTGTGCTGCTTTGGTCAGGTCTTGGATTTCGTCAGCAGCAGCAAAGCAACCGGGAAAGTCGGGGAACGTAGCACCGTAGGCGCTGCCTGCTTCGTGGTGCACATACATGGGGTAAAGCATTTTCAATCCTCCAAAGGTTGCGGCTTCACTTCAAGCCTGCTTGCTTCAGGATGCTGCGAACAGTTGGCAGCGGTAGGTCTTTTTTCGGGTGCGGCACTGTTACTTTGCCGGGCTTGGTCGGGTGTTTGAACTGGTGGTGTGAACCCACCGTGTGCACCAGTTCCCAGCCATCTGCCTTGAGCTGCTTGATAAGTGCTGCGCTATTCATTGCCGAATTATACACACTAATACACACCAATGTGCGTCAATATAGGCAGAGTCCATAGTGCAAGGTACTACTTGCTACTGCTTCTATAGCTGTAAATGCTTATATCTATTGAGTGTGACACCTGTGACACCTACCTAATACATAGTGTCTCACTCTAAGCTATTGATTTATAAGGTCGTGACACCTGAGACACCAGTGACACCTACAAATTCAAGTCGCGTGAAAGATATTCCCCGGCTGGCGCAGCTCTACCTTTACGGCTGGTGTGCCACGAGCTTTGGTGCCCGGATGCTGGAGCTGGTATCCGTGCCCGGTATCCAAGCTTGGTATCCATGGAAAGCGCTTCTAAGACCTACAGCACAGCGCGCAACTTGCCGGGCTCTGCCTTGGCGTCGAACTGCACCCCAGCCTGCTCCAGAATCCATGCCTCGATGCGCTCCAAGAATGGGCGCAGGGCATCCACACTGCGGGGCCGGTAGCCCTCTGCTGTGGCGCTGGGTTTGTGGCCCATTACCTGGGCAATCGCTCCGGCTGGTGCACCGGCCGCCTCACCAAGTAGAGAGAAGCTGCGGCGCAAACCATGAAAGGTCAAGCGCTCAATGGCAGCCGATTGCAGGGCTTTGCTGTGGCATGAGCGCACGTCAACGATGTGGCCCTTTTCCCCGGTGCTGGCGAACACAAACTCCCCCATCCTTGGCAGCCCTGCAAGCATATGGTGCAGATATGGAGTCAAAGGGATGGTGCGGCTGTCCTCCACCTTGTCGGCCAGGGTCAGCTTGCGCCACCTGAAATCCACATCCTTCCAGCGCAGGGAAGCCATTTCCTCACGGCGGGAACCAGTCAACAACAATGCACGCAGATAGGCACTGGCCGTGCGGTTGCTCAGCTGCTCAACACCAGACCACCACGCCGCGACCTGTGCCGTCTCCAGAGCATCAGTGCGCCGAGTCATGGCGGGCAGGTTCTGCACGATGGCCGGGGCCTGCCCTGCCTCGCGGTCGGTCATCGCTCTATATTGAGGCTGTGAAGCACACCAGCGCAGAAAGCCCCGGAACATCATCAAGGCCCGCGCAGCTTGGTGCTTACCGGATTTGGCTTCTTGGTCATGCCATTGCTTGAGCGAGTCCTCATTGATTCCAGCCAATGGCAGCGCCAGCAAAGGGTACAGCGGGCCGGGGCGGGTCAGCCCCTGCCCTCTTTTCTTGGGTACGCCACCGGGCGAGGCCATCTTGTGCAAGTCCTCCAGGTAGCGCGGCTTCCAAGCATCTCGGCGCTTGGGCCTGCCGTTCTCCAGATACAGCGGCCAGACCTCACCCACGGTCAACGCCTGGGCCTGCTCCTGCTGGCGCTGGGCCTCTTGCTCCGCCTGCTTCTGGCGCTCAAGCTCACGCGGGTCTTGCCCACTGTCCAGCATCACAGCCAGACGGCGGGCCTCGGTACGGGCCTGCTCAATCGTCCAAGCCCTCACATTGCCAATGGTGCGGCGGATGGTCTGCCTATTTAGCTTGGATTCATAGACAAAGGACTTTATCCCTGTACTGGTGACACGCACCCTCAGGCCCGGTGCTTCTGTATCCCGCAAGAAATCTTGCTTCTTTCCAGGCGCGCACGTAAGACGCTCAATTGCACCTGCGGTAAGCATCATGCGCTGGGATAGATCTAGGGGTGCATCTTTCTTGGGGCGGGCCATGGTCGTTCCTCGGTTTGGCTACACGGAATCCTGTGTAGCCACTGTGTAGCCAATTTCGCGCTATTTTGACCTATCTAAACCAATGCACCTCTGTGTTTTTAAACAGCCAAATGCTTGCAAGTCATTGATTTATCCATTCAGACATATGTAAACCTATACAGACCCGCACCTTCACCCACTCATTCGTAATGAGAAGGTCGCGTGTTCGATTCATGTCTCCGGCACCAAGTCAGATAAAACCCCGCTATGAAACACATAGCGGGGTTTTTCTTTTACCGAACGATATAAGGCAGAGTCAATCAATTTCGCGATTCGCCTTTGCATGACGCCAACAAAGTCCACAACACCAGATCAGCAAATAGTTCTAGGCAGTGGCTCTCAATCGATGCTCCGAGCTGGCCGTCCGTATATGGTGGCTGTAGCATAGCTGCGCCCGGGGTCGGGCCGCTCGATCTAAAGCTGGTTGACGCAACAACACCAGCACCAGCCTCGTAAACCTTTGCTGTTTTATACAATTTGCCTATAAAGCGGCATATACCTTATAATCGACAGCTTTGCTGCGCGGCACTTGCCCCACGCAGTAATTTCTGGCAGTTCTCACGTTGCCCGCATCAGGCTCCTTGTTGCCTGGCGCTCTCTGGCAAGAAGTACGCGTCTTCGCTCTGAGCTGAAGCGCGTCGTTCAGGCTCACCCGAGCCGAATGGTTTCCATTTTTTGGACGGCTCCTCTTCTGATCACCAGCAGATGGCGCCGTCGTTGACTCGATATGCACACAGAATCTATTACAGAGCGTGTCGGCAACTACGTAGTAACTGCCCTCACCCAATCTAACCACTCCGGCAAGGTCACCGCATCGGTTTCCATCCGCCGGGGCAAGTATGACCGGATCTTCCGGTTCATCCGCCAGTTCGACAACACAGGATCCGCTAGTAAGTATGCACTTGCCGAGGGGCGCTGCATGGTGCTGGAAAACCAGTTGAATTGAATCTCTCTCGAAAGGATACGTTTTGGCCAAAGAAGAACTGATTGAAATGCAAGGCAGAGTGGACGAAGTTCTGCCTGATGCCCGTTTTCGCGTCACGCTGGACAACGGCCACCAGCTGATTGCCTACTCCGGCGGCAAGATGCGCAAGCACCGCATTCGCGTGCTCGCAGGTGACAAGGTGACTCTGGAAATGTCGCCCTATGACCTGAACAAGGGTCGCCTGACTTTCCGTCATATTGAGCGTAACAATAACAACCCTGCGCCTCAGCAGCGTCGCCACTAAAAGCGCACGCGCCACAGCCGGTGGTGTATGCGCCGGCTTATCAGGTGAATGGCCCTGACCCCTCAACCCAGGTACAGGGCTTTGCTCCTACTTTGCGCCTAGCTCGCTTATCGGTGCATTGGTCCAAGCAACCACTTCGCTGCATCAGGCGTAATCACTTGCCTTAGTGAAATTCGCAGCCGACCATTCAGCCTAGCACATAGCGCAGGTTTGTCTTCGCCATAAGTCACTCACTTGCCTCTGGCACGTACAAGCTGACTCGCGTCAGGCGTGCTGCTTGGCTTTGGCTCTCTTGACTGCCGAGGGCCAAGCCCCTCATGCCGGCTGGCTGATCGGTTGGTTGCAGCCATCCCCGACCTCCTGCCCAGTCACTTTATAGCTCTCCATGCGGGCAGAACATGGATGTCTCAAGCAAAGAGTCGCTCCTATTAGAGGAGCTTTCTGCGCTTGTTATTCGGAACTTTCAGACCTAAAAACACTCAGAATCAATATGCATCAAGCGCTAAATGCTTTCATTTTTGAGAAAGCCTGCTGCCACCTTGGTAGCCATTGCTGATGATTTGATACAGCAAATTCTGCGCATTGCACTTAAGCTTGCGCACTTTGATGATCTCTCACAGCTTTAGGCACTGCGGCT
The DNA here is from genome assembly GCF_057369555.1 of Comamonas sp. FUJ_7. Classification (NCBI taxonomy): domain Bacteria; kingdom Pseudomonadati; phylum Pseudomonadota; class Betaproteobacteria; order Burkholderiales; family Comamonadaceae; genus Comamonas; species Comamonas sp. FUJ_7. The sequence goes on from NZ_JBXXZI010000001.1 coordinate 768,159, forward strand.
TGTGCCGCCAGCCTCTGCCCTTTATGCACAAGATTCTTTCCATTCTGTCGATTTGCCTGCCTGCTGCGCTGCTCACTGCTCCACTGAGCAGCTTTGCCCATGACCACGGTCATCGTCACCACCATCACAAACGTGACTACAAAGAGGAGTACTGGGACGGCCAGTGCAAGGTGGAGCGAAAGTGGAAGAAAAATGGCGAATACAAAGAAAAGCGCAAATGCAAGGACAGCCCCGTCGTCTACCGTGCACCACAGCCGGTCTATATGGCACCCCCTCCTGCTGTTTACATCACTCCTCAGCCTCAGGGCCTGGTGATCGACTCGCGCATTGTGCTGCGCCCTTGAAGCGAAGCTAGGGCTCCAGCCGCTGCGCAGCTTCGCTGGCAATCAGATCCCACACCCCATGCGCGACAGGTGAAAGCTCGCGCTGCTGACGCCTGACCAGCATGATGCTGCGCTGCACCTGCGGCACCAGCTTGCGGCTGACCAGCACGGCACCGCCTTCGCCCTTTGCAGAGCTTGCCCCGCACTTTTTCCAGTCAGCAGGAATGGCCAGATGCGGCACCACACTCAGCCCCAGGCCTTGCTCGACCATGCTGTAAATCGTGGTGGTGTGGCCCACATCCTGCACTAACGATGCCGTAGCTCCATGCGCCTGCAGCGCGGCATCAATCAGGCGCCGGCTTCCCGATGCGTGATCGAGCAAGACCAAAGACTGGCCTGCCAGGTCGGCCCACTGCACTTCTTTTTTGCGTGCCAAGCGATCGCTGGACAGGCAGACCAGACAAAAAGGCTCGGTCAAAATCGTCTGTGCATGCAAGTCCTGCTTCTCCGAGGGATCGATGACAACCCCGAAGTCCACTTCTCCACTGCGCACGCTGAGCAGCACATCACTTTGAATCCGGTCCAGCAGCTGGATGTTCACGCCGGGCAACTGCCTCCTGCCACGGGCAATGCACTGAGGCAGAAGGTGAGCCGACAGCGTGGGACTGCTGGCCACCTTGACTTTGCCTTTGCGCTGCGTGGCCATGCCCTGCACTTCCAGCAGGCAGGCATCCAAGTCCTCCAGCACTCGTGTGACATTGCCCAGCAGCAAGCGCCCCGCATCGGTCAACTCCACCTCGCGCGTGGTTCGATGCAGTAGCTGCAAGCCCAGTGTCTGCTCCAGGTCGGTCACATTGCGGCTGATGGCGGGTTGGGTCAGTGCCATGGCATCCGCCGCACGACTGAAGCTGCCGCAGGTGGCCACGGCCACAAAGGCACGCAACTGTCTCAGACTTGCATTCATATCAAAAAATTATAGATCTATCGAATAAATCCATTTCTCTTTTGAATTGAATGCGTGTCCAATACGCATCCATCGCCCCAGAGCGCTGCGCAAGATTCACCACAAGTCAACAGCCGCAGCTTTCCATTCGCCTTGTCGGTTTGCCTGCACCATGTTTCGTCCCCGCTTTCTCCCCGATAACTTCACCCTCGCACTCATTGCCGTCGTTGTGCTAGCCAGCGTCTTGCCTGCCTCAGGTGCACTGGCCCATTACGTCGATCTGATCACCACCGGCATCGTCAGCCTGCTGTTCTTCCTGCATGGCGCCAAGCTCTCGCGCGAAGCCATCTTCGCCGGCATCGGGCATTGGAAGCTGCACCTGTGGATTTTTATCGCCACCTTTGTCATGTTCCCTGTCCTGGGCCTGGTGCTGCGCCCCCTGCTCTCGCCCCTGGTTACCACGGAGATGTACCTGGGCGTGCTCTTCTTGTGCACGCTGCCCGCTACCGTGCAGTCGGCCATTGCCTTCACATCCATCGCTCGTGGCAACGTGCCTGCGGCAGTGTGCAGTGCATCGGCCTCCACGCTGCTGGGCATTCTGGTCACTCCGATTCTGGTCAGCCTGATTCTGAACAAGACGGCAGAAGGCGGCGACGCCCTGCAAGCAGTAGGCAAGATCGCCTTGCAGCTGCTGCTGCCCTTCATCGTCGGCCACCTGGTGCGCCCCCTGATTGGCAGCTTTTTGCAGCGCCGCTCCTCCATCATCAAGCTGGTGGATCAGGGCTCGATTCTGTTTGTGGTCTATGCCGCGTTCAGCGCTTCCGTGATCTCTGGCCTGTGGCAGCAAACGCCGATTCCTTCGCTCATGGGGCTGATCGTGCTGTGCTGCATCTTGCTGGCCGTGGTTCTGTTCCTCACCACATGGGGCGCGCGCCGTCTGGGCTTTAACAAGGAAGACGAGATCACGCTCGTGTTCTGCGGCTCCAAAAAGAGCATGGTCAGCGGCATCCCCATGGCCAATGTGCTGTTCCCTGCCGCGTCGATCGGCGCCATCGTGCTGCCCCTGATGCTGTTTCACCAGATTCAGCTGATGGTCTGCGCCGTCATGGCCCAGCGCTATGCGCGCCGGGCGGCAGAAGCCGATGAAGCACCCGCCGCCGCTTGATGCCCTCCTCAAGAGAGCAACAAAAACGGGGCGCTCCTTGCGCCCCTTTTAGTCCCTTTTATTTTCTGCTCCGCCTTTGTGTGAGCACCGCCAGCGATGCCAGACATCCGCTGAATGTAGCGCCAACGAACAGCGATCGACACAGAAGCCAGGTGCGCAGCACCCACATCCTGACGACCCTCTGCCTCGGCGACAATAGGCTTTTGGGCTCTGGCCCGGTGCAAGGAATTCAACGCATGTGGCCATTCAGCCTGCTCAAAAAACTCAGCAAAGATCCAGCAGTGGGCCAGACTCGGGGGGACTACATCGGTTGCTATCTGCTGGGCACTCAGACCACGGGACGAGATGACGACATCAGCTATATCTCCCTGGCCACTACCCGCGCACAACTGGAGCAGGACGCGCGCCAGTATCTGCAGGATTTTTTGCAGCAGCATCCTCAGCTGACAGCCACAGAGCGCGACACACTGCAGGATCTGCTGCAGCACTGGAACACACGTGTTGATGCCCATCTGGCAGTTGCCGACAAGCCCAAGCACCCCCTGGCCGTGCAAGGCGGCAGTGAATTGTTCTTGCGCACAGGCATGAGAGCGCGCAAAAAAGAAAAAGGCCGTTATCTGGAGTAAGAGCGGCTGGCACGAGTGCCCCAGCCAAAGACTTGCTTTGGAGCAGAGCCAAGCAACAACGCCTCTCAAGACCCAGTGTTAGGGACTCTGAGGGCAGCCCATGCCCTCGCCCATGCTGTGCAATTGCTCTGTCAGCGCGGCTCGCAAGTCTGCACGCATGGCATCGCGCGTCAGCATTTCCTCGGCGTAGAGGGCTGCCCAGTCCAGCCCCACGCCAATCAGGGCTCCCGCCACTGCCCCCGCAATCGCACCGGCTGCGGTTCCTATCCCCGGCACGACCGAGCCCATGGCCGCACCCGCAGCAGCGGCGCCGGCCTTGCCCAGCCCTTGCTTGGCGGCCGCCTTGGCCAGCACCTTGCTGGCGGCCTTCATCGACGTTTTCGCCATGGCCTTGCCTGCAACCACCGCCGCAAAAGCACCTGCACCGGTACCAGCCAACGCACTGGCCGTCAGTCGCTGACGGGCATCTCCCAGCAAGTCCAGAGCCGGAAGCTGCTCTACCTGGGCACGAACAATGCATTGACTGGCGCTGAGCGCCAGGTGGTGACGTGCCAGCGTGTCCTCTATATGCTGCTGGGCCTGACTCAAGGCAGCTCCGCTGGCGGCAGCCTGCTCTTGCACCGCCTGAGCCCAGCTCTCAAGCCCTGGCGTTGCAGCCATGGTTTCAGTCAGCTTGTTCTGCAGAAACAGACTGACATCGCCCGTCAGCAGGCTGAAGATACGCCCCCACTCCGCCCCCAGGCTGAAATACCAGTCAAGGTAGCGCTCTACAGCCGCCTCCAGCGGCCGCTCCAGCCCCTTCATACGCTGGCACAAGGCCTGCACTTCCCGTGTCTTCCCCAAGGCCTGCAAGGCTTGCTGGCGTGTCTGATCCAGCGTACCCAACCTGTAGAGCTGCTGGCCTATTCGCTCGCACTCGGGCAGGCGCTGTAAAGCCAGCGGACTTTCATGGCCTCGAGCCAGCCCATCCAAGGAGGCAGTGCTCTGCACCAGAATGCCCAGCACCAGCACTGCGACCAATGCCAGCAAGGACGCAGATTTTTTTCCTGCTCCTGGCACTGCAGCCTGCTGCAAGATGAATGAGTTGCCCATACTGCCCTGCATCACCGCCCCTAGACACAGCAGCATGCCAACCGGCCCAAACAGTGCCAGCAGCAAAAGTCTGAGCGCCGGTATCTGCGGAACATCGGCGGCAACCGAGCCCATGACCTGCAGCGCCAGCAAGCTATCCAGCCCCCAGCGCACCAGTCCCGAAGGTGCAGAGCGAATACGGGCAATGGCGGCATCCAGCGCGGCGGGCTCCATCACAGACGTCAGCGCACGACCGAAGTCCTGGCTGCGTGCCATGGCATACAGCCACAAACTGCCCAAGACTATTACCAGCAACACCCTGGCGGCCCTCTGGCTCCAGGCCCAGGCAAACGCGGTGCTTGAAAACTCAGGGGCCAGCCAGCGCTGCAGCCATGCCATCAGCAGCAGATGCACAGACACGGCCAGCGCCAGCAAAGCCCATTCCCAGGGAGCCAGAAACCAGGATTGCCAGAGCGTCACACTGCACAGCAACAGCGCCAGAAGCAATGCCTTGCACGCCGGCCACCAACCGCCAGAAAGCCAGCGACCGACCCAACCTTGCGAAGCAAACTGAAAGCGCAGGACTTTTTTGCGCAGCATGAAAGCCAGCCACAAGCCCCAAGTCGGCATGAGGGCCAGCAGCAGCACAGCCAGCAACCAGCCCCAGGCGGGCAGTCGTATCAAAAAATGCGAGGCGCACCACAGCGCAGCCAGCCAAGCCCAACCCAGCGCCAACCCACGCAAGCCGCTTCGCAAAAGATTCTGCGATGGCATGAGTGAGCCTGGCGCAGCGGCGCTCATTCCTTGGAAGCGGCTTTTTTCGCGGCAGCAATACCACGTGCCATGCGGGCGTTGTAAACCGTCAGGCGACTCAGACCCAGTTGCTCTGCCACCTTGACGTCTGATGCCGTACCCAACAAGGCGACCGCTTGATCCGTCCAGGCAAACGCGCCACTGGCCGCGCCCGTTACCGAGGCAATGCCTAGCTCCGCACGCTTGGCCACCACGCTGGCCTTGCTGATGCCCAGCTTCTTGGCGACTTCAGCGTCCGAATCCTTGCCCAGCAATGCCGTGGCCTCTTGCGTCCATTGAAAATGCCCAAAGGCAGGAATACCCAGCGCGTTGCGCTTGAGGTTCACGGTCTTGGCCGATGTGCCCCAGCGCTCGGCCAGCACGGCGTCTTTTTCCTTGCCCAGCTGGGCCAGCATGTCATCGGTCCATTGCAGCGCGGCCTTACCCATGCCAGTCCATCCTTGTCAAAAATTTCAATAAAAACCGGCTGTAGCGCTTCCCCATCAAGCGCCAGCAGCTATCAATCAGTGAGTATGACCCCAGTAAATGAGGGCATCGCGGCCTTCGACGGACAGGGATACCTGAGCGCCGACCGGCAGCAGCACCTTGGTGGGCACATGACCAAACGGCAGACCTTGCAGCACGGGGCGCTTGATCTGCATGCGCAGCCAGTCGATCACGGTTTGCAGCTTGAAGCCCTTGTCGTGCGTGGTCAGCTTGAACTCGGTGAATTGGCCAAAGACGATGGCTTTTTGCTTTTGCAGCACACCAGCGAGCATCAGCTGGGTCAGCATGCGCTCGATCTTGTAGGGGTGCTCGCCCACGTCTTCGAGGAACAAAATGCCGCCCTCGACCTGCGGGAAGTAAGGCGTGCCCAGCAGGGACACCAGCACCGCCAGATTGCCGCCCCACAAGGTGGCACCACCGGGCACGTAAAAGTCCTTGAGCTGGGGCTTGCCATTGGGCAGCTCGCCAATCTTGGGCATCTGCCAGCCCGCGCCTTCACCCTGGCCGCTGAGCAAGTCCTCAAAGCAGTCGAGCATGATGTCGTCCACGGGCTCGCCGGTCTTTTTGACGTCGACACCAAAGTCGGCATTGAGCGCCGGGCCGGCCCAGGTAACCGAGCCGGTCTGCGCCAGCATGGCCAGCTGGAAGGCGGTGAAGTCGCTCAGGCCCACAAACTGCGTGCCATTGGCAATGGCCTTGGCCACGGTCTTGTACTTGATGCCGGGCAGGATGCGCGTGAGGCCATAGCCACCGCGCGAGATCAGCGCCACATGGGCGCCGCTGGCCGCAGCGCGGTGGATGGCTGCCAGACGTGTGGCGTCGTCACCCGCAAAGCGCTGGCTGCTGGCCAGTGCATCGACATCGACTTCCACTTCATGGCCCAGCGCTTCCAGCTGCTTGATGCCGCGCTTGAAAGCCGCCTTGTCGCGCACCGCGCCAGATGGCGAGTAGATATAGATGTGCTTGGAGCCGTGGCTGTGGTCATGGCCGCAGCAACTGCCATCTGCGCTGTGCACATGGTCATGATGCTCGTGGTGGTCATGGGCGCAGTGCTCATCGTGCACATGGTCTGCATGACCGCATTCATGGCTGTGCTCATGGGCATGCTCGTGTGTGTGAGCGTGAGCGTCGTTGTTGTCTTGTTGGGTGGATGCAGGGGATTTGCGCGCGGTTGCCAAAGCCTTTTCATGCAGCCACTGGCTGCATGCTCCGTGAAATAGATGAATCCGCAGATTCGAAAATTGGGTTCAGAGCGCAGCCGTCAACGGCTTACGGTCGATGGCGCAAAGTATTCCACAGCCGCCGCCGCACTGCCCTGACTTTGGGCAGGAACCAGAGAGCCATGCGGGGTTTGGCGCCAAGCGGCATCCGCAAGCGTCAAGCCTGGCAACACCTGCTGCCAGGCTGCTTGCCACTGCGCATGGGTCACGATTTGCTCGCTCTCGGGTGCTTGCAGCCACAGGCGTCCGGCCTGTGCCCATGGCATCAGCAAACCGGTGGGCACACCCGGCAACTCCTGCTGCACACGCGGCCAGGCCTTGAGTGCCGCGCGGTGACCGGGCTGAGCAAACGCGGCGTTCCAGGCGGGCGCTTCATCAGCTGCTACCAGTCCTTCAACCTGAGCCATGGCCTGCGCCACATTCCACGAAGGCTTGCGCGCCGCCTGCTCAAACCACTGGCGACGACTATCGGGCTGCTGCGCCAGCGGCCAGACATCTTTGAGCCAGGCACCGGTAAAGCGCTCAGGCATCTGCGCCGCAAGCTGCAAGCCCAGCAAGCCGCCATCGCCCTGCCCCAGCAGCACGACCGAATGCAAATCCAGCGCCTGCACCAGCTCTGCCAGCAGTTGCCGATGCCATGGCGCACTGTGCTGCTTGTCTTTCTTGGGCTGATCGCTGCGGCCAAAGCCGGGCAAATCGGGCACGACTACGCGATGCCCGGCGGCCAGCAGCTCGGACAGCACATGGCGGAACTGGTAGCCCCAGCCAGGGCTGCCATGCAGGCACAGCCAGGTCAGCGGTGCATTGCTTGGACCTTCATCCACAACGGCCATTCGCAGCCCTTGCAGCGCGGGCAGGTCGCTGCGCCATTGGGGCTGCCAGGGCCAGTGCGGCAGACTGGCAAAAGCCTCGTCAGGATTGCGCAGCGCCCAGTCTTTGAGCGGATGCGGCTCCAGCGCTTTTTTCTCTTTGCGGCGCTGCTGAAAAAATGCCGCCATCACGGCCGCACATTCATCGGCCAGCACGCCGCGCAGCACCTGGGTCTGGTGGTTGATCTCGGGATAAGCAAACACATTGAGCACCGAGCCCGCCGCGCCGGTCTTGGGCTCGGCCGCGCCATAGACCACCTGACCGACTCGCGCATGCAGCATGGCGCCGCTGCACATAGTGCAGGGCTCCAGAGTCACGTACAGAGTACAGCCGTCCAGCCGGTAATTGCCCAGCGCCTGCGCCGCCTCGCGCAGCGCCAGCACCTCGGCATGGGCCGTGGGGTCTTGAGACGACAGCGGGCGGTTATGCCCTCGACCAATGACCTGTCCACTCTTGACCACCACCGCACCCACCGGCACTTCACCACCGTCAGCCGCCGCGCGGGCCTGCTCCAGCGCCAGGCGCATGAAAGACTCATGCACAGAATTATCAAAATCCATAGCTACATGCGCTTTACAGGCAATGGTTTCGTGGCAATTTCACTCAAAATATTGCAGACCGTCTCATGGCTCGCTGATGGCCAGCTCCTTGCGCTCACCCGATGGATAGCCATAAAGCGTCACGCGCGGATTCTGCAATTCACCCTGCGCATCAAAAGCAATCGTTCCCGTCACGCCATCGTGGTGGGTCTGACGCAGGCGGGGCAAATAGGCCTCGGGCAGTGCCGAGTCCGCACTCAGCATGGCCCGCGCCAGCACCATGGTCGCGTCATAGGCATAGGGGCTGTAAACCTGATATTGGCCTGCAAAGCGCTGGTCGTACTTCTTCTTCCAGGCCAGGCCACCGGGCATATTGCCCAGAGAGCTTCCACTCATCACACAGATGACATTCTTGAGCGCCGCAGCCTTGTCGGCCAAGACCGGCAGGCGCTCCGAGCACTGGGCATCACCGCCCAGAAACTTGACATCATCCATGGCCAGCTGCGACATCTGACGCAGCATGGGCCCGGCCTGGGCATCGAGGCCGCCAAAGAAAATGGCATCGGGCTTGTGGCCCTTGATGGCTGTGAGAATGGGCGTGAACTGCGTGGCCTTGTCGCTGGTGTACTGCTTGTCCACGATCTGCACATCGCGCTCGGCCGCCGCTGTCTCGATCAACTTGACGATGCCCTGACCATAGGCCGTGCGGTCATCAATGATGGCAAGGCGCTTGACGCCCTGGTGCTTGACGGCGTAGTCGAGCAAGGCATTCACCATGGCCTTGTCGTTGGCAATGACACGAAAGGTTTCGCCAAAGCCCGCTTCCGTAATCGCAGGATTGGTCGCTGCCGGCGTGATATTGGGAATGCCGCAGTCGTGATAGACCCTGGCGGCCGGCAGCGTGCTTCCGGACTGCAGATGCCCCACTACAGCCGCCACTTTCATGTCGCAAAAACGTGTAGCCTGCGCCACTGCCTGGCCGGGGTCGCCCACATCGTCTCCGGCCTCAAGCTTCCACTGCACACGACGTCCGCCCAGTTGCAGCTTGCGTGCATTGAGCTCGTCAAGGGCCATGCGCACGCCGTTCTCCTCATCTTTGCCCAAGGCCGCTATCGGACCGGAGACTGGTGCGGCATGACCAATGCGCACCACCAGCGCCCGCTCGTCCGTGTCAGGTGCAGCCTTGGGGCCTGATGCATAAGCCCCCGTGACCAACATCAGACCAAGGGTTGCCATTGCCCATGCACAGGGGATACGGACACCGCGGCTCAGGGCCACACGAACAGTCATGGACATGTTTTCTCCTTGGTAAAACAAGAGGCCTGACACAGTGCCTACGAGAGGCAAAACGCGGCTGCGACGCAAGCTCAGATGAAGCTTGTGCGCTCAGCACTCATTTTCGCTGTTGGCAATATGGCTGCTGAACTGGCCGCCCCAGCCCTCTAAAAAGAGCCAGCCTCTATGGACGAAGGCCGGATTGCGCCTTCCTAAAAGGCTCTTGGACATGGCCTCAGACTTTGATGGCAGCAGCGCCAAAGGCCTGAAAGCAGCTCTAGCTCGAGTCACCCAAGCCATGGTGCCTCCATTGCATATCAAAGATATCTGCCCGCCGCTCAAAACGCTGGATTTAAACATGCTCTGCCCCTTCTCTCAGGCGCGCTTGGGCCTCTGTTTGTAACATCGAGTCAGCAAAGCCTGCCAGAAGCCCACTTGTGCACTGAAATTGCGTGGTGCTGAGATAATCCGCCCCCTATGTCTCTCCTGCCCCACCAGCTCGAACTCCTGTCCCCGGCGCGTGATGCCGATATCGGCATTGAAGCCATCAACCATGGTGCTGACGCCGTCTATATCGGCGGCCCGGCCTTTGGCGCGCGAGCCACGGCGGGCAACGACATCCGCGATCTGGAGCGGCTCATCAAGCACGCTCATCGCTTTGGCAGCCGCATCTTCATCACGCTCAACACCATCTTGCGCGACGATGAGCTGCAAGGCGCGCGCGACATGGCCTGGCAGATCTACAACGCCGGTGCCGATGCCCTGATCATCCAGGACATGGGTCTGCTGGAGCTGGATCTGCCCCCCATCCAGCTGCATGCATCCACCCAGACCGACATCCGCACGCCCGAAAAGGCCCGCTTTCTGCAGGACGCGGGCCTGTCGCAAATCGTGCTGGCCCGCGAGCTGGACTTGAAGCAGATCGCCGCCGTGCGTGCTGCGACAGACCCGAATCGCACCAGCATTGAATTCTTTATCCACGGCGCACTGTGCGTGGCCTATTCGGGCCAGTGCTATATCACCCACGCCCACACGGGCCGCAGCGCCAACCGTGGCGACTGCAACCAGGCTTGCCGCCTGCCCTATGAAGTGACAGACGCCAGCGGCCGCATCATTGCGCACGAAAAGCATGTGCTGTCGATGAAGGACAACAACCAGAGCAACAACCTGCGCGCCCTGATTGATGCCGGCGTGCGCAGCTTCAAGATCGAGGGACGCTACAAGGACATGGGCTATGTGAAGAACATCACGGCCCACTACCGCAAGCTGCTGGACGAAATCATCGAAGAGCGTGAGTTCTCTGAAGCTCCCCTGGCGCGCTCTTCCTCGGGCCGCACCACATTCACGTTCGAGCCCAACCCCGACCACAACTTCAACCGCGAGTTCACCGATTACTTCGTGAACGGACGCCAGGACAACATCGGTGCGTTTGACACGCCAAAAACTCCCGGTCGCGCCATCGGCTGGGTCACGCAAGTGGGCGACAGGTGGTTCGAGCTGGAATGCTCGGACAAGGCGACCGAACTGCACAACGGCGACGGCCTGTGCTACTACGACCTGCAAAAGGAACTGGTCGGCGTGCACATCAACCGTGCCGAATGCATGAATGCCAAAAAAGGCATCTGGCGCGTCTTCCCCAAGAACGAAATTGCCGATTTCAAGGACCTGCGCAAAGGCCTTGAAATCAACCGCAACCGCGATATGGACTGGGTGCGCACACTGGAGAAAAAGTCCAGTGAACGCCGTATCGGCCTGTGGGCCGAGTTCAAGGAAACCGTGAATGGGGCGATTCAGGGCTTTGCGCTAACCCTGACCGATGAAGACGGCTTTGTCGGCTCCGCCAGTACCGAGCAGCAGCACCAGAGCGCCACGGATGCCACCAAGGCAGAAACCACGCTGCGCGAGCAGTTGGGCCGCTTTGGTGCGACGATTTTTGAAGTCAACGATATTTCGCTGAGCCTGAGCCAGCCCTGGTTTGTGCCTGCCTCAGTGCTCAACCAGTTGCGCCGCGAGGCAGTGGCTGCACTGGAGCAGGCCCGCGCCGACGGCTTTGTGCGCCTGCCCCGCGCCCAGCCTGTGGAGCCGCCAGTGCCCTTCCCTGAAGACACGCTGACCTATCTGGCCAACGTCTACAACCAGAAGGCCCATGACTTCTACGTCAAGCATGGCGTGAAGATCATCGATGCCGCCTACGAAAGCAAGGAAGAGGAAGGCGAAGTCTCACTGATGATCACCAAGCATTGCGTGCGCTTCTCCATGAGCCTGTGCCCCAAGCAGGCCAAGGGAGTGATTGGCGTCAAGGGCACCATCAAGGCCGAGCCGCTGCAACTGATCAACGGCAAGGAAAAGCTCACGCTGCGCTTTGACTGCAAGCCCTGCGAGATGCATGTGGTGGGCAAGATGAAGAAGTCTGTCATGAACCAGCATGTCAAGGAAATGAAAGAGACTCCCATGCAGTTTTATCGCACTCGCCCCACGCCTCAGCAGCTCTCCTGAGCGGCGCTGAATGCCGTAAAAAAGCCCTCCACCGGTATCGGTTGGGGGGCTTTTTTGTTAGCTCAGCTTCACTAGTACAAACCCTTGGATTAATACCTTTTCGCAAATCGTCTATTTTTTAGGCAATTCGTGCAAACCACCACCTGGCGTGGCTTTCAGGACTTGAGCGCCTAGTTTTCCACAAGAGCGTCCACATGATGCGGGGATAAAAGTCGAGGTGAATGTCACACACTGCTGTACATATGCACAGTTGCAGAAATCAGGTGACGTCACCGCCCTTGAGCTTGGCAAAAGACAGGTTGGCACACGCACTCTCCAGCAGAGTTGCCACCGCCGGCACCAGGGTGCTGAAGTTGGCAAAACCATGGAGCATGCCTTGAGCGCGAATGGTGACGACCGGCACACCCGCCTGCTCAAGACGCTGGGCAAAGGCCTCGCCTTCATCACGCAGAATATCCAGCTCCGCCGTCACCAAAACAGCTGGCGGCAGCCCTGCCACATCCGGGTACTGCATGATGGACGCAAGTGGATGCACTGAAGTCCCAGGGTGATAGTGACGCCACATCGCGGCCATGGCATCCGTGGTGAGAAATGGCATTTGCCCATACAAGGCATGCGAGGACGTATCCATCTTCGAGTCGCAGACCGGATAAAGCAGCAACTGCTGGCGAATACCGCTCCACCCATCCTCCTTGGCCCGCAAGCAAACTCCAATGGCCAGGTTTCCGCCAGCGCTGTCGCCTGCCACCATGAGTTGCTGCGCATCACACAGCAGCTCTTTGGCATGCTGTGCCACCCAGCGCGTCGCAGCATAGGCATCGTCCAGAGCTGCCGGAAACACATGCTCTGGTGCCAGCCGATAGTCCACGGACACCACATTCATTCCGGTGATGCGGGCAAGATGACGGCAGAGGTTGTCATGGGTATCCAGAGTGCCTATGCACCAGCCGCCACCGTGAAAATAGACCATCACAGGCGCCGCCTGCGCTGCACGGGGTCGGTACAGGCGCAGCCTGAGAGGCTTAGCATCGCCGCCGGAGATATCAAGCTCTCGCACCTCATGCATGGGCAAGTCGGCAGGCGGGAAAGGCATGTGGTCCATGAGCTTGCGAATCTGCGGCACCGGAGTCGTCACAAAGTCCATGGGTGGAGCATCTTTGAACTGCTCAAGCACGGCAGCCAGTTCGGGGTGTATCTGCATGGTTCATCCTTGAAATCAAGAAAGCGGCTGCCCTGCATGTCAGGCAGGCAGCCCATGTATTCACTGCAATGCTCAGGCAGCCATTTCTTCGGTCTGGTGGTGGGTGTAGTCCTGCCATACGGGCTCGCTCATCTCCTGCCTGAAGCGCGACTGCGACCAGGGCCAGGTGTTGGGAATGCCGTTCTTGTCCAGATACCAGCTATTGCAGCCGGAGCCAAAAACCGAGCCTTTGGCCGCTTGCTTGCGTTCCTGGTCATACAGCGCCAGAGCTTCTGGCTTGGCCGAAAGCCCTGCCACTCCGGCCTGCTCTCCTCTCTCTATCAGCTGAGAGATGTAGCCCCACTGCATCTCCGAGGTATCGATCAGCGAGAAGTTGCCTACGGGCGAGGTCGGCCCATTCATGAAATAAAGATTGGGAAAGTCGGGCACCGAGATCGACTTATAGGCCGTGGGAACATCGCTCCAGGCCTGCTCCAGTGTCTTGCCCTGAAGCCCCGTCACCTGCATGGGGCGCACATAGCGATCGGTCTTGAAACCGGTGGCCAGCACAATGATGTCCACTTCATGCAGCACACCATCGCAGGTACGAACACCGTTTTTCTCAATCTGCTCTATACCCTCGCTGATCAGCTCGGAGTCCGGGTGCTGGATCGCCTGGTAATAGTCGGGCGAGTAAATCAATCGCTTGCAGCCCGCCCGGTAATTGGGCTGCAGTTTCTGACGCAAGACCGGATCTGAAATGCTGTTGTCCAGGTTTTGCTGGCACAGCTTTTGAATTTCCTGGATCTGCTCTGAATCAGGGTCCAGCACACCTTCGGTAAAGCGCTCCACATTGGCCAGATACGTAGGCTCACGCTGCAGATAAATCAGCAGATCGCGATTGCTGCGAAACTCCGCGCGCTGCTCGGCGGTGAACTCCGGGTTCTCAACCGGAAAAATCCACTGCGCTGTGCGCTGGAAATGGCGAACCTTGGCCCGCGTCGCCAGCGCAGAAACAATCTGCACGCCCGTGGACCCCGTCCCAATGACAGCAATCTTCTTTCCCTCCAGCGGCACCTGATGATCCCAGCGCGCGCTGTGAATCGTGGCCCCCTCAAAATCTTTCAGCCCTTTGATCTCCGGGTAATTGGGGTGGTGCAGCACACCCGTAGCGGCCACTACAACCCGCCCCTGAAAGAGATTGCCGTGCTGGTCTTCCAAACTCCAGGCATCGCCCTGCCATTGCGCCTGCGTAATCTCGGTATTGAAACGGACAAAATCTGCAATTCCATATTTTTCATAAACCATCTGGAAATACTGCTGAATTTCCCCGCCCGGCGGAAGCACGCGAGACCACTCGGGATTCGGTTCAAAAGAATAGGTATATGCATGCGAAGGAACATCGCAGGTTAATCCTGGATAGGTATTATCTCGCCAGGTTCCCCCCAGGGTTTTCGCCTTCTCCAGAACAATAAACTTCTTTCCTGATTCTTTCAGATGAATGGCGGCCAAAATACCCGACATTCCACACCCAATCACGATGACGTCATATTTCATGATTTAAATCTCCTCAATACATTTCAATGACTTTGGCCGCAGAAAATCCATCATCCACCGGTAAATTGACGCCACTTATAAACGAAGCCATATCCGAGAGAAGAAATGCCACTGCATTACCGACCTCGCAAGCCTGCCCTTGCCGCTTGAGCAAATGCTGCTGGACAAAGCCGTTGAACGCAGGACTCTGATCCAGACCTGCCGTCATCGGTGTCTCGATCAATCCAGGGCTGATGGCATTGACGCGCACACCGTGCGGCCCGAAATCTGCCGCCAGACTGCGCACCAGTTGAATCACAGCCCCTTTGGAAGCGCAATAGGCCAGATTGCTGGGATTGCCCAGCATGCCGTTGATGCTGGCGATGGCCACGATGGAGCCTTGCTTGCGCTGCTTCATATGGGCAGCCACTGCACGGGCTGCATGCATGCTGCCGGTAAGGTTGACCTGCAGCACCTGCTCCCACTCCTGCAGCGTCATACCCTCCAGGTCTCCGACCCGCGAAATGCCTGCGGACGCCACCAGACCATCGATCTGGCCATAGCGGCCAATCACCGCTTCAACACCCTGCTGCACTTGCTCCCAGCAAGCGACATCCATTGGCTGAAACTGGCAGCCTGCAGGCAGCTCCTGGGTCTGCTGCAAGTCCGCACAGATCACCTGTGCCCCGCTGGCGGCCGCCACCTTTGCACTTGCCAGCCCAATGCCGGATGCACCACCCGTGATCAGAATTCGCTTGCCATCAAGACCCGCCATTTTTTGAATTGCAGAATTCATCAAAACCCCAATACATGTTCAAAACGCTATTACTTCGCGTAATCGACATTCTTCTGAATTCAGGCCATTGAATCACTGTGAATTTTCCTCTTTACAAAATCACAATGTATTCGCAGTCTCTCGGGTTAACCATTAATTCATTTGAACGCACTGTGCCCCGCCATTTTTTATGTCAACACAGGGTTTTTATGTAATAAACGATAAGACACTGTGGATCTCCCCAAAATATGTCAATCGGGATTGCATGAGAAACAGAGCCATTTATCGAATGCTTTAATAAAAAGCATCTCGACTTCAATGGGTTATCAATGAAAGTAGCTGTCATTACCGGTGCGGCCAGCGGCATCGGCGCCGGCCTGGCAAGAGAAGCTGTCGCGCGCGGCATGCAGGTCGTATTAGCGGACCGGGACCCAGGCGGCCTCAACGCAATCGCCCAAGAGTTAGGCTCCAAAGCCCTGGCAGTCGTAACCGATGTGACCCAGCAACTCTCTCTGGATGCTCTGGCCGACAAAGCCTACGCAGCCTTCGGTCAGGTTGATCTTCTGTTCAACAACGCAGGCGTTCTATCCACCGGTAACTGCTGGGAGATCAGCGACGCCCAGTGGCAGCAAGCCTGGCAAGTCAATGTCAACGGCATCGTCAACGGCCTGCGCGCCTTTGTGCCGCGCCTGCTCAAGGCAGACCGGCCAGCGCGCATCATCAACACGGCATCGGTGGGCGGCTTTTTGCCCAGTCCCTTGATGGCGCCCTACTCCGCGACCAAGTTTGCGGTTGTGGCGCTGACCGAAAGTCTGGCCAATGAACTGGCCGCCATCAACCCAGAGATCAAGGTCTCGCTACTCGCTCCCGGCCCAGTCAAGACTGCCATCTTCCGAGAAAAGCCCTCCGATGCCTCCACCCAGTTTCACGGGATG
Organism: Comamonas sp. FUJ_7; assembly: GCF_057369555.1. NCBI lineage: Bacteria > Pseudomonadati > Pseudomonadota > Betaproteobacteria > Burkholderiales > Comamonadaceae > Comamonas > Comamonas sp. FUJ_7. The sequence goes on from NZ_JBXXZI010000001.1 coordinate 784,412, forward strand.
ATGACGCAGATGCTTGATGCCAAAGGACTGACACCCGATGAGTTCGCCCACCGCGTGTTTGCTGCCATTGACAAGGGGGAGTACTGGATCGTGCCTCAGCCCGAAATGCTGGACCCGCTGCTGCAGGCCCGCAACCAGATCATCGCCAACCGCGCTGACCCGATCTTCGCCTGGGCGCCACAGGCCCAGGCGTAAGCCGCTTGGCAGCCGCAGCTCAGCCCTGCACAGCCCTTGAAGCACTGCCCACTTTTTAAGCAATGACGGCAAAGCCTTGACCATCAAGGCTTTGCGCAGTTGTTCCGGCGTTTACCCACAGCCCGCCCCACATCCTTTGGGGATAAGAGCGAGCGCCCCGCAAGCCAACGCTTTTCACTCGAGACGAAGCGTGAGACCGCAGGCAATGCACAAGCCTGAAGAGGCTCAAAGAAGCACGAAGAGGTAGGGTTAGGCGAAACAGCGACGCATCGAGGGCGGAATCAAGGGCGGAGTTGGCAGCCCCAAGCCCAAAGCTGATGTGTAATCACTCCCATGCCCAGACTGAAAGCTCCCAGCAAGGACGAAAGTGCTCTGCTCCCCCCGTTTCTGGAATTGCCAGAACATGCCATTCATATTCCGCAAACCGAAGCCGAGCTTGAAGCGGCTTTGCAAGCCATGCGCGCAGAACCCGTGCTGGGCTTCGATACAGAAAGCAAACCCCTTTTCAACGTGGGCCAGCACGACAGCGGCCCACACCTGGTTCAGCTCGCCACCGTGAGCCAGGCCTGGTTGCTGCAGCTGCATCTGCCACTGGCACTGGAGCTGTCACGCTGGGTGCTGGCCGCAGGCCATATCTGCAAAGTCGGTTTCGGGTTGGACAACGACAAGCACTCGCTGCCGCGCCGCCTGGGCGCGCCGCTGGTCAATATCCAGGATCTGGACAGCCGCTTCAAGCGACTGGGCTACGGCTCCTCGGTGGGGGTGCGCGCCGCAGCCGCTTTGGTGTTGCAAAAAAGTTTTCACAAGTCCAAGCGCACGACGACTTCGAACTGGGCCGCAACGCAACTCAGCCCTGCCCAGCGCCGCTATGCCGCCAACGACGCCCATGCCCCGGCCGTGATTTATGCGCATTTGGCAGACTGGGAAAGCACAGTTCCCGCACCGCCCGCACGCCGTGCACAGGTCACTCCCTCAAGGCGGCACACCTAAAAGGGGAGCGCATGACGCTTGCAATACATCGATTTCAGATAGTTTTTGATCTGAAATCATCTACTAGCAAGCGCCAGGCGCTCCTTTTTTGCAATTCGGCAACCTCTTCGCCCCCGCCGCAGGATCGCCATTGCCCACAGGTCGCTGCGTCTTCCTCATAATGCACAGTCGCTCAGAGTGCCGGAGGCATCCCCCTGCCTCGGGCACTTGCGTCCTTCACCAACGATATAGAGACACGCTCATGCGCATTGAAACCCTCGCCGTTCATGCCGGCTACTCCCCGGACCCCACCACCAAATCCTGCGCCGTCCCCATCTACCAGACGGTGGCCTATGCGTTCGACAGCGCCCAGCATGGCGCCGACCTGTTTGACTTGAAGGTGCCGGGCAATATCTACACCCGCATCATGAACCCCACCACCGACGTGCTGGAAAAGCGCGTGGCGGCGCTGGAGGGCGGCATTGCCGCGCTGGCCGTGGCATCGGGCATGGCCGCCATCACCGCGGCGATTCAGACACTGGCCGAAGCCGGCGACAACATCATCAGCGCCAGCACGCTCTATGGCGGCACCTACAACCTGTTCGCCCACACCTTCCCGCAGCAAGGCATTGAGGTGCGCTTTGCCGACCCGCGCGATCCGGCCAGCTTTGGCAAGCTGATCGATGCCAAGACCAAGGCCGTGTTCATCGAATCCATCGGCAACCCGCTGGGCAACGTGACCGACATTCAGGCGCTGGCCGATGTGGCTCACGCCCACGGCGTGCCGCTGATCGTGGACAACACCGTGCCCTCGCCCTATCTGCTGCGCCCCTTCGAGTTTGGCGCCGACATCGTCGTGCACTCGCTGACCAAGTACCTGGGCGGCCACGGCACCAGCGTGGGCGGCGCGATTGTGGACAGCGGCAAGTTCCCTTGGGCGGAGCACAAGGAGCGCTTCAAGCGCCTGAACGAGCCGGACGTCAGCTACCACGGCGTGGTCTATACCGAAGCCCTGGGCCCAGCTGCCTTCATCGGCCGCGCCCGCGTGGTGCCGCTGCGCAATATGGGTGCCGCCATCTCGCCACAAAATGCCTTCCAGATTCTGCAAGGCATCGAGACCCTGGCCCTGCGCATGGACCGCATTTGCGAGAACTCGCAAAAAATTGCCGAAACCCTGCAAAACCACCCCAAGGTGGAATGGGTGCGCTATGCAGGCCTGAAGGACCACCCCGACCACGCGATTGTGCAAAAGCAGTCGGGCGGCCGTGCCTCGGGCATTTTGTCGTTCAGCCTCAAGGGCGACGGCGGTCGCGAAGCCGGTGCACGTTTCCTGGACGCGCTGCAGCTGTTCACCCGCCTCGTGAACATTGGCGATGCCAAGTCGCTGGCCACCCATCCAGCATCGACCACCCACCGCCAGCTGGACGCGGCCGAGCTGGCCAAGGCCGGCGTGACCGAAGGCATGGTGCGTCTGTCCGTGGGCATTGAGCACATCGACGACCTGCTGGCAGACCTGAACCAGGCGCTGGACAAGGTCTGACTCCCGGCCAGGCTCGCCTGATCTGGGCGAGCCCCAAGGGCGGGCGGAACACCACCCCGCCCTTTCGCCCAGCATAAAAAAATCGGTACCCGCGCTTGCGGAGTACCGATCTAAACATACACCCTAGCCTCGGAAGACATTAAGGCAGACCACCCCGATGACTTCCTTGCACCACAGAGCCTGCGGTGCGTGCATCACTTCCGGGAAGAAGGCCAGAAGCGATCACACTCTTTGCCGTGCAGCTATCAGAAGCGATAGCCCACGCCCACGCCGACCAGCCATGGGTCGACCTTGAACTTGGCATTCTCCAGACCAGCGCCGGTGACCTTGGTGCCCAGATACACCTTCTTGACGTCGAAGTTCAGCGACCAGTTCTTGTCCAGCGCGTAGTCAAAACCAATCTGCAGCGCACCGCCAAAGCTGTTCTTCTTCACGGTCACGGCACCATCGGCAATGTTCACATTCGAGAAGCGCGTGTAGTTCACACCAGCACCCACATAAGGCTTGAAGGCGCCGAAGTTGGTGAAGTGGTACTGAGCCAGCAAGGTGGGAGGCAGATGCTTGAGCGAACCCACCTTTTCGCCACCCAGACGCACATCATGCTTTTGGGGGTAGGTCAGAATCAGCTCAGCGGCGATATTGGGCGTGAAGTAGTAAGACACGTCCACTTCAGGCATCCACTTGTTGTTGATGCTCACACCTGCATTACCGGCAGCGCCACCGTTGTCGCTGTCCAGGTGCAGAGCACGCACGCGGATCTGCCAGGGGCTGGTGCCATCAAAGGATTGAGCAAAGGCTGTACCTGCAGTCAAAGCGCTGGCAGCAGCGGCAATCGCGATCAAAGTCTTTTTCATGGGTTTTCCTTGAAGTAATCTGGGGAAGCGTTATGCACTTCCTATGCCCTTGATTGAAACAAAGCTCCCCGTCTGCGGGTTTGTCCCAAATCAATGTGCACCTCAGGAGCCGCCACGAAAAAAGCGATCGTTGCACCCTGGCCACGACCGCTATTCGTCTAATCAGTTTCTGATTCAGCGCAAGCCAGCACCCCTCATGCAGTGCTAATGCCAGCCGGGCTGGTTAGAGCGTACTTAGTGCGCAGCCTTTGCGGGGCGCAGCTTTTGCCACAGCTCCACACACACCACCACGGCTGCGCCAATGATGGCTCCCACCACCACATGTACCAGCACCGGACCCAGGGCTGCGACCACGCCGCCCATGGGTGCAATCACGGTCTGCACCCAGTGCTCGATGGGGCCTATGCCATGCACCAGCAGGCTGCCGCCCACCATGAACATGGCGGCCGTTCCCACAATGGACAGGCCCCGCATCAGCCAGGGTGTGAAGGCAATCAGGCCACGCCCCATGGCCTTGGCCGCATTGCTGGACTTGGCCATCAGCCAGGCGCCCACATCGTCCATGCGCACAATGCCCGCCACCAGGCCATAGACAAACACCGTAATCGCCAGCGCCACGGCCACCAGCACCGCACCCTGCTCCCAGATGGGCTTGGTCGCCACAGTTCCCAGAGCAATGGCCATGATTTCGGCAGACAAGATGAAGTCGGTGCGGATAGCGCCCTTGACCTTTTGCTGCTCATAGGCCAGTGGATCCATCTGCTTTTCACGCGCGGCACGCAGCGAGGATGGCGCTACGCCTTTGAGAGTAGCTTCTTCAGCATCCACAATGATTTCTTCGGTTTTATGGGCATTTTTCTTGTGAAACAGATGCAGGATTTTCTCCACACCCTCAAAGCACAGAAAGGCTCCACCAATCATCAGCAGCGGTGTGATCAGCCAGGGAGCAAAAGCGCTGATCAGCAAGGCCGCCGGCACCAAAACAGCCTTGTTCATCAGCGAGCCCTTGGCCACGGCCCACACCACAGGCAGCTCGCGATTCGCCTTGACCCCTGTGACCTGCTCGGCATTGAGCGCCAGATCGTCGCCCAGCACGCCCGCCGTCTTCTGCATGGCCACCTTGGTCTGCATGGCCACATCATCCATAATCGCCGTACTTTTGCCGGCCGCCGTTTTGGTCATCAGCGCCACGTCATCCAGCAAAGCTGTAATGTCATCCAGCAACATCAAAAGTCCGGCACCTGCCATCGCACACCCCAGTTAGTTTTAATGGCCGCCATCATGCCTGCAAACCATGTCCTATCAGCGACAGAAAATGCCCCACACACGCCGTAAGACTTGCTGCCGAAGCGTTTACAGCGACAATGAGCGCCTTTTTTGAACGGACGCCCTGTGACCCAAGCCATTGCCCACGCCGAACTGATTGCCAGCTACCGCAACCTGGCCGCAGAAGCTGCCAAGAAAGCCGAGCTGGTCAAAGCTGCTGCAGGAAAAGGCCCCAAGACCATTGCCGCCGTCAGCGAAACAGCAGCCAAGGCTGCGCGCCGCCGCGATGTGGCAGCCGCCAAGCTGGCCCAGCTTGGCGTGGAATTGCCGGACTGAGGTTTGAGAGGCCAGTTACTTGCTGGTCTTGAAACCCTGCGTCGCCGCCCACGCGGCCACATCATCACGGCGGATAGCGGCGGCCATCAACTGCGGGAAGGCATCGGGCGTGCAGGCAAATGAGGGCACGCCCAGGGCGGCCAGCTTGGCGGCCAGCGCCGCGTCATAGGCCGGTGCGCCCTCGTCGCTGAGCGCGGGCAGCGCAATCATCTGCACGCCGGACTCCACCAGCTCGTTGGCACGGCGCAGCAGGCCGGCTTCCACCCCTCCCTCGTACAGGTCGGAGATCAGCACCAGAATCGTGTTGCGCGGCTCGCTGATGAGGCTTTGGCAGTAACCCACCGCACCGTTGATGTCGGTGCCGCCGCCCAGTTGCACGCCAAACAGCACATCGACCGGGTCGTCGAGCTTGTCGGTCAGATCCACCACGGCCGTATCGAACACCACCAGCTTGGTGGAAACGGCCGGCAGGCTGGCCATCACCGCGCCAAAGATGCTGGAATAGACGACCGAGTTGGCCATGGACCCGCTCTGGTCAATGCACAGAATCACCTCGCGCTGCGGGCGGCGGGCCTTGCGGCCATAGCCGATCAGCGTCTCGGGCACGATGGTTTTGTACTCGGGCTGCCAGTGGCGCAGATTGGCGCGGATGGTGCGATTCCAGTCAATCTCGGCATGGCGCGGGCGTCGGTTGCGCTGGCTGCGGTCCAGCGCCCCGGCCACCGCACTGCGCATGGGCTCCTCGAGCTTTTTCATCAGCTCGTCCACCACCTTGCGCACCACCAGCCCCGCCGTGGCCTTGGTGTTCTGCGGAATCACCGAGCCCAGCGAAATCAGGTCCGCCACCAGGTGCACATCGGGCTGCACGCTCTCCAGCATCTCGGGCTGCAGCAGCAGCTCGCGCAGGTTCAGCCGCTCCATCGCGTCGCGCTGCATGACCTGCACGACCTGGCTCGGAAAGTATTTGCGGATATCGCCCAGCCAGCGCGAAACCGATGGCGAAGAATTGCCACGCCCACCCTTGCGCGAGGCCAGCTTGCTGTCTTCCTCATAGAGTGCGGCCAGGGCCTGGTCCATTTCCTGCAGGCGGCCGCCCACGGTGCCGCAGCTGGCATCGGCCGGACTGCCCAGCACCATGCGCCAGCGCTGCAGCCGCGAGGTGGGTTGCAGCTCCTGTCCGGCCATTTCCTGCTCTTGGTCAGCGGTGTTCAGTTTCGCGTTCATCATCCCACCTTTGCTGCGGCAGATTCAAAATCAATAGCTGCTGGCGCTTGCTCCATCTGCGCTTGGGGCAGATTCAAGCCCAAAAGTGCATTGAGCACCGGCAGCGCCAGCGCGGCGCGACGCTCGTCCCAGAGCCCGGCTTCATCACCACTGGCCACGGGCGCAGTCTGCGCCGCACCGGTCACGGGCGAACGCTTGGCTTTCTCGCCCAGGCTTTGGCGCTCATGCTTGCTGAAGTCCGAAAAGCTGCGGCGCACCAGCGGCAGGATTTGCGCAAACTGCACCTCGCCCAAGCCAGTGAGCCAGGCATCGACCGCGCCCCAGATGGTTTCGTCATGCAGCAGCACCAGGGCCTGCTTGTTCAAGAATCCATCGAGCCATGCCGCCACATCCATGGGTGCGGCGCCCAGTGAGAGGTTGCGGTTGAACTGGCGTACGACCTCGGCGCTTTCCAGCAGATGTTCATCCAGCAGCAAACGGCAGGCCATGCCGCGCAGCAGCGCTGCCGCCGCATCGCCCATGGCCAGACTGCGCAGCGCGGCGCGCCAGGCGTCCACAGCCTCTTGGGCTTCGCCATCCGTGCCGCGCAAGCGCAGCGCCTCGTGGGCGGCCAGCACCTTGATTTTCATGGCCGCTGCGGCGTCTTCGTCCATGGCCATGCAGGCCACGGGCAGGCCAATGGCCGCGCGCAGCACCAGCGAGTCGATCACCGTGGCCAGCAGGGCCGTGTCGGTCTGGCGCACGCTGCCGTAGCGATAGACATTGGCCAGCGGCGGCAAGGCCTGCAACAGCTGGGCCACATCGCCCGTGGTGGCGGCGCGCTCGGCCAGAGTTTCAATCAAGGCCTCGACCAACTGCGGCAGATTGGCCAGCAGTGCATCATCAATGGCCTGCGCAATCTCGGGCAGCGCGGTCTCGGGTGTCAGGCTGGCACGCAGCTTGGCCGTGGCGGCCTGGGAGACGGTTGCGCCGTGCACGCTGGCCTCGATGATGCGCACGGCCAGCTCGGGCTGCCACTGCAGCTGCCAGCTTTCGCGGAAGGTGCCGCGGTTGCGCTGGGCGTCCTGTGCGGGCGTACCCCAGTCAATGCCCAGCAGGCGCAAGCGGTGCAAAAAATGGCTGCGTGCCAGATCCGTGTCCTTGCGCAAATCCAGCGCCAGCAGCTTGGCCGCTACCTCGGGCTTCATGCGCAGCGACTTTTGCTGCTGCTCGATATCGCGCTGCAGCGGCACTTGGGGCACATCGGCGGGTACGCTGCCCAGCACATGGCCCACTGTCAGCTCGTCGTCTATGAGCTTGAGCGGCGCGGTCTCGCCCATGCAGACCACGGTGACGATGGCCTCGTTAATCTCCTCCAGCCCCGGCGTGGGCTGGCCGCGCAGCGCAGCCAGACTGGTGGCCAGGCGCGTGGCCTCGATGATGTGGGCGCTGGAGCAGTCCAGATCTTTATCGCGCAGCAAATGCGCCACGCGCACAAGCCAGCCTGCGGTGCGTACCGTGGCTTCGCTGACTATGCTTTTAGGAGCTACTAGCGCTTGGCTATCCTGCGCTTGAGCCTGTTTTGACTCCACATCACGCTTGTAACAGCGCCACAGATGCTCGTACCAGCCCGGTGAGGTAACGCCCGCACCATAGCCGCTGCTGCTGGCCAGATTGCGATAAGTCCACGGCGCCCAGGTCGCCTGCACCTTGGCCTTGGGCAAGCCCTTGAGCAAAGCGGCGTCGGCCTTGGCTGTCACACGCTCTTTCAGTGCCGGTACATGCCAGGCGCCGCAGACCACGGCAATGCGCTGAAAGCCCGCCTTGGTCGCCTCGCGGATGCACTGGCGCATATGCGCCTCGCGCATGGCTTCGCGCTGCACATAGTCCTGGCCGCGCCAATGTTCTGCAGCGCCTTCCCCATCTTTTGCCAGTTCACTGCGCACAGCGGTCATGGCTTCGTTGATGGATTCAAACAGCGCTTCACTACCACCGCCCTGATGGCCACGCTCTTCCACCAGTCGGTTCCACCAGCTCTCGCCGTCTTCAAAGCCGGCAGCATGGGCCAGCCAGTCCAGCGGATCGCGGTGCTGGGTTTCGGCGCTCAGTTCATGCACGGCAGCATCGGCGCTCTCTGCATCAACAGCTTCTGCGGTGTCCACCAGCAGTGCATCGCCCTCTTCTTGGGCCTTTTCCTCGGCCTCCGAATCGCCATCACCTTCCTGTGCCTCGGCTTCTTCCATCGCCTTCTTCAAAGCCTCGCACCGCGCAAATTCGATGGCCATGGCATGGGTTTGCGGCAGGTCGATAAAGCGCGTGGCAACGCCCTGGCGACTGGCCCATTGCAGGGCCTGCCACTCGGGCGAAAACTCGGCAAACGGATAAAACGCCGCCTGGCTGGGCGCGTCCTGCATATAGACCAGCATGGCCACGGGCGGGCGCAGCTCGGCGCTTTGCAGCATGGGCAGCAGCGCCTCGCCCTCGGGCGGGCCCTCGACCAGCAGGCAATCGGGCTGCAATTGCTCAAGCGCCTGCAGCAGGCTGCGCGCACAGCCCGGGCCGTGGTGGCGTATGCCAAAAAAATGAATCAAATCAGCGGAAGTGGCCATGGGCTTGTCTAGCTGCAAAGAAAAAGGAAAGCAAGCTCAAGCGGCTAAGACAGCTCAGCCCATCGCAGATGGGCGTTTGAGACGAGGCGTCACAAGCGAAGACAGTAGCAGCGCTACGGCGAGCTTGTGCAACGAAGTATCAAGAGCTGTATTAGTCGCTAATACAAGATCAAAGCTGCTCGCGGCAGGCGCGGTACAGATCCTTCCAATCCGCCCTTTCCTTGACCACGGTCTCCAGATACTCCTTCCACACCACCGTGTCCTGCACCGGGTCTTTAATGACCGCGCCCAGCAGGCCCGATGCCACATCGTTGGCGCTCAGCACGCCATCGCCAAAGTGGCCGGCCAGCGCCATGCCGCTGTTGATGACCGAGATGGCCTCTGCCGTGGACAGCGTGGAGCTGGGCGACTTCACGCGCACGGTCTTGCCGTCTTCGGTCTGGCCGTTGCGCAGCTCGCGAAAGATCTGCACCACGCGGCGCACTTCCTGCAGCGCGGGTGCTTCGGCGGGCAGTTGCAGTGCGCGGCTTTGCTCGGCCACGCGCTTGGTGACGATCTGCACCTCCTCATCCTGCGAGGCTGGCACGGGCAGCACCACGGTGTTGAAGCGGCGCTTCAAGGCGCTGGAAAGCTCGTTCACACCCTTGTCACGGTTGTTAGCCGTGGCAATGACCGAGAAGCCCGGCACGGCCTGGAACTCCATGCCCAGCTCAGGCACGGGCAAGGTCTTTTCAGACAGCACGGTGATCAAGGTGTCCTGCACATCGGCGGGGATGCGGGTCAGCTCTTCGATACGGGCGATCTTGCCCAGCTTCATGGCGTTGACCAGTGGGCTGGGGATCAGCGCTTTCTCGGATGGACCGTGGGCCAGCAGCTGGGCGTAGTTCCAGCCGTAGCGCAGTTGCTCTTCGCTGGTGCCCGCCGTTCCCTGGATCAGCATGGTCGAGTCGCCGCTGACGGCCGCCGACAAGTGCTCGGACACCCAGGACTTGGCCGTGCCGGGCACGCCATACAGCAGCAGGGCGCGGTCGGTGGCCAGGGTGGAGACGGCAATCTCCATCAGGCGCGGGTTACCGATGTACTTGGCGCTGACCTCGAAACCATTGCTGAGTTTGCCGCCCATCAGGTACTGCAGAACCGCCCAGGGCGAGAGCTTCCAGTTCGGGGGACGTGGACGATCGTCCACCTTCTGCAAGGCGTCGAGTTCTTCGGCAAATTGCTGTTCGGCGTGCTGACGCAGGACTTGGCTCATGGTGTCTTCCAGTGTGAATACTTTGAAAAAAGGTGGTATCAGGCAGAGGTGGTGACGGCATGCAGCGCCAGGCGCAGATCCACAATACGGTTGAGTTGTTGCAGCACGCGCTCGTCATCCCAGGGGCGCAGGCGGGCACGCGCGCGGCGGGCTTCCTGCTCGGCTTTCAGTCTGGCAATCGCTTCGGCATTAGCGTCGGCATTCGGGCCTTCAACGGGCGCTTTGGGTTCAGCATTCACGGCTGGCAAATCGCCCTCAGGCACGGGCGTGCGCCACAGATCTGCAAAGCGAACCAGCACGCTGGCGTGCAGGCGTTTGGCGCAGGCCAGCACCGCCTGGTCGGCCTGCCAGCTGTGCCAGTTGCCCTGGGCCTGCTTGCCCCGCGTGGCGGTATAGAGCGCATCGACAATCCATTGCGAAATGGCGGGCGAGAGCACATCCACCGCGCCCATGCTGTCGTCGATGTTGTTGACCGAATCGATCAGCGCGCTCTGGCCCTGCTTGCGTTGCAGACGATCCAGCCACAGGGCTTCGCGCTGCTCAGGCGTGAGCTGATCAAGCAGCGGCGGCAGCAAGGCCTGCGCACGCGAATCGCTTTCCATGCTTTGCAGCAGCGGCAGCCAGCGCAGGTCGTGCTGGGTATCCAGTGCCCGCAGCCAGCCTTGGCGCAGCGCAGATTTCCAGTCGCTGCGGCGGCTCCAATCCCACAATTGCTCGGGGCTTTTGTCCAGCGCCTGGTGCCAGAAATCAATGGGCGCCAGCGCCACCATCTGCTGCAGCCACCAGGAGCGCTCGCCCTTCACATAGGCAGGCAATTGCAGCGCAATGCCATCACGCTCCCAGTCTTTGTTGCCTTCGGTGGGCGGCTCGATCTGCCATTCCCCCTTCGCATCCTGGCTCAGCATGCTTTGCAGCCAGGCCGTGATGCGCTGGCTGTGTGCGCTGGCGGGCAAACGGGTCAGCAGCTGGGCGGCGTTTTCGCGTACTTCCTTGCTGCGGTCGGCCAGCAGCTTCTCCAGCAGCGGCTCGTCGTCCATGGACAAGCCCGTATGCAGCGCTGCCACCATGGGCGCGCGCTCTTTCGCGTTCAATTCTTTGAGGCTTGCTTCCAGCCGTGCGCGCGCCTTGGCCGGGTCGGTTGCGCGCTCTGTCTCCAGCAGGCTCACGCGCTGGGCGATGGAGCCTTCTTGCCAGATTTGCTCAGCATCGGCGCTCTCCTGAACACCTGCTGCATAGGCCCACTGCGGGTTTTGCGTGGCCAGCCAACGGCCACGCTCGCCCAGCACGGGCAGCAGCCATTCGCGCAGCTCGGTGGATTGGCGGCCCTGGTTGAGTGCACTGACCAGCAGGCCGTGCGGCAGGCGCAGGCCAGCGCTATCGAGCACGGCAAATGCAGGTGCCAGTTGGTCCAGAGGTCCTTCGCTGATGATGGCTTCGACCAGACGCTCCAACTGCGCATCATCTGGCGCACTGCGCGATTCAGGTGCAGGCATAGCCAGCGCCGTCAGCGGCGCTGCCAGCTGAACTTGGCTACCGGGCACCCAGCCTGCACGCTCCAGCACCGCTGCGACGGCGCTGGCACGCAGCACCTGTGCAGCAGTGGAAGCTGCAGGCTGCTGCAAGGCCAGTTGCACAGCCTGCACGGTGGCAGGAGTGCTCACATCGGGCGTCGTCAAAATCGCAGGCACGGCCAGGCGCTCAGCACCCACCAAGGCTGACTGCTGCAGTGCAGTCCATACATTGGCTTGACTCATCACAGCTCTCCCCGGTTCTGCCAGATGCAGGACAGGCCTCCGCCCTGCTCTGCGGTTTGCCAAGCGCTCAGCAAGCGCCAGCGGCCAATCTGCGGGCCAGCCTCCCATTCGCCAAACAAGGCCACGGGGGCGCCGCCCGTCAGCGCCAGCAGGCGCCAGGCTTCGGCGTCCTGAATCACCACGGGCACAGGCGCCATATCAGCGGCCATGTTGGTGGACTGCGGCCATGCGGCATACCACTGCCCATCGACAAAATTCAGCCCCGCATTGGCACACCACAGCGGCTGCGTGGGCTGCAGCGGATTGGAGGCAATGCGCTGGCTCAGCTGCTGCAGGGCATCGCCCAGCACCTCGGCATTCAGCACCGCAACGGTATCCAACAACTGCATATCGTTACCTGCCAGCGCACGCAGCCTTGCGCGGCCGGGGTAGAAATGCAGGCTGCCGCTGTAGCTGGCGCCCTGCACCCAGGCCGATTCAAAACCGCGCCCGCCTTGGGCATAGTCCAGCAGCAGCGCCATGCGCCCACCTTGCAGATCTTTCAGGCCTTGCAGCCAGACATGGCGCTCCAGCAGGCGGCCTTCGCGCTCGATCAGGCGTATGCCCGCCACGCGCCACTGGTCGCTCACCTTTTGCCCTTGGGCTTGCACTTCAGTCTTGTCAAGCGACCAGCCCAGCGCGGCCATCACATCGGCTTTGACATCGGCGGGCAAAGATTCACGGCGCTCCACAGCATCCACCAGCAATTGCCAGTGGCCCAGTTGCACCAGCAGATCGCGCGCCCATTGGGGGTGGCTGTCTACCAGTTCCCAGGCTTCCTTGATGCGTGCGGCCATGCCGGTGGCCTGCGCATCCACCATGCGGGCAGCCATGGTGTGCCAGTGCTGGCGTGCCTTGCTGTCGCCCGCCTGGTTGGCCAGACCGGTGCGCACCATGTCCTGCATCCACAGCGACAGCTCCTGCATGCCGGCAGCCACCTTGTCCCAGCGCTTGTCGTCACGCTTGGCTTGCTGCTTGGCCAGCACCTCGGGATCGGGCGGCGGCGCCGCGGCAATGGCTGCCGCCTTGGCCTCTTTTTTCTCGGCTTTTTCCTGGCGGCCACCCAGCCAGGCATTGACCCACTCGGGCGGCTCGCCGCCTTCAGCCACCTGACCTTCAGCGCGCAGCAGCATCAGCGCCAGGCCGTGCTTGCAGGGGAACTTGCGGCTGGGGCAGGAGCATTTGAAGGCCGGGCCACTCAGATCGATCTGAGTCTGATAAGGCTTGGAGCCGCTGCCCTGGCATTCACCCCAGACGGCGGCGTCATTGCTGCCTGTGGTCGGCCACTTGCTGATGGATTGCAGCCCTTTGGCGGCTTTGGATGAAGCAGCGTCCGGCGACAAGGCCAGCACTTCTGCTTCGGTTGCTAACACACGCGACACCTCACCCCCCCGTTCGTTCGCTGTAAACAGATCACAGACGCCGCGTGCAATATGTTTTGCACTGCCAAACGAGCAGCAACCTCAGGCGCGCAGACTATCATCGAACACGCGTCAAAAAATGTAACAAAATCCTAGGCTTTGATGAATAAGCCAAGCATTAATGAATAGCATGAATAATCAAAATATTTTCTTGTGGAAATATTTCATATTTTTCAATTCTAAAAGGCCATTCATCAAATCTCAGACATTGCTCAAATCCGTCTTTACCGGGGCGAATCAATTTTATGATTTCATGCGGCTCCATGCTTCTTTCTGCAATACACCCCTGATGATTCTTGAATTCAACCTTTATCTTGCAGCTTCCGCGCTCAAAGAGCGTCAAATATTCCTTGATCTTCATAGTAGCCCCCTTGAAAAACAGCATCGTACGCCCGTCAACTGACAGGTGATGACACCTATGAAGCCATCTCATAAATAAATAATTATTCTTTCCAAGCACAAGATTCAAAAATAAAAAATTAGTTTAGAAAATCAAAATCACTTCAAACGATTAAAAATAGAAAAATCCGTTTATACTTTATTTGAAATTATCAAAAATAATATGACCTCTGAAAATACCCAGAAGCTGGCCAAACGCCTGACAGCCATCATTCAGCGGCTCTACGCAGGCGAGCAACTGCAGCGCACGGCCCTGGCACAGGAGTTCGATGTCAGCGAGCGCACCATCTTTCGCGACCTCAGCCGCCTGGATGAATGGGTACAGAGCAATGCCGAGGGCCGTTACCAGCTCAAGCCCCATCTGCAGCCGCGCCTGCAGCTCAAGCAACTCGACGCCGTGATGGCCTTGCTCGATATTCAGGAGCAACTGCCGGGCGATACGCTGCGGCGGCTGACGCAATGGGCCGAAGCACCGGGCGATGAGCAAAGCTATCTGTTTCGCGGCCCGCTCACCGAGATGGAAGGCATCCATCGCCAGGACTTTGACAGGCTTGAAGAAGCGGTGCGTACCCGTCGTATCTGCCATCTGCGCCACCGGGGCAAGGCCAGAACGCTGGCACCCTACAAGCTCATCAACCAGCAAGGCATCTGGTATCTGGCCGCCGTTGAAAACGAACAGCTAAAAGCCTTTGCGCTGTCGCAATGCGGCCAGGTGCTGAACACCGAAGAACTGTTCGAGCCGCGCAGCGATTTCATGACCGAGATTGAAAGCAGCGACAGCATCTGGTTTGGCCCCAAGACCCATGTCACCTTGCATGTCTCGGGCCTGGCCATGGAGTATTTCAAGCGCCGCCAGCAGGTGCCACAGCAAAGCATTCTCAGAGAGCACAGCAGCTATCTGGAGGTCAGCACCCAGGTCAGCCACGCCGAGCAGTTGCTGCCCACGCTGCGCTACTGGATTCCGCATGTGCGCATCGTTGACCATCCCGGCTTTGCCAAGGCATTGAACGACAGCCTGCGCCAGTATCTTGATGTCCAGGCGGAAGATGAAAGCAGCGCGGCTTTATCTCTCCTCTAAAAACCATAGCTGCATGCGCTTGATTTCAAAGCATTTCCCATAGGAAAGTATTGAAAATCCTTACTTTAAAAGCGCAAGCAGCTATTCTTTTTTAGTGATTTCACAAAAAAGGCTCTGCAGATGCAGAGCCTTTTTCTTGCCCACTCAGCCCCTGATGGGGCTTAAGCGGTCATCAACCCAGCCACTTGCGGGCGTTGCGCCACACGCGCATCCAGGGGCTGAACTCGGACTTATCTCCGTTCGTCCAGCTCATCTGCACATTGCGGAACACGCGCTCGGGGTGGGGCATCATGGCCGTGAAGCGGCCGTCGGCCGTGGTCACTGCGGTCAGGCCACCGGCCGAACCGTTGGGATTGAACGGGTACTGCTCGGTAGGCTGGCCGTGGTTGTCCACGTAGCGCATGGCCTTGACCACCTGCTCCGCGTTGCCACGGAACTGGAAGTTGGCATAACCCTCGCCGTGCGCCACGGCAATCGGCAGGCGCGAACCGGCCATGCCTTGCAAGAACAGGCTGGGCGATTCCAGCACTTCCACCATGGACAGACGCGCTTCAAAGCGGTTGCTCTGGTTTTGCGTAAAGCGGGGCCAGTCCTGCGCGCCGGGGATGATGTCGGCCAGCTCGGCAAACATCTGGCACCCATTGCACACGCCCAGACCAAAGGTGTCGGTGCGGCCAAAGAACTGCTGGAACTGCTCGGACAGACGATCGTTGAAAGTGATGGAACGTGCCCAGCCAATGCCGGCACCCAGGGTGTCGCCGTAGCTGAAGCCACCGCAGGCCACCACGCCAGCAAAGTCCTTGAGGTTGGCGCGGCCGGCTTGAAGGTCGCTCATGTGCACGTCCACCGCGTCAAAGCCGGCTTCGGCGAAGGCATAGGCCATTTCAACGTGAGAGTTCACGCCCTGCTCACGCAGCACCGCCACGCGGGGCTTGGCAGCCACGTTGATGAAAGGCGCAGCCACGTTGTCCTGGGGGTCAAACGTCAGATGCACATGCATGCCGGGGTTGCTGGGATCGCCCGCCGCAGCGTGCTCGCTGTCGGCACAGGCGGGGTTATCGCGCTGCTGGGCGATCTTCCAGCTCACGGCGTCCCAGACCTGGTGCAGATCGGACAGCGTTGCACCAAACACCTTGTTGGCATCACGCCAGACCTGCAGCTCGCCCTTGCCGGCATCCACGGGGGACGAGACAGGACGGGTCTTGCCAATGACATGGCTGCACTGGATCAGGCCATGCTCGCGCAGCACCTGGAGCACTTCGGCGCGGTCTTCGGTGCGAATCTGCAGCACGGCGCCCAGCTCTTCGTTGAACAGCGCGCGCAGCGTGCGGTCTTCACGGCGACCGGAAACTTGCTTGCCCCAGTTCTTGCCCTCGCCGCTGTCCATGCGGCTGTCGGAGATGCCATCGCCTTCGGTGATCAGCATGTCCACATTCAGTGCCACGCCCACCTGGCCGGCAAAGGCCATTTCGGCAGCGGTGGCCAGCAGGCCGCCATCACCACGGTCGTGGTAGGCCAGAATCAGGCCCTTGGCGCGCAAGGCGTTGACGGCATTGACCATGGCGATCAGGTCTTGCGGGTCGTCCAGATCCGGCACTTCATTGCCAGCCTGGTTCAGCACCTGACCGATGATGGAGCCACCCATGCGCATCTTGCCGCGACCCAGGTCGATCAGCACCAGCGTGCTGTCTTCGACATCGGCGTTGAGCTGGGGCGTCAGCGTGGTACGCACATCATCAATGGCGGCAAAGCCGGTGATGATCAGGCTCACGGGCGAGGTGACCTTCTTGGTCTGGCCGTTCTCGCTCCACTGGGTGCGCATGGACAGGGAGTCCTTGCCCACGGGAATCGAGATGTTCAGCGCGGGGCACAGCTCCATGCCCACGGCCTTGACGGTGGCGTAAAGCGCAGCGTCTTCACCGGCTTCACCGCAAGCGGCCATCCAGTTGGCCGACATCTTCACCTTGGACAGCTCGATGGGCGCAGCCAGCATATTGGTGATAGCTTCGGCCACGGCCATGCGGCCCGATGCGGGCGCGTTGATGGCCGCCAGCGGCGTGCGCTCGCCCATGGCCATGGCTTCGCCCTTGAAGCCCTTGTAATCGGCCAGGGTCACGGCCACGTCAGCCACAGGCACTTGCCAGGGGCCGACCATCTGGTCGCGGTGGGTCAGACCACCCACGGCGCGGTCGCCAATGGTGATCAGGAAACGCTTGGAGGCCACGGTGGGGTGGGCCAGCACTTCGATCACGGCCTTTTCCAGCGGCACGCCGGTCAGGTCGATGGCGGGCAACTCGCGCTCCACGGTGGTCACGTCCTTGTGCACCTTGGGCGGCTTGCCCAGCAGCACTTCCATGGGCATGTTCACAGGGAACTTCTGGTCGCCAGATTCGACTGCCGTGTCTTCCAGCACCAGCTGGCGCTCTTCGGTGGCTGTGCCGATCACGGCAAACGGGCAGCGCTCGCGTTCGCAGAAGGCGGTGAACTGCGCCAGCGACTCGGGCGCAATCGCCATCACGTAGCGCTCTTGCGATTCGTTGGACCAGATCTCCTTGGGCGACATGCCGGACTCTTCCAGCTTGACGGCACGCAGGTCGAAGCGCGCGCCACGTCCCGCGTCGTTGGTCAGCTCGGGGAAAGCGTTGGAGATACCACCGGCACCCACGTCGTGGATGGCCAGAATCGGGTTCTCAGCACCCTGCGCCCAGCAGTGGTTGATGACTTCCTGCGCACGGCGCTCGATCTCGGGGTTGCCGCGCTGCACCGAGTCAAAGTCCAGCTCTGCAGCGTTGGTGCCGCTGGCCATGGAGCTGGCCGCGCCGCCGCCCATGCCGATGCGCATGCCGGGGCCGCCCAGCTGGATCAGCAGCGTGCCAGCGGGGAACGGAATCTTCTTCGTCTGCTCGGAGTCGATCACGCCCAGACCACCGGCAATCATGATGGGCTTGTGGTAGCCACGGGTGATGTCACCGACCTGCTGCTCGTACTCACGGAAGTAGCCGGTAAGGTTGGGACGGCCAAACTCGTTGTTGAACGCCGCGCCGCCCAGCGGGCCTTCGATCATGATCTGCAGCGGGCTGGCGATGTGCTCGGGCTTGCCCACTTCGCTACCCCACAGCTTGGAGACGGTGAAGCCGGTCAGACCTGCCTTGGGCTTGGAGCCGCGGCCGGTCGCGCCTTCGTCGCGGATTTCGCCGCCGTTACCGGTCGATGCGCCTGGGAAGGGAGAGATGGCCGTGGGGTGGTTGTGCGTTTCCACCTTCATCAGCACATGATTGGTCGCAGTCTGCTTTTGATAGCTAGGAGCGCTTGCACCATCTACGTTTGCGGCAAATTTCGCTACAAATCGCTCGACCTCATGGCCTTCCATGATGGAGGCGTTGTCGGCATAGGCCACGATGGTGTGCTGGGGCGAGACGGCTTCGGTGTTGCGGATCATGCCAAACAGCGACTTCTCCTGCTCCACACCATCGATGGTGAACTTGGCGTTGAAGATTTTGTGGCGGCAGTGCTCCGAATTGGCCTGCGCAAACATCATCAACTCCACATCGGTGGGGTTGCGCTTGAGGCCATTGAAAGCGTTGACCAGATACTCAATCTCGTCTTCGGCCAGAGCCAGGCCCCACTGCTTGTTGGCGGTCTCCAGCGCTGCACGGCCACCGCCCAGCACATCCACAAACTCCATGGGCTCGGCGGCCAGGGTGGTGAACAGTTGCTCGGCTTCGGCGCGTGTGGCAAACACGGACTCGGTCATGCGGTCGTGCAGCAGGCCGGCGATTTGCGCAGTCTGCTCTGCCGACAGCTCGGACTTGCCGCCGAGCAAGCCTGACTTCAGCTCGACACGGTACTCGGTCATGCGCTCCACACGGAACACATCCAGGCCGCAGTTGCGGGCAATGTCAGTCGCCTTGGAAGCCCATGGCGAGATGGTGCCCAGACGAGGGGTGACGATGAAAGCCACGCCTTCGGCGTTGCCTGTGTAGGGGTCGCCATAAGTCAAGAGCGCCGACAGGCGCTCTTGCAATGCGGGCACAGGTGTGCTCTCGGTAGCCACCAAATGCACAAAGCGCGCGGACACGCCTGTGATCTTGGGGTGGATGGCGACCAGATCGGTCAAAAGCTGTTGGGCGCGGAACGAGCTCAGGGCGTTTCCACCCTCAAACTGTGTCAGATGCAATGTCACGTGGCGGCCTGTTTATGTGAAGGCTGGTGAAAAGCGCCTGAGCCGCGTCCTTGTCAGAAGGCGCAGCTCAGGGCACTGAATCGGTGAGCCTGCGATTTTACCGTGCCTCGGGGTTAGTCCGAATGCTCACACCCACAAGCCCTGCATGTTCAAGCGCGCAATGGGATAATTCACGCCATGAGCATCACACTGAAGACTCCCGAAGACATTGAACGCATGCGTATTGCAGGCCGCTTTGCTTCGGATGTGCTGGACTACATCACCCCCCACATCAAGCCCGGCATCACCACCCAGCAGATCGACGATCTGTGCGCCAAGCGCATGGCTGAGCAAGGCACCAAGACCGCCTGCCTGGGCTACCAGCCGCCGGGCATGACGCCCTACCCGGCCTATGTCTGCACCTCGGTCAACAACGTGGTGTGCCACGGTATCCCCAATGACAAGCCTCTGAAGAAGGGTGACATCGTCAACGTGGACGTCACCATCATCACCGATGACGGCTGGTTTGGCGACAACAGCCGCATGTTCATCATTGGCGAAGGCTCGATTGCCGCCAAGCGCCTGTGCAAGCTGACGTTTGAAGCCATGTGGAAGGGAATCGAGCAGGTCAAGCCTGGCGCAACCCTAGGCGATATCGGCCACGCCATTCAGACCTATGCCGAAGGTCACAACCTGTCTGTGGTGCGCGAATACTGCGGCCACGGCATCGGCAAAGTGTTCCACGATGAGCCCCAGGTGCTGCATTACGGCAAGCCCGGCGAAGGCGTGGTGCTGGAAGAAGGCATGGTCTTCACCATCGAGCCCATGCTGAATCTGGGCAAGCGCGACATCAAGGCCATGCCCGACGGCTGGACCGTGGTCACCAAGGATCGCAGCCTCACGGCCCAGTGGGAGCTGATGCTGGCCGTGACAAAGACCGGCTATGACGTGTTGACCTGGTCCGATGGCTCGCCCACGCCGCCCGACTTCATCAAGGCCATCCGCACGTAAAGCTGCATCAAGCGCTTCTGTACAGAAAGTCGCCATGCCGCATCTGGTTACTGCCGGATGCGGCATATTTTTTGCTTGTCTCGAAGGTGCTACAAGTGCTGCGCACTCCTCTTGCTCCATACCCAGGCTCCAGCTCAGGCTGACAGCGGCCACGAGGTCGGGTTAAGAGGACAATCAAGCACCTGCTCTGTTGAAACTTTTTCTGCTGCGCATGACCTTTTCTTCCGGCTCCTCCACTGCACCTGACGCTTCGGATCTCGGTGCACTGCATTCCCTGCGCGATGCGTACCGCCACGCCAAGGCTCAACAAATCGCTCTGCTGCACAACCCTACGCTGGGCAGACGCAGCGTACGCGGAGTGCTGCACCATTTCAGTGATCTGGCCGACGGCTTGCTAAGCACTCTCTGGCAACGGGCGCGCATGCCAGAGGGTGCCGCCTTGGTAGCCGTAGGGGGCTATGGCCGGGCCCAGCTCTTTCCCTATTCGGACATCGATGTGCTGGTGTTGCTGCCCCAAAGCAGTGCACAGCCGGCTGCGGAATTGGCGGCCAGCATCGAGCAGTTCATCAGCAGTTGCTGGGATGCAGGACTGGAGATCGGCTCCAGCGTGCGCAGCATTGCCGAATGTCTGCAGGAAGCGGCGCAAGACCTGACGGTGCAGACAGCCATGCTGGAGTCACGCCACATCTGCGGCAGCAAAGCCTTGTTTACGGACTTTGAGCAGCAGTTTCGCTCACAGCTTCAGCCCAAGAGCTTTGTAGAAGGCAAGCTGCTGGAGATGCGCCAGCGCCATGCCAAATACGATTTCACCCCCTATTCGCTGGAGCCCAACTGCAAGGAGTCGCCCGGCGGCCTGCGCGATCTGCACACCATGCTCTGGCTGGCCAAGGCGGCAGGCTTTGGCCACAGCTGGCATGAGCTGGCCGCACAAGGCTTGATTACAGATTTTGAAGTTCAGCAGCTCGAGTCCAACGAATCACTACTGAGTCTGATTCGCGCCCGTCTGCATGCCGCCGCCGGCAGGCACGAAGACCGGCTGGTCTTTGACCTGCAAACCGCCGTGGCAGAAGCCTTTGGCTACCGCTCCACCACACCCGAAGGGCGCAAGCTGGCCATGCGGGCGGGCGAGACGCTGATGCGTCACTATTACTGGGCTGCCAAGGCGGTAACCCAGCTGTGCCAGATCGTGCGCATGAGTATTGAAGAGCGCCTAAGCCCCCGCTCTCACAAACTCATTCCGCTGAACCAACGTTTTTACGAGAAGGCGGGAACGATTGAAGTCGCCAGCGACGACCTGTATCAGCGTGATCCCCATGCCATTCTTGAGACCTTTCTCATGTATGAGCAGCACGAGGGTCTGACAGGCCTGTCCAGCCGCACTCTGCGTGCCCTATACGCGAGCCGCGATGTCATGGACAGCGGTTTCCGCCGCGACCCGGTCAACCGCGAGACGTTTCTGAAAATTCTCAAGCAGCCACGCGGCATCACCCACGCGATCCGGCTAATGAATCAGACTTCGGTTCTGGGCCGCTACCTCTGGCCCTTCCGCCGCATCGTCGGTCAGATGCAGCATGACCTGTTCCACGTCTACACCGTGGATCAGCACATTCTGATGGTGCTGCGCAATGTACGGCGCTTCTTCATGGCCGAGCATGCCCATGAATATCCGTTCTGCTCTCAGCTGGCCGCAGGCTGGGACAAACCCTGGATTCTGTATCTGGCCGCCCTTTTTCATGACATTGGCAAAGGCCGGGGGGGTGATCACTCCGTGATCGGTGCGGTCGAAGTCAAGCGCTTTTGCCGTGCCCATCAGATAGCAAAGCCCGATGCAGAGCTGGCCGAATTTCTGGTGCGCGAGCACCTGACCATGAGCCAGGTGGCGCAAAAGCAGGACTTGTCAGACCCTGATGTCATTCGTGCCTTTGCCGACAAAGTGGGCAATGAACGCAAGCTCACCGCCTTGTACCTGCTGACGGTGGCAGACATTCGCGGCACCAGCCCCAAGGTCTGGAGTGCCTGGAAAGGCAAGCTGCTGGAGGACACCTACCGCCTGACCTTGCGCGTACTAGGTGGCCGCGCACCGGATGCAGCAGCCGAAATAGAGGGCCGCAAACGCGAAGCTCTGGTGCAACTGGCCTTGTCCGCCCAACCTTTTGAATCGCATAAAAAGCTCTGGGAAACATTGGATATCAGCTACTTCATGCGCCATGAGGCCGCCGACATTGCCTGGCATACACGCCACCTTTCGCGCCATGTGGGTCAGGGCAAGCCCGTGGTTCGCGCCAGACGCTCATTGGCTGGCGAAGGTCTGCAAGTACTGGTCTATGCACCCGACCAGCCCGACCTCTTCGCCCGCATCTGCAGCTACTTCGACCGCGCAGGGTTTTCCATTCTCGACGCCCGCGTACACACCGCCAACAACGGCTATGCACTCGATACCTTTCAAGTCATCGCCCCCACCATGCAGGAGCAGTACCGCGAACTGATGCACATGGTGGAAAACGACCTG
This sequence comes from Comamonas sp. FUJ_7, assembly GCF_057369555.1. NCBI lineage: Bacteria > Pseudomonadati > Pseudomonadota > Betaproteobacteria > Burkholderiales > Comamonadaceae > Comamonas > Comamonas sp. FUJ_7. The sequence goes on from NZ_JBXXZI010000001.1 coordinate 807,009, forward strand.
ACGCTGACTTTGCTCAAGGGCGGTCCGTTATCCCCTCCGACCAAAAGAAGGCTGTCGCGCCGAGTCAAGAGCTTTCCTTTTGCCCCCCGCGTCATCTTGCGCCCCGATGAAAAGGCACAGCATTGGCTGCTGTCCATCTCGGCATCCGACCGCGCTGGTCTGCTCTACATCATTGCCCGCATCCTGGCCCAGCACCACATCAGCGTACAACTGGCCAAAATCAGCACTCTGGGAGAGCGCGTAGAAGACACTTTTCTGATCGAGGGTCCGGAGCTGCAGGACAGCAGCCGCCAGCTTCAAATCGAGACAGAGCTTCTCAAAGCACTGGGGCAATCGAGCTGAACAAAATCTGTTGCATAGGCTTTAGTTTCTGACTGCATTGCCGATATGCAGTCACCACTACTACGGAAAGCCCATGCAGCTCCCCTCCAATGAAGTTGCGGCATCGCCGCCCACCACACGCAGTGGCCTATTTCATATGCCGCTGTTTCGTCCCGGCACCGAGGTCACCCAAAATGGCCGACGCGAGATCGTCAGCCATGTCATCTTGCGCAGACGTGAATTGATGGTCTACCTCAAAGGCCACGACGATCCGGTCAAGCCTGACGGCCTGGACTTAGCGCCCACGCTGTTCACCACCGAGCGCCGACAGGAAGCCCTGACCTGGTTTCTTTGAACACTTAAAAAAAGCCGCTGGGCCTTATGGCACCAGCGGCTTTTGCTATTACTTTATGATTTCCAGCGGACTCAAACCAGCTTGGCCTGTGCCTGCCCCATCACCTGGCCCAGTTGTACGGGCCCTGCAGGCTGCCACTGCGCATTGAACTGCATGCCTGCGCTTTGCGGGAACAACATGACCACCGTCGATCCCAGCTGAAAGCGCCCCATTTCCTGCCCCTGGGCAAGCTCCACAGCATCGCTGCCCTCGTAATTCCAGGTCTTGATATGACCGGGCCGCGGCGGGTTGATCAGGCCATGCCACACCGTGGCCATGCTGCCTACAATCGTTGCCCCCACCAGTACCAGCACAAATGGGCCATGGGCACTCTCAAAGACGCAAACCACGCGCTCATTGCGAGCAAACAGACCCGGCACTCCGCGCGCCGTGACAGGGTTCACCGAGAACAGATCACCGGGCACATAGGTCATGCTTCGCAGCTTGCCAGCACAAGGCATGTGGATGCGGTGATAGTCACGCGGGCTCAGGTAAATTGTCGCGAAGCTGCCGTTATCGAACTGGCGCGCAAGAGCCGCATCCCCTCCTACCAATGCCGTAGCACTGTATTGATGCCCCTTGGCCTGGAAGATCTGCTCCCCCTCAATCTTGCCGAACTGACTGATAGCCCCATCGACCGGACAAATCCAGTCCGCCTGCGCCATAGGGCGCACTCCATCCTTGAGTGCCCGCGTGAAAAAAGCGTTGAAAGTCTTGTAGGCCGCAGGATCAGGTTCGGCAGCCTCTGCCATATTGACCTTGTAGCGCTGAATGAAGCGACGAATCACTGTCGTCGTCAACTCTCCAGCTTCAGCCTGAGCCAATTTCCCCATCAGGGCCGTCAGTGCCTGCTTGGGTAATAAATATTGAGAAAGTACAGCGAGTCGTTCAGACACAATGGTTTTTTGCTATCAAAGTTATAGAGCTATCGAACAGGATTCTAGCCAAGAGCTGATGCACTGCAGGCCTCCTCCAGAAAGACAGGCATTGTGCCCATTTCTTTCTCACAAAAGCCTGCCGCGACATTGAAGCGACGAGCACAAAAAAAGTGTGCTCAGATCGTCTCATCTCTGCGACAGATTGCATCCTTTGTCAAGCCGCTTACAAAGTCGAGACGCTACAATTTCATCCGTTGGTTGAATGCTGTTAAAGCATAGCTTGATTAGATATCGGCCTTTTGTTCGGTCTGCGCGAACAGCGCAGCGCCCTCGCCACCTTGAGGCCTGAGCAGTTTTTGCTCAGGCCTTTTCCGTGGTGATGATGAACAAACGCCACAACGGACTTTTTCTGAGAGATTGAACAAATGGCCAAGGAAGAACTTATTGAAATGCAGGGCTCCGTCACCGAGGTCCTGCCTGACTCGCGCTTTCGCGTCACGCTGGATAACGGTCATCAGCTGATCGCTTACACCGGTGGAAAGATGCGCAAGCACCACATTCGTATTCTGGCGGGAGACAAAGTGTCACTGGAAATGTCTCCCTATGACCTGAGCAAGGGCCGCATCACATTCCGTCACCTTGCCAACCGCGGCCCAGCCCCCACCACACCCCGATCCAAATAAATTGAACCTCAATACAAAAAATTAGCCGCTTTCAAAAATGAGCAATTTTTTGTAGTTACAATAGACGCTTACGGAGCGTAGCGCAGCCTGGTAGCGCATCTGCTTTGGGAGCAGAGGGTCGCGAGTTCGAATCCCGCCGCTCCGACCAAATGACAAGGGTTTAGATCGCAAGATCTAAACCCTTTTGTCTATTTGTACTCAGCAATCTTTTGCTGTGTATAGCTCAGCGCCAATGAAGGCCAAAGGCTCTCACACATACGCCAGCCTCAATCCCAAGAAGTGGTCCCGGTCGTTTGAACAACTGAATCCAGTTGCTAAGCGAGATCGATGGGGTCATGCCGCCTGCATTGGTGCAAACGGCAGTGCGGCACGCACGCTGTCATAGGCTTTGAGATAAATCTCCTCGTACTTGATGGAGCGCCACAGGCGCTCCACGAAGACGTTGTCACGCCAAGCGCCTTTGCCATCCATAGAGATACGAATACCGTGGCGTTTGAGCTGCACAGTGAAGGTTTCACTGGTGAATTGGCTGCCCTGATCTGTGTTGAAGATGGCGGGCGTTCCCCAGCGGGCAATAGCCTCTTGCACGGCATCCACGCAAAACTGTACGTCCATAGTATTGGACAGTCGCCAAGCCAAGACCTTGCGGCTGCACCAATCCACCACAGCGCACAGATACATCCACCCTTTGTGCATGCGCACATAGGTGATGTCCATAGCCCAGACTTGGTTGGCATGTGTCACGGCTTTGTTCCTGAGTAGGTACGGGTAGATCTTGTGCTGCGGGTGGCGAGCACTGGTGCGAGGCTGGCAGTACAGTGCTGAGATGTGCATGCGCTTCATCAGCGTGCGCACATGCCTTCATCCCACGCAATGCCCCTGGCGCTGCAGCAGCCCACGCAGCATGCGTGCACCAGCAAAAGGATGAGCGACATGCAGCGCATCCAAGCTATGGGTCAACGCAACTTGCTCGCTGTTTGGTGACTTGCGACGGTAGTAGATGGAGCCACGACTGATGCGCATGAGGCTTGCTTGACGGGCCAGCGACAAGCCATGGCTGCGGTCAATCATCGACCTACGCTGAGCAATCCCGCTTTGCTCAGCGCACCTTGCAAAAAATCCTTCTCCAAGGTCAATTGACCGATCTTGGCATGAAGCTCTTTGAGGTCGACCGCAGGGGTTGTGGGTACAGGAGCTGAACCAAACACGTCCGCAGCCCGCTCAAGCAGCATGCGCTTCCAATCAGCAATCTGGCTGGGGTGAACTTCATACTGCTGAGCCAGCTCAGCAACCGTGCGCTCACCGCGAACGGCTTCTAGTGCCACCTTCGCTTTAAATGCAGGGTTGTGCTTGTGTCGGGATTTGATGGTCATGGATCTCTCCAGGTTCGGCCTATTGTCAGGCCATCTTTACTGGGAAAGATCTCGCTTAGCTAGCTGTTCAAAAAACCGCAGCCACTTCTCTTCACACTGAAATTGCGCAACAGTACCCGCGAAAAGAAAATGCCCCACAAACATAGTTTGTGGGGCATTTAAAAACTGGGGTGGCTGATGGGGCTCGAACCCACGACAACAGGAATCACAATCCTGGACTCTACCAACTGAGCTACAGCCACCGTAGATAAGTGCTTATTCTACTTCAGATTTAAGCTTCTCAAATCAAATTTAAGAGCATCAAACACTGAACTACTAACGATTCCAAGGAATCCCTGGTCAAATAAAAACGCTCTGCGCTGCAGAGCGTTTTTCAAATTTGGGGTGGCTGATGGGGCTCGAACCCACGACAACAGGAATCACAATCCTGGACTCTACCAACTGAGCTACAGCCACCGTAGAAGCATTTATTGTAATGCATAAATCAGACGTGCAAATGAAATCACGCCTGATTTCACCCCTTATCAGGGGCGCGGCACCTTGATCTGAACCTTGAAGGTCTTCTTCAATTGTTCATAGTAGGCCACCACTTCCGCCATCGATGTCCATTGCGTAAATTGCGCCTTTTGCTGCTCCAGCACCTGTGCATCCTGTGCTGGGCGCTGAGCAATGCGATTGACCTTGATCACTGCATAACCAGCATTACCCAGGTCCACACCCTCCCAAGCCGGCAAAACATCCGTAGGTGCACGCAATGCAGCATCCAGCACTTCACGCGGCAGATCCTTGGATTGGTCACGACCAACTTCCACAGCCGCAGCCAGCTGCGCTATCTCAGGCTTGGCTTTCCACTCGTCAAGCTTGGCCTTGCCTTCTTGCTTGGCCAGCTCTGCGGCCTGGTGTGCCACATACAACTGCTTGAGCTTGTCGCCCACCTCTTCCATCGACTCGGTATGTGCGGGCACATAACTCAATACGCGGCCAGCCACCAGCGTACTAGGTGCCAGCTCCACCGCATCGGTATTGCGCTTGTTTTCGAGAGAGTCCGTAGAAAACAGTGCTTCGAGGAAACGTTTGTTAGCCAGAGGCCCTTGAGCATCAGCAGCTGGCTCACGCGAGACGTTTTCTGCCTTGTGCACAGTCAGCTTGAATTTCTCGGCGACAGGAGTCAGCGTTTCTGACTGCTCGTAAACTGCATTCGAAAAAGTCTCTGCCGCTTCTGCGAACTTGCGCTGCGCCTGCTGCTGCTTGAGATCAGCCTCCAACTTGGGACGCATCTCTTCAAATGAAGCCACCTTGGGCTGCTTGATACTTGTCAGCTCAATGATGTGATAGCCGAAGTCAGACTCAACCACATCACTGATGTCGCCCTCCTTCATCTTGAAAACTGCTTCTTCGAAAGGCTTGACCATGGCGTCGCGCCCGAAGTAGCCCAGATCACCGCCATTGGCCGCCGATCCCGGATCCTGAGAATTTTCCTTAGCCACCTGGGCGAAGGTCTTCGGATCCTTACGAACCTGGGCCAGCAAGGCCTCGGCCTTGGCCTTGGCTTTTTCTCGCTCGGCCGACGGCAAGTCCTTTGCGGCATTAATCAGGATATGGCTGGCACGACGCTCTTCAGGGCCAGCAAGACGGGCCGCATTTTCCTTGTAGTAGGTACGCAGATCTTCTTCACTCAGGACAATGCCTTGTTGCACTGCATCCAGATCAAGCTGCACATACTCCACCGTCGCTGCTTCAGGCCTCTTGAACTGGCTGGTATGCGCGTCATAGAAGGCCTTGAGATCTGCTTCGGTGGGCTGCACCTTGGCTGCAAAAGCCGCCGCATCAAAGCGAGCGACCTGAATTTCGCGTCGCTGATACAACGCATCCATGGCTTGCTGCAACTGAGCTTCAGTCGCAAAGCCTGTGGACGACACAGAGCCCAGCACCTGATTGAGAGAGAGTTCTCTACGCAGGTTGGCTTCAAAGCCCTCGGGGGTCATTCCCTGAGAGCCCACTAATGCCTTGTAAGCCTCAGCATCCAGGGAGCCATCCGGCTTTTGCAACGAAGCAATCGCGGGGATTTCACGCAATGTACGTACCAGTTGTGCATCGGAGGTTGTCAAGTGCATCTTGGTGGCAGCAGCAGCCAAGACCCGATCACGCACCAGCTTCTCCAAAGTGGCGTAACGCGCCTCGGGAGAGTCCAGTAGCTTGGCGTCCAGGGTTGGATTTTCTGCGCGCAAGCGGTCGCTTTCCGCCCGGTGAGCGTTGTCCCAATCTTGCTGGGTGATGTCATGACCATCTACACGAGCCACCGTCTGGCTGAACTCCGTGAAGTAGTTTTGGTTGACCCCGACAAAAATGAAAGAGGGAATAATCAGCAAGAACAACAAGATCATCACGAACTTGGAATGCTTGCGGATGGATTCGAACATGGTCAATCTTTCTGCGGCAGCAAAAACAAAGGCGAACTTCCGTTCGCCTCATTAACAATGGTGAAAGCCGTGCGACCCAGGTGTGCCACCGACCGGGCCTCTACAGTGCATTGATGCTCTACAGAAATGCCATCCAACCTCCACCAACAGGGTTAGGCTAATCCTACTCATTCTAACTGCGTGCTTTTCAATTGCTGCTGCGAGCACCCAGCATCTTGCACAGAAATACCCGGTAGTCATGAGCCGCTCATGCTCACTGGAAAGCCGGCACTCTTTGCCCGCTCTCCCACCTTCGTGAACTTCTTGCGGCATCCAGCTCACGGAGCAGAAGCGGATAAGTATCGAATTGCACGCACGAGCATGCATTACCGCACTCGTTCATTCACATGGCACATCGCTCCCGATCCACACCTGCTCCAAGCCCATCTACTCACCGTGGTGATCTTCGACAAAGCATAGTCAACTGACGCACTTCAGGGAGGGACGCATGAAGCACATCGCCGCCTTGCTTACCGTCAGCCTCCTTTTCAGTTCAATCCCGGAAGGTGCCGCCATGGCACAGCTCACCAGCTCCGCACACTCGACAGCCAGCAGCTTCAACGGCAGCGTTTCATACAGCGGCCAACTTACAGGCCATGGCATTGCGCGCTATGGACTGAATACGCTGCCCGGCCAGCCCCTCACCATCACCCTTCACACCAACAACCTCAATACCCGCATGCAGGTGCTCAGGGACGGAGATTCACCCCCACTGTGTGAAAGCAGTGCTTCTCAGTCTTTCTGCCACTTTCAGGCAGAGCCCAATGCGGACTATCTGATTCAGGTCTTTTTGCTGCGCGATGCCGCACAACGTGGGGAGCTGTCACAGTTTTCACTGTCCATAGAGCAAGGTCATTAGCAACCCGAATGCCCTACATCTATGAGCCGCCTTTGCATACACAGCCAGAAAGACCATAGACACGCTCATCAAGAGATAGTCTCTTTTCCATAGCTACAAGCGCTTTACGGGTCTCGATTAGCAGGTGTTTTTACTCAAAAACCTCCCTTCTCAAGCTTTGCCCTAGAAGGCCAGATTTCTTGAGGGGGATTGCATTTGCCGCGCTACAGCGCGAGCATGAGCTCAGCAAGTTTGTTTCATTGAGCAAGGAGGCCGGATATGTTCAAGCACATTCTCATTCCCACGGATGGCTCAAAGCTTTCAACCGCCGCCCTTCATGCCGGCATGCGCCTGGCGAAAGAGCAAGGCGCACAGGTCACTGCACTGTACGTGATGCCGGATTACAGCGCCATGATCTACGGTGCTGAAGCGCTGATGGCGTACAACGCCGCCGAGTTCAACCAAAGTGCTCATAAGGATGCTGACAAGGTCTTGCAGGCAGCCTTGGAAATTGCACAAGCCGAGGGTGTCGCTTGCCGAACCGCAAGAGTCACCAATGTCTCCATTCACCAGGCCATCATTCAAGAAGCGCAGGAAGGTCACTGCGACTTGATCTGCATGGCATCGCATGGACGCAAAGGCATCGCCGGCATTTTGCTGGGGAGCGAAACCCAGCGCGTACTGGTCAATAGCAGCATTCCCGTCCTGGTTCACAGGCAGACTAAGGCTTAGAGCTCTTGCAAGAGTTACGTCCACTGAGCCGCAAGCTGAAAACTTGCGATTAAGACAAGAAGCCTGAGACTGCGCAGAGGCTCTGCCAGGGCGTTGTTGCATAAATCGCTGCGTCGTCAGTTGTAGGCTGGCTGCATGACTCTGCCCTGTAAGCCCCACTACCGCACTACCAACTGGAAGCAGTACAACGCCGCGCTCAAAGCGCGAGGTTCGTTATCCATCTGGCTGCACAAGCGCATGGCCTGGTTTGCGGATGGCAGCGGCAAACGCGGACGAAGCCCGAAGTTCTCGGATGCGGCCATCCAGTTTGCGTGACACTCAAGAGCCTGTTCGGCCTGGTGCTCAGGCAAACCACAGGCTTGGTGGAGTCGGTGTGCCAGCGCAGCACCTCCGCCCCATCCCTGCCAGCCAAGCAGCCGCCCGCACCCGATGAAGGCTTGCTGCGCATGACGTTCAGGTAGTCTGCTTTTGATAGCCCAAAGTGCTTTGCCATAGAAAAAGCCCCTCGCAAGGGGCTTTTTTTGTTCAGGTCTCTGACTTGGAGGGCCAGAACATCTCTCGCACATCGGGCGCGTAGTACGGCAATGCAAGCACTGCACCAAACAGCGCAAAGCCCAAGGCCGATGTCGCGTTGGTCAGGCCGGACAGCACAACCGGCGGACTGAAACATATAAGCCCCAAAGTCGCAGCAGAAGACCACAGGGTCAGCCGAGGTGCCCATGCTCTGAACCGCAGCAGGCCGTAAAAAGATACGAGAGCGATCACACCAAGCACCGCAAGCAGCAGCAAGAAGATCCAGTCTGTAGCGACCATTTCCGACTGCATCGCAAGGCTCTGTGAAAGGTCGGTCAGCTCTTGAGGCACGAGATCAAAGCCATATTCCGCCAGCATTCCCAATACCGGAATGACCAGCGAAGCGATCACCCATGCGCGATACGTCGATTTACCCATGCCCCCTCCAAGTTGTTAGCGGCGTATCGTACTACCACCACTGCAGCTCAGAACCAGCGGGCTATCAGCGGCATAAGCAGCGCAACCAGCAGCACCTGCAGGCTGAGGGCCAGGCCAGCATAGGCACCGGCATCTGCATTGACCTGCAGCGCACGCGCTGCGCCGATGCCGTGCGAGACGGTGCCCAGGGCAAAGCCGCGTGCCACCCAGTCGGTGTCGCTGGTGCCGACCCTCAGCAGCTTGAATAGCGCGCCCGCAGACAGCGCACCAATCAAACCGGCCAGCACCGCAAACACGGCGGCCAGCGCCGGAACGCCGCCAATTTTCTCGGCCACGCCCATTGCCACAGGGGCAGTGACGGACTTGGGAGCCAGGGAGCGCAGCACTTCCTCGGGCAAGCCCACGGCCCAGCCAAGTACAACGGCCACGACAGCCGCCGTAGCACCGCCTGCCAGTGCAGCCATCAGCAGCCGCGCCCATTTACGCTTGAGTTCCTCCCGCCGCTCCCACAGCGGAAAGCCCAGTGCCACGACGGCAGGGCCCAGCAGAAAGTGAATGAACTGCGCCCCGGCAAAGTAGGTCTGGTAGGGAATCTGCATGAGCATGAGCGAGACACCCAGCACCACGATGGACCAGAGCACGGGGTTGGCCCAGGGCGCCTGCCCGGTGCGGCTGTAAACCCCATGGGCCAGTACATAGACCGCCAGCGTGGCCGTGAGGCCGAACAGCGGCGCCGAGGAAAGATAGACCCAGAGTTGTACAAAATCAGGCATCAACGCCCCCTTGCTGACGGGTGTCTGCAGGCTCACTCAAAAGAAAACGCGCCAGCAGCACGGTGACGATCATGCCTACCCAGGTGGAAATTGCGATGACCAGCAGCAGCTTGAGCCCGTAGTCACGCAGCAGACTCAGGTGCGTGATGACGCCCACCCCCACCGGTACAAACAGCAAAGACAGGTGCGAGAGCAGATAGCTGGCCGCGGCCTGCACTGGCTCGCGCACCAGCGTAAAGCGCATGGACAGCACCAGCAGCAACATGCCGATGACCGGGCCGGGGAACGGAAGTTTGAGCAGCAGTGCCAGCGCCTCCCCTGTCAGCTGCAGCACCAGAAGCCACGTGATTCCTCGCAACGCTTGCATTCGAGATTGCCTTTCTATCTAGACCAGCCCCATCGTGCAGGGGCTGGCGAGTCTTTTGAAGAGCAATGATGCCCGAACAGGCCCAATGACCGGGCTTTCACCGCCAAACGGTGGCAGTTTGGCTGCATATCCAGCGCCTTGAATCGTTGTAAATTTCGTTTCAGCGACAATGCCCGCCATGACGAAACTCTTGACTGCTTGCAGCCGACTGCTCTCCATTGCCGTATTCGCCGCCGCAACCTCTATCTCTGCTCTGGCCCAACTCAAAACGGGCGAGACGGTGTACCGCTCAACCTGCATGGCCTGCCACGACACAGGACTGCTGCAGGCCCCAAAGCTGGGTGATGTAAAGGCCTGGAAGCCGCTGATCGAAGAAGGACAGGATGTGCTGAGCGCGCATGCCTTCGTCGGTGTGAGAGCCATGCCTGCCCAGGGCGGAGACAGCAGCCTGTCGCTTGAGGAATTCTCTCGCGCCGTGGCCTGGATGGCGCGCAGCGCCGGGGGCGACTGGCAAGACCCGAACGCCGCCATGATGCAGAAAATCCGCCAGGAAGCCGTCAAGCGCCTGGACGCAGAAATCGTCGACAAGCAAAAGCTCAAGGCGCTTCTGAGCCGCTAGGCCAGCTTGCCCAGGCCTGCTGGGCATGACATCAACCCATTTTTGATAGCTACCAGCGCTTGATGGATAAGCCCTGCAGCCTGTTTTCACTATCAACTCAGGCGTCAACATTCATCCAAAGGCCCTCCATTCGCTGCCATGATGTGCGGCGCTGCCACCACTCACAGAGTGGCTGGAGCTTTTGAGCAAACAGATGCGCGACCGCGCAGGAGGAGAGACCGTTGTTCAAGCACATTCTGATTCCAACCGATGGCTCCAAGCTTTCCGAGGCGGCCATTCACGCCGGCATTGAGCTGGCCGCCGAGCAAGACTCCAAGGTCACGGTGCTGTATGTAATGCCCGATTACCACGCACTGATCTATGGATCGCGCTTGATGGCCGCCTATGACACGGTGGAGCTGACCAAGAGCGCACAGGCCGAGGCAGACAAGGTGCTGAAGTTTGCCGAAGACCTGGCCAGCGCACACGGCCTGTCCATCCAAAGCGTGCGTGCCACCAGCCCTGCCGTGGCTGAGACCATCATCAAGCAGGCGCAGGATGGCGGCTGCGATCTGATCTGCATGGCATCGCACGGCCGCAAGGGGCTGAGCGGAATCTTGCTGGGCAGCGAGACCCAGAAGGTGCTGACCAACAGCAGCATTCCGGTGCTGGTTCATCGTCCTGCTGTCAAAGAGTAAAGCTGCTCACCCCCAGCGAATGGCTGCGATCAGTCCGCCCAAGCCTGCGGCGCTGATGCCCAATCCAGCCAGCACATAGGCCACAGCAATACGGCGGGCAAAGCGGTCCGCGCCTGCGGCGTCCAGAACTGCGGTGATGGTGGTGCTTGAGTGAATCATTGCTGCTCTCGATGGTTCTCAGGCACTGTCATTGAGACTCCAGCAACTGCCTGTCCAATTGCACCTGCCCTTTCAGAGTACTGAGCTAGGCGTCTCTGCGCTCGACCAATGCGACAAGCTGGCCAACCACGCCCGCGCCTTCGCCAGCAAGGGCTGCGAGTCGCTGGTGTTGATCTGCGCGAACGCCAGTGACCCAAGCCCGCTCTCCAGAACAGACTACCCCCTGCGCTTAATGTTAAATCCTGTGAGAAATATCGATAGTTCCGCTTCAAACGTAAACCAAATGCTACGCAATGGTGGCTAACTCACAGTTTTCAGGCTTGCGCCACGTTCTCCTACAGAAGGGTTTTCCATAGGTCGGCGACCATGAACCCACGACAAGCCAACCCGGTTTGCCGATCACCAACCTGAAGGAGTGAAGGAAATGACGCAGCAATCCAACCAGCAGCACAGCCCTAACCAACAGGACAAGCAGCAGCAACAGCAGCAAAACCCCGGCCAACACCAGCCAGGCCAGAGCACCAACCAGCCCGGCCAGCAACAGCAGCAAACCCCAGGCCAGCAGAAGAACCCTTCGCAACAGCAGCCCGGGCAGCAGCACAAGACACCTCAGCACTGAAAGTGCGCGCCTCGGCGCTGGCCCTGTGCGCCAGCGCAGCTCTAAACCACGCAAAGAAAGGAGCAGGAATGAATACAGCTTCACCTGTCATCTCATCCGATCGTGTCAACGGCACCAACGTCTACAACCCCAACGGCGACAAGCTGGGCTCCATCGATTCACTGATGATCGACAAGCTCACCGGCAAGGTTCGCTATGCCGTGATGGAGTTCGGCGGTTTTCTCGGCATCGGCACCGACCTCTACCCCCTGCCCTGGGACAGCCTCAAATACGACTCGGGGCTGGGCGGCTATGTGGTCTCCGTCACCAAGGAACAGCTGGAGAACGCGCCCCACTACGAAGGCAGCACGCTGCCTGAATACACCGACGAATACGGCCGCCGTGTTTATGACCACTACGGCGTGCCCTACATCTAAGCCCGGCGCAGGCGCTGCATAACAGGATCGATCGGCCTGCCCGGTCGATCTATTTTTGCCGCTGTCTCACCCGGCCCCCCATCCCATTCCGATACGGAGATTTTCAAATGTCGATCCCGGCCACGCGGGCCTGAAGCGCAACCTCTCTCCCCGCAGGGTCAAGCGGGGCCATCGGGTGTGATCGTTTGCGGCGCAGGGTATTGCCCAAATTCCCGTCCAGAAATACGCTTGCACCAGGCGCAGCGCACAAACTGTGAGTCTGCTGCCAAGCGATCACACCCGATGGTGACTGCCCCCCATCACGGTTTTTGCCGAGCCTGAGGTTCTCATCCCTCCCTTTACTTCCTCAGGCACGCCGCAAGGCATCGGCCTTTAACTCCAAGCCCACCCGCAACGCCGGTGGGCTTTTTCTTTGCCTTCAAGCACTTAGTGCAGCCACGCAACACATGGCGCACGACCCTGTTGACTCGCTGTACAGGTAAAATCTAAACTACTGTACAAATACACAGCACTGATCAAAACACCAGTAAAATTCAAACAACAGGTCGCATCAGACCTGAGCCCTTACCCGCAGGGCCGTAGCGGGGTCATCAAGAAAGAGTGCCAGCCGGGTGTGGACCGAGGCAATGCAATGCCGCCACCGACAGACCGCAAGCCGGGCCTGCACTCTTTCTTGATGGCGCTGCCGCACAGCAGCCCACCGTTTCCCGGCCAGAGCGCGAAGCGCATTCACTCCGCTCCCTTCGTTGGTTTCGCCTTCTCGCAAGAGCACTGGCCTTTTTTATTCGCCCCCGCCCGTAAAGCGGGCCTGCCTCTCGCCTCAAGGAGATTTCATGCTGTACAGCACCGTCCCTCAGCCCGTTGATGAAGACCTCGTGCAGCGCCTGCGCGAGAAGGAAGGCCTGTGAAATGGCCACACATCCCCACCATTGCACTGGCACTGCTGCTCGCTGCCCTGCTCTTGCTCGCCCCGCTTTTGGAACAAAGCTACTGATCGCCGCTCAATGGGGCCTCGCCTTGCTGGCCATCTTCTGCCTCATCGGCCTGGCCGTCGTCATCGCCACCACACCCGAAGCCTGGCCGCTTTAAACGCTCAACCTCATCAAGTTTGATAGCTACATGCGCTTGACTGACAAGCGCCAGAACGGAGAAACATCATGGCAAAAATCATTGAATCACTGATCCTCGTCGCCGCCATCTTCATGGGCGCCCTGTGGCTGGCCACGCCCAGCGCCCAGGCGGACGAGCCCACCACCCTCACCAAATCCGTGCGCGACGAATTCGCCTGCCCCGGCATGCACGCCGAATGGCTGGACGCCCACACCGTGCAATGCCTGCGCGAAAAGCCCTGAGCTGCCGCCGCAGCCTCAAGTCGCCCGCCAGCCCACCCTTGACCAGCCCATGCACCCCATCGACACCGTGCTGCAAGAGCTGCAGCACCGCGACCGCCAGCGCAGCCGCTTGTTACGCGCTATTGAAAGGAAAGCAGCCGCCGCAAGCTGTACAAACCTTTCAGCATCAAACTACTTTCAAATGCAGATAGAGCAAGCGCAATGCGCTCACAAATTCAGAAGCAATCACCCATACAAAAGCCCGCAAGGTTTAAGACCTGGCGGGCTTTTTTGCTCATAAAGGAGTATTCATGACAGACACCTCAGACCACGACGAGCTGGTGCGACTGGCGGGCGGGCAGGCCCTGCTCTCCCGAGACCTGCGCAACCTCAACGCCGATCAACAGCGCGACCTGCCTACCGATAGGGTGCTGAGTGCAGACTGGCACGCCAAAGGCACAGCCTTGCTGGACAGGCTTCGCGACCGCCAGCAGCAAATGGCCATGGGCCACCAGCGGAGGCTGAGCTGGCCAGGCTAACGGGTATCAGTTAATGCGGCCGCCTGTTTCGAGCACTTCCTCTTCCCTTCCACACAAAAGCCCGCAAGGTTTTACACCCGGCGGGCTTTATTCATGAAAGCTCAGACCTATGTTGATCAAAGCACTGCTGCCGCTGATTGCCGTTCTCAAAGGCGTTGTTGCAGAAATCGGCGTGTCGAAAGCGCTAGGCTCAAAGCATGAGCCATGCCCAGCAAGCCTACAACTGGCGACGCAGCGATTTATGCAACAACGCCCATCAACGCCAGAGCCTGATTTCAGGAATTGCTAAAAAGGTGTGTAGCGCTTTAAAGCTGCATTTCATGTCTTTTGCGTCTTCCCGAATGAACTGCCCGCACTGCGGTCACCACCATACCAACAAAATTGGGCTGAGTCGCCACAAACGCCAGCGCTGGATGTACAAGGGGTGTGGGCGCACCTTCGGGGCAAAAGTTCAACGTCAGATTGACCCCAAACTCAAAGCGTTTGCACTACAGATGCATGCCGAAGATATTTGCAGCTCGCAAGATTGAGCGCTTGCTGGGCGTAAGCCACAACAGCGTGTTGGGGTGGGTGCGCAAAGAGGTTGAATTCAAGGCGCTTGAGCCTGTGCCCGTCAAGGATTTATCCATGGTGGAGATCGATGAGATGTGGAGCTTCATCGGCTCAAAAAACAGCCCATCTGGCTGTGGTGGGCAATAGACAGGCATAGCCACCGGATAGTGGGTTTTGCACTGGACGATCGCGGGACAGGCACAGCCAAGGTGCTACAGCCAAAGCTTGCGCAAGCGCAGCATATTCAGTAATGCACTGACCATCACAAGCCCTATAGGTCAATCATTGAGCATAGCCAGCACACGACTGGTAAGGGGCACACACATCACATTGAGAGCTTGAACAACAAGCTGCGCTGGTACTTGGCGAGATTGGGGTGCAAGACACATGCGTATAGCAAGAGCGCAAAGGCGCTCTTGCACTCGCTGCTGTTTGTATGGAGCCGCAAGTTTGGAGCGCCGCTTCAGCCCCAGAAGAGGTACTTGCTCAGTCGCCGTGTTTGGGATGGTGACCAGCAAATACCTATTTAGCAATCCCTGATTTCATTCAAACCCCAGCTGCCCGGCCCACGCTGCGCGGGCTTGTTGGTGTCTGTGCGCCTTCCGCAAAAAGTGGTCAGCAGCATGTACCGATCCTCAAACAGAAAAAGCCCACGCTTTTGGCGTGAGCCGTTCCCTCTTACAGATCGAAGAAGATTATTTGCGTGGACGGGCCAGGGCCACTCCCACTGCACGACCACCCAGCGGCTGATCATTCAGCGTCTGAATAGCGTTCTGGGCTTGATCTTGAGTGGCCATTTCGACAAAGCCAAAGCCACGCGAACGGCCAGTATCGCGGTCCATGATGATGTCGGCGGTGACGACATCACCGCAGCTGCCGAAATGGGCGCGCAGGGCTTCGCTGTCAACGGTATAGGAAAGATTGGTAACGTAGAGATTGGATTGCATAGTGTTCTTTCAAAGGTTGCTCAGGCATTTCAGCGTTGAACGGGTAAATAGTTAAAGGGCTTAACGGCGGCGCTTGAAGGCTGGCTTCGCTCCACTAGTCGTGCCAGTGCGAGGAGCAAGATGACGGAAGGTCACTCGCCCTTTGTTGAGGTCGTAGGGAGACATTTCTACAGTCACTTTGTCGCCTGCCAGCACGCGAATACGGTGCTTGCGCATCTTTCCGCCGCTGTAAGCAATGAGCTGATGACCGTTTTCCAGGGTGACACGAAAGCGCGCATCTGGCAGGACTTCATCAACGCGACCAGACATCTCGATTAGTTCTTCTTTAGCCAAACTGTCTCCTGTGAGTAAAAGCGATAGGCACTCAGTTCAAGCTTTGGTTCATCACCATGTTCCGCCCTTCAGTCAGGGCGTAGTTGGAGGCGAGCGATTCGTTAGAAAACTGAGGAATGAATCGAATGACGCGGTCATAAGTGCCACGTCGAATGGAGACGGCAGCCAGGAACTGGCCGCTGGTGCTCGGCTGTATCAGAGGTGTGACCACGTAACGGCCAATCTGCTCTGTAATGTTTTTGTGCAGCATGAAAACGGACGGCCGCACGCACGATTGCGCCGACCATCAAATGAGATAGGGAAGGCCCGCTGGAAATTCAGGGGCAACGCAGATCCATAGGAATGTTCAGGATCTGGAGAGTTCGCCTAGAGGGGGAGTGACCACCGCATGCTTTGTAAGAAGAGCGGCTACCTGCGGCCAAGGGGCGGCAATGGTGTCAGACAGGCACTGTTGGGGCGAACGACCTAAACAGTGAGTGAAATCAGTATAGGTGAAATGAAAGACCTTTGTTTTTCAATATTCAACGTCATCGGCAAGGTGGGGGTTAGGCCAGATCGCCCCCCCTCTTTCGAACGAGAAATCGATAGACCTGCTCACGGTAACGCGGTACCGTGAGACGAGCCATTCTGAAATTTACTGAGAGCCTTAGCCATGAGCAACACTAAAAAGCCCGCCGTTCACCATGTCGTGGAAGCCAAGAGATGGGAGCTCAGCCGTGAGAAAGAGCGCATCACTTATCCTGCCGACCACGCCGGCCCCGTCCAGATGGACTGGCGCAAACGTGAAAACTACTCTGCCACCGAACTCGACTACCGAGGCCGAAACAAGACCTAAAGGTCCTTCCCCTCCCCCATTTCAATTGCCCGCCTCGTGCGGGCTTTTTTATTGCCAAAACAGGAGGCATGTATGCGCCATATCGGAACGCTTTTCCTTAGCCGCACCCCGCCGCAGGTCAGCACGGCGCTGTGCGGCGCTTTTCAGCTGCAGTTGCTGTTGCTCGACCGCCTTGGCCCGCACCACACCGAGCCGTGGCGCGCCACCTGGACAGGCGTTGTCGCGCAGCGCTTTTGGCGCGAGCACCATACCGCACTGATGCCTGCGCGCAACCGGGAAGAGGCTGACCGGAAAGCGGTCATTACCCACCCATGAACGCTACAAAAAACAGGATAAAAGCGAAAGCGCGATTACTTGGCTGGGTGGTCACGGCGGAAAAGATCCCACTCGTCTATTTCCGTGCCGTCGGGCAGCACGCAGATGCCGCGCTCTCCGGCTGCAGTCTTCTCGATGCGGGCTTTGCCGCCCAGTTGGGCGCAGTAAACCGATGCAGGGTTGGCCATGCCGACCATGGGCACGGCAGGGGTTGCAGGTTGCGACTGGGCACAGCCGGTGATGGCGATGGCAGACAGGACTGCACCGGTGGTTGCGAGTGTTTTTTTCATGGGATCAATGTCGTCCATACGCCCTGCGTGCGGCGCAGTTCAGTGTCGTCACTTGAATGGTTCTTAGCGCTGTTCAGCTCGCTGACGCTATTGCGCCACCACCTGCACGCGGCTGAGATCCACGCCCAGCGAGCGTGCTTTTTCAAGCAGTTGCCTGAATTTTTGCTCGGGGATGGTCTTGCTGCGCGACAGCAGCCAGAAGTAGTCGCGGCTGTCGCCGATCACGAGCGAGGTCTGGTAATCATCGTCTAGGTTGACCACGTTGTAGCCGCCATAAAACGGCCCGAAGAACGAGACCTTGAGTGCAGCGATGCCGGGCTCGCCCAGAAACCGCGCCTTGCCATTGGCCTGACGCCACTCTTTTTTGGCTGCGTCGTAGCCACGATTGATGACATTGACCGTGCCATCGTCATTGAGGCTGTACTGCGCAGACACCTGGGTCAGGCCTTTTTCAAAGCGGTGGTCGATACGGGCCAGCTCGTACCAGGTACCCATGTAGCGCGACGCATCGAAACCAGAGACTGGCTCAATGCCTTGGGGAACAGAGACTGCGCAGCCCGAAAGCGCAGTGGTCACCGCCGCGGCAACCACGGTCAATGCAGCAGTACGAATCAGAGAATGTCTTGACAAACGCATTGTTGTGCCCTGAGGTTGAAAGCCTTATTCAAACATCCTGCACCCAACCCATATGCAACGACGGTTTTTTCATGTCCGCAGGCAATGCAAAAGCGCAGCCCAGGACTTGGCCTCACGCCCAGCCGGGCTCACGGACAATGAGCGCATGAAGCAAGCATTGCAAATACAAGCACTCGCTCAGCTGCGCCACCTTTATCAAAACATGGTCAGCGGCGGCATCACCACGGCCGAGCAAGCCCGCAGTGTTGCACAAGGCCTGCTCTCGCCAGCGATTGCCGCACTGGAAGCACAGACCGCCGAGAGCGAGGCGCAGCAGCCCATCACTCCATTGAAGCCTTTGCCGCAATCGAGCAAGGCGCCATAAGACCCCGTTCAAACCCAACACCAAGCCCCGCCTAGAGCGGGGTTTTTTCATAACAGGAGCCACCATCAGCACACATTACACATGCACAACCCAGGAAGCAGCCAGCATTCTCAAATTGCACTCATCCACCGTAGAGAAGCTGATTGCCAATGTCGATCTGCCTGCAGGTCGTGTGGGTCAGCGCTACATCATCAAGACCAGCGATGTAACCCGCTATGCAGATCAGGTGTTCATCAAGCAGTCGGCAGATCGACTCAGCAAAGGGCGTCGGCCAAAGTCAATCCACGCAGGTTTGCGTATCGCATGAGCATGAGCTGGCTCTTGTGGCCCGTGATCTTCATGATCTGAGTGTCTGTCAGCTTGGTTCTCTCGAACAAACGACTTGCGGCCTCGTGCCGCAGGTCGTGAAAAGGCAGGTCTTTGGCCCCTGCCCGCTCAAAGATTTCGACAAACAGCTTGGAAAGAAAGTCGGTGGTGGCGCGCAGAACGCGTGCCGAATCGTTCCCGTCCTAGAAGGGAAACACCAGATCTTCAGGCAGCACTGCTGCAGGCTTGAAGGCCGCAAGCTCCGCCATGCCTACGGAAGACAGGGGAACCTGCCGCTTGCTTGCCGTTCTTGGTTTTCTCCCAAAACATCGTCTTGAGCGCCTGGTCCACCTGGCTCCAGGTCAGCGTGTACATCTCGCGCATACGCATTGCAGACTCGACTGCGAGTACGGGGTAGCACACCGCCTGCAATCACTTCCAGAA